>DAINPB010000007.1:0-79153 GCA_036743655.1 Candidatus Saccharimonadota bacterium
GTAGTTCTTTCGATAGCCTTTCCAGCCAACCGGGTGAAGACCAATAGCCTCTCTTTCGGCACCCGGCTTCAGGTAACCAGTTTGCTCACGAAAATATGCAAGGCTGCCGAGCGCCATTGACACCCTGTCAGGTGTACCCTTGAGTAATTGATGCAATCGATCCTGCAAGAATCCCGCTATTCGCTCCATCGCCTCTTGCCGCTGGTCAAATCGTAACAACTCCCAGCCTGCATCACTCAACACATCTTCTCGAACCTGTACGACCCGCATATGCTCCGGTTCGACGAGATGCTGGCTTGGCCGTTGATTGACACTCAAGGTTTTGCGCAGCGCCCTGCCGACGCTTTTTAGATAGCCTTCTTTGGCTGCCTCATCCTCCCATATCACCGGTCGTTCAACCGAGACCGTCGGCAGAAATGGCCGGGCTTGCTTGGACTTGAAGGTAGGTGACAGATGATTTCTGGCCAAATGCGTGGATCGCCTCATTGCTGGTTTGAACTACTCCTCATAAAATTATGATGCAACTTACTTGTTAGTATATCAACAAAAATGTCTTGTTCCGCCTCCCAGGCGTAGTATTACCGACAATTATTAACTTCGGTTGCTGATTCTTCCCTCTCTGTAAAATTGCCTGCAATAAACGTCACAGAAACCACAACAAGCATAAGCTCGAATAGAATATTATTGACAGTCAAGCAATTAAGTGTATAATGCAAATTAAATCACACAGGTATCAGTATAGGGGCGCCGTATGTACACTTTCTTGGTTCTGGGGATCATCCCAGGCACTAATATTCAAATCTCATTTCAAGCTTGGTTAGTTGCTGCCTCGTCAGCGCTGGCGATAGCCCTTATGATGCGAGCATTGTGGCAGGTAAACGCCGGCTGGATAGCAAACATGCAGCCCGTCCGACAGCCCGTCCACGCCAACCAGCTGCACCGACGCATCGGCTAGCACACAGCAGTCCGGGCCCAGCTTTGACAACAAAACTCTGCTGCAACACTTTAACGGAGTTTGCTGGAGCTATCGCGCCTAGCTAAGCGCACGCCGAAAATTAACTTGCGTCTGCCGGCATAATCGACTCGCCGTAGAGCTGCAACTCTTCTAAGAGATATTGCTGCTGAGGTGTTGGCTTGCCAGCCGTTAATTCCTGAATCCGGGCAAAGTACTTCGCCAAACGGCCTTCTTGGCCCCCGCTCAGTAATTTCTTCTCAACAAAGGCATCCCAGGATGTTCTTTCGTCGGCGGTCAGTGCTTTGGGATAATTACGCGCCTTATACAGCGGTAACAGGCTCCGCAATCGGCCGTCCTGAAGATTCCCCCCAAACTGCCCAAGCTCAGTTGGCTCAGCCGCCCGCACCGCCCGCATTGTCGATTTGTCCCCGCCGTTTATGAAACCCTCGTAGAGCCGTTCATCAGCCGTCAAATCATCATCGACTAAGGCAACCTGAGACTGCTCGCGAACCTTGTCCAAGCGCGTGATGGCCTCTGACACCTTTTGGGTGAAGTCTGGTTGGTGCTGCTTCAGCAGCTTGAGGTGCTTAGCTACCGTAGCCAGGGATAGTTGTAGTCGCTCTTGGACGGCCTGATCTTTGACAACACCCAGCGGTGCTATGGCCGGGCAGCGGTTATATTTCAATGTTTTGACCGGGAGGCGCAGGGCGTCAGGGTCTTTGGTGAATTTCCAAGCTTCCACAATTTCATCAACACTCATTGCCAAAAAAGGCGTCGGATCAACCCGCAGATCATACACCAGCGCCGCATCCTGAGCCGGATGCTTGCCCAGCAAAACCGTCGCCGTGGTATGCAGATACTCACTACTATATCGCCCTGATGTATAAACAAATGGCTGGCCGCGCAAGACCAGTTCGGCGACTTTCTTCTTATCGCGCATGGTGAGCAGGTACTCGAAGAGGTCTTTTTGCTTATCACGTATCAGTTGAGCAACCGCAATAGTAGCGTAAACGTCGTTCAGCGCATCATGGGCATTGTCATGACTTAACTTGTTAACTTTCGTCAAAAACTCCAGCCGATTCGTCGGCCTGCCATCTGTTGCAAACGGCCAAGTAATCCCCTCTGGCCGCAATGCCCGAGTCATGCGCACCACATCAAGCAAATCCCAGCGAGAGCACCCATTCTGCCACTGCCACTCATAGGCATCATAGAAGTTTCGATAATTAAGAAACCGCATAAACTCATCATCAAACCGAATGCTGTTGAAGCCTATGAAGATGGTATCGGCCTGCACAACCTCGTCATAAAACAGCTGCAAGAATTCAGCTTCGGTCAGCCCATCCGCCAGTGTCTGTTGCGGCGTGATACCGGTAATGAGCACGGCGTCCGGTTCTGGCAAGACGTCCGGCGTCAGCTTGATAAGCACATTGACTGGTTCGCCAATCGGCTTGAGCGCCATATCCGTCCGCTGACCGGCAAACTGTACTACCCGGGCTGTCCGCGGACTGAACCCACTTGTTTCCAGATCGTAGAAGAAAAAACTGGCACCCATATGATAGCTACCAGTGTACCATTCGGGAATTAACTTTTAACTAACTCGGCGTGTTTGTCGCTTCACCGACTGCTTGTCGGCCAGCCATGAGCGCGGCGTCAATTTCACGCTCAACTTGTTCGGGATCTGGCTCCAGCGGAAATGGCCATGATAGCTCCGGTGACGGCATTCGAAAGTGAACATGTTTCTGGTAGAGCGGGGTGTTCGGATCGTGCTCGCGCCTTATAGCAGCTATCCGCTCAGTCATCTTCTGACGTCGGGCTTCAAACACTGGTCGCTCCTTTACCCTTACTATGATCTGATTCTACTGCTGTGCGTCTAAAACCGCAACCGGAAGCATCGCCAGCCTCAGGCCAGCCTCAGTACGGGAATTCGTCGCTGCGGCCAACTCGGATAAGTTGATTTGGCTTGATGCCCTGGCGCGCGAGCTCGTGCAGAATACCCATTTTTTTCATAATGTGTCTGAGGCGCTGAACGCCCTCTTCATTGGTAAAGTTTGTGCGGCTGGCGAATTGCTCGATTTTGTGACCGGTGATGACAAAGGTATCGCCGTCTTTTTTGACATGCCACTCGTTCGAGGTATCGGTTAACGTCAGTACCGGAATTGCCGGCTCTTCGATCTCGTCTGCTGGTTGCGAGCGTACGGTATGCACCACATCCTTGATTGTAAACAGCAGCTGCTTGAGGCCTTCGCCCGATTGCGCCGATATGGCGAAGATCGGTGTATCCGGCGAAGTCACGCGCTGCAGCTGCATCATCAAGTCATCGATGATCTCGTTATCGAGGCCTTCGACCTTGGTGAGGGCGATAATTTCCGGACGCTTAATCAGCTCTGGCTGGTAGGCTTCTAGCTCGGCCTTGACCGTCTGGTAGACCGCGGCCACATCTTCGGTGTAGGCGTCTATGAGGTGCAAGATGACTGCTGTCCGTTCAATGTGACGCAGGAAGTCATGACCCAAACCTTTACCAGCTGCCGCGCCCGCAATAAGCCCTGGTATGTCGGCGAAGAGCACACTGGTATCTTTGTCGATATCAACCACGCCTAAATTCGGGGTCAATGTTGTGAACGGGTAGTCAGCTATCTCCGGGCGGGCATTACTTAACTTGCTAAGTAATGTGGATTTACCGGCGTTGGGCAGACCGACTAAGCCAACGTCGGCAATCATTTTTAGTTCCAGGTGGAGCGTAGATTCTTCGCCCGGCTCGCCCTTTTCGGCAAATTTCGGTGTCTGGCGCCGCGACGACACGAAGTGCGCGTTGCCGAACCCGCCCCGCCCGCCGTGTACCACAATCGCCCGCTGCCCGTCCTCCACCAAATCTGCCACCAACACACCGTCCGTGTCAGTCGCTACAGTGCCGACCGGTACAGCCACCAGCAAATCTGGGGCACTGCGGCCATGTTTACGAGTATTGCCGCCGGGCTGGCCTGCTTGGGCTCGCAGCTCCTTCTGGTAGCGAAAGGCGGCTAAGGTGTTTTGGTTACGGCTGGCCAGCAATACGACGTCACCACCGTCACCGCCGTCACCGCCGTCGGGGCCGCCTTTGTCGATGAACTTCTCGTGCCGGAAGCTCAGCTTGCCATCACCCCCTTTGCCGGCGGCTACTGTTATCGTTACTTTGTCTACAAAACTCATTGCTTATCTTATAGAGTAGCGGTTTTGGAGGCTACGGTCTAGAGTCAAGCGCTGATTGGACTACACAGAACACTCTGTTGTAGGCTTATTTATAACCCGTCGGGGGTAATCAGTTAGGGGGTAATATAATGCTGGAAAGCACCTGCGGATCTCGTTCCGTACCCAACCCGGCCCCAGCCGGCAATACCATTCATGTCACGAACTTGAACAGTCCCATCCGGGTTGACGGCAGTAACAATAGCCACATGCCCTTCACCGCCGGCCGCTAGAGCCGTTTGAGCAATGGCGCCGACGACTGGCTTGCTGCTAACATTCCAGCCGCTGAGCGCCGCGTAGAAGGCCCAGGTGCTGGCATTGCCCCAGTTAGCCGGAACATTTATCTGACTAGCAACGTACCAAGTGCAGAAGCCGTAATCATAACCATTTGAGCCGTAGATGGGGCCACTTCCCCAAGGGAAACCGCCACCAGCTGAGCTGATCGAAGCCGCAGTTGCCGAAGATACTTGGGTGGCGTTCGGGATAATAATCTGCTCACCAGGGGTCAGTCCGGTGATTTCGGCGTCGTTGTAAGCGATGATTTGATCAGCATTAGCTCGATACTGTGCTGCTAGACTGGGCGGCGTATCTCCTGGTTTTACGGTATAGACCACGCCATTTACGGGGGGGATGGTTAGCTGCTTGCCGGGGATAACCGCAGCGGCCGTGGTCAATCCATTCGACCAACTAATACTATCTGAGGTTACGCCGAACTTGACTGCTAGGCTGGCCAACGTATCGCCGGACTGGACGACATATGATTGGATATCAGCTCGGGATTTCAGCGTTGTGGCGACTACTTGTGGCTTGCTGACAACGTTATCGTTGGAGGCTGCGACGGCTATTTCGGCGGCTTGGGACTGGGCTTGGTTGGTGATGGCGGTGGATTCCGGCAAACTGCTCATGCGAGCCACGGTCAGTGCAATATCGGCAGATGATAATTGGTCGAGGGGGTTAGCCGCATCGACATTGTCGGCAGCGTTATTTACTATCGGTGCCGAAGTGGCCGGATGCGGATTATGCAGCACGAAACCGAGGATAACAGCCAGAATGACGGCATTTGAAGCCAGTAGACTAAGACGCACGACGCGACGCTTGCCGAAGCGACGTTGCAGCTTAGATCGAAGTTGAGAGTAGAGCCTAGCGTACCGCACAGAACGCGGTACCGCAGGACGGTCAGTTGCTGATGAAATTGGGTTTGTACTACTAATACAAGCTCCTGGCATACTAGACGCCAATACTCTTGACCAGACGTTTATAGTAGCAGCCGCTGGAATACTCCACCGGCATAAAATTATCTGGCTTCAGAGGCAACATTTACAGCAGTTCAACAGATAAAAACGCCTGCAAAATGTTACCAAACCATTATAACAAAGCCCTCTGTCAAAGCAAGGCCTTCACGTTTATGCTCTCCCTGAACAATGGTGTGTTCAGGCCAGAGAGATTACTGACCGCAAAGCTTATGACAATACTGCTGCGTCTGCGCTTGATGGTCTTGTAAGTTGGTCGAGAAGTAGGTGGTACCGTTATCACCCGCCACGAAGTACAGCCAATTGGTAGCAGCAGGATGTGTTGCAGCAGCCAAAGCATTGGCGCTCACTGTGCTAATTGGCGTTGGCGGCAAACCGCCGTGTATCAGGGTGTTGTATGGTGAATCATAGCTCAAATTGGGAGCGTGTCCAGCCTCGATAGCCCCATAATTGGCCGTAACATCGGAGCCGAGGCTTGCTCCAGACTTCAGGCGCGACAGAAAAACTTGCGCGACCTGAGTCTGGTCACTGCGCTTACTGACTTCTTGCTCGATTATTGAGGTCAGTATTAGACCCTGGTACGTTGTTAGCCCTTCACGCGCAAAAGCAGCTTGCACATCAGGGGTCAAATGCTGCCCCGTTTCAACCAGTGACTCGCGGATTATAACCGCGGGGTCGGTAGTCGGATCTTTTTCAAACGAATCGGGCCACAGCAGCCCCTCTAGCGTAGTTACCGCCGTTGGCTTAAACGCCAGCACTGGCAAATCGGCGTACTGATCAGGAACCAGCGCCTGATCAACAGCAGTTGGCGAAAAACCGTCATTGATGAGATCAGCCCGCACCTGATCAATCCGGCGACCAGGTAGTATAACTACCAGCTTGGTAGTGACCTTGCCATTCGTCAGCTTGGCGACAATATCAGCCGCATTCTGACTTGGTGAAAAAGCATAGGTTCCAGCCTGCAGCTGACCAGTTAGCTCCTTGCTGTGCACATAGAGCTCGAAGGCCCAGGCGCTTCGTATTAGATGGGCTTTTTGGAGATTGGCGGCAATTTGCTTGATCGAGCTACCGCTCTTGACGGTGAAGATTTGGGTTTGCTGGCTGTTATTAACTGGTCGCAAGTCGAGATAATAGATGTGGCGCGTAGCCATTGCGCCCCCGGCCAAAAGCACAATCAAAACAATAATGAGCAGCCAGATACGGTGAGGCACGCGATGGCGACGACCGTTTCGCCGCATCATGATGCCGATGCTCCTGATGGCAGATTGTCGGTCAGAAAATCCTGGAGAATATAGGTAGCCGCCAGCGCATCAATGTCGCCCCTTTTGTAGGGCTTGCCCCGGGTTTGCAGTTCGGCTTCGGCTTGCTTGGAAGTGAGTGCTTCATCTTGCAGATGAATGGGGATAGAAAAATGCTGGCGGAGCTGCTCGATGAAGGCCTCCGTAGCGGCTGTTTGGGTGGTAGATTGACCCTCCAGACCACGGGGCAACCCTACGACCAGGGTGTCTGCCGTTTCAGTCTCGACAATGCGCTTCAGGTCTGCAAAAAAGCTGTCGTTTCGCTCAAGCGTGATCAACGGCTGCGGCAGGCGCGCAACCCGCGAAGCCACGGCCACTCCGACTCGTTTTGCCCCCACATCCAGCGCCAGCACTGAGCTAGGGGTTGCTGGCATTGGCGTGACTCGCTTTGGTAGCAGTTGGCTTGGCAATGTTGACAGTGACACGGCTGAGCTTCTTGGGGACGGAGGAGACCCAGAACGGGCTCAGCTTGACGGTCACATTGGTGACATCCGGGTTGGCTCCAATCTGGCTTTTGATCTCGCCGGGCTTCTTGCCAGCAGCTGTTTGTTTGATGCTGTTGGTGTCCAGTTGCGGGCCAGCCACAGCAGTGGATTGCATGGTCAATTGGGCAGCGGTAGCGGTGCTGTTATTCACCCCGAAGACCGCAGTATCCAGCCCCTCACTCAGAATACTCTGCTTGTTGGTGTCGATCTGGCCTTTAACATTGTTGTCTATTAACGTCTTGAGGTCATTTTGGTGTACGCCGAACATGGTGTAAGTGACGGCTTCGGTCACGGTCACGCTGCTGGCGGTGTCGCCGACATTGGCGCTTGGAGTAATTATCGGTGTACCGCCGCTGTAGGTAGCATTAATCGCGAAGTAGCCATCTTGCTGCAATTCGTTTTGCAAGGCTTGCTTCTGCGTCGCATCATTGGTCGAAATTTTGGCTCTAGCATTGTTGATATCGTTCTGATTAACAACCTGGACATTGTTGTCGGTGCCGCCGTTTGCCGAACCGGTGGCACTTACATCGGAGCGTCCCGCTATCGTGAATGGACTTCCGCCGCCAGTATTGTAATTTGCGCCGCCACTTTGAGCCGTTATTGGTGTATCGCCGCTAGCTTGGAAAGAGATACAACCGTTTTTAATCTTAGTGGGTGAGAATGATGTGTCTTGTTGAGTTATGTACGTTAGCCCGTTTACGCTAACACCTGTGCCAGCCGGTACATCGTTTGCTTGCTGAGCCACTCCACACTCTTGTGCAGTCATAGTAATCGTACCGCTCGCCTTATTGCCTTCATTCTTCTGACCGGTAGTAGCAACCTGCTGCGTGTACGTCTTCTGTTGGCTGACGAGTTTTGCCGGGATAGTGTTGGTTGTCGGATCAAGCGTGGTAGCCGTTGTTGAAAAATTCAAATTAAGATTGGTATTAACATTTGTGGCGTCGGTAGCGATGCTAATAGTGGCTTTGGGCAAAACGGTGAAAGCGAATATAGCGCCGATGATTAGCAAGATGAGAAGTACGCCGCCGATGATCAGTAGCAAGCGGAAACGGTTGAAGTTTGGTACATGTAACTTCTTGTTCTTGCCCTTCTTGGCGGCGGGTGGCTTGAAGCTTTTCGGCTTAGTGGCACCAGCCGCAGCATCTTCGGGTAATTCATCGTCATCAAGCTCCAGTGTTTCGACACCGTCTCCGGCCATGGCAGCAGCACCTAGGCCAGCCAGTTTGCCGACAGGTTGGTCGCCAGCGTTTTCAGCGGTTATCTCTGGCTCTTCGGCCGTTTCTTCGACAGCCTCTTCCTCGTCGTCAGCTAGGGGAGCTACGGGAATCTCGGGTTTGCTATTGAGCGTTTTGGCGACGTGTATACCAGCGACTCCGGCCAGCGGCAGCAGACCCGCTTCGGTAGTGATTAGTACGAGGTGTTTCTTGGCATCGTCGGCGGCTCGTTTCAGGAGCTTCATGTTGACGATACTCTGGAAAACGCCGGCGCGCTTGGGCAGCACTAGTGCAACGATTTTGCCCTTGCTGCTGTGCAACTTGTCGATGATGCCGGTGATTTCGTCATCGATGTCGATGTAAATGGTGTCTTTGTTGGCGTCAGCCATGTTACTGCCTCTCCGCAACGATAATTTTCATTGGGTTTTCAAATCGAACTGTCTCGAGGCGATTGCCAGAGATTAGAAGTTGGAAGTTGGAAGTTATTTTCATACGCTTAACATTTTATCAATTTTCTCGCGGATCGAGCCGGAATTTTCGCTGAACTGCATGGTATCCATGCCGACACGCAGTAGACCCATGGCAGTAATGAAGGTGTGGTCATTAACATCGCCGGTTTGGTCAGTAATACCGGCCACCTGCCCCGGCTTAATGTGGTGAACGCTTGGCTTACGAGTAAACGGCAGGGCTTTGTACCAATCAGTTTGTTCAAGTCGATGCATCAGTAAATCAAGTGATGAACCACCGCCACAGAGGAACATACGGTGCGGTAAGTGATCAAGCTTGGTGAACTCGCTCAAGGCCAGCTCGATACCGCCGATCCAAACATCAGCTGTTTTGCCCAGCGCAGCCTCAATAGCCGGACGCTTCTGGGTTGGTGCCTTATTGGTGCTCAAGCCTACTTTGAGCTCCTCAGCTTCCTCGAAGTCCACACTCATGTCGCGTTCAATAGCCCGCGTGTAGGCTCGGCCGCCGATGCCAAACATCTTGGTACCTTGCACGCCACCCTCATTAATAACAGCAATATCGGTAGTACCACCGCCGACGTCCATCAAGATGGCACTGAGGTTCTGGTTGGGATTGTTACCGATTACTGCCCGAGCAACGGCAAATGGCTCAGCCGCCACGGCTAACAGATCGAGATCAAGCTCCTGAGCAGTCTTCTCCAGCGCACCAATGTGAATCATCGGCGCAAAGGCGGTGTACAGTTGGACGACGACGTCCTTGCCCTGGAAACCGATTGGATTGGTGACCGGATAGCCGTCAATTTCGATGCTCACCAGGGCGCTGTTGACCAGTCGAACTTCGACTTCTTTGCCGCCTAGCTCCCAGGCTAGTTGTTGCTTGGCCTTGGTTTGAGCGCGCTCCTGAACGAGATTGATAATCTTCTCCATTTCGGCGATGTCCAGCGGCTTGGTCGACTGCTTGCGGGCTACCCGAACCGTTGTGGTTGTGCCTTTGACGAGTTCACCAGCAATGCCAATGATAGCGGTGCGAACACTAACCTGAGCTTGTTCTTCGGCCTGGTTAAGCGCCTTGTCACAGTTCTCGACAACCCCGGCGATATCCGAAATGGCACCGGCCTGCATATCGGTCAGCCCTTGGTGCGCGCGGCCAACACCGATGATATCAACGGTGGCGTCTTCGTTGTTTACTCGGCCGATGAGCACTTTGACGAATTCGGTACCAATATCCAAGGCCACGAGGTATTGATCACCTTGTTTGCCCGTCTTGGTACGAACAGCACTTGAAGCCTTACTGGCTCCGCTGAGCGCCTTTTGCGCCACGCTGCCGCCAACGCTTTTAAATTTTTCAAGCATATCCAGTATTTTACCACAACGACACCTGAGAAAAGACTGATACTTGACTATGTGTGCCGGGAATTTTGTTTATGCTTGCAAATGCAGCACCTCAAGATAATACTAGTAACATGAATGCTGAGAAGCTAGAAGCAGCTGCAGTCCGACTCCCCTCCTATGAGGCTTGGCGAGATGCCACCAACGCTCACGACGTCGCTTACCAGTCCCGGCCACGCAGGGTTAGTGATCAGAGCAGTTTAGAAGTTTTAGACGCTCAAATGTCATACCTACAAGCCAAGTTAGCGGTGACCGCTCCGGCTCAACAATTAATGCGTGAAGTTGCTGAGGCGCAGCGTGCTATTCCGCTAGCCTTCCGGTTAGGCTTACTGAGCGTCATTGATCAGCCCATTGCACCTCGCAAAGACAGCGTGCTACACCTCATCAACAACCCCTCGATGTTGCGCAGCAACGAAGATATTGCATTCTCGGATTTCGCCTGGCCGCCCAATAATCCTCTCGAGCGCGCCACCCAGATTGGCAGTGCAATTGTTGCAGTATCTCAGAAGCTAAAAAGCAGGAGACCAACACCTTTAGCAAACCTATACCTGGGTCGTCAGCGCCAGAACTTGTCCATCCCGACAATGGCCGACTACTACCTGGCAAGCCCCATGAATCACCCCAAGCCAGGCCTCACGCTAGAAGAGCCCGAAGTCAATGACGGCAAAGTGAGCTACAGCCTGCCCCGCATCCGAGCTATGAGAGCCGTACCTGACCTCAAACGCGGCAGGTTCACGCACCACTCCCCAGCAGATCTCGAGACAACCATAGCAATACCGCAAGTCGAGCAGTTGACCGGTGGTCAGCACGCCCGAAAAATACTGATCGGCCGACAAGCACTAAGCTTCGCCGCCAACGACGCCGCCAAGCGTGAAGCAGAGCGAATCAAAAGAGCCGCCCGCGAACGAGTCTTGAGCCCCTTGGAGCGAAGATACGGCAGCGGCTAATCTAGCAAGAAGCTGTTAGCGGCAAACGTCTTCTCGTAATCGTCAATCCGCGCGCGTGCTATGGCCATGAACTTGTCCGGCTTGCCTTGAATTTCACCGGTCTGCGCCCGGGCGTGCATCATATAGGCCCACATAATGTCACCTAATTTAATATTTTCCTGCTGGCGAAAAATTCTGTTTTCCAGCTCGTCAACACCAAGCCCGCAGCGTTCACTAACCAAGCCGGTAACTAAGGGGCGAAATTTCTGGAATAACGGCACGTGGTTCATCAGATATGCTACACCGAAATCGTCCCACCCATCTGGAAATTGATTAAAACTGCTGCTGTCCCAGTCGATCAAATGCAAACGCAAGTCATCTGTCAGCAAGATGTTCCCTTCGCTGGTATCACCATGCCCCAGAACTACCTGTTTACCCGGTTTTAGCTGCGCAGCAAAGGCTTCGCAGGCAGCAACCTTCGGTTTAACCCAGCTAGTCAGTTCCGGGTCAGGCTGTCCGGTTTGAGCCAACTTAAGCCAATCGGTCATATACAGCTGAACATTCTTTTGAAGGGTGGTGGTCTCCAGCTCCTTACCGCTTAACTTATGATAGACTTCAGCACACATCGAAAAAGAAGCATCTCGTAAATCCAACAACGCCGTAACTAATGTTTTGACTGCCTGCTTCTGTTGATCCTCAGGTGCGTCATTAACCCACATAAACGGCTGACCCCCTACTTGGCTCATAAGAATAAGAGATTCTTGCGGATCAATGTATATGGCTTTGGGCGCAAATGGATACTTAATTGACTCCAGGGTCTGCAATATAGCGAAGTGGTATGCGTAATTAGGTGGTGCAATACTGCCGCTTTTCTGGGTTAGCGCAATGAAGGTCCCCTTATCGCTCACTACTTTGTAAGCGGCTGAAGCATAACCACTGCCAGACGGCTCAACTGAAGTAATCGTACCAATCGGAGCATCGCCGAGTAGCTGGATGATAGTTTGGGCGTCGTGGCTCATAATCTGGTTACTGTAAAACAGCTTTGATGCGCCGAATGCCAGCTGAGCTGGATTCTTCCTTGGTGATCTTGAAGCGCTTGCCATCCTCCGCCAGCTCTCCGGTGTGATCAACATGCGGCCCGCCGCAGATTTCGAAGCTGAAGGGCTTGTCGGCACCGCCCCTGATCATTTTGTAGACTTTGACGGTGTCGCCGTAGCGGTCGCCGAACTGGCCGAGCGCGCCCTTTTCCTCGACTGCAACCTTGGTCGGATACTCTTCAAACGACACTTTGAGATCATTGTCGATCTGTTGATTAACGATATTTTCAACTTGTTTGACCTGTTCGGGCGTCACCTTTTCCGGATGACTGAAGTCGAAACGCAAGCGCTCCTCCGTGATATTCGAACCTCGCTGGACGACGTGGTCGCCCAAGACATCGCGCAGCGCCTGATACATCAGATGCGTAGCAGTGTGGTACTTCTTGTGTTGTAGTGTTTGACCACCGAGGCCGCCTTTGAAGACGCCCTTGCTGGCGGTTTGCGAACGTTGACGCTGCTCGGCCATCTTTGCTTCGAATTGCTGGCGCCAGTTATCATCCAACTCGATGCCTTGCTTGAAGGCTTCTTCGGCGCTAAGTTCGACGGGGAAACCATAGGTGTCATACAGTGTAAATAGCACTTCGCCACTCGTCATCTTAAGCTTGACGCGGGATCCCTCCGCCTCAGTCGGGGTGACTGCAGGGTTAAGCAGCTTTTCGAATTCGCGGAGGCCTTTACGCAGCGTCTGCCGGAAGACCTTCTCCTCCTTGGCTAGCACCTCAATAACCTTTTCACGACTTTTCACGACCTCTGGGAAATCATCAGCGTACAGATCAACAATAACCGGCACGACTTCTTCTAGGAAGTTCTGCTCAATCCCCAGCTCAAAGGCGAAACGAATAGCCCGGCGCAACAGTCGACGCATAACGTACCCTTGCTCTTTGTTGCTCGGTGCGACGCCATCAACCGCTAGAAACGTAGCGCCGCGCAAATGATCAGCAATGACACGCATGCTTTCGGTGTGACTTTCGTACTTCTTGCCAGAGAGCTGCTCAAGCTTTTCAATAATCGGCTGGAGGAGACTTATTCGGAACACATCCGGACTGCCGATACTGGCTGCAGCGATACGCTCCAAGCCAGAACCATGGTCAATGTTTGGTACCGCCAGGGCTTCAAACTTACCGTCGGCTACCTTCTTGTAGCTCATAAAAACATTGTTACCTATCTCGAAGAAGCGTGGCGAATCACTGGCCGGATGCGGCTTACCCCATTTGTGCTCGTCATGAAATGCTTCGCCGAAGTCATAGAACATCTCCGAATCGGGGCCACAGGGATCATTAATCAGCGTGCCGTCCTCGTCGCCGTTGCGGCTCCACCAGTTTTCTTTGCCATCGTACAAGAAGATTCGTCCGCCTTGCATGCCCAGCTTATCGCCGTTTTGAGCGGAGCCGAGCTCAACTACTTTTGCTTCGACCTGTCGCTTTTTGAACTCTGCCTGCCACAGCTCAATTGCCTCGGTATCGCGCGGAATATTGTAGTCTTCGTTACCGATGTAACAAGAAATATAAACTCTTTTCGGATCGAGACCAACCACATCAAAGAGGAACTCGGCTATCCATTGAATTTGCTCGGTTTTGAAGTAGTCGCCCAGGCTCCAGTTACCTAACATTTCAAATGAGGTAGTGTGCTTATCGTCGCCGATATCCTCAATATCCTGAGCCCGCAAACATACTTGACTATTAGCAAGCCGCTTGCCGTCCGGGTGTTTTTCGCCAAGCAAATACGGAATCATCGGTTGCATGCCGGAACCAGTAAACAAGGTCGTCGGGTCGTTATACGGCACCAGCTGGGCGCGTGGAATTACCCGATGCCCACGTTCGGCGAAAAAATCTAAGTATGCTTTGCGAATCTCTTGAGCTGTCATATCTGTTAAAGTATAGCAGTTATTGACTAATATCAGATATTATGTTAATATTTGACTATGAAAAGTCCGTTTCGGCGCAGTTATGAGTTGCAGCGTGCACAGGTCGATACAGCGACGACCTGCCTGCTGTTTAAGAGTAGGCTCGGTACTTTCTTCGGTGGTGAGCCTGAAACTAACAAATACGATAGATTGCGCACGCGTATTGTTGCCCAAATGACTACTAACCCTAAGCCAACCAGCATCCAAACTATAGAGCTTAGTCCGCGACAGCGCCGTTTGACCAATAGAGCTGCTCGTTTCGTTATGACACATGCCGACGCAGTTACTGCTGATATGGCTCGCGAAGAACACGGAATACAGCGGTTCTTGAAAACTTTTGAACAGGTCGAACGCGGTTATTCGAATGTCGAAATTCAAAATCGAGCCGAGCGACACACCGCCGAACTAATCATCGGTGCCAGTACGCTACGAGTCGCCTTGAGCAATCGATCTGCCGCTCAAGAGATGAGCGCAGCTGAGCTATCGGCTTCCAGTCCTCGCTAAGGCTACGGACGTTTTGTCACTAGCTAATATCGAGCTGTTGGTTTGATTTTGAGCAGGCGTAATGTACGCTCTTTGGATTGACAAAAGTTTCACTTCTACTTTAGAGTGTACTCCATATGAGTTCGCCCGAAAATGTTTCTGACCTACAACCTGTAGAGGCGTTCAAACAGCATCTGGAAGAGTCTGGTTATGTTGTTTGCTTCGAATACTTCCCGCAGCTCCCCGAAGACAGTCCCGGACGCTGCGCCGCAGTGGTCATACCCAAGACTGAGTACGCCAAAAAGCTTGATTTCCTGAATACCGCCAGCCGTTACTACTGGGGGATAGAGGCCGAAGGGGCAGAACGTGACGGACGATCTATCTCACCTTTCACCGAGATAACTGAACTGCCTTGGGAGCTATTGACGCAAGATCCGCGTTTCAGTTGCAGCAACGATGGGCTGAAAGCCTTGTCCAACTCCGTCAACACCTCCTGCAGCTAGCTACTCAGAATACCGCCGCCCAGGCACTGCTCGTTGTCATAGAGAACAGCTGATTGGCCAGCGGCTAGGCCACGTTGGGGTTCATCGAGCAGTAATGTTTTGCCTTGTAGCTTGCAGGAAACCAAGGGGCCGCGGTAGCGGAGACGCGCCTGGTATAGTTTGTCGGTATCTGGTTGCCCGTTGATCCAGTGGATATCCTCTAGCGTAAGTTGTTGCGTCCAGAGGCTGTCATCGTCAAGATCGGTCGTCACATAGATGGTGTTGGTCTTCATGTCTTTGCGTGAAACGTAATAGGGCAGGCCGCCACCGACGTTGAGGCCGTGGCGCTGGCCGATGGTGTAGAAGAGCGCGCCTTCGTGCTCGCCGATTTCGTGATCGTGCTGATCGATGATTGGGCCCGGCGGTTGCGGCCCGAGTTCGTTGAGCAGGAATTCTTTGATGCCGACTTTACCGACGAAACAGATGCCCTGGCTGTCTTTTTTTGTCGCCGTTACCAGACCCAGCTTAGTGGCAAGTTTACGGACTTCAGGCTTCTGCAGTTCACCGATTGGCATAAGACTTTGATGCAGTGCTTGCTCGGTCACACGATACAGGAAATAGCTCTGATCTTTGTTTTTATCGAGACCAGTGAATAGTTTGCCGTCGGCGATGCGAGCGTAGTGTCCGGTGGCAATCAGGTCAGCGCCATCTGCAAGGGCTGTTTCTAAGAATAGTTTGAATTTCACCTCTTGATTGCACATAATATCCGGATTAGGCGTGCGGCCAGCTTGGTATTCGGCCACCATGTAGTCAACGACTTTTTGTCGATATTCTGTCTCGAAGTCGTATAGCTTGAAGTCGATGCCGAGCTGCACAGCGACGCGCTTAGCGTCCTGGTAGTCTTCTTTCCAGGGGCAAACGAAGCCCGGTATATCCTGACTCCAGTTCTTCATATAAACACCTGTGACTGTACAGCCCTGCTCCTTGAGCAAGGCGGCCGTTACTGATGAATCGACGCCACCGGACATGCCGACATACACTTTTTTTGCCATATCTGATCTATTTTAACAAAATAGCGCTGTTAGAGCCTAAGTTCTCGTAGTTTGTCACATATTGATTACGGTAGTATAATAAATTTACTTAAGGAAACCCGGGAAGACATCTATGGCAAAGCACACGGAAACTGAACGAATCCTGACCTCCCAAGGCGAGGCAGCAGACAGAGACCAAAACATGCGTCTCCAGCTTGGCGGTGACCCCGTGTATGCTCATCTGGCAACACTGGCAACGGCCGGAGCTATCAACAATCTGGCTTGGAGCACAAAAACCTCTCGCAAAGGCAACGTTCGCCTCAAAGCGTTAATACCCCGAAGAAGAAATGCCGCCAACCCGGCCTGGTACGCAATGAAAGGTATTGGGGATGAGCTGTCACTTTCACCCGACACTGCACTCTCAGCACAATTAAAATTTCAAGTTTACGGCAACTTTAATATTGATCCCGTCTTTGCAACACCACAGATCGATGCTTCGTTGACCAAGGGAGTATCTCCGCCCACGGTACGGCGGCTTGCCTCATCCGCAATTGTCCTGACGCGAAAGTCCGCCGTGTACGGTGCGGCTCCCCTTAAGGTAGGTATTGTCGCTAATCATGTCCTCTGGGAGAACAGCATTCGACCTAGGCTGGAATTAGTACATGAGGCGCCTGAGCCTGAAGCCTTCGAGGGCATCCTCAATCTTATCCGCAATGCCAGTGAATCCGACGACAACGACGACTTCCGCAGTCGATTTACCAGACTCGCCCGCCGTACCGGAGTACTGCAAGAAAACATCACCGCCGATCCGACGCGACACTTTGGATTTCATGAAGCACTTGGGGTGCCAGACCACGTTCTAGCCCTGGCCAAGCAGAACTTTGGTGCGCTCACCAAGACCTTAGGCTTACCCTATGAGTTACCCAGCCTTTAGGGCAATCATGGCGCGTAGGTAGTCTCAAATATCCAGGAAGACAATAACTTCGTTGGCCTTGACGTGCATGATGCCGCCGCCGATGTGAATGCGCTGTTCGCCTTTGCCGACGGTACGAATAATCAGCTCGCAGGGACTGAGTAGCGAGATGAAGTTGTGGTGTTGCGGCAGGACATCAAAAGGGCCGGTTTCGTTCTCGGCGCTGACACTGAAGGCCTGACCGTCGTAGTAGTCACGGAAGGGCGAATGGACCTTGACCTTCATTTTTTGCCGGGTTGCAGACTTATCTTTGCCGAAGGCCTCGGCCGCCGACTGCTCCTCTTGGTCAGATCGAGTCTCGGGTACGGCTTGCGGGCCAATGATTTTTTGATCATCGACCGTTGAACTCATACGATGATCTCCTCGACACTCCTGAGTGTTTCTTCGCGGCTAAAGAAGTCGCCGGGGATGCCATTGTGCTTGGTCATGACATTCATGTTTTGGGCAAAGTTGGTAATAAGCTTCTTCGCCTTGGCATAGTCTGCTCGATCAGCGGGGCTCAGTTCGTTCTCGCCGATGATGGCGATGATGCCCTTAAGGGATTCGTATTTTTGGAGCAGTGCCTGGACTTGGACGGTCAGGACATAGTGGCGTTCACCGACGATTTCCGGCGTCAACAGCGATGATGAGGTCAGGTTAAGATCAACGGCTGGTCGTAAGCCCTGCTCCGCAACTTTACGGGATAGCACAATAATTGAGTCCATCTCGTGCTGGATGAACTGCACGGCAGGGTCGCTGATATCGTCGGCCGGCACGTAAATGGTCTGGACTGAGGTAATCGAGCCGTTCTCGTTGGAGCTCAGGCGGTCCTGAAGGATTTTGACGTCCGAGAAGATGGTTGGCTCATAGCCTCCTTCGTTGGGCACCTGATCTAAGATGGTAGTCAGTTCGTTACGGGCCTGCACATAACGGTACATGTTATCGGCGAAGAACAGGATATCCTTGTGCTGCTCGTCCCGAAAGTATTCAGCGCCAGTTGTTGCCGAGATGCCTATCAGCGATCGCTGCACGGGGTTTTCATTCATTTGGGCGAAGAACATACAGGTGTTTTTGAGCAAATCATTGTCCTTGAGCGTCATGAACAGCTCGTGACCCTCACGAATACGCTCACCAATCCCTGCGAAGAACGACAACCCGGCTCCAGAGCGCGCGATATTGTTGATCAGCTCCATGGTAAGCACCGTCTTGCCGACACCGGCACCACCGACAATACCAATCTTGCGACCTTTGACAAACGGGGTGAAGAAATCGATTACCTTGACGCCCGTTTCCAGGATTTCCGGCGCGGCCATTGAGAAGTCTGATGTGCGGCTGGGCAGCTTGAGGATATCTCGACGCTGCGTGTTATCACCGGTAATTGGCTCCAAGCCGTCGAGAGGATCGCCGAGCGCGTTCAAAACACGCCCGATAGTTGCATCACCAATGGGGATTTCAATGCCCTTATGCGTCCGTTCCACCGACATGCCTTTGCTTATTCTGAGATCATTACGCACATTCAAGCAATACGCCATGCCGCCGGATTCGATGTGGTCAACCAGGAGCTGCGTGCCATGACCGTTCTGAATGACAATTAGCTCATTCAGGTCGGGCGGATCGTCGTCGAACTGAGCCCGTACGATCAGCTCTTTGACCGCAGTGATTGTGCCCGACATCAGCTAAGCCCTCCCGAAACCCTCAGCGGCGTACGGTACTGGTTCAGTAAATCGCTCATGCCTGGGCTCCTATCTGGCTTTTCTTGAGGCCGTTGACGATTTCCTTAAGTCGCTCGTCCTTGATACGACGACGAGCTCGGTTATATTCCAGATGCATGTCATTCCTGGATTCGTCAGCCCGATCATGCGAAACACTCATGGCCCGGAAACGCGAAGCATACTGCGCCAGCTTTGACTCGAGAATCAGCTGGCTAACAGCGATGCGCATCATTGATCGCTCCAAGTGAGCAGCCACGGCATAGGTCGTGGGCTCGAAGATATAGGTAGCGACACTGATAACATCTTCGGCGCGCTCGTCGCCCTCACCACCCCGCTGCTTGATAGCGTTGGAGAGCTCGATTCGCTTGGCATCCTGAACCATCAACGACACATATTCTTGATAGAACAGCTTGGTGGAGCGGTATTGCTGAATTTCTCTGATAATGGGAGTGACATTAATGTTCTGGTCTTTTTGCGGCATTTTGAAGTACTTTTTGTAGCTGATACCGCGCTGCGCGAGTTGTAAGGCACCGTGGTGGCCAATGACAATAACATCATCCTTGCTCGGATCGTAGGTTTGCATCATAAGTTCCACCAGTTTTTGATCAATGTCACCGCTGAAGCCGCCTTCGGCAGTAATAATAATGCACAGCTCCTTGTCGACCGTGACATGCGATTGCTCTCGGCCGAAACTGAAATCATCCTCAACCCGCAGCTGTGAGTAGATCCCCCATAATGAGTTGAAGAACTGCGTAGACTGCAAAACCTGGTTTTTGATCTGAGCAATGCGCATGCTGGCAATACCTTCGAAGATACTGGTCAACTCTGCCAGCGTGGCCATCGATAGTTCGTCGCGAGCGATTTCGTTCGGTCGCTTCATGGGTTTACCTCCCGGGAGCTCGAGATCTGGTAGTTTGACCTGTTAGTCATAGCGAGCGCCGTCATGATTTGGCCTTTGCTTCTTCTTTGTGCTTCTTCTTATCCTTGGCGGGTGGAGGTGGCACTGGAGTGGCGACTGCGGGTGCTCCTATCTCGCCCGGCGATGCGCTCGTTGAATCCTGTAATCGGCTGGGCACACCCTCAAGAACAACCAAACACTTCGCCTTGAGCTGATCACGCACGCTCTCGTAGTCTTCCTCTTTGGTAATTTTAGCAGCAAACTCGGTTACATTGAGCTTCAGCGTACTGATATCTATTTGCTCACCATCTTCCAGATGCAACACCAAATCAAGCATTAATTGTTGGCTCATCAACGAGAAGGTCTCTGAGGGGCTCTGAGTCATGATGCTGAAGATTTGTTCTCCGGTTACCAGCGCCCGTTTGGCCTCCAGCGCCAGCTCCGAGCCAAAGTGCGAGAACTCCTCTGCCTGTCGATAGTCAGCCAGAATTTTGAGCGTCTTGGCGGCCAGGTCTTTTTGACGCTTGTTATGCCCTGCGCCACCAGCACGGGTAACACTCAACCCCATACTGACCGGCGGCCGAATGCCGGCCCGGAAAGCTTCCATGTCCAGAATCCACTGCCCGTCAGTAATAGACATGATGTTGGTCGGCAGATAGGCAGTAATGTCGCCATTGGCGGCATGCACTATAGGTACGCTGGTCAAACATTTGCCATTACGCTCCAGCCGCCCAGCACGTTCCAGCAAGCTCGAGTGGGCATAAAACATATCACCCGGATACGAGTCGCGACCCGGGCTTACCCCCGATAGCAGAGCCACTTCACGGTACACATGGGCATGGCTGGTCAAGTCATCATAGATAATAATCGTGTCTTGATCACACTGCCGCCACAGATACTCGGCCATCGAACAGGCCACATACGGCGCGATATAACTCATGATCAAGGACTCAAACATCGTCGAGACCACCACAATCGCCTTTTCCATGCCGCCGTTATCCTTGAGGCGGGTCAGCAAGGTATCAACATCACTGCGGCGTTTGGCGATGAGGCAGTACACCACAATCTGATCAGTATTCTTCTGGTTGATGGTCAGCTGGGTGGCCATGGTGCTCTTGCCCGATTTACTGTCCCCGAGGAGTGACATGCGCTGGCCGCGTACAATCGGAAAAAGCGAGTCGATGGCCGTTATGCCGCTCTCCAGTTGATCTTCAACCAGCTGACGCTCATACAGCGCCGGAGCATCATTAAACACCGGCCAAACACCATCAGCAGCTATCGGACCCTTACCGTCGAGCGGATCACCCGTTACAGATACAACGCGACCGATGAAGTCCTTGCCAACCTTACAGACCAGCTCCTGATGCTGCACTACCGCCAGAGCCCCCGTTTGGAGACCTTCTGCGCCCAGGTGCAGCACACTGACCTGGTCGGGTTTAATCTCTTTGACAAAACCCTTGCTGCCATCATCAAACATCACCAGCGAATGCACCGCACAAGGCTGTAAACCGCGCAGCTTTATCAAAAATCTATCAACCGCAATAACCTTGCCGATCGGGTTACCAGCTTCCACCATCTTCTGGAAATGCTTATTGTTACTGCTCACGCGGCCGTCTCCTCAACATGCAGCATACTGGTCAGTAATTCCCGCTTTTTAGCGAAGTTTTCACGCAGTGAAAAGTCAAACTGCCGATTAGTAGTCCGCAGCACACAGCCCGCCCCCATATTCGGCTGGAGGCCAATGGTGACTAGCACTAACGGATTAACCTCCTGGCGCAACCAGGAGACTAACTTCTCCATAAAAGCCACCGGCGGATCAGCATTAAAACTGGCATGAATAACAGGGGCGCGCTCCTTAACGGCCCGTAGGAATTGCTGCAACAGCAGTCGATCTTCAGACAGCAACAAGTTCAGCTCATTGAGCAGGATAGTCTGATCCATCAAACGGCTTGTCTTGGGCATTTTGACCTCGGCACCTGGCTTGCGTAAGCTCAGCTGCATGAACATTTCGTTCATGGATTCTATCTCGCGAACCAGTCGGCCAACATCAACGGGACTGGCGACCAATATCGGCAAACCTTTGATCTTTTTTGATTCAGGCGCCATTTTGGATATCCTCAATGATAGCCTGCTTATTGGCTTCCAGATCAGCCAAGATGTACTCTAATTGATCATTCAAATCAATCTGGTTGCCGATGGCCGCCAGCACGTAATGATTAATAATATCGGCCATATTAGCTTCGAAGCGCTGCAGGCGTACTTGCTTTTCAGCGCTAATTTCCTCTTGTACTTGTTGGCTGAGCACCTTGCGCTGATCGTCGATGGCCGTGTTGGTTTTTTGGATGGATTCGATTGCCAGCTGCTTGGCATCCGTAATTGACTCTTCGTACTTGTCGAACTCTTCTTTGAGCTTCCGAGTAATCTCGGTTTTCATGTACTCGTTGAGCTGAGAGGTCGTCAGGCGTAGATCTTGCTGCAAGAACATGGCATTTTCGCCAATTATCTTCTCGAAATGCAGCCGCCCTCGATTACGCAACTCCTCTCGGAACTCCTTATTGAAAACATGCTCGACATCTTGATCGGCAGTTTCTTCAATCGACTCAGATTGTCTCGGACGTGCGGCACTACTCACCTGATTCAAACGTACCGCCAGCCAAATAAAACCAATACCAGCGCTACCCAGCCCACCCAGAATTACTACCAACCACCAGATTGTCACGGTCTAAATACCCACCATCATACTTTGATTATCGTTCCCAGGATTACGGGCTTTTGCAAACTGCTAGAGCTTCAGGATCAGTATACCGCAAAAACAACTGTAAAAAAATAGCGATACCGGTGTTAAAATTTTGGCAACTACCACCCAAACGCACGAAGTTCGCAGCAATCAGTCAGTAATCAGTCGAGCGAGCGCCTGAACTGTCTGTTCAACCACCTCAGGCGTGGTGTCTCTTCCGAAGCTGAAACGCAACGAAGCCCGCGCCTGATCATCATCGAGACCGAGCGCCCGCAGCACGTGTGACGGCGTTTCGTCGCTGGCACTGCAAGCCGAGCCGGCCGCCGCCAGAATACCGGCTTGATCGAGCTGAATAAGCATTCGTTCATTGTCCCGGCCCGGAATAGTTATGTGGATATTATTCGGCAAACGGTGCTTCTGTGAGCCGTTAATCACCGCTGCAGGGATGTGCCGCTCCAGCAGTTTATAGAAATGCTGCTGTACATCGTGCAGCCGCTTGGTTTCCAGATGTCGTTCATCTTGCGCAATATCGAGCGCGCAGGCCAAACCAATCGCTGCTGCCACATTCTCAGTACCGGAACGCAGGCCCCGTTCCTGGCCGCCACCGAAGATGATTGGCTCCAGCCGCACCCCGCCCTTGACGTACAATACGCCGCTCTGCTTCGGGCCGTAGATTTTACCGCCGTTCAGGGTCATCAGGTCGACGCCCAGCCGCGCCACATGCAGATCAAGGTAGTTGGCCGCTTGACAGGCATCGCTGTGCAGGTAGAGGGGCGTTTTCACGCCGCGGCGATAGCGGTCTTTGCGAATCTCGGCAAGCCCTTGGGCGATACGCTTGATTGGCTGGACGGTACCGATTTCGTTATTAGCGTACCCGACGCTCACTAACACCGTGACATCGGTGACAGCGCTGATTACCGCTTCAGGGTCAATCAGGCCTGCCGCCGAGGGTTTAACCAGGGTTTGGTGCCAGCCGTGACGCTGGAGATAGGCCAAAGGCTGCAGGATTGACTCGTGTTCTATTTGCGAACTAACAAGGTAGGCACCTTCATATCCGACAGCCACACCCAACAGCGCCAGATTGTTAGCCTCGGTGCCTCCGGCGGTGAAGATAATCTCACTTGGGCGAGCGCCCAATCGTTGAGCAATCTGAGACCGTGCAGCTTCTAGAGCCTTGCGTGTTTCTAGAGCTGCACTATAGGTGGCCGACGGATTGTAGAAGTTATCAGTGAAAAATGGCTGCATAGCCTGCAATACACGCCCATCGATAGGTGTGGCGGCGGCATAATCGAGATAGAATACTTGCTTCTGGGACATCTGTTAATCCAAGTATACGCTGCATCAAACCGGCGCGGTACTGTAAACCAGTTTTAGACAACTGTATCTGGCTAATAGGTAGGGTCAAGCGTAGTGCAACCGGAACAGCGTCAGCTGTCCCGCGTGTAACGCACTACCTATTAGCCAGGTACAGTTGTCTACATCAAGCCGTTTGCAACAGCCGCTGGTACTCGGCGCCAACAAGCTGCCGGTACATTTCGGTCGCACGGTAGAGATTGCGGGCTTCGTCCTTTGATAAACGCTGGTAACCCTGCTTACCCTGTGACTTCAGAACACCGCCAGGACGTACATTGTAACGAGTAGTCACGACTTGGCGTTGACCGTTCTCAATCCATTCTTCGTGCCACACCCAGGTGTGTTCGTCGAGACAGAAAAACTCGCGACGACGACCCTTAGGTGTTGGGCCGAACAAACTGCCGCCAATCTGAGCCTCACGGCGAATCAGCGAACGCTCGACTTCGGCTTGACGCTGATCGTCGTTGTTACGAGGGAAAATCTTCGGTACAAAGTTCATCTTAAGCCGCCTGCTCACTGCGCGCTTCAATGGCGCGAATATCTTCTAATTCTTCACGAATTGCCGCCAAACGCTGTTCTTCGGCGGTTGCTTCGCTCATTTCACGGTGAGCGGCCATATTGATGACCTCTCCAGCTGTTTCTGGTGTAACGGCGCTCTTGACGGTGGTTACTGGCGCAGCAGCTGGTGCAGCCTCAATAGCCCGCTGTGACAGCTGTACGGGCAGGCCTGGCCGGGCTTCGGGTACAGCGCGGTGGAAGTTGTCGGTAGCACGATAAATAACACCGTAGCGACGGTCAATAATTTCCCGCGTCAAACCAGCCGGAAGGCGGCTTTCAAAGGAGTGAGGGGTAGTGTTATTTGCCATAGTTGTATCTTGCGTTATAGACCGAAGAGCTGGCGTGCATTGCTGGTTGTGGCCGCAGCCAAAGTTTCACGGCTTATGCCGCGGAGCTCAGCTATGAAATCAGCAATAGTTCCCACACGTTTCGGCTCATTTATGGTACCACGATAGGGGTTCGGTGTCAAGAAGGGAGCATCGGTTTCTAGTAGTAATTTTTGCAGCGGTACGGAACGGTAGACCGCCAATTGCTTGGGATCTTTGGCGAAGGTCGCAATACCATTGACCCCAATATATAAATTCCGCTCAACTGCCTTGGCCAAGTTTTCGGCACTATCGGTATAACTGTGCACTACACCCCGAACGCCCTGATAACTGTCAAACAGGGGCCAAAAGTCGTCAAACGCCTCGCGAACGTGAAATATCAGCGGCAAATCAAGCTCCAGCGCCAGCTCAATCTGAAACCGCAGCAGCTCAATCTGTGCCGCCTTCGGTGAGTGATTATAATAAAAATCGAAGCCGCACTCCCCGATGGCCACTACCTTGGGTGCTTTGGCCAGCGCTGCGAACTCCTTTAATTTCTGAGGTTTTCCGGTGTACTGCTGGGTTTCATGGGGGTGAATACCAACACTGGCCCAGCAATTTGAGCGTTTTTGGACGAATTCCACCGCTAATTGACTGTCAACCAGGTCACAGCCAACACAAATCAATCGCGTCACCCCTGTTTCGACAGCGTTGGCGACCAGGCTATCACCGGTCAACTCCGGCGCCTTGGCCCATAATTCGCGCGTTGCGCGCTCGCCTTGGCCGAGGCCAGCCGACTGAATGTGACAATGTGTATCTACCAGATCCATACGACGATTGTACCTTACTCAAGCGGTCAGCGTGGCGGCGTCTTTGCCAATGAAGGCTACTTGCCAATCCTCTTGGTTGTAGGTGAACAGGCTGAGCGAGGCATTGGGTGTCCGCTGATCTTGGCGCATAGTATCCACTGACCATCCGAGGTACGTACCAGCCAAGATAAGGGTTGCCAGTCCATGGCCGAATGCCAGGGCCACTAGCGGCTGTTGCTCGGCTTCCTCTGCCCGGTGCACCATTTCTTCTACAAAACTTAATTGCCGAGCTGCGACATGCACCATCGACTCGCCGCGAGGCGCTCGGAAGGTTTCTGGCGCACTCAAAATCTTAGCGACTTGAGCTTCTGTATAAATTTCGGCTCGCGAACGACCCTCCCACGACCCCTGACTCATTTCGTGCAAGCGTTCATCCACCTCTGGTCGTAGTTCGCAACCCATGGCTTGCAGACAGTACTCGGCGGTTTGCAGCGCGCGTATGGCTGGCGAGCTGAAAATCAGATCAGGCTGCAGACCGATTCGCCCCAGATTTTCGCCCAAAGTGATAGCCTGTTGGATGCCCTGATCATCGAGCTCTGTCTGGACGTTGCGACCGCCGATGACGCTTCTATCGAGGTTCATCGCCGTTTGACCATGTCGAGCTATATAGAGCTCTATGTTCAGATTGGTCTCAATCATTGTTGACAGTATACCATAATCATTGCTAAGCACTCCGATACAGGCGTTCTTGGTGGATGTAGCGTAGTACTGCCGGGCTGCTGTGTTCGACGGCTTGGCCACTGCGGCAGGCCTCGCGAACCATTGTCGAAGAAACGGCCCTAATACCATCGGGCAGTTGCAGGCGTCGAAGCGTGTCAGACTCGGCCGGCAATTCATAACCTAGACGCGGCACTAACAGCATGCCGATGCTGTGCTGCAGCTCTTTGCCGTGTCGCCACATTGGCATATCTTTGTAAGCGTCAGCTCCGAATACATACCAGAAGCGGTCATCCGGGTACGCTGTCTGCAATGCACGCGTCGTTTGATATGTCTGAGTCGGTTGGGGCAGCCGTTGTTCAAAATCGGTCACAACCAAGCGTTCGTCGGAGTCAAAGCTCTCCACCTTCACTAATTCAAGCATGGCCAAACGCACTGCATTCTGCAGCATATGCACCTTATCGACGCGATAACCAGATGGCATGAGCCACACTTCATCAATATCCTGGCGTTCCAGGCAGGCAGCAATGATGGCTTCATGCGCTTTGGTGGGAGGGTCGAAAGCTCCGCCGAATACCGCAATATCTTTCATGGTGTATCCTTAAGTACTTAATTAGTGTGCTATTGACACTTACTATAATAACGCGTTATACTCATTTTGTAAACGTATTTTTTACACTAAGTAATAGGTTAAGGAGTTACTACCATGAAAAAACTACTTTGGACACTATCCGTAATCGCCTCGGCAGCCCTGCTGTATGCATCGCTCGCCCACCGCGTTAACTTGCAGCCAACGGAAGTCATCGGCTTTATAACCGGCGGCTACTGCGTTTGGCTGACTGTGGTTCAGAATATCTGGAACTGGCCTATTGGCATCCTCAATGCCATAGCTTTTACCATTTTGTTCCTGCACAGCAAGCTCTATGCCGACGCCGGCCTGCAGGTCGTCTACATCATTCTCGGCTTCATCGGCTGGTACTGGTGGTTGCGTGGCGGCGCCAACAAATCCACGCTAAAAGTTAGCCGCATTGGCGCCAAGCAAGTAGCAATACTGGCTATCATAGGTGCGGTTGCCACCTACGGCTTCACCAGATTCCTGACGCACATCGGTGATGTGGCACCATTCTGGGATGGTTTGACGACTGTTTCCAGCCTGGTGGCGCAATACATGCTGACCCGCAAATACTTCGAGAACTGGTACGTATGGATCGCTACCGATGTCGTCTACATTGGTTTGTACGGCTTCAAGCACCTCTACCTCACCGGCGTACTGTACGCCATCTTTCTAGCAATGTGTTTGGTGGGTGTTCGTGACTGGCGCTTGCAACGGCCAGCCAAGGCCCGCCCTGAGCTCCTAGAGACCACAGCCGAGGGAGCCTAGCCATGGAACGGGGACTTATTGCCGGCAAATTCCTGCCGCCACACGCTGGACACGATTACCTGATCGAAACGGCTCGGGCGCAGTGCGATCAACTCACCGTATTGATCTGTGAACGGCCGGAATACGGCATACCGGCCAGCATGCGCCAAGGCTGGCTGCAGACCATCTATCCAGATGTGGCTTTCCAAGTCATCGAAGACACGCTTGACGATAACGACTCACCAGGCTGGGCTGCCAACAGCTTGAAAACCTTGGAGTTCCGACCGGATGTAGTCTTCTCTTCGGAAGATTACGGGCCAGGCTACGCCCAAGGTCTGGGCTGCCGCCACGTCAGCGTTGACCGCGAACGACTCACGCAGCCAATCTCTGGCACAGCTATACGCAATAATCCTTGGGAAAATTGGCAGTACCTGCACCCCGTGGTACGCGCCTTCTTCGCCAAGCGTGTCTGCATTGTCGGTTCCGAATCAAGCGGCACGACAACCCTCGCCAAGGCATTAGCCAAGCACTACCAAACCGAATGGGTGCCTGAATACGGCCGCACCTACGCCATCGAGCAGAGCAAACGCCTGGAACGCGAAGGCTGGAAAACCGCTGATTTCGTAACTATCGCCAAGGAACAGAACCGCCAAGAAGACGAACTGGCCATGCGAGCCAACCGACTGTTAATCTGTGACACCGACTCCTTCGCCACCTCCATTTGGCACGAGCTGTACATGCGAGAACGCTCCTACCAAGTCGAGGCGCTGGCCGCAAAGCGCGATTACAGCTTGTACCTGTTGACCGACCCTTCCATACCATTTGAAGATGATGGCACGCGTGACCGTGAGGAATTTCGTCCCTGGATGCACGAACGCTTCCAGGAAAAGCTGCGCTTTTGGAATAAGCCCTTCATCATTATGAGCGGCGATCGGCAGCAACGATTGGATCGAGCTGTAGCTGCAATCGACATGCTGTTTAGCAAAGATATATTGGCCATACCTGGCATGGAGCGTAACAGCTGGCACCCAGACGGAGGATTTTAACTATTTGACTTGACAGGCTTTATAAGTTTCTATATAGTACATACTAGTTAATGTTACTTATACACTAAGTACAGGAGCACGACATGGAATACACCGAACGACAGTTTGAAAAACCGACCGACGACTACTTGCGCGTGGCCACTGTTTCACCAGAGGTGGCTATTGCCGATGTGCCCGCTAATGTAGCTAGGATTACGGAGGCTTATCGAGCTGCCCAAACCGAAGAAGCTGAATTGGTTGTTACTCCCGAGTTGTCCCTGACCGGCTATAGCACGGCTGATTTATTTCACAATCAGCACGTTCTGGAGCAAAGCCAGCGCGGGCTAGCTGCCATGGCTCAAGAGACGGTGGCTGGCCCAGCGCTAGTCGTAGGTGCCCCTTTGGAACACAATGGTGTCCTGTATAACTGTGCTGTCATGTTGGCTGAGGGCAAAATTGCCGGCGCGGTACCGAAGGTAAATCTACCGAATTACAAGGAATTTTACGATTATCGCTGGTTTACCAGTGGTGGTGGCCTCGAAAACCAACAAGTCGTTGTCGAAGGTCAGGCCGTGCCCCTGGGTACCGACCTGCTTTTTGAAGTTAACGGCACGACGGTTGGCATGGAGGTCTGTGAAGATTTGTTTGCACCGGTTAACCCCGGCACAGAAGCAGCCCTCCAAGGCGCCGAGGTCATTGTTAACCTATCGGCCAGTAATGAGCTGATTGGCAAGGCTGACTACCGTCGCATGCTGGCTGGGGCGACCAGCGGCAAACTTATTTGCGCCTATGTTTACGCTTCGGCTGGCCGGGGTGAATCGGTCGCCGATGTCATTTACGGCGGCCACCAATTCATTAGCGAAGATGGCCGTTTCGTCGCCGAGCGTCCTGCCTTCAGCAAAGACACCAGCCCCATGGTTTGGGACATTGATCGAACGTATCTAGAACACGACCGTCACGTCAACAAAACCTGGGCTAGCCAGGCAGCAGCTGCCCAGCAAGCCAAGCAGTACCGAAGGATTGAGATAGGTGTCGCAAAGCCCGGAGAAAACACCTTGGATCGATACGTTAACCCGCACCCTTTTGTACCGAGCAACCCGGAAACGCTTGACCAGCGCTGCGAGGAGCTTTTTAGCTACAGAGCACAAGCCTTGGCACAGCGTGCACGCGACAGCAAGGCCGAGACTATCGTCCTTGGACTATCTGGCGGTCTTGACTCGACACTGTCGTTGTTAACAGCCTTGGAAGCAAGCAAGCTCCTCGACAAACCGAACAGCCTCATCCACACCGTCACCATGCCGGGAATGGCTAGTAGTGAACGAACGCAGGATAACGCCACGCTCTTGGCCGAAGCTCTTGGCACCGCACACAAGGTTATTCCTATCAGCGATATGGCTGGCACGCTGCTGGAGAGCATCGGACATGACCGAACTACCGAGGATGTTACATACGAAAACGCTCAAGCCCGCATGCGCACTACCATACTAATGAACTACGCTAATTTCGTGCATGGTTTCGTGGAAGGTACTGGCGACATGAGCGAAAACGCCATTGGCTGGTGCACTTACAACGGTGACCACATGAGCATGTACAATCCCAATGGCGCCATACCGAAGACCTTGGTCAGGCACCTAGTCTCTTGGTACGCCGAAAATCGGGCTGAGCCAGCGGCTCGCGAGATACTGCGCGACATCTTGGCAACCCCGATTTCACCTGAGTTAACTGGTAACGGTGATCTGTCACAAACTACCGAAGATTTGGTTGGCCCTTACGAATTGACTGATTTCTTCCTGTCCGAACACGCTCGGTACGGCAGTCGCCCGAACAAGATTGGCTATCTAGCGATGCAAGCTTTTGCAGATCAGGTGGATCGGTACGACGAACAGACAATCACCAAACGACTTGATACCTTCTTACAGCGCTTCACTAACAGCCAATGGAAACGAGAAGCTGCGCCCAACAGCACCAAAGTTGGTACTATTTCCCTGAGCCAGCGCGGCGACCTCCGTATGGCACCGAATACTAGCCCTGACTGGTATAAATAAGCTGTGAGCGCTACACTATCTGTATGAAATACACGACTGAATACGTTCCACCGATTCTGACTGTTGATAGTGTGATTTTCCAGTTGATCGATAATCAGTTGGTGGTGTTGCTCATTCGACGAACAAACGAGCCCTTTGCCGGCACCTGGGCACTGCCTGGCGGCTACAATGCGGCCGGTGAGACCACGCATGATGCCATGGCACGCGTGTTGGTAGCCAAGGCCGGGGTCAAAACCAGCGGCCTACGCCTAATTGAGCAGCTCTACACCTTCGACACCGTAGCCCGTGACCCCCGTGGCCACGCTGTTAGCGTCACCTATATGGGGCTCGGCAAGGATCTCGTTCCAGAATCCGGCAAAACCACCCAAAACCCGCAATTCTTCCCTGTCAGCGACCTGCCGAAGCTAGCTTACGATCACGGCGAGATCATCGCCTACGCCCATGAGCGGCTCCAGAGCAAGGTTTCGTACACTAACGCTGTATATGCCCTGTTGGACCCATTTTTCACGATGAGCGAGCTGCAATCGGCCTACGAGGCCGTGCTTTGTCGACCGCTGGATAAGCGCAATTTCCGCAAGAAGTTCCTAGGCCTTGATCTTATCCATGAAACCAGCGAAATGCGGCGCGAGGGCGCCCACCGCCCGGCCCGTCTGTACACCTTCAATAAGCAATCGTTAGAATCGTTAGCTCGGAGCTTCGACTAGTCTTCAAGCAATCTTGGAAATGCCTCAACCATTTGTAATAAGTCGTTATCGCTGTATTTGTGTCGCTCGATCTTGACCCATTCGCCGTTCTGCCAAGATTTCGTCGGATCCCAAGCGCAGACAGATCGTCGCCATTCCAAGTGCTTGCCTAGTTCTCCGGTTTCGGGATCGCGTCTCGAGTAGTGCAGCACCTGACAGTTGTTCATACGGTAATCGGTGCTCTGTTTCTGCTCATGCCAGACTTCGGGCAGGAGACGTTCTACTATCACCCGGTCTACTTCTATAACTTCACCGTGTGTCACTGCGATCACCCTCTTGCCCGTCATTTCGCGAGCCAAGGTGCCAAACACGTCTTTTTGGCGCAAACTAACACCGGTGGCCAAAGACTCGCCGCCTGGTGGACACCAGTACCATTCGGTCTGACCTTTGATTTTTACCGAGAGGCTGAATAATCTTTCGCGCTCCTCATCATTTAGAATTCCGTACTCACCCCAGTCACGCTCCCGCCATCGATCGTCAATATTCCACACGCCACCCAGTGCTAATCGACCAGCCGTCTCAGCGGCTCTCGCTAGCGGCGAGGTGTAGTAGCGGTCGAAGCCTTCTGGAAATTCTTGTCGCAACCAGGCACCCGTAATTGGGGCGCGCTCGCGGCCTAAGTTGGACAGGCGCATACGACTATCGTGGCGATCGAAGAAGCCCTCAGGTGCTACTGCATCAGGTCGTTGCTTGTACTGCTTCTGCACCAAGTTAGCCTCAGATTGCTCGTGTCGCACCAAAACTAGGTCTTCGGGCATTGCCATTTAGGGTCTCCTATACTGGTTTAATTATATCATAAAAGTGCAATAATACCATAATCTCTTTATTTTTATAACTACCCCTGTTAAGGACTGGGTGTTCTGTCCAAAAACCCTTGGAAAAATATAAATAGTGTTGACAATACACTAACTATGCTCTACACTGTGAATATGCACTTAGTGTGCAATTAACAATTACTAGGAAAGGTAGGTGTACCATGAGACACGATAAAGCTTTAGTAATCGTCGACGCCCAGCGCTGTTTTATGCCAGCTGAGGAAGGCGAGCGATTGGGAGTTCCGGGCTTCGGCGAACTGCCCGTCCCTGATGGACAACGCATAGTTCGCGCTATTAATAAACTGACCGCTACTTTTGTCGAGCATGACATGCTCGTTGCCACCACGCAAGATGCCCATCTTGAGGGTACGGCACACATTTCAGATGAGCCAAACTATGTTGACACCTGGCCCGCTCATGGGCTCAAAGGCACACCTGGCTCAGAGCTGCACCCCGAGCTCTTCGCTGTTGGCGCCATTGCCAAGCACTTCATTAAGGGCGATATTGTAGCCCGCACACCGGCTGAGGACAACAGTTACACCGGCGCCTTGGCGCACATGACTGATCCTGCCACCAAAGCTGAGATTTTACTGCCTGATTACCTTAACGAGCACGGTATACACAATGTGTATGTGCCTGGCTTGGCCCTAGGTGATGGCGATGAGCACCGACTCTGTGTTGACGCTACCGCTATTGATCTGCACGAGGCAGGCTTTAAGGTCGCCGTTGTAACCGATGCAGTGGAGGCAATTGTGGCCGAGAACCGGGAGCTCTGCTTCAAGAATCTCGGGGCAATGGGCATTCGCTTGGTAACGACCGCTGAAGCACAGGCCGAAGTCTTCGCTTCACTACCGGAGATAATCCGATGAACACTGTTGAATACGGCCCTCTAGTTGAGCGAGGCATGGTGAGTGGTGGCGTCGATCAGTACAAAGCTACTATGAGCCAGCTGCACTTCGACAAGCACCCTGACGTAGAAGTTACCTTCACCTTCAAGAATCGTGGTGATCAGCGGATCGAGGACTATGTGACGGTGGAAGAGCTACAGACCCGTTTTGAGGTGATTCGTGAGCGCAGCTGGCAGCCCGAAGAGATTGAGTACTTCGCTAGCTGGCGCGACACCAGTGGCCAGCGCGTGCTGGACGACACCTTCTTGGACTACTTGCAGACTGAGAAATTACCACCTGTCGAAGTCCGCCACAATGAGACCATTGACGATCTGGCTATCGACAGCCGCGGCCCGAGCGCGCTGGTAACCTTCTGGGAAACCATCATCATGGGCGAGGTTAACGAAACCTACTTCGAGAACTACATCCGTCACCACAATCTCGACATCATGGAGGTCTACGACGAGGGTGACCGCCGCTTGAGCGAGAAGATTGCTATCTTGCAGGCTAACCCCGACTTGAAGTTCGCTGACTTCGGTAACCGTCGCCACTTCAGTTTGCGCTGGCAGCGCCACGTATTGCAGCGCTTGCAAGCCGAGTGTCCCGGAAACTTGCTTGGCACCAGTAACGTAGCCCTGGCTAACACACTGGACATGAAGCCGATTGGTACCTTTGCTCACGAAATGCCGATGATTTACGCTGGTTTGGCCGATGCCCGGGGTGAGGACATTCGCGGTTCGCACCACGAAATGATCGAAGACTGGTACAAGCGATTTGGCAATGATCTGTCAGTTGCGTTGACTGACACCTTCGGTAGCGCGTTCTTCTTCACCGACTTCACCCAAGAAGAAGCTGAAGCCTGGAGAGGTGTCCGGCACGATTCCGGCGATCCAGTCGAGTTTGGCGAGGATACTATCGCTTTCTACGAGCAGCACGGTATTGATCCAACCACCAAAACACTTGTTTTTAGCGACGGGCTCGACATAAAGCAAATTGTTAAGCTCTACGATTTGTTCAAAGGCCGCATCAATGTTGTCTTCGGCTGGGGCACGACACTGACCAACGACCTTGGCCTGAAGCCGCTTAATATCGTTGCTAAGGCTACGCACGTCAAAACTCCCGAGGGATTAGAAGCAGATACTGTTAAACTAAGTGATACTCAGGGCAAACACACAGGCCCAGTCAGGAAAGTCGAGGAATACCAAGATGTCTTTCGAAACCTCCCTGTTGCGGCCTGAGATGAACCCGGAACCCAACGAAATGTTTATGTACGACAGTTTGACTTCCCTAGCCAAAGAATTAGCTGGCCACCAATATCCTGGCTATCCGGCTTTCCGTGATCGACTCTGCAATCCTGCGCTTACGCCAGAGCTTAGTGGAGTCTACAATCTTCCGCCGGGCCACTCTGATGTTGGGGCAGTATTCCCTGATCCGGCCGAGCGGGCCGCCAATCAGCAGCTTGGGCTGCCGCTTGATCAGTGGGGCAGGCCGTTACACCCTTGGCTGGAACAGATGATTACTGACCCGTCTATCGGGGTAGTGACTGGGCGTGGCTTCTATCAGAAATGGGGGCCAAACTACACGGCAGATTCAGTGGTCATCAAGAATGGTCATATTCTGGTAGTAGAGCGCCACGATATGGGCACACTGGCACTCCCAGGTGGCTTTGTCGATCCTGAAGATACCTCAACTGCAGTAGCCGCCGAGCGAGAGGTAAAAGAAGAGTCAACGTTTGACCTGGCTGGTTTGGCGAACCCGATACTTTGTTATCAAGGCCTCGTCGTAGACATTCGGATGACGGCTCACGCCTGGCCGGAAACCACTGCCTTCCTCTTCGATCTGGGTGATGACGATACGCCACTGCCTCACGTCCAGGGCAAAGATGACGCCAAGCGCGCTCTTTGGCTACCGATAGAGGCAGTTCGCCAGGCGCCGTTGTTCGGCTCGCACAGTGCAATTATTGAGCTGGCTTTGGCGCAGCGGGTTCCTGCTTAGGGAAAAGCGTGCCTTCGGGAAGGGTGATGAGCCCTTCCTTGAAAATGGCTTTGATCTTAGCACTGGTATCAGGCAGAAATGGCTCGAGCAAACCGGCGATCTGGAGCAGTGAGCCGACCTGATAGGCCAGCACTTCGCGCAAGTGGTCGTTATCTCCCTGCTTGGCGATTTCCCATGGTTTTTCCTCGTCGATGTACTGATTGAGGCCGCGAACTTGCTCCCAGACTTCGTCCAGCGCTCGATCGAAGCGGCAGGCTGCCAGCGCTTCCTCATATTGGGCGATGTCGTGCTCGGGAGCTGGCGTGTTGCCAACTATGCCGTCCTGGTATTTTTGCACCATGACAATGGTGCGCTGGACGGCGTTGCCGAGTTCGTTGGCTAGCTCGTTGTTGTAGGCCGCTTCGAATGTTTCCCAGTTAAAATCGCCGTCGTTGTAGCTCGGAATATGTCGCAAGAAGTAGTAGCGGAAAGCGTCGGTACCGTACTTGTTGATGACTTCGTCGGGCGAAACTGAATTGCCGAGACTCTTGCTCATCTTCTGGTCGCCAACCGTGACATAGCCATGCACGTAGAGCTGTTTGGGCAAGGCAGCCCCGAGGCTCAGCAATATTGCTGGCCAGATAGCCGCGTGGAAACGCAAAATTCCCTTACCAACAACCTGGACATTGGCTGGCCAAAAATTCTTGAAGTCGGCATGCTCCGGATAGCCTAGCACGGTGATGTAGTTCATCAGCGCCTCGAACCAGACGTACATAACCTGCTTGGTGTCGCCCGGTACTGGAATACCCCAAGAGATTTTATCCTTCGGTCGGCTGATGCTGATATCTTCTAGACCGCTGTTCAGAACCGACAGGATTTCGTTGCGGCGGGTTTGCGGTATGACTTGGAAGTCACCGGCTTCAATAGCTTTTTTGATAGGTTCGGTGTAGCTGCTTAGTTTGAAGAAGTAGTTTTCTTCTTCGAGCTTTTCGTATGGACGGTTATGGTCGGGGCACACGCCGTGATTGGCTTTGACCACTGTTTCGCTGAAGAACTCTTCGTCGCCGGTGCAGTACCAACCGACGTATTTATTCTTGTAAATATCTTTCTCGAGGGCTTTCCAGATCAGTTGGGCGCGTTGTTCGTGGCTGGTGTCGGTAGTGCGGATGAAGCGGTCATTGCTAATATTGAGGCGCTGCGCCAGTTGTCTGAAACGGTCGCTCATCTGGTCGGCCAGGGCTTTGGGCTCTAGGCCGAGCTCAGTGGCTTTTTCAGCGATCTTGCCGCCATGTTCATCGGTGCCAGTACTGAATATAACAGTATCGCCCTGCTGTCGGGCCCGGCGAGCTAGGACGTCGGCCATCACGAATTCCATGGCGTGGCCGAGGTGCGGTTCACCGTTTACATAAGGGATGGAGGTGGTTACATAATAGTTGCTCATGGTAATTAGTCTACCTGTTTACAGAGATAAATAAAAATTGTGCTTGTTGCCATGCCTGCTGTTCATGTCAATATATCGGCATGAGCTGCACGCACGTTGTCAGAAGCAGCAAAACGAACATTAGGAATAAGAAATCTATGCCCAGCTGGGCATTGAACGCGAGAAAAAGACGTACTCACTAGTCTTCATGCGCATCATTATAACAGAGATTGCTGCTCAGGATCAGGCTGCATTTCAACCGCCAGCCGTTCGGCTAGACGATCGATGAAGTCAATTTGGGATTTGAACAATTTCCGTTTGGCTGTTGGCAGGTCGAACCAGGCGGCTCGATCATTTTCGAGAAACTCTTGTTGCTGGCCGGATTTGGGCGGCCACTCCATAGTGAAGGTGTTGCTCTTGAAGGTCGTGACGTCGAAGTCACCTTCAATCGCCCAGATGTAATTCATCTTGTTGCCGCTCGACTTCAGCGACCCCAGTTCAATTAACTCACCGACAGGTGGTGCTGAGCCAAGCTCTTCTTCGAATTCGCGAAATGCGGCCTCCAAGTGGTCTTCGTCCTCGTCAAGTTCACCTTTGGGGATTGACCAGCAGTCGCGCTTAGCCCACATCGGACCGGCTAGATGCACCAAGAGAACCTCGACGGTGTCGGTGATCTGTCGAAAAACCAGTATGCCAGCGGCTTGTTTGCTCACGAGTAGCTCCTAGTCTGGTTTTTGGCTTCTTTGGCGCTGAAAGCCTGTTCGAGATCAACATCCAGACGATTACAGAGGTCGAGCAGCAGCCAGAAGATGTCGGCTAGCTCGTCCGCAACTTCGTGAGTCTGTGAGTGTGCACCGATCTTCTGGCCATTTACTTTGCGGATGGCTTTGGCCAGTTCGCCAGCCTCTTCAATCAGCAGCGTGAATACCTCGGACACTGTTTCCTTGTCATACCCACGCTCGACTACCAGCTCGCGGACAAGTTGCTGATAGTCTTGGAGGCTGGTGGGCGCAGTTGGTTTACTCATATTCATGACTATTTTAGTTTTCCTGGGAGCGCTATGCAACCAAAGTAGTTATTTACAACAGTTGTTGCAGCCAGCAGTTGGTCGTAGCGTACTGCTAATGGAGCTCGGTGGTACCTAGGAAGCGATGCTCCAGATCTTCCAGCAGCACGCCTAATCTGGTCACGCCTTCGGCCTGTTGGCGGTAGCTGGTTTTGAGCTGGCTGACATCGGTCTGAGTAGCTCGGAGCACAATACCTTGTTGGCCGAGGACGTGCTTGATGGTTTTGACGTCAGTCCGAATGTCAGCGGTCTCTTGGCGAACGATGCCGGGTACCATTTCGCGAATCATTGGCGGCACTATCTCGTGAATAATCTTAGGCACCAATTCGGTAATCGCTGTTCTGACGATGGTGTTTAGGTCTTTGCTGTTGGTGCTTTGATCTGCCATGAGTGCCTCTTAATTGGAGTTCCAATTATAGGCTGGTTTGGGCAAATCGAGAATAAAAAAGCCGAATTTTACAGCAGATTTAAGCTTCGTTTAACTTATAAAGGGCGGTCGATGTAATCCTGGCAGAAGCGCTCGAAGACGGCATTAGTCCAACCGAAACCGGTTTGGGAAGGATAGAGGCCTTTGACGGGCGGCTTCTCGGGAGAGACGACATTGTATTTCTCTAGGAAGACATGCTGCTCGTTGAACCAGTGCAGGTTTGTCTTCAGCCACTTCATAGCCACGCGGCGGGCGTCCTGGTGATAGCCGTAGCGCTCCAAGGCTTTGACGATGATGAAGTGCAGCGGCGCCCAGCCATTCGGATAGGCCCATTGTGTCGGCATGCTGCCGAGTACGAATTGACCTAGCGGTAGCGCATCGGTAGTGGCCACGCCGCCCTTGTTTTCGAAACGCCGTAGCGCCTTAACCATACTGGCAGCCTGTTTATCATCAACCATGCCAGCCCACATCGGGAAGTAGGCCGCTAGACTACTAACACTGCCGCGCTTACGCTTAACGTAGTTGTAGTCGTAGTACAGGCCGCGCGTACGATCCCACATTAGCTCGTTCATGGTTGTTTTGCGGACTTGGGCAGCATCATCCCAGCGAGCAGCTTCCCGCTTGTCGTCGAAGATTCGGGCAGTGCGAGCAAAATCGGCTTCGTACTTATAGAGCAGCGCGTTCAAATCAACCGGCAGAAAGTCCAGCGCCCGGCGGTCGAAACGCGGTGTCATATCCCAACCGCTTTCCGCCTCGGCGAGGTCATGCAGATAATTAACATCGTAATACCGGCTCAAGCCTCGATAAACTTGTCGCTCGTTCGGCTTCTTGACGCCCATCCAAACGACTTCGTACTCCTGCTTGGCAATGTCCATGGCTTGCTTCAGCCAGCGTTTGTCCAGGTCATACTGCTGGTAAAGATCGAAGATGAAGGTTGTCAGAAACGGCGGTTGCGAGCGGCCCATGAGATAGGTTCGAGAAGCGTTAGGAATTACTTTGAAGCGCTTGAACAGCGCCAACAAATCATCCAGAATCCCCATAACTAGCTCTTGGCGTTCATCGGTCAACAGCCCTTGCACCATGAAGTAACTATCCCAGTAGTACAGCTCGTTGTAGTCAAAGCCGGTTTTGGCGCGGTAGGACGGCACCAGATACGGCTTGGGCAGCCCGAGGAGGCTCTCATCGTCTTTGGGGTGGAAGCGCTCTACCTTCGGCCAGTAGCTAGCAATATAATCACGGGCAGGCCGCACGTCTTCGACAACCAGTTCCTTATCGGGACGGAACGAGAATTGCAGTGTCTTGGTGACTAGTTCTTTTGCCTTATGGAAGGTGGACATGTTCACAGACTACTGGCTGTTAGGGCGTTCGGTCAAGCTGAACATGCACATCAGCAAGTAAGCGTCTTGATTCCCTTACCAGGCTGGCGTACAATCGATACAAGCATAAACAATATAAATAAGGAATTTCTATGGTTTCCCCCAAACAGAATCAACGAGGCTTTAGCGCCATCGAAAGCCTACTCGTCGTCGTCATCGTCGGCGTCATCGGCTTCGTCGGCTGGTACGTCTACCACAGTAAGCAGAACAGCGACAACGCGCTTAATGCAGCGGCCACGACCAGTAACAATGCTGGCCCCCGTTTTGGCACAACTACCAAGTCAACCCCGGCAAGCACCAGTGGTACCAACAATCAAAGCTTGCAGAGCGACCTGGGCAGCGTGAATAGCGCAAACAGCCAGAGCAGTCAGGATCTTAGTGCCAGCAGTACCAGTCTGAACGATCAGTCAACGCTTACTTCAGTTCCTCAATAAACCCCCTAAACCGCTACTTTTTAAGCATAAATCAAAGGAAAGACATGAAACGAACCCATCTCAAACAATTCAGTCTCACTCTCGGAGCAATATTCGGTGCCATTAGCCTAACTTTGGCGCCAGCTAGCGCCCTCCAAGCCACAACCGACGCCAGGAGCACCGAGCCAAAAAGCACCGAAAAGTCCGGGACGCCAAAACTCATCATTACTCGCGGCGACAATGAAATTAATCGGCGGCTCAATAGCCTCAAAGAGCTCAGTAAGAAGGTAAATGCCGCCGAGAAGCTAAGCGCTAGCGATAAGAGCACCCTGAGCAGTGAGGTAAACGACGAAACGAGTAACCTCACCAGCCTAAAGACTAAACTCGATGCTGACACCGATGAAAGCACTGCCAAAACTGATACCCAGAGCATCATTACCAACTATCGGGTCTACGCGCTCGTTCTACCAAAAGTAAACCTTGTGAAAAGCGCCGACGACCAACTAACAGCTGAGACCAAACTAACCACTCTGGCTGCCAAGCTGCAGTCTCGTCTCACCGCCGCTCAGCACGATGGTAAGGCAGTTACCAGCTTACAAAATACACTTACTGATCTCACCAACAAAACAGCTGCTGCCCAAGCTATCTCCACCAGTGTCCGGGCGAATGTCATCGGCTTACAGCCCAGCGACTACAACAACGCCCACACCGTGCTGAACGGCGATTGGAAGCAACTCAAGACCGCCCAGGGCGATATTCAGGCGGCAATAAATGATGCTCAGACCATCATTAGCGGTCTCAAGAATCTATAAGTAGTTGTTAGCTCTGAAGCAAGGTTTCGCCAAGCTTGGCGGGAGTGTTCAATCGAGCCTGAGCACGAGCATGACCGGCACTTAATTGGGCTAGTACCTTTAGGCGAAGCTCGCCAGTAATGAGGCTGTCCGGCATGAAGAGACCCATACGATGGATGCGAAACAGGTCTAAGTACTTTTCGTCCAGCGCATCACGCTTCGACCCAAGAGTATAGTGATTGCCGACGGCGTTTTCGACGAAGTCTGATAGCTTCAGCACCCTACCCTTGGGATGAGTTAACACCAGCTCTTCGGTATGGCTAGCATATACAGCTTGCTTATCATCACCTTCGGCCAGGAGGGGGTTCGTCACTGCAACCACAATTTCAGCTGTCTCGACATAGGTATGGCGGGCAAGGAGCTCTACGCCCACCGTTCTTGCCTCGCCCACATCAGTCATTCTGTTTCCCGTCAGGGCGAGGACAAGGTCTTTTGGGTGATCTTCGATGCTGTCGTGAAGCGGATGAGCGGCAATAAGCGCTGGGTCGTCGATGCCGTAGTCTTCGATGCTGCGCAGCGTCACACGCAGGAGATGGTCGTTGTATGGCCCATTGGTACGGTTGTCATTGGCGTGAAGCGTCAAGCCCATCTGTAAGGCCCAGGTAATTTCAGGAACTTGGTCCAGCCCGCGCTCCGCCAGTGTTGCTTGCAAGCGCGTGTATAACCCTAGGGTTCCATACTCCTGCGTCACCCTACTCAAAGACAAACCCCTGACATGATCAGGGGTAATAGTATTTGGGCCAATGACTTCGAAAGGGGTTTTCTCTGGTGCGATATCCATATTTTATTATAACCATATTAACGATAGAAAGCAAACAGTGGACTGAGCCCCGTCTGGTCTTAATTATGGCACGAAGACAGAGAATCGAATAACTCCGGCTGGCTTTCAAAAAAATACAGCCCAGCGTTCGAAAACACCGGACTGTAAATTGAGACGCAGGCTATAGCTAAGCTTAGTAGCGCTGGTTGCCGCCGTCGAAACCGCCACCACGTGGGCGCTCTTCGCGGGGGCGAGCTTCGCTCACCACAACAGCACGACCGTCGAGTTCCTTGCCATTCAGCTGATCAACAGCTGCCTTGGCTTCCTCTTCAGAGGACATTTCCACAAAACCGAAGCCCTTGCTACGATTGGTTTCGCGATCCATGATGACCGTAGCCGATACCACGGTACCGACTGCCGCGAAGAAATCCTTCAAGCTGTCATCAGTGGTTGCCCAAGCTAGGGAACCGACAAATAGTTTGGTTGCCATATTTTACACTCCTGCGTGACTGAGGTAACATGGCAAACCAGTTAGCTGCGCCTCTGAAACACGTACTTTATTTAATTACTTAATTAACTCTAGAACTAACGGAACCGTTATTTAGCAGCTTTTCTAGCCCCGTCAGTATAACAGATAGATTCTTGGCTCACAAGGAATATATCAGATATACGGTTTAACGTATCAAATATTCGTGCTCTTGAACCCGGTATCTGCCTGGTTTTTATTGCTATACTGATGCTGATGCAGGAAATTGTTTGGATCATCGGAACAAGCTCGGCCGGAAAGCAAACGTTTATTACCAAGGCTTGTACAGATAAGGATTTAGCAGGAAAGTTTGGCTGGCAAGATAAAACTGTAGCCGTATGCAAAGAGAGCGTTGACTATCCTGGCGATATAAGCATGCCCGAGATAGTGCAGATACGGGAGCAAATACCAACAATCGTGCAGAAGCTTGCCGACACATCAGATGTAATCCTCATAAAATGGCAATACATTGACTCGTATCGTAAATCGCCCCAGAAACTAAAAAAATTGCTACCGGAGGCCAATCACAGAATAATTTTGTTAGTCGCTCCCAGCGAGGAGCTAGAAGCGCGACTCAACAACAAAGACTGGTGGCATGGCTCTTGGAAAAACGCCGCAGAACTTGTCACAGCTGAGCTCAAAATGATTGATAAATTTGTGGCTGAGCTTCGGAGTGATTTCGAAATTACTACTGTTGAGAGCGGGAAGAACGAAGGTTATAAGGTTACCGAGCCGACTTTTCCACTGTAGCCATCTAAGCCTTTTATGTTTTGACAAGTCATAGTACAATCGAAGTATTAACAATTTGAAACACAGAAAGGGGGTAATCCATTGAAAAGTCCTAGATCTACCGGACAGGCAATGCACGCTTACGCGCGGGAGGTACGCGCCTAGCAGCACCTTTCTCTGTTCCAAACATTCGCCTGTCTAAGTAGGCCGAATGCCTCAAGCCGCTTCTGGCACGTCTGGAAGCGGCTTTTCGTGATGTGCTAGCAGCAGAGCGTGCTATGCGGCAACGCTATTTTCAAGAGGACTGGCCAGCTTCAGCAAAAATCGGCTGAACATTAACCCCGCTCTTAGCCGAGGCGGGTAGCGATGGGTAAGGTCTTCGCGGAGTGGCAGAAGGTCTGTCACCTCCGACCCCTCAAGCCACGCAACACCGGTGCGAAAAGCCGCTTCAGGGGAGCAAGCAGCAGCCGTAGCTATCCGGCCGAACACCGGTTGCGGCTCATCTTTTGACGCAAGAAACTCAACAGCTTCCATGCTCCACCGGCCACCTTCTTGCGCGCCTAACACGTACACCCGATTCAAACCGTCACCGCTCTTCGGATAATCCGGTGGCAGTGCAAACGGTTGTATTACGCTAAATTCAACTGGGTCAACTTGTGGCATATCTATGTTCTTCGCTCAATTTAATTGACTATACTACTGTTCTTCGCGAATGCAAGCATAAGAAAAATCAAAAATCGTTTGGAGGGAGTCTGTGCTACACATCCAGCAAAACTTGGTCTTCGCGAGGTCAGTTCAAGAACTTAATTGACTTGACGACATCCGTAAATGCAGCGACCGTACTACTGACGTCAAACGGCGGGATATTGTCTTGTTGCGTCGCCGACTGCTTCACTCTATAGAAGAAAACCACCGTGACTCCATTGTGCGTCACCACATAGTTATCATCGGTGTAGGCTATTGACGACTTACCGACCCCGCCTATGGATTGCTGATATACGGCGTCGTAGCCGTTGATAGTAAGTTTCCGCGGTGTCGTGTTCCCATCGCCAGTAATGTAAAACTTCATGATACCTGCGGTATCGCTTGAACGGTATGACTGAATATCGATTGCATTCGGATCATTAGCACCGACATCAGGCGCATTCGGAGGTGTAAGCGTAGCTGCCAGTTCGTCGAGCAGCGCCGCCGGGTGCGTATCACCACCGCCACCTCCCTGTCCGAGTGTCCAAGATGCTGGGTAGCTTACCGTGTAGACGTTGCTCTGATCGGTGTAGGTTTTCGTTGCGGTTGTACTCTTGGTTGCTTTACCAAACTTCGGCGAGCCACTCGTGCTCGTTACCGTGGCCGAACTATAGGCATTGTTGGTGTTCTTCATGGCACGATAGACATACCAGCCGACACCGGCGATCATAGCTATGATGACCAGCACGAGGATCGATTCAACGGGACTGAAGCCTCTTTGGTTGTTTTTGAAATTACTCATCCTGAGCCTTATTTTACGGTTATAGAGTTAATGACCTTTACCAGATTCTGGAACGCCTGTGTTTTTTCAAAACTAGGCACATCTGTTATCCAGCCTGACGAAGAGTTTGTACCATAGTTTACTCCGCCGTAAATGCGCAGCGATTTACCGCCTACAGTTGCACCCAGATCATACGTTTGGGCGCCGATAGTTCCATTGCCGCCGTCCACCACTTCGAGCTCTTGGGCATAGCCTTGGGAGCCCCAATCTGAGATAACAAGCTTGGCTCCAGTGGTCTTGGCCGTGGAGAGGGTAACCGCATCATATATTTTACAAGTCTCGCTGCAGGTCGTTGCTGTCGCTGATGAAAGCGGCTTTATGTCAATCACTAATCGTTGATGACTGGCGACGCCGGAACCTCCTGTGTTGATGTCAATACTTGGGTCTTCTGCGCTGGTAATTTGCGTCCACTGCTGCCCGCTACCCTGGCTCAAATCCTTCACCGTCCAGCCATCAGGATATCGCAGCGAAACACTAGCGTCACTATAAGTTTGCCAGCCCGCATAGGGGTTAGGCGTGATCGCTTTAACTGGCGTTGTCGGCTTTGCGGTGGTTGCAGTCGAAACAGCCGTAGTCTTATGATGGTTTTTGTAAACCATATAACCCACCACTCCTACCAAAGCTACTATTACCAGCACCAGTACAACTTCTAAAGGGCTGAAGCCTCTTTGATCATTTTTGAATTTGCCCATCCCGAGAATCCTCTGTATTAGGTAGTTAATTCAAGCATAGGCTATGGGTACCCGAATTGCAACAGATAGCTTCGAGCCTTTATTTCATTAATCAGCTTGGGCAGGTAACAGCTGTTATCGTTAGGGAACTGAGGTCTACTGTCGCCGTCATGCCGTCTGTGTTCTGACCATCACCGTTTGAGATTGAAACCGCTATGACTGCGCTCGTCTTGTCGCTGGACGACAGAGAGGCCGTATATTTATCGGTCGCAAACTGCGCCGTACAGCTAAAAGGTGTTGCTTGAGTTACTGCGGCAGCTTTTGCATACAGGTCGGCTGCTAAATTGTTCTTTATTGCCGTCAAACCTACTTGTGCCACCGGTTGCGTGTTGGACGTATCGTTGTTCGCTTGGTTTAGAGCTGTTAGGTAATCATCATATGTCTTTTGTACGAGCGTAACGGCTTCTTGAGATGTATGTACTGTGGGTGTTGCCTTTGTTGTCGGCGTTGTAACTGTAGCCGTGCCGGTGGAGGCATTGGCTATCGTTTTGCTACTGCTTCGGTTGTGCGCAATATACACTCCAATAAAAACGACAATTGCTACAAAAATAAGCCCTAATAATATCTCTATTGCGCCAAAACCTGATTGATTGTTACGAATTTTGCCCATCAGTATAATCCTTGTTAGTTATATGCTAGCTTAAGCATAAGCCGAGGGATTTGGAAAAGCAACAAAAAGCACCAGCGTCTACTGGAGGCTTTCCCCTTATCCTTGCAATTATACAAGTGCACGATACAATGTAGCTGATTAATTGACAAGGAGAGGCCATGGCTACGAACGTCGAAATACGAGGCACTGTCGAGCAAACAATAGAGAGAGCAGAAGAACGGTATGTAGACGACCCCGCGTACAGAAACGCCAGATTAAACAAATTCGAGGAGCTTGCCGGCGTCAGCCCTAAGAAAGCGGTTGCAGCCATAGTTAGAGGCGCTGCTGAAAAGTGCGGAGTTAAGGGCTGCGAGCTAACAGCAGCCGTGGAGGATCGAGTACACGAACAACATGGGTTCGGCACACCACCGAACGAAATAGATCCCTACAAAGAAAGAGCTGTTAAGGCTACCCTAACGTGCCCCAGATCTTGTTCGAGACAGGCATGTCAGTCTGTGATCTCTGGAGTTACTGAAACTGTAGAAAAACTTTTTAATGAAGCCAAGGGGGGCGTAGTAGGGCCAGCACAAAGAGCACACATCCAACCTGCCGAACAAAGAGCCGCGGAGATACGGGCAGCCGCTGATGCGGAGGCGGGAAGTATCCTGGCTGCCGCTCGAGATGGACTGGAGGCTACCGGCACTCAAGCTCAGGTCGATTTTCGTGAAAGATACAATCTGCCACCACCCAAAGCGAAATAATCATACACCGGCTCGCAGAGCGTACAAAAAACATCTATGATAGCAGGGATCAAAATGCTAATGCTTGGTGGAGTACCTCGAAAATAATGCGTCCCTCATAGTTGACGAAATCCGTAGATGACAGTATTTACTCTGGGATGACCGGGTTAGAGTATTAATAATTACCTTTAATCAACAAGTGAAACTGTAGTGCCGCTAGGCTTATCTTCTGGGGCTCTTAGCTGCTGCGCTTTGATGGCAGTGGTAAATATCCTAAGAAAACTAAAACCTAGAGTTTGGATGCGCTTACTGTCAGCTAACACCACAAAAATGTTACCCCCTTGGTCGCGAGGAACGCTTCCGTATTCATGCATGACTCTTTCAGTTTGCTCACCATTGATTATAAGTTCTATACCGTGACGTAATAGGGTATTAGGCTCTAGCGTAGTTTCGGTTTGACGACTAAATCTGACTGCGTCTGCCGGTATTGCTAAACTAGAGTCAAGGATTTCGTACTCTCTAACTTGCCAAACACGATACTCGTCAGGCATATCGAGTTTTTCACCAACAAAATCAGTAAAAACCTTAGACCAACTAGGTAATCCGTCAACAGGTGGTCTTTCTAGCACTTCCGTCATATTCATAAATCTATACTTGTAGCTAGTCTATGTCAAGGACTAATAACCACTGTGTGGGTAGGCGTTAAGACAATGCTTATGCTTGGTGGAGCGCATACGAAAAATTTGGCACCGAATCATTGCAGAACTGAGGCGATGGAGAGATGTTTTAGCTATCCCGTGGGCGATAGCTAAGAATAGCTATGCGCCTTGAAGGTTGGACACTTTTTGCGCGACAACATAAAATCTGTGCCAATGCTTTGCCTTACCATTGGCAATATGTCCATCTTCCTCACTCTCTTTAAGTTTAATGATTGTCATCCCTTTAAATAGTCTCTCAATTTCGCTTCTACTAAGAAATGTCATTGTTTCTCCTGGCTTGTTCCACTCGTCGTTTACACCATAAAACTCACCAACAAAAACGCCGTTTTGATTTATAGAGTTGAGCAGCTGGCTCATTACATTGCCAAAGACTGACTTATCTATGAAGGGAAGCGATCGTGACGAGTTAACCAAGTCGTAATTTTTAAAGTCAAACTCCTCAAACGAAGAGCATACAAATGCGACCCGGTCTTGATGAGGAAGCTTTTTAATATATTCTTCAGCTTCTTTATTGCCGTCTACTGCAATTACTGCAAATTCCTCATTCAGGAGCAGCTTCGTCTCACTACCAGCGCCACACCCAAAATCAAGAGCTGTTTTTGCCGAGGGCTTAATCAGCTTTATAGCCTCAATCAAATAAGCAGATGGGTCTCTGTTGTGCGTATTCTCATAATAGCCTTCAGGCGGAGCATATCGTTCTACGTTGTCCATTTGCTTAATCATAACAAAATAACCTCTGAAGTTAGAGGTTATTTAAGTAAAAGTATATTGGTGGAGCTGGTGGGTACTGCCCCCACGTCCGCCGGTTTATCTTGGTTAGTCGTCTACAGGTGTAGTTCGTTTTAGATTCTTAGGCAGTGGGGATAGAAACGAACAAACATTCCACTGCAGCAATCCAAAGTCTTAGCAGCTAGCTAGGATAATTCCAGCTGAGCGTCCAGAAGATATAGCGCGCCTTTGCACTATCTGAAGTCATGCGCGGCACGGCTTAATACTTAAATTAAGCTGGTGCAAAAGCGTAATCTGCGCGTGGTGCAAAAGCACTCGCAACAAAATTAGCTAAGCGTTTCAATGGATTTGCATCTATTGAGGTTTGCCTATACGCTGACAAGCGACCTGCTGATCTAACCGATAAAGTCCAACGTCGAGCTTAAAATTCAGCCCCGTATACTGTCATCTGATGACAATTAGTAGTATAGCACTTTTACCAAATAAACGCTAGTGTTTTACAGCCCGAGCGGATGGTCACAGGCGCCAAGGCGGCCCGGACGGCAGACGATGCGGTGCAGGTTCTGCAAACCAGCAACCAGTTGCAGGAGTTGATCATCGCCGAGACTGGCGAATTCCGGCCCGAAATTACGGCGCATAATGGCGCTGGCGGCTTCGGTGATCTGCATGCCCAGCGGTGTCAGGGCAGTAATATGCTTGCGGCGGTTACGCGGATCTTGCCTGCTGACGAGCAGATTTCTGTTCTTGAGCAGTTTGATTTGGCGGCTGATGCTGGCCTCGGTCTGCCCCAGACTGTCGGCGATGGTTCGTTGTTGGACGCGTGGGTTCCATTCGAGCACCATTAGGATTTTGAACTGGCTGAGACCGATGCCGAGTTGTTCTTGCAATACTTGGTCAGATTGACGACCCATGACACCCGCCAGATGGTGCACAAGATAACTGAGGTTGTTCGTGGGGCCCATAACTCCAGTGTAATACTCAATACTTAACACATCAAGTGTTCATGCTTATTTGTGCGAAAAAGCACATTTTGTCTCTGTTAGATTGAGCAGGCTTAAAATGATTAGCTTGGAGTTAGTGCCAAATACAATGTATGCCACTCATCGAGACTTAACGTTTGGGCACGACGTTTGGGCTCAATACCGGCCGTTTGGCACAGAGCTTGAATCTCGTCACGATTACGCTGCAACCCGGCACTCAGGCTGTTCAGCAGCGTCTTACGGCGCTGCGAGAAGCCAGCTTTGACCAGGCGGAAGAACGCTGCAATATCCACATCGGCAAACAACAGCTCAGGACGACGCGTCAGCACCAAAACCTGTGAATCCACCTTCGGCGGCGGCTCGAAGAAATGCGCCGGAACTGCGCGCCCTAGACTGACCTGCCAATAGAATTGAGCAGTTACGCTAAGCAATGACATGTCGCCGGGTTGAGCCGCCACCCGCTGGGCAACTTCTTTTTGGATCAACAGGACAGCGGTACTGGGTGGATTGGGCGTTTCGCTGAGGACTCTAATCAGGTTGCTTGTCAGATAATACGGGATGTTCGCCACCAGTTTGTAGGCTGCTGGCAAGCTGGTGAAGTCGAAGCTTAGAATGTCCTGCGTGATTACCTCTAGATTGTCAGCCTGCACGTGATTTGGCAGCAGCACGGCTAGCTTTTCATCAAACTCCACAGCAATGACCTGCGCCGCCGATTTCACCAGAACAGCTGTCAAAGTACCGAGACCAGGCCCAATTTCTAATACTGTGTCAGTGGAAGATACTTGGGCGGCTGCAGCAATATCACGCAGGACTGTTTCGTCACGCAGCCAATGCTGGCCCAGGGATTTCTTGGCGAATGGTACTTCAGCCACGCTGTTTGGCGCCTAGTTTCTTGTGCTAGCAGTTACGTGGTGCACGACACATCGAGTCTTATAAGTGAACCGAATGCGTCATAGGCATGAGACCTTCCAACGTTTGGGTCTATGCTGACCGCAACCTTGGTTTGCCCATCAGTCCAGGTGCCCATGCCGCCCAGCTCCATTCCTACCAGGCTAGTGCTAGCGATTCTTTGCCCAACCAACTTGCTGACGGGCAGTAACCCCCCGCCCTGAACACGTTCTTCGCCATCTGGCTCTGCTTGAAAATGATCCAAGTTGTAGGTTTGGGCACGCTTGTTGTAGCGCAAAGCCCAGCCACTTTTCAACACATAATAACCGTCAAACTCAGGTTCACTATCGACACCAACGAAGGCCAGCGGATTTGCGCCATCTCGGATGAATCCCCATCCGAAGTCTCCACTTAGTTGCGAGTCCACCTCAAGCTCATTTCCATACCAGCGCCCGTTCGCCCAACCACGATCCTGGCTTGCAGGACAATCGACACCGCGTGCCACACGGGCGTCAAGTATCATGCCGCCGTGATCCAGTTTGCCCCATCCAGCATATATATCGTGAGTCGGATTAGCTCCGGTGGCTGTCTCGGCATGCCGAGGCGATCTGCCGCTTGAATCCGATGCCACTGCCCACACGGCAATAGCTGCCGCAGCCACAAGGAAGGTGTTATAGGCTCTGCTCACCAGTTTGTTGTGCCGTGGCTCCTGCTCATTCATACAGATAGTATAGCAGTTGACTTTACGATCGAAAAGTTTTCTATTGGCTTGGCGGGAAGGCAGAAATACCAGTTCTGTAGTAGCATCCCGGATTCTGACTGGCCAAGCCGCCGCCCGAGCGATTGGTGTTCTGTACTATAGCTTGATCCTGTACTGATGGTGGTGCATTACTTGGCAGGCCGCTGTTGCCCAGTCGTTGCCAGGTACCGAGCGAGAATTGATATGCGCCGTAGTAGCCGTTGCCCGTGTTGTCCGCATAATTACCACCCGATTCACAGGCACGGAGTTTGGCCAGCCAGGTACTTAGATTACTGCTGACCGGGACGGGTGCGGTACCACGAGCAATGATTTCGGTAATCGGCGGCTGGAGCTGGACTGATTGAAGTTGGGTTTGGGCGCCAGTTTTTTCATTAACCTGATAGGTAATGAGCAGTATCCCAGGCGAACCCTGCTGACGAACGGCGCTGGTGCCTGTGGTTAGCGTTGGATCGTCGATGGTTTGGACGGGTGCGGGGATGGGTTGGGTGGCTGTGGCGATTTTGGTGCCCTTATGTAAGATGAACACCTGCTGATTGGCGCTGATTGGCGTGTTGACGTCTGGTTGCACCGTATCGCCGTTGCGCAGCACAATGTGCTTCTCCTGGAGCATTTGGCCCACCGTATCAGAGTGGGTACGTGTCACGGTCGGGGTACCGTAGAGAATCAAACCGATTGGCACAGAGCGTTTGATAGCCACCGTTTCACCTATAGCGTGTTCGCTGATAAAACTGCTCGTTGGCGAAGTCGTTAACAAATCCTCAGCATACAAGCTGATGCCCGACTGTTCAGCAATAGCTCGGGAGGTGGTCGCCGCACTGAACGTAAACGTCGTGTTAGCGCCATCGGTTATCGCAACTGGCACTGCCCGATAAATATTAATACGGAATTTGTCCTGATTGATATGCGTCTGACGACTCGGCTCAACGACATCACCCTTGCCGAGCGTAATGTGCAGCTTATCGAGCAAGGTGCCGACGGTGGGCTGGCGGCTTGGTACCGTCTGCTCCACATGATCATGCGAGATGATGACCACATAGGCATTTGTCGCCGGGCTGTCGTAGCGATTGAGCAGCAGCACAGCTATCGCGCTCAGAATTAATAAGACGAAGAACGTTATAACGGGTACCGCGAATGGGTGCCGGCTAACGATTTTGAGCCTGCGAATACGGCGGGGAAGCCATATCCGGCGGTAGCGGATGATTTTGAGTTTGAATTTCTCGAGTTTTCTGCGCATAATCCGGGCGGCCTTCCGGGAGTTCACCACTATGGCAAATCATTACACTCCACAGGCAGCCTGCGCTCCATTGTAGCAAAGACGGCGGTTTCTTATAGTTTTTCTAGAGGTGCAAAACTAATATTGAGTTTGCGCGTGCCCTTACCCTTGAAGAAGATAAGCGCGGTGTCACCCTCAACCTCCAACACCGTGCCGATGCCGAAGACCTGGTGACGCACACCATCACCCTCATTAAGATCCGGCACATACCGAGGCTCATCACCAGAGACTGACGAGCCCTGAGATATCCCCCCCTGCAGGCCGTGACCTAGGCCGAAAGGGGGGGATATCTCAGGGCCAAACCCTCCCTGCCCACCCTCAAACCCACCAGCCGACTGAAACTCCCCATCAATCTCCGACAAGAACCGACTCGGCGGATTATGCTGCATCCCGCCATAGAGCAAGCGCCCAGCAGCATACGTCATATACAGCTCCTGGCGCGCCCGTGTCATACCAACATAACAGAGGCGGCGCTCTTCTTCCATTTCGTGCTGGTCATACAGCGCCCGCGAGTGCGGAAAGATCGATTCCTCCAGGCCAGTCATGAAAACCACAGGGAACTCCAGTCCTTTGGCCGCATGCAGCGTCATAAGCGTCACCGCGTCACCGCTGAAGTCGGCACCGTCCAGGTCACTGACCAGGGAAACCTCTTCCAAGAAACCCTCAAGCCCCGCATCCTGATACTCCTGCGCCACGCTCAATAATTCTTTAACATTCTCCTGTCGAGCCTCACCTTGCGGCGTACCATCCGAGAGATACTGCAAGTAATCTGTTCGACGCAGGAGCGAATCAATCAGACCGCTCACCGTTGCATCCTCACTCACCGTACGCAGACTGGCCAGAATATCCCCCAGCTCGCTCAGCGACTTACGCGCCCGCGGCGTCAAATCTTCACACTGTTCAGCCTGCTGCAAGGCCGTCAGCAGCGAGTGCTGCTGTAGCCGTCTCCAGGCTAAAAAGTTCTGGACACTCTTGGCGCCAACCGCGCGCGCCGGTATATTAACAATCCGTTCGAAACTAACCTGATCCTCAGGCTGAAAAATCAAGCGCAAATACGCTATCAGATCCTTGATTTCCTTACGATCATAAAAACGCACCCCGCCCACCACGCGATACGGCACACCATAATGCACGAAGGCCTCTTCTATTGAACGACTCTGGGCATTCGTCCGATATAGCACCGCATAATCACGATAATGCCGCCGGCTGCTGTCGATACCATTACGAATCCGGCGAATAATAGCCTCGCCTTCGGCACGTTCACTGCCAACTTGCAGCAGCTGAACCGGCAAACCTTCACCAGCTGCCGTCCAGAGCTGTTTGTCGCTACGCTGCGAATTCTTAGTGATAACCGCGTGGGCAGCGTCGAGGATATTCTTGGTGCTGCGATAATTCTGCTCAAGTTTGATGATGGTGCAGCCCTTGAAATCCTTCTCAAACTTCAGAATATTTCGGAAATCAGCGCCGCGCCAGCTGTAAATACTCTGCCAGTCGTCCCCCACCACCGCAATGTTTTTATGATCATTAGTTAACATGTTAACTAATTGGTATTGGGCGGCGTTTGTATCTTGATATTCGTCAATCATGATGTAGGTAAATTGCTGTTGCCACTTCTTGCGAATGGCCGCTTGGGTCTTCAGCATGTGGGCAGTACGGTTAATTAAATCGTCGAAATCCAAGGCCGACGCATCACGTAAAGCGCGCTCGTACAACGGATAGACTTTGGCAGCCGCATGCTGAGCCGGACTGCTGGCAGTACTAGCGTATTCGGCCGGTGACAGCATTTCGTTCTTGGCGCTGCTAATCAGGCCGCTCAGCGCCCGGGCTGGAAATGTCTTCTCGTCAATCATCAACTGCTTACTAACCTGTTTGACGGCAGCCTGGCGGTCGGATTCGTCAAAAATAACAAAGCTGCGCGGAATATTGATGCTTTCACCGTCCTGTCGAAGCAGCCGCACGCAAATCCCGTGGAATGTCCCCATATACGGCATAAAACCGCGGTTATCAGCATTCTCGCCGAGCAGCTGGGCAACCCGCAGGCGCATCTCCTTGGCAGCCTTATTCGTGAAAGTGACCGCCAAAATATTAAACGGTGTCGCCTTGTGCGAAGCAATAAGATAGGCGATTCTGTGCGTCAGCGTCTTCGTCTTGCCCGATCCCGCGCCAGCCTGAATCAGCAGCGGCCCCTCGGTCGTTTCTACCGCCCGCCGCTGTTCCGGATTCAATCCTTCAAGTAACTGATCTAACACCTATATATCTTAGCAAAGTAGGCGGCCCAAAACTGTTGTAACTTACAATTGTCGCTATGTCTTGAGCCGCATCACAAACACAACAGGTGGCTTGTTAACATTTTCAACTTGTTCTGATGATAAATTAAGGCGATCAGGCGAAACAAGTTCACTCGTTACCTCAAGTAAACTATGGGTTTCAATCGAAAAGCCTAACGCTCCAAAGAAATCTTTAGCCTTGTCAATACTACCAGAAAGGCGACTATACCATGACAGCAAGTGAAGCCGTGCAACTTACTTCTTACTGTATTTTTGCTAAGGATTACCGTACAATTAAGGTGTAGATATAAAAGAAAGGGGTAATCACATGCCGGCAGCAATTCGCTACATATCCCCTAGAACAATAGAAGAAATAGCACGAAATATTGGCAGTGACGCTAAGCTCAACAAAGATGAGCCTGGTGCCATTGATGTAATTCAATTGGCACAATTCTTCAACTGTGACGTAGAAACAGTTGAATTTGAACCCAGCGATATTTCAGCAAAAATACAGCATAAAAAAGGAGGTGGCTGCCTAATTCAAGTTTCAAACAGTGACAGTCCAAAAAGACAAAGATTTTCTATCGCTCATGAAGTATCACACTACATACTTCATGACGGTGAAGAGTTTGTTGAATATCGTAAACCACTTTCAGACTATGATAATGCCGATGAGCTATATAAAGAAGTGCAAGCAAATATGCTCGCTTCGGCTCTACTTATGCCAAAGAAGCTTGTTACGACTGCATGGGAAAATACTAAAGACATTGATGACCTAGCAGAAATATTCAATGTTTCTAAAGCCACTGCATATTACCGCTTAGATAACTTGGGTCTGCTTGTCAGTGAGTAACGTCGAAAAGTACAGAAAAGAGATAGATCAATCCCCCACTAAAACTCAAACTGCTAAAGCTAAAAAACCAAAAACAAAGAACAGTAAGGCACTCACTAAAGACCCCGGCAGCGCTGTCAGTAAAGGGAGCGCAGTTGAGGGTGTTACGTTCCTTGCGTCTATCCTACAAGCAACGATATTTTTTGATTACTTTGAACATGTGGCGAACAAGACTTATCCAAATAGCAAGTCCGAGTTAAGAGTGGTAAAGCTTAAAACAGTACACCCAGTTTTTCACGACTGTTGTACGTTCTTTGATTTTTGCGCCAGGGTGTTAGCTTTTCTCGCTCTGTTCACCTTAGCCATTCTGTCGGCATACAAGCTTGTAGTTAAGTGAGTAAGTTACAATAAACTGGTGAGCAAGAAACTCTTCAAACGGCTGATTAAGAAAGCTTCACAGCCTGTTCCAAAAGGGCAGGGCAAGTAGGCACGCTTCTAAAGTTGTACCGAAATACAAACTGGTTAATGTAGCCCTGTAGGCACTTGGGCGATACAGCGTGATATGTGCCGTCTATGCTGCGCTTTAGCTGAGACCAGAAGCCCTCTATAGTGTTCGCGTGAGCCATGCCACGTACATTACTCTAGCTTTGAGTGGTTTACTGTCGTATGCGAATAGTCATGCTTATTCAAGATCTTGTAAACTCTGGCCTCATCACTATAAATCGTGGCTTTAGCTTCTACATTATCCTCAATTATCGGCTCCGAGGGGATAGTCGCCTAGCACAGAAAGGTTTTGGATAAATTCTAGTTAGAGAAGAAATGCGTCAACGGTTTGACGCTGTGGAATTGAATGATACCAGCATCCAAGGCAATATCAGCCCAGGTGAGGGCTAGGAGCAGACTGAGTAGAATGCCGAGCAGGACGAAACGCTTGCTGCGCCGTTTCTCGACGGCATTAATCGGCAGCGAGTATTGCTTGCTGTCGACCAGCTTCTGAATAGCAGCGTCGTGTTTGGCCTGCTTGGCTACTTCGGCATCTACTTCTTCATCGGTTTGCTTGACTGGCTTATCGGAGGCATCTGCTGTATCGGCCTCGTTCGAAGCAGTTGCATCGGCTTCAGTGATTGTCGAGGCTTCGTCGGCTGTTTGTTTTTCAACAGTCGTTTTGTCTGTATCTGTAGCAGGCTCAGGCTCAGGCTTGGTCGGCTCGGCAGTATCGGTATTTTCGGCCGGTGTTTCTGGTGTTGCTGCATCTGTTAGTGCCTCGACTTTTTCATCTGGCTTGGTTGCCGCCGGAAGTGTTTGCGCCGTCGATGTTTTAGTGTCTTTTTTGACCTTTATGGGAGTGGGCGCAGCAGTGCTTGTCTGATCTGCCGTTGCAGCATCTGCGGTGAGCGGTGGCGCACCAGGCACTTCCAGTTCTTTGTCGGCCGTCTTGGTAAGTAACTTGTCGGAAGTGTCATCCGCACCCGCGGTTTGGTCGACAACCATTGGATCTTTTAGAATCGGGCGATTGCTTACGAGCACCGGCTTGGAAGTTTCGGATGGCGCCGATTTGCCAGGCTGAGCGACATCGCTGATGTTTACTTTGATCGGTTTCTTGGCGTCACTCATGGTTTTGCTTCGTCGCTCGTTGCTACATGTGTCAGCCGATACGCACCATCGACAATGGCCGAGAATTGCTGGTAATTCAAGCTAGCCGCACCGACCAAGACACCGTCACAACCGTTCAGCTTGAGGTAAGCTGCGAAGTCATGGTCGTCGACACTGCCACCGTATAATATTCTGACCTCTTCCGAGGCGGTTTTGCCGTAGAGCTCATGGATTTCGTAACGGATCAGGTCGAGGGCTTTCTGCATGTCGTCCGGTTTGGCGATTTCGCCGTCGAAGGTGCTAATTGCCCAGATTGGTTCGTAGGCCACGACGACTCGTTCAACCTCTTCGGAGGTTAAGTTTGTCAGCGCCGTTGTGAGTTGATCGTGGATAACGCGGCAGGTTTCGCCGGCTGTGCGCTCTTGCTTGGTTTCGCCGATACAGAGAATGGGGGCAATGCCGTTGCGGATACAGGCTTGGACTTTGTCCCGCACCTCCTCAAGTGTTTCGTGGAAGTAAATTCGACGAGCCGAATGGCCAACAATGCAATAGCTCACCAGCTCTCGAAGCATCGAAAACGACACTTCGCCCGTGTACGGCCCTTCGTCTTTAGAGAACGCATTTTGGGCTGCCAAACTGAACTGTCGGCGATCAATCTCAAGACTAACCGGTTGTAGGGCAAGCATGCTAGGGGCTAGGACAACCTCAATGTCGCGGTGCACTTTGACGCGCTGGTGGAGACGATGGACGAGCAAGCTGGCCTGCTGCACATTCAGGTGCATTTTCCAGTTAGCGACGATAAGTGTTTTCTTCATGGTGCCCATTACTTCTTATGCTTAAGTTTATCATAGGAGAGGGGTTGATAATTTGCAAACTTGTGCGCGTCTTAATACTCCGGTTCCTAGTTATCTGTTGTGCCGGTTATTCGGAGTTTAAAACGCGAGCATCACCGCTTATCCAGCAGCGCCTCAACCCCTGGTAGCTTCCGTCCAGCCATCAACTCCAAACTAGCACCACCACCCGTAGAAACATGGTCGAAATGATCTGTTAGCTTGCGAGCCTCAACATAACCAACCGTATCACCACCACCAACGAGCGTAAATGGCCGATGTCCAAACTCGCCAAGCAGCGCCTCCATAATCAACTCTGTACCATGGGCGTACGGCCCGACTGGCCCCTGCAAACCTACTGTCTCGGTAACGCCCATGGCGCCATTCCAGACAACTGTATTAGCCAGCTGTATGCCGCCGGCAATGAATGAACCGCTGAAAGGGCCGATATCGAGGATTTTCTCATGAGCGTGGACATGGCTGGCGCTGGCTGGGACACGCTTGGGATAGTGCTCGATGTCAGAGATGACATGAGTACGCCAGTCTACAATACGGGTTGGCGCTGTTCTGTCGATGGTGTTTGCTACTACGCCGTCGTAGGGAATAGCGAAGATGAAGTGGCGTTTTTTGGCTTCTTGCTCAGCTTTGCGCAAAATATCCTTGGCGACCGGCAGATCAATCTTATCGTAGAGGCTATCGCCAATATCAACACCTTGAGCCGCCAAGAAGGTGTTCGCCATTGCGCCGCCGACAGCTACGAAATCAGCAATTTCGATGAAACGGTGCAGAATATCTATCTTGTCAGCAATTTTCGCCCCACCAATAATCGCCATTAACGGCCGCTCAGGTTGCTCCATGACACGCGTAATGGTATCAATTTCCTTTTCGAGTAGCAGACCAGCGACACTGGGCAAGTAGTGCGTAACCGCTTCCAAACTGGCGTCCGCTCGATGATCAACGCCGAAGGCATCGTTAACATACACTTCCGCCAGATCGGCCAACTCCTTGGCGAAACCCTTATCGTTAGCCTTTTCCTCGGGGTGAAAACGAAGATTCTCTAGCAATAAAACATGGCCAGTTTGCAGACCACTCACCGCCTTCTGAGCCGCCGGCCCCACACAATCAGTTGCAAACTCGACCGGACGATCTAGCAGTTGCTGCAAACGCTTAGCAACCGGGAATAGGCTATAGGCCGGATCCTTGGCGCCGTCCGGCCGCCCCAGATGTGAGCAAATAATTAACTTAACAGGTTGTTTGAGCAAGTAATTAATAGTAGGTATCGACTGCCTGATGCGGTAGTCGTCAGTAATCTTGCCGTTATCAACCGGGACATTATAGTCGGCGCGGAGCAATACAGTTTTGCCCTTCAGGTCAATGTCGCGAATTGTCTGTTTGGTAAACATCCCACCCCTTATATATTTGCTTATTATAGCAGACACCGTGCTAGGCACTATTCCAGAGCGCGGACTTTGATAGTGTCGGTCGTGCCGACAACGCCCGGATAGCGACCGGAGGCAGTAACCACCACATCACCGGTTCGTAGCACCTTGTTCTTGCGCAGCCAATCGGTCAGTTTGTTGGCGGCCAAAGGGTCAGCCGGACGAACATAACTCTTAACACTGTGCGCAATAGCCAGTTGCTGGGCCGTGCGAGCATCATTAGTCACGGCAATCAGCGGAATAGTCGAACGGTGCGCAGCAATCTGGAGCGCCGTAGCCCCGGACTTCGTCTCGGCGACAATGGCACTGGCTGCAATATTTTCGGCCAGACTTAAGATAGCCGTACTGATGGCCGCTTGGCGACTGTGATCTTCGTTATTATCAGGGAAACTGACCTGCAAGGGCGCATGGCTTTCGGTATACAAGATGACTCGCTTCATAGTTTCAACGGCTTCAATCGGATATGAGCCATTGGCCGTTTCATCGCTCAGCATCACACAGTCAGCACCCACCAATACAGCCGTTGCTACGTCAGAAACCTCGGCCCGCGTCGGCTCAGGATCATCAGTCATGCTACCGAGCAACTGGGTAGCAACTATGGTCGGTGTAGCATAGCGTCGGCCAAGGCCGATAATCTGGCGCTGTACGATGGGCACGCTTTCGGCCGGGGTTTCGATAGCCAAATCACCGCGAGCCACCATGACGGCATCGCTGGTGCGGACAATCTCTTCGATGTTGTCCACGGCGGCCTTGGTTTCGACCTTAGCAATGACTTTGGCAGTGCTGTTCATGTTTTTTAGCAAACACCGCAGCTTGGCAATGTCTTGAGCCGTCTGCACGAAGCTTAACGCTACATAATCAATATCCTGTGCCGAACCATAGACCAGGTCGGCCCGGTCTTTGGCAGTGATAATATCGCCGCCGAGATCAGTATCTGGCAAATTAATACCCTTGCGTTTGATAAGAATCCCAGCATTCTCAGCTTCGGCATGTATAACGCCCTCTCGCGTGCTCGTGATAGTAGCTCGGATTTTGCCATCGTACAGATAGATTCGTTCACCGCGCTTTACCTTATTGCTGAGATCATACTGTGTGGGCAAGTGGCCGCTCGCTGCATAATCAGCCTGGTATTTAAAACTAATCACTTGTCCTTTGGCCACATTGACGATGTCATCGAAGTCGCCCAGCCGGATTTTCGGCCCCTGTAAGTCCTGAATAATGGCCACCGGCTTACCGTACGCGAGAGACGCTTTGCGAATCCATTTGATCTGTTGCGTCCGCTCCTGATGTGTTCCGTGACTGAAGTTTAACCGAATACCATTAGCCCCCGCCTTGATAAGCTCCAAAATAGCTTCATAGCTATTAGTAGCCGGCCCGACGGTAGCTATAATCTTAGTCCGTTTCAAACTTCTCAACGGCACACTCGGTACGGTACTTGTCTGCTTCATGCTTATTGGCCCACGCTCAAAGTAGTAATGCTTACACCTCAGTATAGCTCGTCAATTCAGCTTGCACAATAAAGCTTGCAAACCTGCTCAGCGAGTTGATCTCGGGCTAAAGCCCGTAAGGCCTGCCAGCATGCCGCGAAAAGTCGCAGAAGACAAAAACTTACGGCTCCGCAGCGCCCGTTCAGCTGCATGTGCTTCAGCCTGTATCTGCCCCGCACGATCCACCACAACCTCAGTAGAACCAGGATAGGCAGCCTCCATCAATCGAAGCGCCTCAGGCTCAGGCCAAAGACTACGCCTGTTGACCGCAGCCTCCGCAATAACCCCACGAAACACTTCCCCGCCGTTCTCCTCAGCCGTCTCAAGCAGCGCCCGGAAGAAATACCCGCTCGTCGTCTGCCGCGACACCAAGAACTCCTCAGTAAACTCCCAATTATCCATTTTCATACTGCTATTTTACACCTTGTCCAATCAGTTACAAACATCCAAGAGTACAATCAACGAGACAAAAATCATAGTGCAGCAACCCTCCTGCCGCTGAATACGTCTATTTTTGCGGCTCAATCAGCGGGGATCTGGCAGAGATGTTATCCACGTCAATAACAGCCTCTCGTAATCAGTCTGAAGCTGCTCGTTAACAAGCCTGTGGGGCGCATTGGGCATGACTTCATAGACCAGCTTAGACTTGTCAGTGACAGCGTCAGCGTAATTCCTGGGAGCCTGACTTGGTACAAGCTTATCTGCTTGAGCTTCAATGATCTGGACACGGCCCGTGAAAGCATGGAGCGCCTTGAAGGCATGGTTTTCTGAGTAGCTCAATTTCTTTTTGCGCCATTCACCGAAGTCGTTAGAGCCATTCTTCTGAGCAAGTTGTGGCTCATCAAAACCTTCATCCGGATAGGTGGCCGGAACGCGCAAAGAAAGACAGTAAACCTCCCTCTGCTCCGATAGCAATACTCCTGAATAGCTCCCGAAGCTGCCGCCGATGACACCAATAGCCGTATCATTACCCACTTGTTGCTTGAAGTAGTCGTAGGCCACAACAGCATCTTTAATAAAATCTGCTCGAGAAAACTCAGCTATATCCCCTTCACTTTCACCATTCCCCCGCATATCATAGGTCATGGCAGTAAAACCCGCTCTTGCTAAAACTTGTGCAGTTGCAATGTTCTGGTGCCCCGTCCAACCTTGTATGAGCAAAAAAGCAAGCTTTTTTACCTCACCACTAGGGACAAAGAGATTACCTGCAAGTTTATAACCATCCGAAACAAAACTAACCTTACTCATAGGTGTACTATATCAAAAAATGACAAGAGGCGGCAGCAAGAGATCGACGCAGACCAAGCTGTTTTTGAACTGTCCCGCACGGACACCAGCTTACCGCCCAAACCACCCATGCTCGAACTGGAACTATATACTTGGAGAGATTAACAGATGGTACAAGATGTTCAAAGGGTCACAGTTCCCAAACTGGAGATCGAGTACCTCTTCGAAAGTCTGTTGCCAGCCCCCCGAGGAAACGCTTTAGGGGTGATTTACCAAGTTCTTTCGTAGCCTTTTCTAACCTCGTGACATGAATAGGGGTGGGATCCCGCCGTTCTTCCTTGATCGCCTTATCAATCCCCTGAATGAATAGCTCGTTTACGCTAGGGACAGTTTGCATACCGTATAGTGCGTGGTAAGATCTTTTTCGGCCAGACTCATATCCATGCGCCGTGGCACCAACATAAGCACTTGTTAATCGTTCTTCTAAGGTCATGTTGGGGTCTGAAGAGAATAAGTCTCCGAAATAACGGACACCCCCAATCCGGCAGCCTGCAGCTTTAACCTGACCTATGACTTCGTCACTTATGTAAAACTGCTGGAATTGCTCTCGCAAATCAGCAACTGCAATTTCGGCGTACGACGGTTCTCCAACTCTTGGCTCACCTGTCATGGTAACAACCCCTCATAACTATAGTTTCTTACAGCTTCAGTAACTATGCAAGCATGAGTAAAAAGAAAAGCACTTCTATGAAAGTGCTTATACTTGGTGACCTCACGGAGAATCGAACTCCGATTGCCAGGATGAAAACCTGGTGTCCTAGCCGTTAGACGATGAGGCCGAATGAGACAAACCTACGGTTTTTCTATAGCTTCACGCGGTATCATTCTATCATTTACTAGCAGAAGGAATGATTCCGGTTCGGCATATAATCCTTACTAACCGTTCGGATTATCATCGCATCTTGCGAAATAAATTCGCATTCGCTATCGCGAACCGATGCTGCTCTTTTCCCTCACCCAACATTTGGGTGCAGAAAAAACTTGAGTCCGCAATATAGTACCATAACAGGGGAGAAATAGAAATCCCCCTGCCATAACGAGGGGGATTTCAGGAGATCTTTGTTTGTCTCTAGAGCGGTCAGTCAGTGCTCATTCAACTATTGTTAGCGTAGCACAAAAGCTGATTTCGCGCTAGTGTTTATCCACACGCTACTGGCGGCTCAAGCGACGGCTGAGCATCCAGCGGTAAGCCACAGTTCCAGCGGCCGTAGCTGCTGCGAACAGGCTGATCACGCTGCCAGCACCAGTGTTAACCAGCTGTGTTGGCGTGGTTGTAACAGTGGTGGTAGGTGGCGTTACTTGTGGCGGTTTGTTAGCGGTGAATGTTACCGTTTGAGCACAGCTTGCGCTGTCAGCAAGCACATTTTGCTTATCACCTTCGTCGAAACGTATTGCCGTAGTAATCTGGTAGGTACCGTCAGCACCGTACTGGTGAGTCGTGCCAATTACTTGGTTAGACTTACCGATTGTAGTAGCGTCACTTTGGTCGCCCCAGTTGATGACGAGGCTCTTGAACGTAGCGTTCTCTGCGGTGAACTTGAATTGGTTAACGGTAACTTTGCGGTCGGCGCTAGCTTCAAGCGTGAATAGATTACACATAGCGGTAACTGGTGGTTGCGTAGGAGGTACGACAACTTTTACTGCTAACAGCACGTAGACGCGCTCGTTCCAACAACCCCAGACATCGCCAGGTACTTGTTCGCTGCGGATGGATACACCACCGTTTACAATGGCATCGCTCAGCGGTACAACACCGGTACCAAGACTGTATTGACTGGCTGAACCAGCAACGTACTGGAGCTTAACGCTCTGGCCGTTACAGTTTATAGTAGCAGTGTCAGTAACCTTTGCAGCATTGGTAGAACTAATGGAGGCTGATGGGTCGAAACTTGTTGCTTGGCCATTTGGCAACGCAACACTTACCCTAGTACCGTGTGCAATACTTGGACCAGTACCATTATTGTTAGCGTCGACGCTGGCACCGTTGTGCACGTAAACGCGCAACTGGAGCACTTTGCCGTCGGTACAATCCGTATTAGTTGGATCAGTGTACTGTGTAGTTGAATCAGTGAGGTCACCGTTAGCAGGCACGCGACTCTGTAAGAAGTCTTGCTCGCCATCCTTGGGTGCTGGTGCTGGCATGGTGCCAGTAAACACGTTAAAGGCTGGTACTGGTGATGCAACTGTCGTATCACCGGTGTATGGTATGGCATGAGCCGTACCGCTTATCATCACGCCCGCCAAAACTGTGGCTACGCCGAGTGATATTTTCTTGAGAATGCTGGTTGTATTCATTGTCTTAATCCTTTCTTAGATTGCATCGTTACGTACAAGGCGTATATGCCGATGGTACACAAGTTGGTTCTGGGCCCTTAGTAGGAGGTGTAGGTGGCGTTCCGGGAGGAGTTGTAGGAGGAGTGTTAGGAGGGGTGCCTGGAGGGGTGTTAGGTGGCGTTCCGGGAGGAGTCGCAGGAGGAGTATTAGGAGGGGTGCCTGGAGGAGTGTTGCCGCCAGTTGGTGTAGTGCCCGTTCCGCCGCCGTTAGAACCGCCGCCACTTGGAGTCTGATCTGTACCGTTTGGAGCGGCTTCATGCTTCTTGCCGCCACTCGTTGGGTTTTTACCATGGGAGTGGCCAGTTGAAGTACCTGGTTGGCTTTCAGGCTTCTTACCTGGGCCGGTCGGGGTACCAGGGCCGCTGCCGTTTTGGCTGCTACCACTGCTACCACCACCATTTCGCTGCTGGGCGCTGCCGCCTTGGGCAGGGCCAGAGCCTTTAGTTGGCTTAACGCCTACCGGCTGGCCGCCCTTTACGACAGTAGCTGGGGTCTTATTGGTGTTCTGAGCAACTCGGAAGGAGCCAGGACCAATGAGCTGGTTAATGACTATCTTACCGTCAGCGGTAATCAGCATGAGACCTGATAGTTTTGCGTAAATAGCCTTTTGAGCAGGGCTCAAGCTAGCGTTGTCATCGTTAAAACCAAGTTCGAAACCACTTAGGTTCTCAGTCGCATTCACCATCTGAGTTTCGATACTTACGACACGGCCATGAGCGTCACGCTTGGTGACAATCTCAACTGCCTGTCCCTTAGTAACTGCAAAAGTAGTAGTAGGAACGAGGAAATCAACTGCTTGGCAGGCCTTGTCAGCATCCTGTGCTGCCAGTTCCTTGTTGTTAGTGTAGGTTTCAATAAGCTGCTGAGCACGACTCATAGTCGCAGCATCAGGGAGCTGTTCATTAGTGCGAGTTTCCATGAAGAAGGCGGTAAAGACGCCAAGTGCGCGCTCGTCATTAGCAAGTTGTTCCTTGATCGAAGCTTTTGCCTGATCAACGGGGAATAACTTTTCCTGACCAGCGTGCTGTGTATCAAGTGTTGGGAATAGGGAGTCTGGTGAGCCGTAAGTTGTATCAGCTCGGTTAGCACTTAAGTTAAGCGCCTCACCACAGTCGGTGTTCGCCTGGTTAAGTGTTGTTGCTGAAGCTTCGCGAGCAGCGGTTACCGTTCGTACTTGCGTGCTACTACCGCAGCCTGCAACACCTAAGGCACCGACAAAAAGAACGCCACCAAGGGCCATTCGATTCTGTGCATATTCAGCAGCTGTAGCAACAGCTTCCTGAACTCTAGTGATCATTTCACCCATATAATTATCTCCCGTACCTTTACCTTGCTTTACAATATCTCGACACAAAATTGTGTAACCTTCAAAGTTTACCACAAATGCTTTCTTATGTCAACTATCTTATCCTATCCTTGTGGAAAATACCACTTTATCATCTGAAACGCTTATGCTTTTCGGTATGCGCCGTTTGGCCGCAACTGATCCCGAAACGAACCAAGCCACTGCGGTTCAGCAGTCGAAAGCTTGATGTGATGAGCCTTAATCCCCGCCAGTGCGTCATCGATAGCGACCTGTTGCGCCTGGGCATCAGCCTCATACTGCGCCCGCTGCCGCTGACCTTGCTTATCATTGCCCACCCACAACACACCCTCGCGGGTCGTGAAGCGGTCAACAGTAGCTGGCAAACGATAGTCCCACGGATTAGTTACCTCGACGGCAACCAGCTGATTACCTCGACGTATCAAATCCTCAAGTGGCGTTTTCCACCCCTGTTCAGCATCATCAGGATCAGCAACTTCGCGGAAGTCAGAAACCACCGCCACAATACTGCCCATACAACGCTGTGAGCCATACCGTAGCAGCTCAGCTAAGTGTCCCGGCGCCGTAGTGTCTTCCGATGCTTCAGCCAGCATTACATCCGCGAGCATCTGGGCTGTCCTGCGCAAGTGCACCTTGCCGTGCATTGGCTGGCGCTGAGCTATCGCAGTCTCATAATCGTCACTGGCTATCACTGCCGAAGGCATGCCCTGAAGATTGGCAATCCGTATTAAGCCCGTCACTGCCGAAAGCGCCAGCTGTTGTTCCGAGAAATAACCCGGATTAACTTCATTTCTACTCTGTAAAGCATCCGTAACAACCCATAGCGCCGGCATAGTATCCCGATAGTGCTCACGAACCTGCAGCTGGTGGTCGGGCTGACGAGCCGTGGCACGCCAGTCAACGTGACGCGTGTCATCGCCCAGTACATAATCCCGCACACCGTTAATGTCAAAACCCGAGCCTTTTTGGCTAGAAGCAAACTCGCCCACCACCGTGCCCCTGAACGACTGATCGCGCATCGGTAGCTGTTCTCGGAGCACATCCAAGCTCTCCCCGACATTCGCCGGGTCAAACACTGGATCAGCTTGAGACATTTCGACTGTCATAGTAACTCCGTTTAACGAGCCTTGTGCTAGCTTCTAGTAGTTGCTACTGCTCTAAGGGCTTCGTCAATCACTTCTTGCTTGTTTGTCTGCTCTGCGGCCTTGTAGGTTAGACCCATGCGGTGTGGCAGAACATAGTGTGCAGCCACTGCAACATCGTTAGCGTTCACCGTCTGGCGCATCTTCCCTGAGTCGTCCATAAGCGCTACGACACTGGCAACCTTGAGCAGGTTAGCAAACGGTCGCTGACCGCCCAATACAGTTGTTTCAGGATCAAGGGCAGCGTGCTCACGTGTAGCTACTACGGCTCGCGCAGCCAACCTCAGGACTTCACTTGATATGTCCATCTTGCTTACCGCTTCTCGCGCTTGAAGCATATCGCGCAGCTCCACGGCAGTCTGTGGGTAGTGACCTTGCTTGGTCTTCTCGTGAACCTGCAGCATCATGTCCTCGTCATGCTCAGGCATTTCAACAGTCACACCGTAACGGTCAATACCGGCCTCGGTAATGATATTAACTCCTTGGCTGTAAGCGTGCGGGTTGTTGGTGGCGATTGCTACTGATGGTCGTGGCAGCTGGTGCGTGCGGCCATTGACGGTAACTTGCTTTTCTTGTTGTGCTTCGAAGAGCGCCGATTGCGTCTTAGGACTTAAACGGCCCATTTCATCAACCAACAAGACGTTACTGAACACCGGCCCGGGCTGAAATACATACCGCTGCGTACTCTGGTCGAATATATCATTGCCTGTAATATCACTCGGCAAAACCTCTGACGTACCCTGCACACGGCCGAAGCTACCATTTACGGCAGTAGCCATGCTTTTAGCTAAGGTAGTCTTGCCATTACCAGGTATGCCTTCAATAAATACTGATTCACCGACGGTAAATGCACCGACTACGACGAGCAGGTCTCGGCGTGGCATTTCTACTGATCGGGCAACCTCAAGGGTTACTGCTTCAACTGTCTTGTAGGCTTGTACTAAATCTTCGTGATTACTCATAATTATTCTCCTCTTCTTTAAACCTTACGGCTCGCACGTTGTCTTACATTCCTGAATAGACCCACTGCACCCATTGCTATACCAAATGCTACGGCCGGTAACCAAGGGTGTTGTTCGCCGACGCTGCCAGCGTCTTCAATCTGTTGACGGACATCGGAAGTGACTGCTTCAGCGGTCTGTGGCTGGCTGATATTGTTGGCGCCGACACCGTTAAATAACTGGGGCTGAACCCCCGAATCGGCTGGCGGAGCGTTGACGTTGAGTTTGTATGTACCATTGGCTGTGCCAGGCACAATAACTTTGAGTTTTACACCGTCGCGGGTCATAGTAGACGCTTCGTTGGCAATTGAGTTGCCCGAGTCGTCGACAGTACCATCTGATATCAGCACCACCGTACCCTCATGACCACCAGCGACCTTACGGCTCAGTGGCAGTAGTGATTCGGCAAGTTGCAAGGCCGGTGTTAGTTGACCGCCGTTGGCATCAACACTAAGCTTAGCGATACGAGCCTTTTGGGTGCGCCAATCCTGGCTTAACGGAACTGCCACATTATGGTTGGCAGCGACCTGAATAACACCTAGTTTGCCGGTGTAACTAACACTGTCGATACCTGCCGTAACAGCCTCTGAGCGGCTCGCGCCAGATTGGCCTAAGTCCCGGGTGAAGCGCATAGAGTTCGACACATCATCGACGACTATGACATTCGCCTGACTGTTCACCTTGCTGGTGCTATATGTGGGGTGACCGATAAGACTGGCAGCTATTAAGCCTACGCCAGCAACTTCGAGCACAGCTGCGCCAAGTCGGGCGCTACGGTTGGCCCGGTCGTCAGGTGTTATGCTCTTCTCTAGCAATGCAGGGTTCGGGAACTCGGCCGCATAGGCTTCGTCGGTTCGATTGAACCCCAATCGCATTGCGGTCAAAGCTATCCCTGTTGCTAGTAAGGCAGCTGCGCCGCCCAAAGGGTTCTCAGCATCCCGTGGCAGGTGCTGAGCAGACTCAATAAGTTGTGTAAGTGTTCCAGACATATATGCTTAAATCCTTGTCTGGGTATTATATTAGCATAAATACTATGGTAAGTCAATGATAATACAACTTTTTCGTGTTTTTTGCTATAGCTTGGACAGGGTACCTGCACCTGGCCTGCACGTAGGGTCAAGCGTAGTGCAACCGGAACAGCGTAAGCTGTCCCGCGTGTAACGCACTACGTGCAGGCCAGGTGCAGGTACCCTGTCCAGGAGTCAGGCCTTGGCGTCTGTCTTCGACTTAGCTGCTTGTACACTCGGCTTAACAGCTGCCTCAGGAACACCAAGCTTGCGCTTACTGAAGATGAACCCGAAGGTGCTCCCCTTATCTTCTTGACTCTCGAAGATCAATGACCCTTCTTGAGCAATAACGACCTTCTTGGCCATGAATAGGCCGAGGCCGGTGCCATCTGGGCGTGCCTTGCGGGCATTGCCTGCTCGGTAAAATTTGGTGAACAGATGGGGCTGCTCGTGTTTGGGCACACCGATGCCGTCATCTTCAACGCGCAGCTCAACAGTGGTTGGGTTGTTGACCAGCCGCACAATTACGTGGCCGTTAGCTGGTGTGTAGTAGATAGCATTGTCGACGAAGTTCATGATGACTTGGCGGGTTTTGGTCTCATCGAGCATTAGATCAGGGAACTGCTTGGGTTTCTCGTATGTCAAAGTCAGCGAACGAGAAGCAGCCGTTTCTTCTAGCTGGCCCAGCTCCTGTTCGACCACCTCGGCCAGATTAACTTTGGCTGGCTCAATGATGAATTTGCCGGTTTTCAGGCGTGAGATATTCAACAGATCAGCGATCAGATAGACCATCCGTTGCGAGCTGAAGAAAGCCTGCCCCAGCATTTCATGCTCCATGTGCGTCAATTTACCCGCATCACCCTCCAGCACCATGCTGATATACCCCTTGATACTGGTCAAAGGTGTTCTCAGCTGGTGTGAGGCCATACTGATGAAGTCGTCTTTGGTCTCGTCCAGCGCTTTTAGCTTCTCGTTGGCGTGCCGTAACTTCTTGGTTGCGTCATCGACTCTGCCCTGTAGCGTCACGTTGAAGTTCTCGATTTCTTCAAATCGCAGTGCGTTCTGGATAGCGATAACAAGCTCGTTGGCCACGATTTCCAAGACTTTTACATCTTGTGAGCTGTAGACATTGCCGCTCTTCTTAGCGCCCAGGAAGAGATAGCCAATACCTCCTTCGCGTGCCGAAGAGGACAGCCGCGCCACCACTGTTATTTTATACTTCTGCAGCACCTCTCTGAGATGATCCGATAGATCATTCAGCTCATCGGCCACAATAACTTTCTGCTCCAACTTCTCTGTTGCGCTACGGATAAGGTCAATATCTCTGTCGGTGATAGCAACATATTTAGTCCCTCGAATCCAGTGCGGGGTAGTCTTGGTAGCTCCAATGCCAAAAATGCAGTAATCGGCCTTGATGTTATCCGTTATTATCCTGGCGCTACCTTCCAGCAACGGCTTAATCTCATACGTCGAAACCAGCAAGTTATTGAGCTCATCAAGGAATAGCTGGGCATCGTACGCATCCCGGTAAAAGAGCTTATTGGTCGTGACGTCAAAAAACCGCTTAAGTGCCGGGAAAAACAGCGCCAGACTAACCGCAAATAGCGTATACACCCACCTGGTTTCAGTCTGACTGATATTATTCTTGAAGACTAGGCCGATGGCCGCAAATGTAATCAGCGTAAACAGCGCGGCCAAGCTCACCAAAGACAGAATGTAGCCAAGCGAACGTGCAACAATCAGACGAATATCAAATAGCCTTTGCGTAGTAATCGCTAAGTACATCAGGAAGGCAAAAACAACCACCCCGAGATAACCAATGATATTCAGCAGCTGAACCGTTGACCGTTTATTGATTAACAGCGGGAAGACCAGATTGGTCATAATGTTCGCCACAATCATGACGCCCAGTCCCGCAAGAATCAGATTAAGCGCTGGTTTTTCACGCGGCGCGGCATGAATTCGCCTATAGAACAGCCTCCCTAGGCCGTAGATGAAATAAATACCAATCAGCGCTGCATAGGCGTTAAACAGCGACCCGTAATGCACTTTTAGGCTATGACTGGTGATCGACGAAGTTACAACCAGGCCGCTCAGAATAACCGGTATGAATATCAGGTTAGCGATAAAAGTTAACGGTTGCGCCAGTTTGATACGCAGGCTTGCCCGATGACGCGCAACATCATTGATAGAAAACGCCTCAACGAACTCGACGAAAGCCCACCCCAAGAACAGCGCACTAATGAAGTCGAGCTTTAGCGTTATATTCGTCCAAAAAGGTACAACAAAATTGCTGTCAAAGAAGTTAAACGGAATCCACAGCGTGATAAAGGCTGCGAAGCCGAAAAACCACCGATTCTGAAGCTTATTCGGATTACGCAAGAGCGCCAAGAGGCCGGCGACCAGTATTGCTGCTACAGAAATACCTACAACAATACTGATGAGAACAAGCATAACCTCATTTTAAGCGCTTGCGGGTTACTTGCCAAATTAGCTTTTCGGCAAACGGTTCTAAAATAGATCTAGGGCTCGGCCTGAATCAGTTGGGTAGAACAAATCTTGGATTTTGTCAGCGGCATCCTTGAAGTCGGTTTTCTGTATAATGCCTCTCGCTCTGTCCTCAATGCTTCGATAATCTTGTGGTAGCAAGTTGAGCAGACGTGGCGCTGGGCTATAAGTGACGCCTGGAGTAGTAGCTGTAATAATACCGTTATTCTCTAGTTTGCCGAGTCGTGTCAGGTACCAGGTTGCCGTTAGCAGCGAACAGGGGTATTTGTTGTGCTTTTCAATGTATGATCTGTAATTCCTTTGGAGTTTGGGATTATTGATGCTTTCGAGCAGTATCTGGGCGTTGTCGATTAAATCCTTCTCATACGCCCAGTAATCGGGCCGCATACCGTGACTCTCGAGGTAGCTGAGGACATCTTCGACATCAATGAGGTGTTCGGTGGGGTTATAGTCATCGATTAGGATGATTCGCTCATACGGAAACTCCCAGGTCTTCTCGATTGTCTTGAGGTAGTTCAGGCCGATTTCGTGGCGCGCGCCAATTACTTCGTCGGTATAAATATGAAAATACTCTACGCTGAATTTTGCGTTGTGTGCGGGTTTTGTGTTTGTGTTGATCGCCTGAGGCGAAGTGGATGACATTGTTTGATTCACTAAAATACCTTCTTTAAGAGTTTAGGGTTTTTGGCGATTCGGCGCAAGGCCATTGCCATCACTGCGCGAACAGGACGTACGCGTTTCAGCACATTATTAGCCGGTGGTATTGCTGCCTTGAATATTACCCCGGTATCGAGCGAAGCATCGTCCTTGAAAGCATCTGGTACCATCCGTTGTAGCTTGTAGCCGAAGTTCTCATACATACGCAGCTGCGGGTCAGAGCGCTTACCGTCTTCACGACGTAAGTTCATGTATTGCTCAGCCAGCTCTTGTTTGTTCTCATCGGTCACGGCTACTTCTTGCTCGGCCACCCACCGCTTAAAGTGCGGCATGCGAGCCACGAAATAGCCATACTCAACACCAACGCGAATGCTGTTTGCGAATAAGTTGGCCAGAAGCATCTCTTCGGCACCTAGCTCAACGGCTTCGTGCTTAATGGTCATATTGGTTACATAGGTGTACTTGCCCTTAGGATTCACCCTGCCCTCTAAGGTACCGTTCGCCGTGGAGTGTTCCCATGATTGGAAATCTTCGGCGGGTACATCGGTACGAAACGCCGATACGAAGCCTTCAACAACGCCGTTTACTTCAGATACAAACATCCAATCAGGGTTGTTGGCGAAACGCTGGGTGAGCGTTGCGACAATATCTTCTTTTGCCGGCTTATCGGTGCCGTAGGCTTTGTCGAAAAGCAGCAAGTCTATATCCGCCAAGCGGTCTATGTCGGTGGCGATTGCTTTGCGCACCTTTACCTCGGGTTTGGCGCTCTTTTCGGGCGCTTTGTCAGACTCCTTGATGCTGGCGTAGAGCCCACTACGCACTCCGACTGTCATAGCTACATCGGCGCCAGCGAGACCAGTGGCGCCAAGCCACGTTTCTGGGGGAAGACTGGTTATTGCAGCCGTTTCAACTACTGCTGCTGTGCCTAGAGCACCAATGGTGTTGATCGCTAGTCCGGTTCGGAAGCCTCTGCTGTCAACGATGTTCTGGGTTATTTCGCCCCATCGCGACTTCAGAGTGAGTGGGTTACCGATTTTTTTACCGGCACTGCCAGCCATAAGGGCAGCACCACCAATCCACATCGATTCGGTGGCACCTGCGCCTAAGAGTGTCCAAGGAGCTGCTTGCACAACATCATGTTCGAGGCCGCCAAGCGGGTTCAGAGCTAATGCTACGGTGGTCCCGCCCAGGAAAGCGGCCATCGAAATCTTGGATAAGTTGCGCCGTAGCCAGCCGGGCTGTTCGGCGTCTGCTGGCGCAATACCGTGAGTAGGCTCTGAGTTTTCAACCCCTGTTAAGATTGGCTCATTAGTGGCTTCACCGCGTTGCACTTGGGCTACCTCGGGCAATAGGGGTGCTTCTAGGCTTGCTTCACCAGGCGTTACCGCTGGTTGATCTGGGGTAGTTGGGGCGAGTTCTTGTTGTTTCATAATCGTAAGCGTTTTACCAACTAGTATATTACACTATTTTTGTATTTTTTGCAAGTGTTTAATGAATCCGGGTTAGTTTCTTCAGGGTTAGGGTGAACGCTGCATTAAGTTTACCGAAGAACGGACTTCCAAATGTGATGCAGGAGATATAGAATATTCAGTAAGGTGAGGGCATGAAACAGAAGATCGCGATTATTGAAGATGAAACAGCCATCGCAGGCATGTATCAGTTCAAGTTGCAGCAGAGTGGTTACGAAGTGCGCTGTGCAGTTAACGGCAAGCAGGGCCTAGAACTGATTGAATCGTTTCGGCCGGCACTTATCTTACTTGATCTCATGTTGCCCGAGGTGACCGGCGATGTGGTGCTGCAGAAAATCCGAGCAACTGATTGGGGCAAGGACATAAAAGTAGTCGTCTTGACCAATATCAGCAAGGATGACGCACCGCCAAGCTTGCAGCAACTTGGTGTTGATGAATATATTATTAAAGCCCACTACACACCGACGCAGGTGGTTGAGCTGGTCACTGCGTTGCTCTCTGCTAGTACAGATGTGACAAAATGATTGTGCTAAGGCTGATCTTATCGTAGGATTGATTACAATGACCAAAATAGCCATTATCGAGGATGATCAAGCTATCTCACAGATGTATCGCTTCAAGTTTGAAGCGGAGGGCTACAATGTTGAGACCGCCGAAAATGGCAAACTGGGGCTGGAGCTGACCGAGAAGATGAAGCCGGATGTTATTCTGCTGGATCTGATGATGCCAGAGATGAATGGCGATGAGATGCTGGAGAAGCTGCGCAAGACCACCTGGGGCAAGGATATCAAGGTCATTATTCTGACCAATATGGGCGAGCAGGAAATCCCCGACAGCGTCCGTAAGCATGGCGTCAACGCCGTTATTCTGAAAGCTGACATGACTCCCCGGCAGGTTGCTGAACTTGTTAAGAAACAATTGGGTATCTGATTCCTTAAATGGTAGGTGCCCCAGTCTCACTGTCTAGGTAGTTGACCTGAGGAATGCGATAATACCTGCATGCATATTGCGATAATCGGTTACGGCAAGCAGGGACAGGCAGCCTATGAGTATTGGCGTCAGGGGAATGAAATCACTGTTTGCGACCAAGACGAGGCGCTGCAATTACCGCAAGGGGTACGTGGACAGTTGGGTTCAGCATATCTAGAGAATCTGCAGCAATACGATCTGATTGTACGCACGCCTGGGGTACACCCACGGGATATTGTCGCCGCTAACTCACCGGCCATTTTGGACAAAGTTACTACCGTTACTAATGAATTCTTCAGGGTGTGTCCTACCAAGAATATTATCGGTATTACTGGCACCAAAGGTAAGGGTACGACTTCGACACTGATTGCTAAGATGCTGGAAGCTGACGGTAAACGCGTCCATTTGGGTGGCAATATCGGTACGCCGCCGCTGGAACTGCTTCATGACGATATCAAGCCAGATGATTGGGTAGTCCTGGAGCTGGCAAACTTTCAGCTGATTGATCTCAAGTATTCGCCGCATCTCGCCGTGTGTCTGATGGTTACGCCGGAACACCTTGACTGGCATGGCCATAATGAGGACTACTTCACGGCCAAGAGCCAGCTGTTCAGGTATCAGACTCCAGACGATATTGCTATATATTACGCTATTAACGAGGTGTCACGGCGCGTTGTTGATAGCAGCTCGGGGTTGAAAATCCCGTACATGGCCGCTCCGGGCGCCGAAGCTCAGGATGGCGCGGTTGTTATTGATGGGCAAACAATCTGTCGTACTGATGAGCTCAAGCTGCTTGGTCGGCACAATTGGCAGAACGCCTGTGCGGCCGTTACCGCTGTTTGGCAAGTTTCTTCTAACGTTGAGGCCGTACGCTCAGTATTGACTAGCTTCAGTGGCCTGCCCTACCGTATCGAATTACGGCGAGAAGTAGCTGGCGTTCGTTACTACAATGACTCATATGCTGCGGCACCACCGGCAACGATCGCTGCTATGGAAGCAGTTCCGGGTCAAAAAGTTATGATTATCGGTGGCTTTGAGCGTGGTCTTGACCTCAGTGATTTGGCTGATAGCTTGCAACAGCTCAATGAGCAGATTCGCAAAGTTATTTTGGTTGGTGCTTCGGCGCAGAGGACGGCTGATCAGCTGACGAAGCATGGTTTCACGAACTACGTTATCTCGGAGGCTACACAGATGTCAGAGATAGTTGGAGCGGCCGCTGGTTTCGCTCAGTCGGGGGATGCAGTTATTCTTTCGCCTGGATTTGCGAGCTTCGATATGTTTAAGAACTTCGAGGATCGGGGGCAGCAGTTCAATAAGGCGGTTGCAGCATTATGAGCAAGTATCAGACCTTCACCTTCCGGCGCTATCATTTCGACCAGCAGCAAAAAAAGCTGGAGCTATATTACGCCTACGATGACGACTTGCAGTTCTGTGAGACGTATACATTCGACTTTGGATTCGTTGATTATGACGAGGCGGTGTTGGATCGAGCGCTGCAGATGCTTTTCTTGGTGGCTGGCGTATCTTATTACAAAGCCTTTGTGGCGCCGGAAATCGCAGTCGAGACGGGTGAAATTGATACTGAACTGGCCGGATTTCTGAGCCAAACGTATCAGCAAGGTCTCGGCGAGTTCTTCTATGTCAATCAACTTGACCCGCGTACCGTGGTATCCTTCCCTGTTATGGCTGCCGATTTCGAGCCGCTCATACAGCCCGGCACGGCTGGCCAATTGGTGGGTGTCGGCGGTGGCAAAGATTCGCTGGTGAGCATTGAACTGTTGAGGAAGCACGATCCTGAGCTTACGACCTGGAGCCTCAATCATCGGCCGCAATTAACGCCGTTGGTTGAGCGCATTGGCCTGCCGCACTACTGGGTAGAACGGCAGTGGGATCCGCAGCTCCTAACACTCAAAGATGATCCGGCAGCGTATAACGGTCACGTGCCAATCTCGGCTATTTTCGCTTGCGTGGGGACAATTGTGGCAATCTTGAGCGGTAAACGTGATGTTATTGTTTCTAATGAGCACTCGGCTAATGAGCCGACGCTGGAGTATCAGGGGGTGGCTATCAACCATCAGTATTCTAAGTCATTGGCTTTCGAACAGAGCTATCAGACGCTGTTGCAACACAGTTTCGGTGATTCGCTGCACTATTTCTCTTTCCTGCGGCCGTTGAGCGAGTTGCGGATTGCGGAGTTGTTTGCGCAGATTGGTTTCGAGAAGTACAAAGCTGTTTTCAGCTCTTGCAATCGGGCTTTTGTGCATAGCAGCCGTGCGCTGTTTTGGGATGGCACCTGCCCTAAATGCGCCTTTGTTTTCTTGGCGCTGACACCGTTTATTGATCGTACGAAGCTGGAAACATTGTTCGATGGCAAGAATCTACTGCTTGATCCCGGGCTCGACGACACCTATCGACAACTTCTGGGCATTGCTGGCGATAAACCGCTGGAGTGTGTCGGCGAGATCAAGGAATCGCGGGCGGCTATGCGGCTGGCGCAACAGCGTTACCCGGAGCTTGAGAAGTATACATTCGAGCTGCCCGAGGATTACGATTATCGACAACTTGCACCGCACAGTATGCCGCCAGAAGTATATGGGCAGCTGGGGCAAGCTTTGAGCGAAGCCTAGGCCGTTGCTCTAGCTCTGGCGTCAGCATACACCCAGAGCCCGGAATCTTCGGGCAGCAGAGCGGGGATTGGTCTGCTAACCACGCTGTACACCGGCTTGTCGATGGGCTTACGTTCTTCGATAAAACCCCTGTTGAAATTAGCGATAACGGCGACTATCTTGGGGGCCAGGCCGTCGACGCGGAGTGCTCTTTCGGTATTTGCACCCCTGTTAAAAACATCTTCAATTAATAGTCCGCGTTGTAGTGGCTTGATTGTTTTCTCATCTGTTTTTGATCTGTAAAAGACGTCTTTCATGACTACGCATTTCCCGAGATAGATGCAATGTATATCGTTGTCCTGTCGCCTGCCCAGCTCATAAGCTACTCTGTTAGCCAGACCAGTGGCTCCATCGGGCACGCCGGCGACAAATTCCGGCTCGAAGCCTTCGGCGAGATCGCACATTCGATCGACGACCCTATCAAGCAGTTTTGGGTAGCGACATAGCCTATCGTAATCAAGCTCTAGTTTGTTGTTCGCTTCTTGGCTATCGGCAAAGGTGCCGGAATATCTTTCGAAGCCAACTGCTATGAGCCGATCGCTCAATGCTATGGGCGAATTCATGCCTTGACTCCCTGTTGGGCGGCGCGGATGACATTCTCGAAGAGTGCGCAGACGGTCAGGGGGCCAACACCACCTCTGACCGGCGTTATAGTCAGGTCGTCTCGCTGGTGTACCTCTGGTGCGACATCACCGACTGTCTTGCCGTCTTCGCTGGCTACACCGGCGTCGACGACTACGGCACCGGGTTTGATCATTTCTGAATACAGGATTGCCGGATTGCCGGTGGCTGTGATGATTACGTCGGCTTCTAGGGTTTCGCGCTTGAGATCGGTGGTTTTGCGGTCAGCGACATGGACGTCGATATCTGAGGTCTGGAGTATTTTCTGCAGGGGTGCGCCGACCAGTTTGCCGCGGCCAATAAGCAGGACGCGCTTGCCTTTGAGGTCAATATTATAGCCGGAGAGCAGCCAGAGGATAGCCATTGGTGTGGCGGGGTCAAATGTGGCCTTGGCGCCGAGGGCATCGACGTCCTTCGTGGGAGCTACCAGGTTGACTAGCTCGTCGGTTTGAGCGGGATCGTCGAGTGGCAATTGGATGATAATAGCGGATGTTTTTTCGTCAACGTTTAACTTGTTAAGTAATTGTTTGACCTCTGTTTGTTTGACTCGATAAGCCTCGACGTCAACTAAAATGTCAGCGCCGTATTTGCGCTTTAGCCGAATATACATATCGATAACCGGGTTATCGACAGTGACGATAATAGCTAGTTTCGGCGCAATGTCATGGGCTTGTCTGAGCGCCCGCACCTGACGTGCCTGGCGCTCTTTGATATAATCGGCCAAATCGGCACCATTGAGCAGTTTCATATCTGTTAATTGTAACACCTCGGTGTATTGTTTGCATTACATTGGCCTTCAGGTTAAGATAAGCACATGCGTAATAAAAATTTGAAGGAGTGTTATGAAACACCGTAGTCCATTAGCCGTATTCGTGTTATCTTTTATCACTTTAGGCATTTACGGCATCGTGTGGCATGTCAAAACAAAGAACGAAATGAACGCCATGGGGGCGACTATCCCAACTGCTTGGTTGCTTATTGTTCCCTTCGCTAACTGGTACTGGCTCTGGAAATACTGTGAAGGCGTCGAACATGTCACCGGTGGTCAGACCTCGGGTGTCTTGGCTTTTGTTATCCTGTTCCTGCTGGGGATTATAGGTATGGCCATTATTCAGAGTGAGTTCAACAAAGTCGGCGCTACGGTAGCCGCTCCAGGTGCTAGTCCACAGCCATTTGCTGCGCCAGGTATGCCGCAACCTGATAATAGTTTCGGTGGCAGCCCAGCAGTCGCTCCCGGTGCAGCTCCTCTCGCTCCTGCAGTGGCAGCCCCTCCAGATGTAGCAGGCCCGCCTCAGCCACCACAAACTGTCTGAGCCCATGTTGCCCCCGGCACCTAGCACCAAGAAGATTTATCTATACCACTGTTTAACATTGGGATTTTACTTCTTCTACTGGTGCTCACATGCAGGAGCTGACGTCAATCAATCCGCACGCCAAAAGATAGTCCCAAGCGCCTGGCTACTGATACTTCCTGGTGGTAATTACTGGTGGATGTGGCAGTATGGGCAAGCCTTGGATCATGTTTCTTATCGGCGGCTCAAGGCGGCTGACACTTTCCTGCTCTATATTATTGCGTCGCATGCTTGGTTGCTGCTGACTTTTGGGTTCCAGCCGAGCTTCAACTGGGTCAGCTCTGATCACTTCAGTAGTCTGGCTGTGGTTTTGCTCTGTGGCTATCTTGCACTTTGCTTGATACTGCAGATTGTGGGAGCTGCTTTTTTCTGCGCCACCATGCAGCGCAAGATAAATGCTTTGCGACAGACTTCGCCAGCAACCGCCCATCCTGCTAGTTAAACTTGCCAAAACAGAGGTAATTTGTTAGAGTTTTGTGAGTCGTGGTATCTATTTAGCTTCACTAGCGACGCTTCGCTCGTGACTACAAAAAGTGCCACAGACGTGTTAGAAATTTGTGGCTGGCGCGCAGAGTTACTACAGATTATGTAGGACACTTCGTTCGCAGCTACAAAAAGTCCCACCGGGACTTTAGTAATATGTGGCTGGCGCACAGAGTTACTGCACATAGTGTAAGACACTCCGTTCGTCGCTACAAAAAGTCCCACCGGGACTTTTTGGGCCAGTAGCTCAGCTGGTTAGAGCACCTGCCTCTTAAGCAGGGTGTCGAGGGT
>DAINPB010000008.1:0-54300 GCA_036743655.1 Candidatus Saccharimonadota bacterium
CAGCCTAGCGGTACGCATAGTTGCCCTGGAGATATCGGCGGGACGTATAAAATGACATTTATGAAGCCATCTGTTGCAATTACAGCTGAGCCATCGGGCTGCCAAGCGGTTACAATTAGCGATACAAAAGGCGTCTTTCAAGCCGATGCGCATTTTTGGAAAGATGTGCACCATGCGACAGGCAGAGACCAATCTCTCACTGATCGTGTGAAGAGTTTCTTCTAGAACTCCCCTGGCGGAAACGAACCCCGAGCAGCGTTAGCTGCGGGTTTGATACCGACTGAAGCGCACAGGAACTCGCTCCGAGTACTGGAAGGAGATATCCCAAAGGAGCTTTAGCGACGACGGATTCCCCGTGAGGTCACCAATTTGCTTTTGCTTGCTTTAGTGCAGCATATTCTCCAGACTTGAGTCATGGAATTCAACGGAGAGTTGTTTGCGCTTACACCTGAAGAGAGAATACGTGCAGCTGCGATTGGACACTTGCTTGACGCGGAATATGGTCTGTGGGGAGGTGGCAGAGAGCAGTTAAGGAGCCGCTCAGTAAATTTTTTCTTAGATGTTGTTCCCCGCGAAGAGGACAACGATTTGAACATTGTTAATATCAAATCTTCAGATGGCAGCCTGTATGTTGGCATCACTCAATTTCGGGAGGATTTAGCCGCCACATTACCGATGGACACCTATGTACCAACCAGGCACACATTTATTAAATTCCCAGACCCATTTGATCCTGCAGCGACTGAGGGTGACACCTTAACTCAATCAGAGCTTCATGAAATAGCTATAGTCCTAGAACATGACCACCTTGAGGAGCTTGACTTTGACCATGGATATGACACGCTCGATAGAACCCTTGCCCTCCTAGAGGCAAATAATGCTAGCTACCACATCTTCACTGACCGATTAATTGCTCATTATAGGGCGACTGAGGGCCAAGATGACTCAGCCTATACTTCCAGAGTTAAAAGAATTGCAGCGGGATTAAGGCGTATGATACGTCTTTAAGCCCAGGGTTCAACTTTCATCGCCTGGGTGCCCAGAGGGTTGCGTGCACGCATATCATCGACTATCTTTGACGCAGCTATTAATTCACGCTTGATTTGGCCCAGTTCGTTTCTATAAATCCTATCAGAAATAACAGACATCTCACCTGCTAAGCCATGCAAATTTTTGATAATACCCAGCATGTACTATAATTAGCATAAGCTATTAATGAATATCGAAACGGCGTTCTTAAATGCAAGAAGACGTACCCCGAGAAGACCAACCCGATTCCGCGCCACTACAACCGCCACCAGCGGGATCGTCTATAGCTCCTGATGCTGTCTCGGATACGCCACCCGCGCCGCCCGTTGTCCCAACTGGCACGGTTGTTAGTAATCATGGCGGAGGTCGGGGCAAGACCAAGTTTATTATTATGATAATACTGGTGTTAGCGGTAGCTGCGGCACTTGCTGGCTATCTGGCTCACTCTAGTAAGCACAAGACTGTCGCAACCAAGAAGGATATACCGTATCTGACGTACGGCTTTGAAGATACCAGCGACATTACGCCAACCTATCCGGTTGATACGCCTAATTCAAACAATAACTTTCTGGTTGACAGTCAGTTATTTGAGGGCTTGGTTCGCTATCAGGATCAGATCAAGATCGCCCCTGCCCTAGCTACCAGCTGGTTCAACCCCAACGATACTACATGGGTTTTTAACTTGCGTCATAATGTAAGGTTTCACTCTGGTCGCATCATGACGGCCAGTGATGTTAAAGCCAGCCTGGATTACGCGGTAGCAAACCAGAGTGAGGATAATAACGCCACGTTTTTAACCGTAGCCAGCAATATTGACCAGGTATCGGTTGTTAACCCCTACCAGGTCAAGATTACCACTAAGGGGCCGGACGCCGTTTTGCTGAACCAGCTAGTCAGTTTGTTTATCGAAGACTCCAAAGCTAAGCTCGGTGACCCCAATGCTGGCACCGGGCCGTACACTGTCAAACCCGGCACCGTTAAGCCAAAGGCCACCACGCTCGACCTCGTAGCCTCCAACAATTACTGGGATGGCCATGTTTATACGCGGGCGATTCACTTTCAAGAAGATCCCACTTTTGAACAATTAGCTGCGGATACTTCTGCCGGTAAATTTGATATGGCTGGGGATTTCCCTAATCAACAGCTGGCCACGATTAAGACGAAGGTTACATACTACCAACCAATCACCATACCGGATCTGGGGATAAGCTACCTGGAGCTTAACCTCGAAAAGGCCGGCTCGCCGCTTCAGTCGCTAGCAGCCCGTCAAGCCGAAAGATTCGCGCTGAACCCGCCTGCCATTATTAAAGCCGGAAGTTTGAATGGTACGCCGGTCAACCAAGTAATACCCCAGACCTTACCCGGCTATGATCCGTCTATCAAGGCTACGCCTTATAACCCGACTAAGGCTAAGCAGTTGTTGGCCACCGTGCCCAATGCTTCAGCGCCCCTAACGTTGTTCTATCCAACTGGTGACGAAGGCCAGGTGGGAGAAATAGCAAAAGAGCTTAATGCCGTGGGCTTCAACGTCAAAACGGCCGCTGTTAGTGATTTTGACGCTTTTATCAATCAGTTAACCAGTGGTCAAGGGGACATGTTTTATCTCAGCGATACTACCGCGACGCTTGACGGGCTCGACATAATCAATAATACCGTGGCCGGCACTCCCAATTACACCAGTCCTGAGCTGACCCGTCTCATTAACCAGGCCGGCGCAACGATTGACCCAACAACACGTATTGTTGCTCTACAAAAGATTGAACAGTTAGTAGCTAAGGACATACCGACTATTGCCCTGTATACCCAAATACGTACCTATGTGTTGACTAAGCCGTATGTCGTTCATGCGAATATCCCAGGCGCGGGTGCAGGCATCTACTTCTATCAGGTGTATCAACGATAACTCAAGTTTCACCTGGATTTTGAAAATTTGACCTTTTTCTTCAGTTGGATACTTGCATCGAGCACTGGAGGTCACTATCCCGAAGGAGCTTTAGCGACGACGGATTCTCCGTGAGGCCACCATTCCACCTAGGTCTACACCTCTATTTTATGGGTTGTAATATAAGCTAGCGCATTGTATAATTGGATAATTGATTCAGGAGTTTATTCAATGATGTGCAAAGAGCCTACCCTACGAGATTATCTAACTGAAGCAGAAGCTACCCCCATACATGACCTCTATGAGAGAGCTTTTGCCTTCCTGCATGATAGTCGCAATCCGCAGCGTTTATATTTTGCACATAGTCTAGGCGTTGCCTCTGTAGGACACGAAATTGAAGGAACCCACTACCGTCTAACCGATAGTTATGGGCACGGGAGTTACCACACTATGATGGTGCAAGATTTGGTAGCAGTCGAGGTGGTGCCGGACGAGGCTGTGATTGAAGATGCTCGAGAACGTAGAGCTGACCCTTATGTGGGTGAGCGTTTGTGGCGTCTGCGTTCTGCTCGAATAGGATATGCGGGGATGGGCTTTGACGATGTTTTTCCAGCAGTCATTGAGGACTTAGCCCAAACAGAACTCCTGAGCATGAGAGTAAATAGAGGTTACGATCGCCCTAAGGAAGTAGAATATTCACTGCCACTGAGAAATTTCCGTAACCAATTAGAGGATGAGCGCTTAGAGCAGGCACAACACGTAGTTGGAGTATTGCTAGACAAGCTTATTTGCGAAGCTGAAGTTGGCGCGTAATCCCCTCACTACTAAAGAATATTATCAAGGTATCCTAAGTTTGACTGTCTTAATCCCTGTCGCTTAGACTGATACGGGTGTTAAGCTGTGTACGCCATTAACTATCTTCGACGTAGCGATCAGTTGTCGTTTAATTTGATACCAGTTCGTCTCCACCAAGCTCGTCACAAATAACAAGCATTTAGCCTGCTCGCCCAAGCAAATTTTTGATAATACCCAGCATGTACTATAATTAGCATAAGCTATTAATGAATATCGAAACGGCGTTCTTAAATGCAAGAAGACGTACCCCGAGAAGACCAACCCGATTCCGCGCCACTACAACCGCCACCAGCGGGATCGTCTATAGCTCCTGATGCTGTCTCGGATACGCCACCCGCGCCGCCCGTTGTCCCAACTGGCACGGTTGTTAGTAATCATGGCGGAGGTCGGGGCAAGACCAAGTTTATTATTCTGACCATACTGGTGTTAGCGATAGCCGCCGGTCTTGCTGCCTATCTGGCTCACTCTAGCCACCCCAAGACGGTGGCTACCAAAAAAGACATTCCCTACCTGACCTACGGCTTCCAAGATACCGGCGATATAACACCGAACTACCCAGTCAGCACTGCCAACTCAGCCAATACCGTTCTGATTGCCGCACAGTTGTTTGAGGGTCTGGTTCGTGACCAAAACCAGATCAAGATTGCGCCGGCACTGGCTACTAGCTGGTCTAACCCTAACGATACCACCTGGGTCTTTAACCTGCGCCACGGCGTCAAGTTCCATAGTGGTCGCACTATGACTGCCACCGACGTCAAATACAGCTTGGATTATGCAGTAGCCAATCAGGGTGAACAGAATAACTCCACGCTCCTAGCGGAAGCCAGCGGTATCGATCAAGTAACAGTCGTCAGCCCCTACCAAGTAAAGATTACTACCAATGGCCCGGACGGCGTTCTCTTGAACCAGTTGGCGTACTTGTACGTCGTAGATTCCAAGGCTAAGCTCGGTGATCCCAATGCTGGAACCGGGCCGTATACTGTCAAACCCGGCACCGTTAAGCCAAACGCCACCACGCTCGACCTCGTAGCCTCTGATAATTATTGGGACGGCCATGTTTATACACGGGCGATTCACTTCCAGGAAGATGCTGCGCTCGACCAATTAGCCACCGATACCGCCAACGGCAAACTTGATATAGCCGGAGACTTCCCTGACCAACAGCTAATGACGATCAAAAACAAGAATACACACTATCAGCCCATCACGGTACCCGATCTGGGAATAACCTATCTGGAGCTTAATCTTGAACGAAGCGGCTCGCCGTTGCAGTCGCTGGCAGCTCGCCAAGCCGAGACGTATGCGCTGAACGCCAAGGCCATTATTAAAGCCGGCAGCCTGAACGGTACGCCGGTCAACCAGGTGATACCGCAAACTTTGCCCGGCTACGACCCATCCATCAAAACTACACCGTATAACCCGGCCAAGGCTAAGCAGCTGCTGGCCACCGTGCCCAATGCTTCGGCGCCGCTGACGTTGTTTTACCCGGCCGGTGACGAAGGTCAGGTGGGAGAAATAGCCAAGGAACTCAACGCCGTGGGCTTCAACGTCAAGGCAACCGTAGTTGACGACTTCGATACCTTCATCAACCAGTTAACTAGTGGCCAGGGCGACATGTTTTACCTCAGTTACACCACTAATACGCTTGATGGGCTTGATATGATCAACAACACCGTCGCCGGAACCCAAAACTACACCAGTCCCGAGCTAACAACGCTTATTAACCAGGCCGGCGCAACGATTGACCCGGCGGCTCGTATTGCTGTCTTGCAAAAGATTGAGCAGCTGGTAGCGAAGGACATACCAACCATTGCACTGTATACCCAAATACGCACCTACACACTGGCAAAACCATATGTCGTTAATGTTGACATCCCCGGTGCTGATGTGGGCACCTACTTCTATCAGGTGTATCAGAAGTAGCTCAAAATTTACCCGGATTTTGAAAATTTGACCTTTTCTTTAATTAGATGCATGTATCCAGCACCGGAGTTTGGTCTCCCGAAGGAGCAGCGCGACAATTAACGCTCTGCAGAAATCATTGATGGACAGCAAAATTTATTGTAAAATATAATTTATGGCTCTCCACGCGCACGAACTATTTAAGACTGTCGAAGATATTTCAGATCTCGTTGTCCCGGAGCTGCTTTTGCCAGCCGAGTTTGCGCATATCTATGCACCAAAGGCCGCACAGCACTCACCTGCGACGACTACGCCGGTAGAAGTCGGATTTTGCTTCTACAACCTAAACGTACCTGGTTTCGAAAGTGAGAGGCAGCTTCTTGAGCTATTTAGAGATGATCGTGACCTGGCTAATAGATTTTGGAAGGATGGCAGAGGCAATCATTGCGGCAGAGTGATACTAAAAGCGATGCTTGATCCTGATCGGCAAGCGCCTATAGATTTGCTTGAAGCGTATAGGCGTGAGAGCAAATTTAGGGGTTATAGCGAGTCTGAAGAAGATTTTTTCGCGGGGTTTGTGCAGAACTGGGGTGTGCTCGAGCGCGAACAATAGTCGTTTAGGGCGCCGTCCCTTCCGTTATTGCATAAGCATTTTAGTCCAACAACCGATTTTGGAAATAAAAAACCCTTATTTCATTATTATCGCTTTCGGCAAAACAAACAGCGCTCAAAGGGGTTTTAATAATTTACATAAGGTGATATAATATGCCCATGCCTGATAGGGAATAGACTCTGTCATGTAGATCATTTAGGAGGCGTGCCTTGAGCGTTCAAGAAGCACCAACCATCAACGAGGAAGATCACGGTGATGGACGAGCACAATAAGGTGAACTCGGTGGTTCCTATTCGTTGGTGCATTTCGCGAGAGATTGCGAAACGCATCGAGGACGGAAACATCAAGAACCCTCACCTGTTGCTCGTCATCTCCAAGGATGGCCGCGAGATCGACCGTCACGTCGTGCCCCTTACGGACATGATGCGATTCGTGCAGTTCCGCTGAGCAGATGCAAACCTGGTTCACGCTGCGATTGTGGTTCCGCGAGGTGAAGAAGATCCCAAGAAGATTCTCACCGAGCGTTTCGACAACGGTGTGCACAAGGCCGATGTCATCACGAGTGTCAAACCTCACTTCGACAAGCTCAGCCGAGAAATCGACGGCCTCAGGAGGGAGCTTTACAACACCCGCGATGCGAACAAGGTCGAGAAGTCTCGGATTCAGGCAAAGCTGGATCAGCTGAGAGCTGAGGCCGAGACCTGTCGTGAGAAACCCGCTGTTGTCACGATTCGTGACGACTTCGACGAACTCACACGGTTGGGTGACGAAGCGCAACTGGAGGTCGTGGTTCCGTCCGAGATGTTCGCGAAGGAGCCACGGGCTTGGGTGAGCTGGTTGGCGTCTCGCTACACATTCTGGAACGGAGCTCCTCATGACGAATGCGATGTGGAAAGGCGTGCAGCTTTCACTGTCATCACAAGTCCGCTCGCCCTCATCGTCCTGGCAATGCTCGGGATCTGTCTGACGCTGATTGCGGTCGTCAATGTAGCCACCATGGGAGCGTTGCTTCTCGGGGGTTTCAGAGGAATGGCGTTCGAATTGTTGAATCCGTTGGAGTCGCACCCAGGTAAGATCGTGGATGCGATGGAGCCGTCGTTCTGGACTCACAGAAGGAGCGAGACGAGTGGCAAGGAAAGTCCTTTCCGTTCGGAACGCTTTGAAGGTCGAGCAGCAATCCTGTTTGTGCTCAACCCGACAACTATCGTTTTGGCTGTGCTTATTGGCGGCGGAATCGGTTTGTTGTCTGGGGCGGCTCAGTCAGGAGTTCTAATCGCTCTTGGAGCACTCGTGGTTGTAGCCATAATCGTGGCTGCGATTGCTAGCGGACCGGCCAAGAACTGGCGAGCTGAGCAGAAAGCACTCCGCCTAAAAGCGGAAGAAGAGGCTCACAAACGAGAGCAGGAAGAACTGAGCAAGGAGCTCGAGATGATGACGTGTGGCACTCAAAGTAGTGAAGTAAGTGTACGGGCTTTGCCGAAAGAACGACGCACTGTCGTGCTTCGCGTTCAGGCATTCAAGGCCAAACACTGCAAGCCATTCGCCAAGGCATAAACCACCTAAATTAAGCGCTCTGGGAGGATACAGCGTTAATAAACCTCCTGGGAGGTGCTTGTATATGTTTGAATCAGGAATGATTCTGATTCTATAAATCATATGCAAGCGCCTCTCCTACTCAACCACAGATGAACCGAGCTGTGCTGACGAGCTGTAGACAGCGAATTGAGTAGAGGAACGACGAGACCTTTGATTAAAAATATGCAAGATTAGGGCTTGGCTATGTGGGCGGTGGGTAGCTCTTGCCAATCGGTGGTGTAGCGCGGGCTGCGGTAATTGCGTTTGGGCTGCCAGGCGGCGGACAGGTCTTCGGCAGCGTAGCGGATGGTACGCGGGCCGTAGCGGGCGTTTATGGAGTCGAGAGCCTGTAATTTAGCTTGCCCGGCCGCTACTGTAGCCGGGTCGGATTCATCTAGGAGGTCGGCTTGCAGGCCACGTTCGCTGACCAGGTCATAGAGGAGAACGTTTGCTCGATGGTAGAGGGCGCGAGGATTATGAATAGCTTGGACGGCAGCCACTAATTGGCTGGTGATAAGGCCGGTGTCGGCGGTTGGTGTCGAGAAGTGGGCGGAGCGGCTGAGGCGCTGGTAACCGGGCTTGTGCCGGTTGGTGTTGAGGTACACCGTGGCGGTATGGGTTAGCAAGTGCTCGGCTCGTAAGCGCGTAGCAGCTCGTGCGGTCAAACTGGCGATGGCGGCTTCAATAACAGCAAATTGATCGGTGTCTTCGCCAAACTGTCGTCCGTGCATAATACTCTGGCGAATTTTGCCAAACGGCTCCAGCTCGTGACAACAGATGCCGTTGAGCTCGGCGACTAGTTGCCGGCCGTGAACACCCATCAACTGATTTGCCAGGCGTGGCCGTAATTGGCTCAGATCGTAGGCGGTGTGTACGCCTTCGGCTCGCAGGCGGGGCGCCAGCCGGCGGCCAATGCCCCAGACGTCGTTAATTGGGGTGCGTATCAGATAGGTTCGCCGGGTGTTGTCGGGTGCTTGCGCTAGATCGAGCACTCCTGATGCGTCTTTGTCGCGTTTGGCGTGTTCGGCGGCTAGTTTGGCCAGGGTTTTGGTGGGGGCGAAACCTATTGATACCGGTATGCCAACTTCTTCGAGGAGTCGTTGCCGCAGGCTGGTTCCCCACTGCTGATAATCCCGTATCTCGAGTTTGCTCAAATCGAGGAAGGATTCGTCTACGGAGTAAACTTCGGTACGTGGCGTGATGCCGGTCAGTAGCCGAGTAATGCGCTGGCTGATGTCGCCGTACAGCTCGAAGTTGGCGCTGAATTGGCGCACCCCCCGCTCCTTGAACATATATCGATACTTGAAAGCAGGCGCACCCATCGGTATACCCAGCTCACGGGCTTCGTTGCTGCGAGCTACCACGCAGCCGTCATTACTGGACAGTACCACTACCGGCTTCCCTTCTAGCCCGGGCTGGAACAGTCGTTCACAGCTGACGAAGAAGTTATTGCAGTCAATGAGCGCGAAGGTTGGGTGCATGCGCTATTTGTTAAGATCGGGGGCGAACTGGTGGATTATGGCGGTTACGACGCCCCAGGTTTGCTCTTCTGGATCGAGCTGGCGCTGGCGGCAGAGGGCGAAGGTGTCGTTTTGCCAGGTAACGACCAGATCGGTTGGCCGACGTCGAACGGCCCGATCTATGACAGCAATGTCGCCATCATAGACGCCCTGGTCGCTCCAGCGGTGCCCGGCTATTCGGAATAGATAGGTGCTTGAGGGGCTGTGGATAAGCAGCCTATTGATATCCAGTGCTAATTGCGTTCCCTGTCCGCGCCGGTCGACTGCCGGGTTGGGAAAGCCGCTGTGAACCGACACTCCGTCGCTGCTGGCCATAGTTGATAGATCATCTTGCATAGGGTTGTCTCCTGATTGTTCATGGTTAAGCTCCTCTGTGGTTTTCATGCAATATTCAAATTTCTGATGCCTCGAAGCGGCGGTCTAGGCGCTGGCCTTCATGCCGACCAGCGTCCAGTGATTGGCCTCGTCTAGTCGGAGTCGGTACTGGGTTTCGCCATCGCTGACGTCGAATAGTTTGACGAGACGTTGGCCTTTTTGTATCAAGTAGCGCATGCCGGACTCCAAGAAGGTATATTCTCGGCCTTCGTAGACCATGCGCTTGGGGTAGCTCTCGAAGCGCTGGCGGCTGGGGTTGTTGCGAAAGTAGACTGAGGTGATTTGTATTTCTGGCTGGTCAAAGTTTGAGATTTCCATAGTTCAAGCTCCTGTCTCGTCTGTACACTCATGCACATCTTCGCCCTGTTAGCTCCGCTGCTCACTCGCCGTACTCTTTTGTACGGCTCCTTGCGCTGCTCGCTAACATGACAGAGCTGCACACGAGTGTACAACCGAGCATAATTTATTAATAAAAAAGTAGACTGGTAGAGACCAGTAAACGGGTTTGGAGTGTGGAGCTGACAGCGAGGTGGCGCTACCGTTCGAAGCTAACCTCTCGTGCTGCAAACTATTGTTTGAACTATGGTGAGAAAGCAGTGACCGGGGTGTGCCTTCTGGTGTATAAGTCTGTGCGGTAAATGCTTGAAGCAAGTCCTCACATGGCTAGTATTTATTATACGCTCTATTGTCAAGCAGTGCTTAAGGCAATCGTACGATTGCCGCGCTTAAGCTACGGGTTTCGGTATAGTAGCTGCTATTTGATGGTGTCGAGAAAGTCGGCCAGTTCGCGGGGGGTGAGTTCGGCTTTGACGAGGTAGCCGTCGGCTTGTTTCTCGATGTCGGCGCGGACGTCTTCACGCTGTTCGAGGTTGGTGGTGATGATAATCTTGGAACGGATCGGCGGTACACGGGCGGGGTTGCGCAGCTGGCGCAGTATCTCGATGCCGGTCAGATTGGGCAGCATCAGGTCGAGCAGGATGATGTCGTACTGGTTGGTTTCGGCAGCAGCTAGTGCTTGGACGCCGTCGGCGATGACGGTGACCGTGTAGCCGGCTTTGGTAAGCGCGCGGGTGTATAGTTCGCCGATGAAGTGTTCATCTTCGATGCAGAGGACGGTGCGGCTAGTTTGGTCGGGTTGCATATGTTCACTATAGCATGCTTGTCTTTGTTGTATCGAGGGATGGTGTACTGGTGGCTATTGCAGGTGGCGCGTGCGGGAAATTTTCACCCGAGCAAGCTGTTCCCTGACCCGTAGTTGCGGGCTTCCCCCTAGCGCCGATACAGCGAGTGGTTCTTGATCCAGCCGTGGGCGCTGCGAGTGATTTCTTTATTGCCGGTGCGCTTCATTTCTTCGGTTAGCTTGGCATAGGGTATCAAGGTGAAGCCGAAGGTGCTGCCCTGCCCTTCGTGGCTGCTGACCCACATGCTGCCGCCGTGGGCGCTAACGATGGCTTTGCTCAGGTACAGCCCCAGGCCCGTGCCGCCGATCTGGGATCGATTGCGGTGGTCGCGGTAGAACTTGGTGAAAAGGTTGGACATGATGCTGGTTGAGATGCCAAGACCGAAGTCCTGAACGGTGGTCTCGACCAGGCCGTCCTTGGTGAGGTGGGCGTTGATCTCGATCTTCTTGCTGGTGCCGCTGTACTTGATGGCGTTGTCGATGAGGTTATTGATGACTTCGTGGATGCTCAGGCGGTCGACACCGACAGTTGGCAGATCAGTTGCGATGCGGCAATGCAGCGTGATGCCTTGGACTTTGGCGCGCAGGCCGATGGTCTCGATGGCGCTCTTGAGAACGGCTGGCCACTGCTGCTCCTCGAGCTGTAACTCCAGCTGGTCATCGTCGACGCGAGCGACATTGAGGATGTTATTGACGAAGGCCATGAGTTGGTCGGCTTGGGCGCGCATTTTTAGTATGAAGCTTTGGAGCTCGGCATCGATTTTGCCGTCGAGTTCTTCCTCGACAACTTCTATGTAGCCGCGTAACAGCGTTAATGGTGTGCGTAGCTCGTGGACACTGAGGGCGATGAAGCTGACGGCCTGGTCGTCTTGGCTGTACTGTTTGGTGTGGTCGAAGAGCGCCAACATGGTTTCGATGCGCTCGGGGTTGTCGCGGTTGTAGTAAGCCGCCAGATCGAACAGCCGGGCGGGATGATTATCTCTGACATTGAGGCGTACGCGCTCCCAGGTGGCGGAGGCGGTGGCACTTCTGACCTTGACTTCTTTGAGCCAGGTGTCGAAGGTCGCCTCACTGGGGAAAGACATATCCAGCACCATGTAGATATTCTTGCCGAGCATGTCGGTGGCGGAGATGCCGATATAGGCCGCGGCGGCCTCGTTGGCGAATTTTATGTTTTCGGCGGGATCGAGTATGAAAAGCGGTAGCGGCAAATTCTGAGCGATAAAGTTACGGCTCAAATCCTTGCTCTGCTCCTGAGAGACAGCCGTAGCCTGTTGCGCGACCGTCGTAAGTTCATAAATATGAGTACTCAGATTCGTAACCAGATCACGGCCGAAACGCAGCGATTCCGGGGTGGGCGCAGCCACGTTCTCGCTGCCCGGTACTAGATGGATTACGGTTTGCCACAAGGCCTTGACAGGCTGCATCAGATAGCCGCCGAAGCCAGTGGCAATGATGCTGGTCTCTATGACTGCAAGTGCAATGAGTACGAGGATGAGTTCGGGGGCGTCGAGACCGAGGATTTTGTTGCCCAGCCACCAGCCACCGAGCAGAATGCTGTTGTCGACGAGCATCACGACAAACAGCCGCAGTTTGGCTTGGCGTGTCAGGCGTTGTAAGTAATCCATGATTGCTTACGGACTGTAGCTAAGGTTGCCGGGACTGATGGCGCTGAGCCACGCTTGGCCGGGGATTAGCTTGATGGGCTGATTCGAGGCATCGGTAAAGGTGATCTGGCTGGTGGGGCTGCTCTTCGTCCAGGTGCCGACGGTGGCTGCACCATCCTGAAAGACGTATACCGGGCCGCTGCCGACGACAGCATAGTTGGAGTAGTATGCGCCGCTGGCATCCAAGGCTCCCTGGGATTTGGGTATGATCATGGCGACGACTACCTTGGGCGAGATTTGCTGGCTGGTGTTGGCGTCCGTTTGTGGCGCCCCGCCTTCACTGCGGTTATAGCTATTTGTGGCAGCGACATAGCTATAGTGGACGTTGTAATCGGATCCGGATAGGACGAGGCCGATGTTCCCAGCGGTGGGTTGCTTGCTCGGTGCTGCGGTCTTACGAGCAAAGCCGGTATAGGTGCTGGCGGTGAAGCCTTTGGTGGCCTCGAGTTGGTTGAGTGTGCTAATAGCGGTGTACACATTGTGCGGTGCGGGGCGGCTAGCGCTGCGATGGTAGGAGCCGCCATTGGCAAATTCATCAAGGTCACGTACACCCAGACTCTTGATATCGGCCAAAGCATCCGGACTGCCGCCGACGTGAGCGTAAGCTGCGTTGAAGCCAAGCGCCCACTGAATATAGTATGGCCGGGCGCTGCGAATCGGGCCGACATTAGCCGGTGCCGTATCTTGATAGAGTGCCAAGAAACGCGTGATGCCACCTTCGGCGACCGCCTCAAACACCACACCCGCCTGCCCAAGACCGGACTGCGGCCGGGCTTGATCACTGTTCTCAATCATAACACCGGTGACGGGGCGTTGGTTGACGCTGGGGTCAACAGGTAGGCCGGTGAGGGTCGATGGCACGGTGGTGGGCTTGGGCGCTGGTTTGGGTTTGACGATGGCCGGTTTGACAATGGCGACTGGTTTGCTGTGATGGGTCAGTAAGAAGATGCCGAGGCCGCCGAGTAGGACGACTACCGCCGCTATAGTCCACTCCTTCTTGCCGGGCGGCCAGTGTAGTTTTAGCAGCGCTCGCCAGTCTCTAGGTGATTTTGGGGGCTTTTGATTGTTGGCCGTATCATCGAGAGACAGACCGTTGGAAACCTCCTCGGCCAGCCCTGCCGACTGGTCAATATCGTCGACAGCGGCTGCCTCCTCAGGCGTTTGAAACGTTTTGGTATCTGGTTTTGGTGTCTCGGGCAAGGTGTCAAGCTTGGCCTGCAAAGACCCGGCTGGCCGTTTGGCCGGCGTGAAGTCACTATCCATGCCTATAGTATAACAACGCTTATGGTAACAAGCCAGTGGCGGCTGGTTGAGCGAGTCTTAAGAAGGCTCCTGCCAAATTTCTTTTTGCGTCCATGGTGTGCGGACAATGCCCATGCCCGCTTCTTCGGTCAGCCCCAGCCAGGCTTCGCTGATAATGCCAACTTTGCCCAGCTCCTGAATAAGCGTGGTGTGATCTGAAGTTCCAAATGCTTCCTGGATATATAAATGACCATGACCTTCGCTGGTTGAATCAACAGCTTCGAAAATACCGCTGTTCTTAGAACGCAGCACAATCGCCTCTACTTGACTCAGCGCAATAGCGGTTGCGCCAAACATACTGGGTCGTACTGAAGATCGCTGGAATACTTCCAGATCAATGCCGTGGTCACCGAGGACGTCCCGCAAAAGACTGTCGGATGTATACTCACCATTCCTGTGGCAGGCCGTGAGTATGGCCTTGCTGCCCGTCTTGACTGTCTGTAGGGCCACGCCGCCGTCGACGTCTATGACGGGAAGATGCAGCTTATCGCTGCCGAAACGATGAGGTTCATAACTATTTTGCGAGCCAATGGCGTTGAAGGATGCAGGGTCATTCTTATCTGTTGCTAGCTCGGCTGGAGCAAAATCTGGCCCTTCGCCAAACGCAATATGTAGCGGGGTTCTCTCAAGCAGTGACTCGCCATGCCGTACCATTTTTAATACCATGTCTGTGGACGCGGGACTAATTTCTTTTATCATAGTAACCATAATGCCGTCCGGCTGCGTGCAATGCAAGCAGCAGCGGTTTACGGGGCTGCCAATTGGGCGTCAATGCGCGACAGACTGCGTTTCTTGCCGAAGACGGCTAAGGTGTCAGCCAGGCCTGGACTGGCCGGTGATTGCGTGGTGGCGACGCGGATCAGGCCGAAGAGGACGGTCGGCTTCTGCCCGGTTTGCTCCAGTAATTGATTGAGGCGCTCGGTCAGATCTTGCAGCGAGAAGTCGCTTTCGCCCAGCGAGTCTCTGGTCAGTTGCAGGAATTGCCGCAACTCCTCCGGTGATAACTTCTTGAGCTGCTTGTGCTCGCTGATCAACTTCGGATCAATCGGCAAGTCCACAAAGAAGAAACGGGTCAAATCGGGGAGCTCAGCGAAGTACTTGAGCCGTTCCTGCACCAAACTGAGCACCTGTTTCTTGTAGTCTTCGGTGGCGGAGCTGGCTTCTTCGGGCCAAAAATCCTGCACTCTGGCAAACAATTCATCCAGTGGCAGCTGCCTGATCCAGTAGCCGTTCATCCATTCCAGTCGCCGCTGGTCGAACCGTGCCCCGCTATTCTGAATATTGGCTATGTTGAATTTCTCAATGAGCTCGTCGCGTGTGAAAATCTCCTGCTCAGTACCATCGCTCCAGCCGAGCGAGGCCATGAAGTTAATCAGTGCTTCGGGCAGGAAGCCGTCACGAATATAGTCGAGCACATCCTTGGCGTCGTCGCGCTTGCTGAGCTTCTTAGTCCCTTCCGCCGCCATGACATGGGGTAAGGTGGCCAAAACGGGTGGTTTGACGCCGAGTGCTTCGTAGAGATTGAGGTAGTTGGGCACGCTGGACAGGAATTCCTGACCGCGCATGACATGGCTAATCTTCATTTCAGTATCATCGATAATATGGGCGAAATTATAGGTTGGGAAACCATCAGTTTTGATAAGTATGAAATCATCGATCATTTCCGGGCCGCCCTTGGAGTCACCCATCACGGCGTCGTGCCAGTTGTAGCTCTTGGGTTCAGATTTGAACCGTAAGGGTTGGCTGCCGTCCCATGCTGGCGGATTCTGGGGCCGGTGGTTACGGTATAAGAACGGTTTCTTGTCGGCTTTAGCCTGTTCGCGAAAAGCCTGCACTTCTTCGGCGGTATAGGGGTCGGCGTAGGCTCGGCCAGCGTCAATGAGCTGTTGCGCCCAGCGTTTGTAGGTGTCAAGGCGTTCACTCTGGACATATGGTGCGTAGGGGCCGCCAATATCGGGGCCTTCGTCATAGTTTAGCCCGAGTGCTCCCAGGCTGTGGATGAGGTGTTCGCGAGCCCCTTCGACTTCGCGCTTTTTGTCAGTATCTTCGAAACGCAGGATGAATTGCCCGCCAGCTTGGCGAGCTGTCAGCCAGGCGAATAAAGCGGTGCGTATACCACCGACGTGTTGAAAGCCTGTTGGACTCGGGGCGTAACGGGTACGTATTGGTTCCATGCCCCTAGTATAAGAGAAAAACGGTTTTAGAGTAAACCAAACAGCTACATACTGCTGGCCAGCCGGACAAGCTGGTGATTGTCGAGCGAGCCATTACTCTGTACTTGATACCAAATACCGCCGTTGACCCAGGTAGCCTGCTTCTCGTCAATCAGATACAGGGTGTGGCCAGCCGATTCGATGGTCTGATAGTGCTGACTGGCGGTGGCCACAAAGGTGTCGCGCAGCGTGTTGCTGTCCCAATTGGTGGCTTTCTCGGTGATGTTATAGGTTCGGCTGTCGCTGTTGCTGTGGAAATACAGGGCAACGACGCCTGAGCTGTAACTAAGGTGGTTTAGGCGGTAACCCGAGGGCTGGTAACCGGGTAAATTAGCCGAGAAACCGGCTTGAGCCGAAGCCATGCGCAGTCGTAACCCGGTCAAGTTCTGAAAGGCCACAAAACCCACCAGTATGAGCACGGCCGAGACAAAGGCGCTGATGCTGCCAATACGCTTGGCGGTGGCTCTGCGGCCGCGTTTGGGGCGCTGCTGGTGGCTGGTGGCGTGCTTGAGGGCGTGCTCTAGGATGTCGGCGGTGGTTCTGGGGCGGGAGTTTTTGGCTTTGGGCGCTTTCAGGGTATGGGGGATATTGTGGCTGACTGGCGCGGCTGGGAGCTGCGGGGTGTTCTCCGCCGGGGTTGTCAGAACCGGTGTAGTCACGGTTTTGGCAGTCAGTGAGCTCAGGGAACCGAAACGGCTAACCAGGCGACTCCGGGCGACACGGCGGGCATGTTGCAGGCGTTTGGCGTCGAGAACGGCGGCTGACGGCTTGGCTACAACTAGCTTTGCTGAAGGCACTGAGGTGGTTAGTGCGCTGTGCGCGGTAACGTGGCGCTTCAGGCTGGGCGCTGGCTTCTTGACGATGCGGCGCATCAGCGTTTTGGCTGGTTGGGGGGTGTGGCCAGCGGGGGTTTTGATTGGTTGGTGGGCGCTGTGCGGCTTCATCGCTGCGGGTTTGGGAGTGGCGCCGGGTTTGACGTGTACTGCTTGACTGCCGGTCATTATGCCATCGACATTACGACCAGCCTTTGGTGCTTTGCTGTTGGTGGCGTGAGAGCCCTGGCTTTTGACTGTAGGAGTGTTGGTTGTGTCCACGGATACCTTAATTTCTAGCGCGGATAATGCTTATATCTATCTTAGACCCTCCTATAAGAAGACACAAGCCCTGGCAGGACTACAGACCGCATTTCTAAGTAAGAAGCAGAACTCCTTACTTCAGAAATGCTCTTGGCGCACAGTCCTATTTTCTGCTGCGCTACTCCTGCGCCGTACTTCACGGTACGACACCGTCCGTTGCTCGCAGAAAATAGGACTGTGCGCCAAGTCTGTAGCCCTGCCGGCGCGAGCCAGGATGAAGAAAATGATCGAGGCCCCGGAGATTTATTTATTTTGGGGCGATACAGGGTATAGTTTAATGAGACATATATGGATTATTTAGATACGCGTAAACAGTTCCGACACCGGATTATCTTGCTGGTAGGCTATGTCTGCGTGGCGGTGGCGGTTACCATTGGTGCATTGGTGTTACTCTATCAGGCCTATGGTTTCGGACTGGGCAAAAACGGTACGGTGATCCAGAGCGGGCTGGCCTTCTTCTCCAGTCAGCCCAATCCAGCAAGTATTTATGTTAACGGCAATCTGAAGGCCAAGACAAATACCCGCCTGGTACTACCATCCAATATCTACCGCATCAGCCTAAGCCGCAATGGCTATCGTGACTGGCAGCGGACGATTGAACTAGACGGCGGCAGCGTGCAACATTATGACTATCCGGTGCTTTTCCCGAAGAGCCTGGCGACCAAGAAATTGCCAACCTATAGTAGTGCGCCTGGCCTGATGACACAGAGCCCTGACCGCCGTTGGCTGGTGGTCGAATCGCCGGGTTCTATGACTAGTTTTGACGTTTTTGACCTCAAGAATCCGACGAAGGCCGCGGCCAGTATCAGCTTGCCCGCCAATGCGCTGACCAAGGCTACCATCAGCGAGAATTTACAGCTCGAGGAATGGGCTGACGACAATCAACACCTGGTTTTGCAGCATAATTACGACGGTAAAACTGAATTTATTCTGGTGGATCGGGCGAACCCCGCACAGTCTGTAAATCTGAACACCACACTCTCGTCCAGTCCGACCAAACTAAGCCTCGTCGACAAAAAATATGATCACTACTACCTCTATGATGCGGCCACCAGTAATCTCCAGACGGCGTCTCTCCAATCCCCGACACCAACCGCTGTTTTGGAACATGTCCTGGCCTATCAGTCGTATGGCACCAACACTCTGCTGTACGCTACTGACAGTAATGCACCAAAGGGTAAGGTGTTGGTGAAACTGCAGATCGGCAGCCAAACCCATGCTATCCACAGTTTTCTGACCGGCACAACGTATCTGCTCGATCTGACCAAGTACAGCGGTACTCTCTATGTTGCAGCCGGTGCCAGCAGCGAGAATAAGGTCTATATCTATAAAGACCCGGTCGGCCAGCTGAGTGCGCAGCCGCAACACGCCATTGTGCCCTCTCAAGTGCTGCACGTCACCAACCCTAATTATCTGAGTTTTTCGCATAATGCGCAGTTCATCGTGACTGAGAACGGTACGCAGTTCGGTGTGTATGACATTGAAAACATCAAAGGCTATAACTATGTGGCCAGCAAGCCGCTTGATGCGCCGCAGGTGCATGCCAGCTGGATGGATGGTGACCGGCTAACATACATCAGCGGTGGCAAGCTGTTGATATTCGATTACGATGATACGAATCAGCAGGTGTTGATGGTGGCTGATGGCAGCTATTTGCCTGCTTTTGCGCCGGATTATAAGTATGTCTATGCTTTGACCGGGGTGCTTGGTGCTACGGGGCCGGTGGAGTTGACGCAGACGGGGTTGTTGATACCAGCCGATTTGTAGAGGGCCTTTACTCTGACAAAATAACAGTCTGTCTCCCAGAGACATCACCCAATCTTAAAGCCTAAGTCATTTCTCTTTTTCTCACTCTCTTGCCATTCCTTTTTGGTGGCAAAAAGGAATCCAAAAAGCCACCGCATGGGCGACAAACATTACTAAAAGATAACTCTGGCGTATCCGGTTCTTGCGGAACTCACCCTATGCTAGGGCTCAAACAGTCCTCATCACGCGGCCTACACCAGAGTTATCTTTTAATCAGTTTGTCTTTAATGCGGGCCATAAGGAATGCCCCTTATCGGGGCATGTATTGTTTATTTGCGTTTGCGCAGGGGTTTGTTGAGCCAGCGGATGGTCAGGGCGAAGGCGACGACGAGTATGGCGACTGAGATGGCTTTGCCGGTGGTGGTGCGGATGAAGCGGGTCCAGAGGGTTGGCCCGTTGCCGGGTAGGTTTGCCGGCGCGCTGCTACTTGTTTCCGGGGTATTCGACTGCGTGTTGCCGGCTGGATCAGGGCTGATTTGCTGCCCGACGACGACGAGGCGATGCAAACTGGTTCCAGGCGGGTCACAGGTAATCAAAGTGGCGGTGGCAGTTTGGCCAGCTACCGGGTTGAGGACGCTGACATTGCTGGGATCAACGATTGTCCGGGTAATCACTTTGTAGGCGTAGACCTTATCGTTATACGTCAGGTAGAAAGTATCGCCGGGCACCAGCGTGTGCAGCAAAACAAAGGCGAATTTATACTTCCCTTTATTGAAGATATTATTGCTGCTGTGACCGAAGAACGCGGCATTGCCCGTTTGACCCGGGAAAACCGTGGTCGGATAGTGTACGACGCCGTCCTGGAGGTCGTTCTCGATGGTGTTTTCGTCGATCGAGGTCTCATGATAGTTGACCGGTATTTCGACGTTAATCTTCGGAATAATAACTTCGGGTGTGGCAGTTGGGGCAACGCTGTCGCTACTGATGATCAGCGGTGTCGCTGCGACTGCCCGACTGGGCTGGATAAAGGGCGCAATAATAACCTCGTTGAAGAAGCCGAACAGGAAGATAATCACCACAATACCGCCCATCCCTAGGCCAAATAAGAGCGACTGCAGGTGATGCTTGGGCTGGAGCTTGCCACCGGCAGTGACCTTGTCGCGAATGGCTGCCTGTACTTCTTGGGCACTGCGGGCGTCGCGGAGTTTGCGGGCCTGGGCAGTTGTTTTGGTGCGGGTGGCGCTGACGGCTTGTTGCTTGTGTTCGGCTAGCGCCTGGGCGCTGTCCTGACGGGCTGGCAAATGATTGTTGAGCAAGGCCTGGCTGGCATAGAATTCCTGCCACACTCGATGCTTCTCGGCATCTGGCAGCTGCGTATAGTAGGTGTGCCACTCGGTCTGGATGGTGGCCAAATCCTTGCCGGAGGTACTCAGCTCGTACATGAATTGCTGGTGCTTGCTGCGATGGGTTGCTTCTGAAGCTTCGGTAAGCTCCTGGGTAGCGTCCGGTTCCTGCTCGTAGAGTCGCGAGACTTTTTGTCGGATCAAATCGGCGGCCACTTGCGCATCGGGAGCATCATCTGACGCGGATGCGGCATTGGATTGGTCGTGAGCTGGTGATATATTCGAGGGGTCTGTAGCCATAATGAAACCAGAGCTAATCTAGCCCTGCATCCCCAAGTATAGTACAATTACCCCCTGTAGCCTACCTGATAGCTTCGGACGAATGAGCCTCATTACTGATGCTTCGTTCGCATCCATAAGAAGTTCCACCGGAACTTTTCAGGGCGAGTGGCGGAACTGGTATACGCGCACGACTCAAAATCGTGTTCCTCACGGATTGAGGGTTCGATTCCCTCCTCGCCCACCATACTTATTAAATAAAGCCAGCAGCTCGGTAAGCAATTACCTCATTATCTGTGGGTACCGGCAAATCGCCGGCAAATAATTCTGTTAATGCTGACGCGCCCATAAAACGCTCGTGGTAGGGCCTGAGTCGTTTAATATAGCGTCCTGCTCTCCTAGGATCCATGTCTTTCATCCTCTTCGTAAGGTGGCTGTGATCTGATGTCCAGTATCTCTCGGGTACTAACATAGCCGCGCTTACTTGTGAGGCTGATCTTTCAAGCAAGACCGATGTACGTGCATCTTCCAGCCACTTGTGACCTTGATACTCGCTTGCAACAGCGGCTAATTCGTTATGCTTCATGTCACTCAGCTTAACGGCATGGTCAAGCTCATGTGCCATGATCATGGCTTTCCAAAGGGGGATCCTTCCCGATAAGTTTGCCGCGATAGCCATACGAGCCATGTTGACAAAAATGACGGGTCTGTAATAAAAACTGTGCCTATCCCCTTCGGCGGCCCTAAACTGGCTTCCGTACGTTATAAAGGCGGCACACTGTGACAAGCTATTGATAACTTCCTTGGGTGTGTGCGGACGTTCTACAGTAGTCTCGTCCAAAATATCTTCGAAATCTGAATCGCCTAGGACTTTCTGTAAATACTGCCTGTCATGGCTCCTCAGCGTGACGTCCCCCGTCAATACTGGATGTCGCAGTTCCATGCTTAACACAGGGTGGATACCGATATTATCTGTGTACTCTTGTTCCTCGGGCGTAAATGCTGTCCCGTGGTAGCGAGGTAACACAAAACTGGATTCCAAAGCCGCACTTATTGCTTCCCCTGTTTCACCAAGTCTTTCAGCAATGTAGCCTTGCTGTAGTTCTCTGTGCGTGATTTCCTTCAAACCATTAAACACTGCCTCTCGGCGCCATTCTTTAATCATGGTATAGTACCTTTAACCCAGCCAACTGTTCATGGAGCACTATAACATCTGAAAGCAAGGCGTTCCACCTAAGTCCCGCTTGGGGCACCAATCCCAGGTTAGCCAACACCTGGAACGGCTAGCAAGCGTTTTGCGAAGACGCTTTGTCTCTTCTCTTGCTTGGCCTTGGCGTGCGCCAGGCTACCTCTCAGGCAAATATGTGCTTCGCGAACTCTGGTGTAGTGAGATGTGTCCGGTAACCAAGTAATATTCTTTGTTTCGCCTACTGCACCATGAGGCCAGAAATTTCGTCCACCGGGATAGACTACGACTTGCGGGCCTTCTGGTGGATTGCGCCATTGCGCCAGGCGCACATTGGTTGGGCGGTCTTTTTTGTCGGGGCAGAAGGCTATCAGATCAACGTTGCGCCCATAGATTCCACGGTCGCCAATGGCATAAGACTTCCTGTAAGGGTTTAAATAATTGTAATCCTGAGGTGGCTCGTCAGGCTCGTCGAGACCCAGGAATTTGCCAAACAGTTTATCTAATACTAGATCAAAGGGTTTAAAAAACTCTTCAAGCGGATAATGGAACTCTTCTTGGACGTACTCGCTGATGCGAGTCATTGCCATACCGCTCATAAAACTGGCAATTGTGCTCCGGCTGAGCTCGGCTTCGTGCATCTCTCTTTGGGGCTTGACCAGATCGTTTTCTTGCAGGAGCAAGCTCTCTCGGTCAATGAGCAAAACAGCCCCTGGCAGTCCGTACTGCCTATCCTCGGCGCCGCCAATCTGTTCCCCGTCGCTGATCTTGTCCGTGGGTTCGCCGATGAGTAATTGGCTTACAGCGAGCAGCAGCGACTCATCAACTTGTGCCCTTGTTTCATCGGTGAGCTTTCGGCTAGTCGTACCAAGATGCTTGGACACCTTAACGTGGCGTGTTGAGAACACTTGACTACACTGCGATTCCGACGGAATCGGCTCCCAGTATTCCTGCGAAAAAACATCCTCAAACGTTGCGGGCGGCTCACTCATAACTATATAGTGACATGATAGAGCTCACGATACAAATACCGGGATAAAAAAGTTCGAGAATCATCCCCGCTCTTTCTAGTATTTCATTGACAGGCGGGTAAAGAGGGTGTTTCATAGAACTATGAGTGAAGTAGTTGAATATAGTGATAGGTTGCAGACGCGAGCCCAGCGAGCGGCTCGGTGGGCGGATCGAATAGAAGACCCGCTGCATGCTGTAACGGATTTTTTTCCCGGCGGCGATAAACCGTTACCTGTCCGGGTCGGCAAGGCGCTTATCGGGCTGTGCCAAGTGCACGCCCTGATCATTCCGGCTGCAATTGCCGATAAGACTTTTGTGCACGCGCTTAGACGAGATGTAGAAGGCCTAGAGGTGCACGCAGAACGCGTGCATGTGGACGGTGGTGCGCGGAGCGTCGATCTTACGGCGCGTTATTACAGACTGCCCGAAAGCAATGAATTCGTGGGCGCAACCGCTGTTGCACGTCAAATTGTTGCTGCGTGTTAGTGACCTCAAGCGCTGGGTACGGCCGCAGTACCCCGACTCTCTGCCTTTTCTCGCAGCGGCACAAGCTTTACATCGGCGACAGCGCCCCGAACACATCGCGTAAACCAAAGAGTCGGGCTTGGCGTCTATCTTCCGAAGGGGCTAGGTTATCTGCCATGAAGGTTTCAATCTGATCCATCAGTACTGGATCGGTGGTTCTTAGCGCGATCTCAGCAGTTCCAAATTTAACTGAAATTGGATGAAAATTATGACTGCCCATATAGGCCACCCCGCCGCCAGTCTTATTTCTGATAACGAGAGCCTTGAAGTGGTTAAATGTACCTTTGGGCAAGCAGTCGACAATCGGGACTAGTCTACGACGCGCCGCTAGATTGCCGAGGGCTATGAAGGCTAGGTCTTCGCGCCGATGCTTTCTTTCCAGCATGCCGGTGTGCGGTTTCCGAAACTTTACCAAGGAATTAGTGTAGACAACCACTTCACCGCCAGCTTCGGCAACATTATGCAACCGACCATACATATATCCGGCGGGCATATAGGTGGAGCTCATAGCAACAGATAGTATTTCCTCATCTCTGAAGTCAGCAAATACGCGGTTCATGATTAGCGACTGATCACTTTTGCCGTTGTCGACTAAAACTTCGTTCTGGTCGGTCAGGGCAAAGCTTACTCCTGGGCCATCCCGGTCTCGTAAGTTTCCGTCTTTTTCTATGAACCACGCGAGGAAGTCGGCGAATTCCTGTGACTCAAATTCGAGCATGGCGTCAACGGAATTTTCATAGCTATAATTGGTGAAATTAACACCACCCAACGATAGTATTCTCGAGCCAACCGCCAAAGCTTTGATATGAGAACGGTTAACTGCTCGCCCCTGGTAGTATTTATCGAGGGTATTATCGGTTTCCGGTTCGCCAAGCACGGTATACGACCCGGGGAAATCTCTTTCAAATACAGCTCTGGCCTCCTTGTGACCCCTCTGTCCAAGCCATAATGCCGACGGCCCGCTGACGTGGCCGAAGTAGTCGACTGCCAAAACGTCCCCGGGCAAACCGCACGCAACCAGCCCGTCAACTATCGGATTGTCTTTAAAATCAATAGACATAGTTGTGGCCAACGCTTGTTCCCCCGGTGTCCGTGTCCGGAGCCGTTCGACAAAAGCCTCAGGAACTTCACTGGCCGATCTGAGTAAAATCTCCATGCGTAGCTATATAGTAACAGAGATAGACTGTCGAGTTACAGGCACTAGCGTATCAAGAGATCGTGAAGCGTCACGGGGCTACAGACTAGTGTGTCCGCAAGCGTCTTCGGGGCGTAGGTTGTTTGCTCCTGGCTAGCAGTCGCTTCTTGTGCCCTTCGTGGACTTTGGTTCTGGCGTCGGCACGTATGATGCTGTCCTCTACGCGCTCATTAATGGCAGTGAGCTGTTTGTCGTCACCGGATTGTAGGATGCCGAGCAATTTATAGGAAGGAAAACGTTCGCGGCGACCTACCAGCTCGGAGAGTATTATAAGTATCATCTCAGGGTAGTAGCGGTTTATGGCTGCGGCGTTTCGGCGGCTCAGCTTGGTCTTCACTTGCATCAGTCGTCGATCTTTGGTGCCGCCGCTTGTCCGCATGATAATGTCGGTACCGATGTTGAAACCGTCTTTCTTGATGCGGCCGGAATCCTGTTCTAGCGTGGTTGGCAGAACATAGGTCTTCTCGCCACGTAACCCTCGGGCAATGAGTTCCCACATTGCTCCGAGCGCACCGATTTCACTGAGCTCACCGATGACCCCTTTTGCCACCGGCCCATCAGGGTCAGTCATGTGCAGTGCGCGCGGTGACAGTGACGGAGTGTACAAAATATCCTCTGCCAGGTGTCGAAAGTTGGTCGCTACTTCGCTGGCCACGGCTTGCGTGTGCGTCTCCGAATTGGCGACTGTTCTCAGGCTGGGGAGACAGGCGACGTGCTTGGCAGCCTTCAAAGTGTGCGGGGCATACCAGCCATCCATGTCCCAGCTTTCGGTCACTAGCCGACCTAAACCTTCCCCGAGGGCTTGCACTCTTGTAGAGTTGTCGCTTTTCTCAGAAAAAGTGAACTGTAATAATTGGTTGGAATAGACTTCTAAATACCGGGCTTCCATAGTCAAATTATACCATTTAGCTAAACATATTACAACATCTCTACCCCAGGAACGACCGCAAGCGATAGCGCTTTGAACGGCGCTGTCGGGTTCTGTAGCCACCAGACGACGGCGTGGGCCGCAGTTTTGACGCGCCAGATGTCAATATCTTCGGTGAGTTTGGTGGTACTGACCTGGCCATTGACGGCCACAAACATGGTTTGCAGGTGTTTAACGATGAGGTGTACCTGGTGCAGCTCGGTAAATTCGTGCAGAGCATCAATCAGGCGCAAGAAGTCCATATCAAACGTAAAGGCCGTCGTGAAGCGGCTGTTCGTCGCTAGCTTCTGGAGCTGTGCGAAGCTGATAACGAGCAGCGTATCAGCTCGAGCCAGCACAGCCCGAGGCGCGCTGATGAAGTAATCGGCTGTATCCTTGGCTATTGCCAGTTGACCGGAGTATTTGAGGATAAACTGTTCCAGTAGAATGGCGGTTTCGGAATTGCGGCCGAAATCACCGGCCAGCAGCGTGGCATCGGCCCACTGGCTCATGGCCAAGAGCTCGGCCAGCGCTTTCTGACTGAAACTGCCGCTCGGCGTGCTCGGTGCGTATTCGCCAGCTTCGAGTACGCGGCCAACGGTTTTTTGCAGGCTGTCGGGGAGCAGGACGCGGGCGGTGCCGATACCGGCTTTGGTCGCTTCGCTGTATGCTTCAGCGGCGGCCGAAAAGCCGTGCAGGTTGCCGCCGATGACGAGCAGCTTGCCGGCATGCGCCCGGTTCTCTGGCCGACTCCATAGAAGGTCTGGAAATAACGGTTGTTTGGGGTCTTGTTTGTGCCAGTAAGGGTGTGTCATGTTCATCCTGCTCGCTTAGTCCAGCTTCTCGACGGTTTGAACAGTCTGGTCGGTGATCTGATGATTATCGTCGAAGCTAAATGTTGCTTTAACTTTTTTACCGTCGAGCACCTGCGGCAGCCAAAATTGATCATCAACCCACATGTCGTCGTAGGGGATGGCGGTGGTGCTGAACCATTGGGGCCGCATTTCTTCGGTTTCGGCTGGTGTCCCCTGCCAGCGGTCACAGAGGAAGGCGTGGGCTTCGATGTCCGGGCTATTTGAGTATAAGAAAGTATGTATGGCCACTTGTTGATAATTGAGCGGCGTGACGAGGATTTCCTCTTGGCATTCGCGTAGCATGGCACTCTCGATGGACTCGCCCTGATCGACCTTGCCGCCGACACCGTTCCAGTGACCGGCGCCGAAGCCGCGTTTCTTCATAGCTAGCAGAATCTCGCCGTCACGGACGAGAAATAACAGGGTGCACTGGATCAGGCTGGAGTTTGACATAGCTGTAATAGGAGGGCACGCGCGGTGTCGTAGTTCGCCCGGTCACCGCCAGAGTGTCCAGCAACGGTCCAGATTAGCTGGCTGTGGGGCAGGTTTTGGTGCAGCTGGTAGGCGCCAAGCGGCGGACAGAGCATATCGTAACGACCGTGGACTAGGAAGACGGGCATGGTGAGTTTGTGGGCGTTGTCGAGGACGAAACGCTCCTCGAGCCAGTATTTGTGGGCAGCATAGTGCGTTTCGATCATGATACTGGTCGGGTCGTAGTCTTCGTAACTTGATACTTTCGGCCGGTCATCGAGGGATAGGAGAGCGTACTCCATGTTACCGTATGCGTAGGCTGAGCGTTTTTGCTCTTCGGGGGTGCCTTCGGCGATTTGCTTGAGGTGATAGGCTGAGGGGTCTGCATGGTGGGCTGTCGGCGTGTTCTGGAGGTAGGCTTCCCAGACTTCTGGGAATGAAGCTTTGAAGCCACCTTTGGTCAACCAGTGCTCCTCGGCTGTAGTGCCGGTGAAAATTCCTCGCAGCACCATGGCGTGCAATCTCTCGGGGTTGTGAATGGCGTACACCAGCGCCAGCAAAGACCCCCAGGAGCCGCCGGTGAGTATAAACTGCTTGATACCCAAGCGCTCGGTAACTTTATTGATGTCATTTGCTGCGTCGTGGGTGGTGTTGTGCTCGAGCGATCCAGCGGGCAGGCTCTTGCCGCTGCCCCGTTGATCATGGAAAATCACGCGTTGCTGAGCGGGGTCAAATGATTGCTTATGCCCATCGTTGCAGCCGGCACCTGGCCCGCCGTGCAGGAAGAGAATAGGCATTTTGGCCTTGGGGTTGCCCCAGTCGTGAACATAGAGCTGGTGGCCGTCGCCGACATCGAGGAATAGCTCTTGGTTGGTGTGGTCGTCGGGTGTCATGGCTTGTCTCCTTGCTTGCGGTAGGCTTTTTTGATGCGAAAGTACTCTTCGTTATTGTGGCTGTCCGGGTTGAAGAGTTCGACTGGATATTTCTTCTGAACGCGCTCAAACTTGCTCATAAATGCTGTGGCAATATCAATGTCCATGGCTGCAGCGAAGTTCAGGCAGTTGAAAAACACATCGGCCAGCTCATCAGCGACGGCCTGTTTATCCTGCTGGCTGTATTCATCCCATTGGAAATGCTCCAGTAACTCAGCGGCTTCTAGGCACAAGGATATGGCGACGTTCTTAGGCGTGTGGTGCTGCTGCCAGCCGCGTTCGGTTTCGAACTTGATGACCAGGTCTTTGAGCTCTTGGATGGTGGTGGTGCGGTCGGATTTCGGTGTCTTCATAGCAAGTTGCTCCCCGGCAGATGGCTCTCTGTCGTGGCTAGGCTTCTCGGGCTGACAAGCGCGCGGCGATGTTTGGCACCCCATCGCTCGGCGGTGAGTTCACTCATACATCTAGTGTAACAGATACTGGACAGTGGTCGGAGCCGAAGACTTGGGCGTGGATTTCGGCCGCTTTGACCTTGCCTCTCAGCTTGTCTGAAACCAAGAAGTAATCGATCCGCCAGCCGACATTGCGTTCTCGCGCATTGGCGAAGTGCGACCACCAGCTATAGTGACCATTGCCCTGCTGGAACATGCGCAATGTGTCTATGAAACCGGCATCGAGGAAAGACTGAAAACCAGCGCGCTCTTCTTCGGTGAAGCCCTTCTTGCCGCGATTAGGTTTGGGATTGGCCAGATCATCTTCGGTGTGGGCGACATTGAGGTCGCCACAGAAGACAACTGGCTTGGTCTGCTCCAGCTGCTTGCAATAGGCCAGGAAGGCCGGATCCCAGTGCTTGTGCCGGAGTGGAATGCGACTGAGATCGTCCTTGGCGTTGGGCGTGTAGACGGTTACGACCCAGAACTTGTCGAACTCTGCGGCCATCACCCTACCCTCTTGGTTAGGGTCGCCGTAGGTGTCGCCGCTGACTTTGTACTGTTTGATGATGTCTTGGGGAAAGCCGTTGATTACCTGGAGAGGTTTGACCTTGGACAGGATGGCGGTGCCTGAGTAGCCGGGTTTCTCGGCGGAGTACCAGAAGACATCATAGCCGTCGAGCTCGATGTCGATTTGCTCGGGCTTGGCCTTGATTTCTTGAAGGCAGAGGATATCCGGTTGCTGGCTGTCGATGAAGGGCTGCCATTTGTCTTTTTTGACGACGGCGCGGATGCCATTGACGTTCCAGGAGTATATTTTGACCATGGCTACAACTTGGCCTCAAGGCGGGTTACGCGAGTCTGGAGGTGGCGTACATCTTGATTGGTGGCTTTGACAGCGACTTTTATAGTTCTGATGTCTTGCTTGACCTCTTGGAGGTCGCTGTCTTTTGCCAGCGTGCTCATAGTGGAACTCATGAGGAGCAGGGCTTCGGCCAGGCTGTTGAATTTGCCGTCCATGTGCTCGATGAATAGGTTGAGCTTGTGATCGCTTCGCTTCTCAAAGTCTGCGAGCTTCTGATCATTTCGTTTTTCAAAGTCTGCGAGCTTCTGATCAGTCCGTTCCTCTAAGCGTGCAAGCTTGTGATCAATACTCTCTTCGAGGCTCGTAAATCTACGGTCGACTGTTCTTTGAAAGCTCAGAAGTTTGCGTTCAGCGCGCTTCTCAGATTCTGCAAGCTTGTGATCAAAACGCTTCTCGAATACATCGAACTTTCGATCAATGCGCTTCTCGAAGAGATCAAATTTGCGATCAACACTCTCACCGAACGCAGTGAATCTACGCTCAATATCTCTGTCGAGCAAGCTGAATTTGACATCGATCTTCTGCTCGAACGCGCCGAACTTGCGATCCATCAACTCCTCAATGTCATCTAAACAAAGCGTGCTCATGCACATAGTATAAGCTTGCAAATCCAGAATTGCTACGCTGTTTAAGAATTAATTAACGGAATTATTTGCTACACTATATGACTAGATGGATATAGGCTCCTACAAGCGAATTCTCCTTAAATTGTCAGGCGAACAGTTGGCCGGCCAATTCGAAGCCGGTATTGACGCCGAGCTGGGTGCCTGGTTGGCGCACGAAATCAAGAAGGTCGCCGACGAGGGTAAGCAGGTGGTAATCATGGTTGGTGGCGGCAATTATGCCCGCGGTGCGCAGCTGGCCGGGCATGGTATCAAGCGCGTTACTGCTGACCACATCGGTATGCTGGCGACGATGATGAATGCCCTGGCGCTGACGGATATTTTCGAATCACAGGCTATTCCGACGCGCTGTTTGTCCAATATCTTTGCTGATCAGGTGGCTGAGCCATTCATTCACCGTCTCGCGGAGAAGCATCTGGAGAAAGGTCGGGTGGTAATCGTAGCCGGTGGTATCGGACGCCCCTACCTGACCACTGATACGGCCGCTGTTTCTCTGGCGCTGGAGCTCAATTGCCAAGTAGTGCTCAAAGCTACTAAGGTTAACGGTGTTTATGACAAAGACCCCGCCGAATTCCCTGAAGCTCGCAAGTTTGACAATATATCTTTCCAGGAGGCGGTCAGCGACGGCGCCATCAAGGTCATGGACAAGGCCGCTATGGGTCTGGCCATGGAGCACCAGCTACCGATTATCGTTTTCGACGCCATGCAGCCCGACAATATCGCCAAGGCAGCAGCGGGCCAAACAGCTGGCACCACCATCAGCTAATCAAGGCCAAGGGCTAGCACTCTCGCCTGCCCAACACATACGAAACACCCATCCAACTAGCTGAAGCCAGCAATACCCCGCCCAATGCCCCAATGACCGAGTGCTGTTTGATGTATACCGTTGCCGCAATGACAGTCAACGAAAAGACTGCCAGGGGCACTCGCCACCGATGTTTAATTGCCAAGAAATACAAGCCGAATAAGGTGGCCGCTGCTGCATGACCACTCGGTAGATCATTAAATGGCCGATCATGAGAGTAAATCAAACGCACCAACCTTGTCGGTAGGCCATGACCGATGAGTTGCGGCCGCGGCATCAAGGTTTGAAAACAAATGTATACGATATCGCTACAGACATACATGACAATGGCGCTGACTGCTAATTTTACGAATAAGCGTTTACTGATGAAGGCATAGCCGATCATTAGCCAAAAGGCAGGTAAAAACAGCATGTACGGGATCACGAAAATGGGCACAAAGGGTGTGTGCTTATCGAGGCTAGTTGTCAGCACATGACCGTGCTGAGCCATGCGATTGAGTGGGAAGTATGCAATTGACGACAGCAATACGCCTAGAAGCAGGATTAGATTCAGCGAGCTAGTGTTTTTGACTGATTTCGGAGCAGTCATTTACAGAGCCAGGTCAGGCGTGTCCAGGATGATATGGTCGCCGGGTTGGAGCTCGCCTTTTAGGATTTTTTGGGCGATAGTGTCTTCGACGGCACGCTGCAGGACGCGGCGCATCGGTCGGGCACCGAGACGGGGGTCGTTGCCGTGTTCGACGATGGTTTGGATGGCGGCTGGGGTTAGTTCGGCGGAGATATTTTGGTTCACTAGTGTTTTATTAACTTCGACGATGAGCAGTTTAACGATTTGGCCTAATTCGTCGCTGTTGAGCGGGCGGAAAAGTATCATATCGTCGAAACGGTTGAGCAGTTCGGCCTTGAATTGACCGCTGTTAATAAGCTGATCGGTGAACTCGTCGGCAAAACTTTCCAGGGCTTCGCCGTGCCCGACGCGTTCGCGGATGGTCTGCGCACCGGCGTTACTGGTCGCGATGATAATGCAGTCCTTGAACGACGCTGAGCGGCCGGAACGGTCGGTCAGCTTGCCTTCGTCGAGTAGCTGGAGCAAGAGGTTGAGGACGTTCGGGTGGGCTTTTTCGATTTCGTCCAGAAGTACGACTGAGAACGGCTGCTGGCGGACTGACATTAGGAGGCTGGCGGTGTCTGCTTCGCCGGTCGAGAGGAGTCGCTGAACGTCATCGGGCTGTTGGTATTCGCTCATGTCGAGGCGTACCAAGCTGGCTTCGGAGCCGAAGTAGGTGGCCGCCAGAGCCTTGGCCAGTTCGGTTTTGCCGACGCCGGTAGGCCCCAAGAACAGGAAGCTGCCAATGGGTCGCCGGGGATTGGTGACACCAGCCCGGGCGCGGCGCAAGGCGCTGGCAACGGCGCTGACGGCATAGGTTTGATTAATCATGCGACGGTGGATGTTGTCTTCCATATGCAATAGAGCGTCGGCTTCGACGGGGGCGGCGCTGCCGACTTTGATGCCGCGGGTTTGCTCGATGGCTTGCTGGACGCTGGCGGCAGTGACGGCGGAACTAATCTTGTGCGAGACGGCTTGCTCCAAGAGCTTAATGGCCTTGCCTGGGTAGGCTTCATCTTGCTCGTAGCGACCGCTGAGACGATAGGCTTCGCGCAGGGCTTCGTAGGCAATGAGTACGCGGTGGCGGTTCTGCAGGCTAATGGCGTTATCTTCGAGAACGTGCATTACTTCGGCTTCGGGTAGCTCTTGCAGCACGATAGGTGAAAGCAGGCCAGCCAGGCTCTGATTACGCGTCTTGAGCCGCTGATAGTCATTGGGCGCTAGGGCAAATATCATGGGCACTGCCCCGGCCTGCACGATGGACAGCAAAATCTGCGTGGCATCAAATGCCCCCGGCGCCTGATCAAAGAACAGCTGAGCATCATCGAAGAACAAGATAACGTGCCCCGCTCGAGCTGCTTCGTTCGTCAAGCTAAGCATAATGCGTTCCAGTTCACCGGCGCCGCGGGCGTTAGAGGTGATATCGGTGGCGCTGAGCGTAATAACCTGGTGATAGGCCAGATTGCGGCTGGTATCCCCTTCTATGAATCGCTGCGCCAATGCATACACGCTGTTGGTCTTGCCGATGCCGTCAGGGCCAATTAAGGCTATGGCGCTGGTGCGGTTGGAGAGCGCTGCTTCTATGGCTAGGACGCCCTCTGATTTTGTCAGACCACCGAAATGTGCACCATGTTTGGCGATACCAAGGCTGACATTGTAGCCGAAGCGCTCCAGTAGCGGCGTGAAACCGAACGCCCAGTCCCGTCCGATACCGCCAAAAGTACGTTTCTTATCGAGTCGTGCCTCGCTAAGACTGCGTCCCAGCCAGTTAGCGACGGTCTCAATATCCTCAGGCCGAGCTTTGAGCTGCACAAGTAATTTGCGAACTGCCGGCGCCGTCATAAGCAAGCCGGCAACTACGAAACCGAGCTCAATCACGGGGCTGCTGTTCTGGTCAGCGAGGGTGGCGGCTATCTTTAGTGCTTGCTCGAGATCCGTGGATTCGGTGCTGAGTTGAGGGAGGAGCATTTCCTCGGTTAGCAATAAATGATTCAGTAAGAAATTTGCCTGCCAGTGACTGCTCAACGCCTTGAAAACGGTCTGGGGCTGCTGCGCCATGCCCGGTTTCAGCCGAGCTAATACGTCAACCGATAAGCGCCCGTCTAGGCTATCACCTTTGGTCGGCACTACCGACAGCTGGCGTTTCCACCAGAGGGCTGGCAGATAGCAAGCTATGGCGGGTGCGGCTAGGAGTAGCGCGAGGTTCCAGCTAATAGCGAAACCGGCAGCCACGGCCCCCAATCCAATCAGACCGCCGATTGCTAGCAGCATGGAATAGCCTGTCTTGCCGATGGCTTTACCGAGTCGAGCGTCACGAGCTCGCGATGAACGTACGCCGATAAGCTCTTTCATAAAATAAGTCCTGCTACGAGACAGCCCGGTACGGATAAGGGTAAGAATGGCCAAACAACCGCTTCAATCGCAGTCAATAGAGCGACTGCCAGGAGCACTAATAACGCAATCAAGAGTACGAAAAGACGCACCACGAAGCCAACTGCTCGGCTTAAAATATTCTCACCCCACGCCTGCAAGCGTTCACCAAGGCTGGCCCCCGGATAAGTGACCGTGCGTCGCCAGGGCGCAAACAGTGTACGGAGCAGCTGTTCGACCGAGAAACTTGCGCGTATACCACTCAGGCGCGGCTCGAAGCTGCCAATTACCGAGCGCCACCCTGCACCATACCACCAAGAGAAGAACGACACGATAAGCATAGCCATAATTGTAACACTTGTATCACGCTGTTAAAAAGCGAGGGGCAAGCAGCTACACCCGGTCATCACGGAGGGTCAAGCGTGTAACGCATTCCGTGGGGCCAGGTGTAGCTGCATACCCAAAAGCTGGCAAAAACAGCCGTCTCATTATAGAATAGGATAACTATGGAAGCATTTACAGAAGAGAAGCCAGTTAATGTTGGCGTGGTCGGCACCGGGTTGGTCGGCATGAATTTAGCCAATATTCTGCTGGAACGCGACTTCCCGCTTGCCGATGTTCGAATTTTTGCCAGTGAACGGTCTGCCGGTGAAACCGTCCAACGATTCGGCAGAGGGGTCATTGTTGAGCTCGCGGAAGCGGCTGACTACTCCGGACTGGACATCGTGTTCAACGCGGCACCGGCTGAATTCTCCAAGGAACATGCCGTACGTATCGCTGAACAAGGGCCGACTTTCATTGATAGCTCATCGGCCTGGCGGCAAAACCCGCTCGTACCTCTCCTCATCCCAGAGATTAACCCCGAGGTTATTGACGACATAGAGCTTGGCATTGTAGCCAAACCAAACTGCACAACCACCATAGGCGCCCTGGCGCTGCACTACTTGCACCAGCATGCGGGTCTCAAGAGTATCGACGCCAGCACCTATCAGTCAACTTCCGGCCAGGGGCAGCACGGAATTACCGAGCACCGCGATCAGGTGCGCCAATTGGCGAATCGGGGTGATGAGCTATTGTACGGCCGAATGGATCGACGACTGCATCCCTCCTACCCCCTCCCGAAAGTCTTCCCTACAATCACCGCATTTAACGTAGCCCCGATGGCCGGCGTTTTCGAAGACGGCAGCGATCACACCACCGAAGAGCTGAAGTTCAAGAACGAAATGCGCAAAATCTTCGGCCGCAGCCCAGAAGAACTACCGATTGACGTCACCTGCGCCCGTGCCAGTGTCGTAAACGGCCATTCCCTGTCTATCCACGCCGAATTTGAAGATGAAATCACCACTGCTGAAGCTAGCGAAATATTAGCCCGGGCAGAAGGTGTTCAGCTGCATACACGAGACATCCCGCAGCCGATTAACGCTGTTGGCACCGACCCAGTCCATGTCGGCCGCCTACGCCAAAGCGAACGATTCGGCAAACACGGCCTCAACTTCTGGGTCGTCGGCGACAACTTGCGCAAAGGCGCCGCCCTGAACATGGTGCAAGGCGCCGAACTATTGATCAAAAATAGATAAGCTAAATAACGGCGTCGAATTTCGATCCGGGGAGTTGCTGCGCGCTAGTCGGCGTGTCGGCTGAAGCTCCAACCTGTTTCTCCAAGCTTTGTAACATCCGCACAGCTTTGACACCGTGCGTAACCCAATGCAAGTCATCTGTTTGGCGGCTATCCCAATGGGGACGTGAGGTAGTAAGCACGCCCTTGTTGCCTAGGATATCTCTGCAATGGTACAAATCATCAGGGGTTAACACCACGTACTGGCGTATTATATATGCGGCTGGCTCTGTAGCGATAACCATTCCGTAGATTTCCGTGGTCAGCGGGCAGAATTTGAACACGGAATCTCCTTCTTCTACTACATCTAAGCTTGGAAAATGATCCCTCAACGCCCCCATCAGCGGCGCAGCTATTGCCCGGATGGCATTTGCGGCTTCAGCCGTAGCTTCGAGCACTGCTTGCTCTTCCGGTGATTCAGGTTGTATGCGTTGCTGCTCGCTCATAGAACTCCTTACAAGAATTTTCACACAGATAAAATCTAGACGCAAGCATAAGAATGTCGGCGCGCCATAACTTTTGAAAGCGTGGAACTATTTCTATACAAATGCATGAGTTTTGGAAACTGCGATTCAGTAGGATTTCAGCTATTGACTTAACGCTGGTTTAGCGTGCGGCAGCCAAGACTCGTCTGCCTCTTCCTTCGCTTCTTTTTCGCGCCACTTGCCCCTCCGGCCTGCGTTTGATCTCATGCTTCCATACGGCTCAAGAATTTCTGCCATGGTGATCTTCCCGAGCCAGTCATCAAACCAATTATGACAATAGCGTTCGCCCACGGTAACGTCAGGTATGTTATACAAGCCAAACCCTACATACCTGTCGTCACTATCAATATCTACGAAATTGGTGCTCTGTATGCCTACCAACCCCGTTCCGGCCGCATTGCTGCGAGCGTAGAACACACTTCTCTGTAGATGAGCGGTAGAAAACAGCCTTGGACGCGGTGCAATCGTCCTAATCGTGGAGCCGTCATATAAAGTTTCCTCGACCATTTCAACAGCACTTTCGTCAAAAGCTTCTAGGTTTGCCGTTTGCGGTCTTCGTATGCCGATTGTGGATACGAGGCGCCAGTCGTGGACTATTCTGATTATTTGCTTGGATGCTTTGGGAGGTATGGGGATTGGCTCGCCCTCGGCAATAGGCTGGGTGCTCACGCCGCCACTCATGTCTAGCACGCGTTCTCCAATCTCCTTAATAGCGGCCTTGTCAGCGTAGAGCTTTCGTGTCGTATGTAGAGCTGCTCCCATAAGTGCTCTATCGTGTAAGTCGGTATGCGGCTTTTCCCAGTATGCATCTGAGGCTAGTAGCTCGTGCGGCAGAATACTTTTATTAACCATCGAGATAATTATACCGTTGTACGTTCAAACAAACACAAGCAATAAACAGTTTCTACGAAGTATCCATGCTTGGTTCATGAACGTAGCTGACGCTCCAAACAGATAAAATCTAGACGCAAGCGTGAGCGTGTTGGCTACAGTTCGCCAAGCGCGGTCAGACGCAAACGCGAGTGACTAAGTGCTCTGCTCACATAATCACGCGCCAAGGCTCGGCGGTCAGCGCCTGGTTCAGTCACGCGATCGAGCATCTCCTGAAGGTGTGTCGCAGGGAACGTACCTATGTCGTCACAGGCGGTGGGTTGTGGGTGGCTTTCAAATTTCTGAGCTGGTTTCATAAGTTCCTCTTTTTACAGTCTTAGGGTACACGGAGTTTATTTGGTTATCAACCCTCACGTAGTCCCAAGAGGTGTGCTTGCATCGACGGGTGTTCATACTTCGACGTTATGACCTGGCGGAGGGGCGGCAACACACTTTTATTAGTCATCATGCTAATTATATATTTACATGCTCGAACAAACACAAGCAGGAAGTAGACTCTCGACGAGTGCTTATACTCGGTGGTCGTAGTCATGTTGATCCTGGGTGGCTCTTTGGTAGGGGTCTGTCTAGGCTAAGCTTTGTCTTTTCATCTCCAGATGTGCTGATACGCTAGTCTGTATTTGAGCAGCGGCTATCTGGTCAACACCCATCAAGTCCCTTGCTATCATTTCAGTCGCCTTAGATACCTCCTCGTACTGTGATGGCGGAAACCACCTACCGATATTTCTGAATGCCCCAGTAATTAACATATTTGTTCGCCACTGCGTTTGCCTGATACCTGTCGCTAAATTGCTGAGGGGTCTTGGATGTCGTGAAATCAATAACCTGCCGTTGTCTACAAGATCTAGGGTATCGAGATGCTTAAACCAACCTAAAGCTAGATAGTTAAACTGACCTGTTCTCTGGCATGGCTCTGTATCACGGTCGAAGTAGTTCGGTTGTTCATAGGCGAAGTCAAGTTCCTTGGCGGGCGATTGTTTATTATAGCGAAACATCAGTTCAAGGGATTGGCTTGTCCCATCTAGGCTTTCCTTTAGCTGCACGTCTAGTTTGTCGTAATCGTATACATGGAAGATAGCTGAGCCAAGTCTCATTATTCTTGCATCTAATAAAATGCCTCTATCTGGCAGCTCGCCATTGTTTCGTGCGATGAGAAAGGGGTCAAGCCCGGGGAGCTCCACTTCAGGGAGTTGTTCGCTATCATCAGGCTCTTCATCTAAAAGCGAGGAATGGTGCATGAGGAATGAGAGCACCTTAGATGCCTCAACATGGGCTCCATCGTCAAACTCATAAGACATTTAAATTATAATACTATATAAAGAGTAAAAAATCAAATGGCGGAGGGAGAGGGATTTGAACCCTCGATAGAGTTGCCCCTATACCGCCTTTCCAAGACGGCGCACTAGACCACTATGCGACCCCTCCGCGTCACAGCCTACGCCTATGCCTCGTTTTGCCTGTTCGGCAAAAGCTTCGGCTTGCGGCTATGCTGCTCCTTTCAAGAATTCAAAATGCGTTGCATTTTAAATTCTTGGGGCGTACTGCCAGGACTTGGACTATTATACAAAGTTTTGCGGCAAAGTGGGCTGCAAACCGTGAAAACTGTGAAAACTACGGCAAAAACACCTTGCATAGAGCGCAAAGACAGGTTTAAACTAGGGTAACGATGGCACTGATAGAACTACAAGACGTCAGCAAGTTGTACGGCTTCGGCGATGCCACTACCTTGGCGCTCGACGAGGTCAGCTTGACTATTGAGCGCGGCGAGTTTGTCGCCGTGATGGGGCCGAGCGGCTGCGGTAAGAGCACGCTCATGAATCTCATCGGCCTTTTGGACGGCCCCAGCCACGGTGATTACCGGCTGGATGGCAAGCCGGTGGCTCGTTTGCGATCCGGTCAGGCGGCCAAAATCCGGCGTGATACCATTGGCTTCATTTTTCAGTCATTCAATCTATTGCCGCGCCTAACGGCGCTGGAGAATGTGGCGTTGCCGCTGGCCTACAAAGGCGTCACCCTGAGCCGTCGCCTCAAACAAGCCAGTCAAATGCTGGAGCGTGTCGGCGTGCAGCAACGCGAGTACTTCCTGCCCAGCCAGCTCAGCGGCGGCCAGGCGCAGTGTACGGCTATCGCGCGAGCCTTGGTTAATAACCCAAAGATAATTATTGCTGACGAGCCGACTGGTAACCTGGATAGCGATAGTTCGCGGCTGGTCATGGAGCTACTGGCTGATATCCACAAAACGGGCAACACTGTGCTCTTCGTGACACACAACCCGGAGCTGACCCGCTACGCTACCCGAGTGGTTTACATGCATGATGGCAGTATTGTCCACGATGAAAAAACGGCCTTGGGCCGCGTAGCCTCGACAGCGCGCAAAGTTCTCTACACCCTGCCGACCACCAGCGAAGAAGACGATCTGGCCGGCGTATCAGTGCTCATGAAAGCCCTGCCCGACAAAACCGGCTCACGCTCCAAGGCCAAGAAGCCCGCCGCCAAGAAACGCCGCACCAAGTCAACCAAACGACAGAAGGCTGCCAAATGAAGTCGGTGACGCGCGGACATCTGAAGGCTGGTTTGGACTCAGTACGAGGTACCAAATTGCGCAGTTTCTGGACAATGCTCGGGGTAATTATCGGCGTGGCCTCGGTTATTACGGTTATCGGTATCGGTGAGGGTGTTAAGCAACAGATCAGCGGTCAAATTCATCACTTCGGCGAGGATTTGATTACTATTCGACCGTCCGAATTGCAAACCGGCAGCGGCAAACCAAGCAGTCCGTCCAATCTGCTTTCCAGCCTGAGCATCAGCGGCACGCTGACGACCAACGATCTGGCTAGTGTGACTCATGCGAAGGGAGTGGCAGCCAGTGCGCCGTTGACCGTGGTGACTGGCAGCGCTCGCAGTGATAGCGGCAGCTTCAAAAATGGCTTCGTGATTGGCACTACCCCCGACCTGCCCAGTCTGCTTAATCAATCGGTGGCGTATGGTGCCTTTCTGAGTACCGATGATATGGGCACCAATACGGCGGTGCTTGGGCAGGCGGCGGCCGTTGCTTTGTTCAATGAAGATGTGCCGCTGGGGCGGAGTTTTAGTTTTCACGGGCAGCAGTTTATGGTGCGGGGCATCTTCAACCAGTTTAATGCGACGCCGCTGAGCCAAGAGGCTAACTTTAATAACGCTATTTTTATTCCCAATGACGTTGCCGAGAGCCTTACGCATAATACGGCGCTGACATATGAGATATTGGCTAAGCCAGCTAACCGTAGCCAGGAGGCTCAGGTAGCGGCTGCCATCACGCGGTCGCTCAACCGATCGCATGGCGGCCAGAGCAATCTCAGCGTGCTGCAAGGCAATCAGAACCTAGCCAATAGCAACGGTATCCTAGACTTGCTAACCCACATGATTGCCGGCGTGGCAGCTATCTCGCTGCTGGTCGGCGGCATTGGGATTATGAATGTCATGCTGGTGTCTGTCGCTGAGCGTATGCACGAGATAGGCATTCGCAAAGCCGTCGGCGCCACCAATCGCCAAATCCTCAGCCAATTCATGATTGAAGCCAGTGTGCTCAGTCTGACCGGAGGCATAATCGGCGTTATCGTAGCCCTGTTGACGGATGTGGGCATCCGGCTGGCTACCAATCTTAAACCGCTGATTAGCTGGCAAGTTATTGCGCTGGCGACAGGGGTGTCGCTGCTGGTCGGCATCGTTTTCGGCTCCTTCCCCGCCCTCAAGGCTGCCCGCAAAGATCCGATCGACGCTTTGCGTAGCGAATAAAACTAAACAAGCGCGAAGATGGCGGCGCCGCCAGCGACGACCATCAGGAGTGTAATCAACCAGCCAGCGAAGGTGGTCAGCGGCTTATTCGTCCAGCGGCCCATGACTTTGCGGTTGCTGCTGATGAGGACGATCATTAGCAGGATAAGCGGTGCTACCAGGCCGTTGCCGACAGCGGCGTAGATGAGTGCTTTGATCGGATCAATGCCCAAGAAGTTGATGCCCAGGCCGATGAACATCGAGATAATGATGATGCCGTAGAAGGCGTAGGAGGGTTTGCCGAGTGTGCGGTAGAGGCCTTCGCGCCAGCGGAAGCTTTCGGCCAGCGCATAGCTGCTGGAACCGGCCAGTACCGGGATGGCTAGCAGACCCGTGCCGATGATACCTATTGAGAATAGGAAGTAGGTGGCGTTGCCGGCGAAGGGTCGCAGGGCTTCAGCGGCTTGCGCCGAGGTTTTAATGTCGGTAATACCGTGCGGGAAGAGAATACTACCACAAGCCGCAATAATGAAGAACATCACCAGGTTTGACAGCAGCATGCCCGACCAAACATCAATACGCATGCTGCGAACATCAGTGGCCTCGGTGGCAGTACGGCGGTCGTGCAGCGTGGTTTTGCCCAGGAGGATTTGCTCTTCAACTTCTTGCGAGGTTTGCCAGAAGAATAAGTATGGCGAAATGGTGGTGCCCAGGATGGCGCAAATCAACAATAGCTGATTCTTGGAAAAACTAATATGTGGTACGAACGCGTGACTGAGCACCGTACCCCAGTTGAGATGAGCCAAAATAGCCGAGAAAACATAGCTGAACAGCACCAGCGCCAACCATTTGAGGTAGCGGGCATAGCGGACATAGGGAGTGAAAATCTGCAGCCCCAAACTCAATAGGGTTAAGCCGATAACTAACATGCTGAAATCTAGCCGAGGATTGAGTAGCTGTACCGCCTTGGCCATGGCGCCAATGTCCGCGCCAATGTTTAGAGCGTTAGCGCTAAACAGTAAGGCAGTACAGAGATATAACACCGGCTTCGGAAAGAAGACACGAATATTGCCCGCTAGACCCCGGCCCGTGACCAGACCGATCCGGGCGCACATTTCCTGGATAATGGCCATCAGGGGGAATGTCCAGGCAGATAGCCATAACAGATGATAGCCGAATTGAGCGCCGGTTTGTGAGTAGGTGGCGATACCTGAGGGATCATCATCTGAGGCACCGGTAGTCAGGCCGGGCCCGAGCATGTGCCAATAGTCCTCTGTCTTGCGAAGCATACGGCCGGCGGGCACGGCGTTGGTAAATTTCTGGGTGGTGACGACGCTGCGATCCAGGAACTCGGCGGGAGCTTCGGCGCTTTTACGGAGGATACCTTTTCGTTTTCTCATACTATAGGTTTGGATATTATCATGTATAGCTCGCTAGTATTGTAGCATGGGCTGCGCGGCTTGCAGGACATACAGGTGACTGCCTATCCGAGCAAGAGCCGGAGCAGTATTTAAAGATAATGACCGTAATAATACCAGAAATGTTTCAGGATTAGTACGGCGATGATGATCAGCCAGAGCACCAGTATGTCGAGGTGGTGGCGGCGGATCCAGGGGTAGAGGCGTTTGGGCCAGCCAGCTGGGAGTTTGATGTGCTTCTGGTCGATGCTATAGAGGAGGACGTACCAGAAGGTGGTGATGCTTACGACCCAGACAACCATGCACCAGGGGCACAGCGAGTGGATTCGGTAAACGCTTTCGAAGAAGAGCCAGTGTACGAAGCCGATGGCGAAAACCAGTCCGGCTTGCAGACCCAGCCAAAACCAGCGCTTGAACTTGGCGCCAGCTAGCAGCGCTCCGCCGATAACACCGACTACCGGGAATGCGCCCAGGCCGATGAAAGGATTTGGAAAGCCAAAGGCGTTGGCCTGTTTGCTCTGCATGACATTGCCGCAACTGATTATCGGGTTCAGGTTACAGGACGGAACGTAGTGCGGATTCTCGAACAGCTTTATCTTGTCGAACATGATGATAAAGGCGCAGATATAGCCGATAATACCACCGATTAACAAGATATAGGGTAGCGTTTTCTGGAGTGTTAGGTTTTTGCTCGCCATGTGTCTTAGATTATAGCAAATCCTAGCAGCTACTGGGCGCAGCGGCCGGTACTGACGGGTTGGTTCTGGGCGGCGGCTTGGTTGATTTCACTGGTGACTTGGGCGGTTGTCAGGGCGTAGCCGGCGTGTTGATAGGTCGTAGATTCGGCAAAAACAACACCGATTACTGAGCCGTCTTTGTCCACCAAAGGGCCGCCGGAATTACCAGGAATAACCGTGGCTCGAATCTCGTAGACTGCTCGGGTGGTCGTACCGCTATCGTAAATGTTGCGGCCACTGGCGGTGAATTCGTCGAGGACGGCCGCGGTACTGGCTGTAAACGAGCCGCCGCCGGGATAGCCAAGGACGGCTGCCGCGGTGCCAGGGGTGACATGACTGGCTGATATGACCAAGGTTGAGCCGGCCAGATTGGACACGCGGAGCACGGCAAAGTCCAAGTTCGGGTCAAACCAGATAACGGTGCCGCGGTGTGTGCCATTGCTATCTATGACATAGGGCTGGTGGATGCCGGCCACCACGTGCGCATTGGTGGCTACTAGACCAGGGCCGACCACAAAGCCGGAACCTTCGACAACGCCGCCGCAACCCTGCCCTTCCAGCTTGACGACTGAGGCTTTGTCGCGGTCGACGGCGGTTTGTAGATCGCCCAGTGACGGCAGCTTGACGCCGCCACGCGGACTCGGCTCATTGCCCACGAACACTTGCGGGAAGCTATTGGGGTCAATGAGGTGCCCCAGGCTGGCAATCACTGACGGCGCTTCGGGCAGGATTTTATTCAGCTGGGTGATGATGCGTGAATCGCGCAGTCCGGCTTGCAGACCTGGTGTCGGTAAGGCAGCGATGACGGCAGCGATCAGCCAAATACTCAAAAGCGAAGACACCATACCCAATACGGCGCCAAAGCTGTTGTCAAGCACATTAATTCGTCTCTGTAGGACGTGCCGCTTCAGGCGCAGCCCAAAGTACTCGCCAATGGTCAGTAGTATGAGGGCGCAACCAAGCGTAATGATTACGGTCAATACCGATCGGCTGGCTTGACTGTGCACGAAGCCGACGAGATGCGGCTCCAGCCAGGCGCCTAGGAACAGTCCGCCGAAGAAGCCCACCGTGGAGCAAAGCTGCCGCACGAAGCCAATTTCGCGCCCGCGGTACAGAGAGGTTATGGCAAAGACAACAACAATGGCGTCAATGATCATGGGCACTGGTTCCTGGACGTGCCCACGTACCGCGCCAAGGATTGCAACTTGTCGGTAATCATCAGCTTCTAGTGTAGCAAATCAACTACACAATTGAGGTAGGGCCATCTGAGCCGGGTTTGTAGGATAGTAGACCCTTGGGTGAGTCTTGCCAGGCGCTCAGGACGGGCTGCAGTACATTCCAGGTGGCGAGCACTTCGCGGTCGCTGGCGAAGAGCGCCTGGTCGCCGCGCACCGCGTCCATCAAGACACGTTCATAGGCGTCAATATGTTGTTCATGTTGGAATACTGTCGCGTAACGGAAGTCCAGCACGGCATGTCGCATATTGTCCTCGAAGCCCGGCTCTTTGACTACCAGATCGAGGCCAATGCCTTCATCGGGCTGGATTTGGAAGGTCAGGCTGTTGCGGCGGCGTTCGTGCGGGGTTTTGAATTCAATGGTTATGTCGGTGGTCTTGGTTGAGAGGGCTTTGCCAGTTTCCAGTATGATTTCGACGCCCTGCCAGCGTTCGGTGGCTGATTGTAGGTGCAGTAAGGCGTAGGTTTCAACAATGCTGCCGGGGTTCTTGACCTCTTGTCGGTAGCCTTCATACTGGCCGCGTATGGCCTGCTCAGGGTCGGCGGGCGCTAACTGCTCGAGGAAGTGCTCTTTACTCAAATGGATTGCTTGGCTGCTCATATCGGTCGGCACGTCCATCAGCGTCAACGATAGCAGCTGCATAAGATGGCTCTGAATGAGATCCCGCAGCGCGCCAGTCTGTTCGTAGAAGCCCGCCCTGCCCTCTATATCCAGCGTTTCAGTAGCACGAATATGAACCCGCCGGATGTGTTCGGCGTTCCATAGCGGAGTGAATATGGGGTTGTGCAGGCGAAAGGCTAGTAAATTCTGGGCAGTCTCCTTGGCCAAATAGTGGTCAATACGGTAGACGTGATTTTCGTCAAAGTCCTTGCCGACTAGTTCGATAAGCTGCTGGGCGCTGGCTAGGTCATAGCCGAAGGGTTTCTCGAGGAGTAATCGGCTGTGCTCGTCGTTGAGCCCGGCACTAGACAGGTGTTTGATGATCGGCCCGTAGGCAGCAGCGGGGATGGACATATAGAAGAGCCGTTCGCGGCGTGTTTTGTCATCGAAGCTTTCCAGGAGCTCTTTGAGCTTGGTGTAATCCCCTGGCTTGTCGGGCTCGAGTTGGTGGGTTTGGAGGGCGCTACGGATGCGGTCAAGACCAGTCGGGTCGCAGACTTTGTCCTGGTCTAGTATGCAGAGTTCGACTGAGCTCAGTAGCTCGTCGACGGCCAACGGACGGCGGCTTATACCGATGATTTTGGTGTCTGGAGGCAAAAGATCCTGATTTAGCAGGTGGTAGAGCGCGGGTAGCAACTTGCGCTTGCTCAAATCACCGGTGATGCCGAAGACGATGATGACAGGAGCGGCCATGCTATTTAACCCAAACTGTCTTTATATTGACGAATTCTTTGATGCCGTAATGCGACAGCTCGCGGCCGTAGCCGGATTGTTTGACGCCGCCGAATGGTAGACGGGCGTCGGATTTGACCTGGTTATTGATGAACACTGCTCCGGACTCCACCTGGGCCGCTAAGGCCTGCGCAGCTTTCAGGTCGGCGCTGAAAATGGTCGCGCCCAAGCCATAATTACAGTCATTAGCTACCGCTACTGCTTCGGCCGCATCCTTGACCACGATAACGGGCAAAACGGGCCCGAAGACCTCCTCGTCGTATACTGGCATGCCCTTTTTGACATTGCCGAGGACGGCGGGAGTATAGAAGTAGCCTTTGGAGCCGACGCGTTTGCCGCCGCATAGCAGCGTGGCGCCTTGGGTCACTGAATCATCGACTTGCTTCTGGACGTCGGTGAGTGTTTGCTCGCTAGATAGTGGCCCGACAGCGGTATCGGCCGCTAAGGGGTCGCCTACTGTTAGCTGCTCGACTTCTGACTGTAGTTTGGCGGTAAACTGCTCGGCCACGCTGGCTTCGACGATGAAACGCTTGGCGGCGATACAGCTCTGTCCGGCATTGGCCTGCAGACGAGCCGAAACGGCGCTTGCGGCTGCCTGATCAATATCGGCGTCGGCTAGCACGATGAACGGATCGCTGCCGCCGAGTTCAAGTACTGTTTTCTTGATGGCCTCGCCTGCGGTTTTGGCGACCTGGCTACCGGCGTATTCGCTGCCGGTTAGGGTGACGGCTTTGACGCGGGGATCCTTGATGATGGCCTCGACTTTTGGCGAGGTGATGGCCAGGTTTAGGAAGGCGCCTTGCGGAAAACCGGCGTCCAGGAATACCTGCTCTATGGCAGCAGCCGATTGCTGGACATTCGAGGCGTGCTTGAGAACGCCCACATTGCCGGCCATCAGTGCCGGAGCGGCGAACCGGAAGACCTGCCAGAACGGGAAATTCCAGGGCATGACGGCCAGCACGATACCAATCGGGTCGAAGCGTACATAGCTTTCGCTGGCGTCGGTTTCGATATGTTCGGGGGCCAGGAAGGTAGCGGCGTTGTCAGCGTAGTAATCGCAGGTCACGGCGCATTTCTCAACTTCGGCTTCGGCGGCGGCCAGGGTTTTGCCGACTTCTAGGGTCATGGTGCGTGCTAGATCAGTCTTTTGGTCGCGCAAGGCAGTAGCAGCTTGCTTCATCAATGCAGCACGGTGCTCGAATGATGTCTCGCGCCAGGCTTCAAAGGTGGCCTGGGCCTGGGCTAGTTTCTGCTCTATCTCGTCGCTGCTGAGCTCGGTGAACTCGCCGAGTATTTCTTCGGTGGCTGGATTGATGGAACATAGAGCCATGGCATGCCTCCTAGGCTTGGGTGCGAGCCTTCAGCTGCTCGCTATCAAGCGTTACATTTTCACTATAATCTATCGGCACATCGATAATGTGGATGCCTGGTTTGGCTAGAGCGGCTTGCAGCGTGGGCAAAAAGTCACCAGTCTTCTTGATGCGATGCCCGGTAGCGCCGAAACTCTCGGCCAGTTTCACCAGATCAGGATTGGTGAAGTTCAGGCCGTAGTCGGCTAGGTGCATACTGTTCTGCTTCCATTTGATCATGCCATAGCCGTTATCATTAACGACCACGATTACCAGGTCGAGTTTTAGTCTGACGGCTGTTTCGAGGTCGGCAATATTCATAAGAATACCACCGTCGCCGGCTACGACCACTACTTTTTTGTCTGGGTTGAGCAGCTTGGCGGCCATGCCGGAGGCGAGTCCGGCGCCCATGGTGGCCAGGGCGTTGTCGAGCAGCACGGTGTTCTGCTCGTAGGCGGGATAGTTGCGGGCGATCCAAATTTTGTACATGCCGTTATCGAGGCTCATAATGCCGTCCTTGGGTATGGCGGTGCGTAGATCGCGTACCAGGCGCTGTGGCTTGATGGGAAAATCATCACTGGTCGCATTAACCTGCGTGTCGGCCAGCTGCTTCTGCTTGAACGGCGTGAAAACCTCCAGCTGCCAGTGGTCTTGCGGCGTCACCCGCTCGCTCAATTCCCAGAGGGCATAGGAAATATCGCCAATAACTTCGAGCGCCGGTTGGTAGACGCGGTCAATCTCGGCCGGGTAAAAATTAAGATGGGCAATTTTCTGACCCTCCTTGGCGATGACCGGTGGCTTCTCGGTGATGTCGTGACCAAGCATGATAATCAAATCGGCGGCCTGCAAAGCGCGGTGGACAAAATCATCGCTGGTCAAGGCGGCTGTTCCTAGGTACAGGTCGGAGGCTTCGTTTTCGACGCCCTTGCCCATTTGGGTGGTGACGAATGGGATGCCGGTTTTGTCGATGAAGGCTCGGAGCTGTTTGCCGATAAGTTTGCGGTTGGCACCGGCGGCGATGACGATGACGGGCTTGGTGGCGGCCTCTAGGGCTTCGACCAGGGCGTCGATGCTCTTGCGGTCGGGCACGGGTCGACGGATTTTTTGCCAGGCGATGGGTAGTTGCTGGCTCTCTTCTTCGGCAATGTCTTCGGGCAATTCAATGTGGACGGCGCCGGGGCGCTCGCTTTCAGCCAGACGCACCGCTTGGTAGACGGTGGTTGGTATGCGGGCGGCGCTGACGATGGTCTCGGCCAGCTTAGTGAGGGGGCGCATCATATCGACGATGTCGACGATCTGGAACTTGCCTTGCTTGCTCTTCTTGATTGGTTTCTGGCCGGTAATCACTAGCAAAGGCATGCCGCCGAGCTGGGCGTAGGCCACACCAGTCACGAGGTTGGTGGCGCCCGGCCCCAGCGTTGACAGTGCGACGCCGACGCGGCCAGTCAAGCGGCCTAAGGTCGCAGCCATGAAAACGGCTGATTGCTCATCCCGGCAAGTAATGAGTTCAATTGGGGACGCGCGCACCGCTTCGACGAAGGCTAAATTCTCCTCGCCGGGTACGCCGAAAATATAGGTGACGCCGGCGGCTTCAAGCGATTGTACAAATAGTTTGGCTGCTTTCACAACGTATCGTAATCCCCCACTTCATTAATCTGTTACTACTGTATCATGGGCCGGTAGTTTTTTACTTGTTGATGGCGTGACCGCCGAATTTGTTGCGCATGGCAGACAGCAATTTGGTGGCAAAATTGACTTCCCCATTTTGAGAAGCGATCCGGACATCAAGCGCGGTCTGAATGCCGGGCAGGCTGATGCCCTGCTCCTGGGCAGCTTCCAGCGTCCAGCGGGCTTCACCGCTGTCAGCGACATAGCCATCGATACCGTCAAGCTCCGGACTTTCGGCTAGAGAGGCCCGGCAGAGCTCGTTCAGCCACGAAGTTACCACGCTGTGCTGCTGCCAAACATGGCCGGCGGCGGCCAGATCAAGGCTGTCATAAGGGCCTTCTTTGAGCATACGATAGCCTTCGGCCAGGGACTCCATCATGCCGTACTCGATGGCGTTGTGGACCATTTTGACATAGTGGCCGCTGCCGCTAGGGCCGAAGTGGTAGTAGGCGCCTTCGGGTTGGGCTAAGGTTTGGAGGGCGGGTTCAAGCGTGGCGACGGCCTCTGCCTCATCGCCGCCGACCATCATTGAGAATCCGTTCTCATAACCCCAGACGCCGCCGCTGGTGCCGACATCGATGAGGTGGCAGCCTTTGTCGAGGATCTTCTGATTGAGCTGCTTGGTCAGGCGGAAGTCTGAATTTCCGCCATCGATGATAATACTCCCCTTCGGCACCAATTCGAGCCATTCATCAACCTGCTGATCAACGATGGCGGCCGGCAGCATAATCCAGAGCACGACGCGCTCCTGGCCGAATGCCTGCAACACCTCGGCCTTGCTATGTGCCGCGGTAGCGCCATAACTGACGGCCTCCTCGACAGGTTCCGGGCTGCGGTTGTGGGCGATGACCTCGTGACCATTTTCGGCTAGTTTGCGGGCGATTTGCATACCCATGCGGCCGAGGCCTTGGACGGCTATTTTCATACTCTACTCCTTTTACATACGTTAATTATCAGTTGGTGGCGTGAAATGTATTGGGTTTTCACGCGTTTTCCTCCAGTTGGTCGCTGTAGAGATAGGCTTCCGGCAGTTGTTTCAAAACTTGGGCGGGTTGCTCGGCAGGCTCCACTGTTTGGTGCTGCAGTGTAGCCAATGCTGCGCGCTTGTTTGCTCCGAAGGCAAATGCATACGCTGCATTGACCTGACGCAGCGCGGGAAACGTCAGCGTCAAGCGCTTGAACGGCGGGCTGGCATAGCCTGCCACGAGCGCAGTTGATTCGTGGGCTGCTGTCGAATCCGGCAAAATACCGGCAATATGCCCATCCTCGCCAATCCCCAGCTGGGCAACAATCGTGTCAGCCTGCTCAAAAGCCTCAGTGGCTAGCGCGGTGTAGTCTGTAATTGCCTGCTCAAATGTTTGATCAGCCGCAAGTACCGGCAACATCCGAGCTTGCTTGGCGTTAAACCCGGCTGCCAGGAGCTGTGCCCAATTCGATGCACTGTGCCCAACTGGCCCATAGCGCTCATCGGCCAGCATAATACTCAATTGCTGACTGAGCCGCACTGAAATAGTACGCATAACGCGCACACTGGCTTCGATGTTCGACCCGCCACTGACTAACCAGAGTACTTGCTGACCGGCGTGCAGCTCGCGCACCAAATGCTGCGTCAAATCGGCTATCCCATCGTCCCACCCCGCCGTCAGGATATATTTCATATCTCTACTATAGCAAACGGGTGGCGCGGACAAGCGGCTTCTCAGTACTCTCGGTCGGCGCAGAAGGCGGTCAAGTCTGCCAAGAAGTTACTGAGCCGCGCCGGGAAATCGGCGCCGAGCACAATGTGGTGGGCCTGCTGACAGTGTTTTTGGATCATTGCCTCGATGCGGCTGAGCGCGCCTGTTACGCGCAAAATGGTTTTGACGGTTTGCAGATCCTCAGGGCTGGCCGCCGGGTTGCCGAGAATGCGCTGCAGCTGGCGTTTCTGTCGACCATCGGCAGCCCGCAGGGCGTAGCCCATGAGCATGGTTCGTTTGGCTTCTTGGATGTCGCTGAGTGTTGATTTGCCCAGACGTTGCGCTTCGCCGAAGATGCCCAGTACGTCATCCCGTAGCTGGAAAGCGATGCCGAGGTGCGTGCCGAACGCGTTGAGCTGTTTGTCTTGGGAGCCACTGGCGCCAGCTAGTAACGCCCCGAGCCGGAGCGGTGTGCAGAAACTGTAGCTAGCAGTTTTGGCATCACAAACACGAAGTAATTGTTGGTCATCAATAGTAGCTCCGAGCGGATAGTACAGCGGCAAAGCCACGTCAAGTAGCTCGCCACCAATCATGGTGAATAAGGTTTGCTGAACCAGGCCGATTGCTTTTAGTACTTGTTTGGGCGGGAAACCGCTGTCAAGCAGCAGCTCGTTCGATAAATTGTAGCAAATATTACCCGCTAAAAGCGCCCATGCATCAGCATAATGACGTGCGTCTTGTCCCGTCACCAGTTTTTCGAATTCCTGCAAATAATGTCCGGTTATGTTTGGGCCACCCCAGCGGACGGTGTCGCGATCAATAATGTCATCATGCATCAGTATGAAGGCGTGATAGAGCTCCTGGCTGGCAGCAACCCTACAGATAGCCGCTTCATTGGTTCCACCGTAAGCCGTATAGGCGGCTACCACCAGCCGTGGTCGGAGGCGCTTCCCGCCTCGACTAACGAGTAGCTTGATCTGTGCCAGCAAGTCACCGTATCTGCTATCGATCTTGTTGGCCGCCTCAATCTTCGACTGTAGAATCTGCTGCAAGTATGTGTCAACGGCCCGAACCAAAGCATTCGTGGCATCGGATTGAAGCGAGGCTGCTGTTAGGTCTCCCGGTAAGGCTGGCGTTCTCTCAGGCGCGGACTTGGCCATAATAGCTGCATTATCAGCTGCGCTGCCGGTGAGCACAAATCGAAAACAGAGAGTGCTTAATATTTTTTTAATAATCGGTTATGGGGTTTGGCGGAGCGTGCGAAGTGTGGCCGGCTTGATTATGGGCAATTACGGGTGGTCTGCACGGTCATCGCCGACAACTCCAATTAAGGCGCTAGAGAGTGGCCGCATGGCCTGTTTGTTGATAGGCGTGGATGAATTTCTTGGTTTCCTGGCTGCCGGTAACTGCTTGCTCGGAGGCCGTTTGGAGTGCTTTGAGCCAGCCGACAAATACCGTGTCGTTGCGCATACCTGACTGTGTCAGTGCTCGCCGGGCGGTGTCGATATGAGCGGTAATAAGCGCGCCTACCTTTTCAATAGTAACTTGCCAAAAATGCTGGCGCAGCGCTGATTGCTCACCCAATATATCGATCGGACCGCGGGGGCTGTAGTCGCTCAGGAGCAAGCTGACCACGGCGCTCAGATGACCATGCCGGAGGTCTGTTTCCCAGTCATGGGCATCGTCATTGAGCTGTCGGGCAATCAAAAAATGGCGAAAGAAACGCTGCAACTGACGAAGCTGTGAGCTGTCTAGCGTGTAGCCCGCCGCCAACAAAGTACCACAGGCTGATAACATGTGCCCCAAGGACTTATCGGCCAATTGGGCATACCGGCCATACGAGGGTAGCTCGTAGTGCAATTGCTCCTGATCAATGCGCCCACGAGCTCGCCGTGCTTCCCAATGGTTGGCGGCATCAATGGTGTCCAGCGTTTGGCTGACTAAGTTCTGGAAACCGGTATGTTTTGGCAGGGCTGCGTGATAGTGGTGCGTGGTTTGACGCAGTGCATGATTGGCTATGGCTAATTCATCCGGCTGTCCCTCGTTGTCCAAAAAATCGTCATAAATACTATAAGCAATCCAGCCATCGAGACTGGCTAAGTTCAGATGCTCCAGAAGTTCCTGCTTGAGGTGTTCTCCATAGGCTGCCGCCGTCAAGCTAGCCATAGCCGTTATCTGTTGCTGACTGTCCTGATTGCCAATAGTGGTTACCGCGCGACGGTAGGCTGTTCGCAGTCCGGCGGGTAAATTATGGGCTTCGGCCAGGGCATGGGCTACGGTGGCGTTGACTGGAGTAGCGGCGCGTATTTTTACTGGTTTTTGTTGGGTGTGCTGCTCAAATTTTGCCAGGGCTTCGAGCGCGAAGGCCGTGGTCAGCGCCGCTGATCCGGCGTAGTACTGCGTGCCATCAATGACGGGATCGACGTACAAGGCTTCGGCTGGCCAGTGATCACCTTCCATCAAATCCATCAGCCGCTGCTCGGCACGTCGTAGAAGACCGGTCGGCAGACCTACACTACAGCCAGCGCTGATCAGCAGCGCCAATGTCAGGCTGTCAGTTGTTGCTGATCCCTTGAGACGGTTGCCGATGAGTTGTTTGAGGCGTAATCGCTGCGATCCACGGTACCAACGAGCTAAGAAGTATAGTATCGGCACATCGCCAACATAGTATGGTGAGTGGAGTACGTTAGCGATGAGTAGCTTATCAAAATATGCGACCAAACCGGGCAACCGCACATCGTGCCGCGCCAGCAGACCTCCAATATTAGCGTTCACCGCTACATCAATGTCACCCCACTGCTTGTACAGTTCGGGTTGAACCAGCCAGGTGCGGTATGGCCCGCCCGGTGCAACTTCGTTGGCGATAAGCAGTTTTGCGAAGCGAGCCAGAATATCACCATCAACCAACCAAGAGTCGTAGATGGTGAGTCCGAGTAGCGCACAAGCCGTGTCATCCAAATCGTCAGGATAGGGGTGCGACCGAGCTAGAGCACTGCCCCGCTGCCAGTAGTTCCACGAGGCGATAGGACTCTGTTGGCTTTGCAGATAGTGTGCGGCTCGCGCCGAAACCCGCTCACTGCCCTCAATCATTTCCATGCAGGTCAAAATCAGCGAAGTGAAAAAGACGGTTGGATGGCGCTTAACGGCGCGGAACGGACCGATGCTGGCACTGGCTTGACCGCCGAAGCTACCGTTGCTTGACTGCTGCTTTGCCAGCCAGGCCAGACAACGCGTCTGGTCAGGTGCTGTCATTATTGTTTGGCCTTAGTTTCACTGCGTATATAGATGGTGAAGCGGGTGCCCTGTCGCAGCGAACTGCTTATAGTAATTCTTCCGCGGAAATCTGTCTCGACGATTTTTTGGACGGTTGCTAGGCCAATACCCATATTCTGCTGGTTGCTAGGCTTGGTGCTATAAAACGGCTCAAAGATCTGCTTCCGTTCATCACTACTCATGCCCCGGCCCCAGTCACGCACCACGAGTTTCAGCCAATTGCCTTGTGGTTTCAGATCGATGGTCACTTGTCGTCTTGCCGCCGGGTCGCCTTCGCCGTAAGCTTCGATAGCATTAAGCACCAAATTTGCAACCACCTGGTTGAGTTTTACGGGGTCGCCGTAGAGTCTATGACGCGGTGATGTTAACAGCTCCAGCCTGACGTTTGCCTCACGTGCTCGATGGCTGAGGATATTGAGCACTTGCCTGATTTCAGTTTGCACGGTGAAGCTGCTGACGGTGCCCTGTGACTTCAGCTGCTTACGGGCAGAGTCAAGAAAGCGCTCAATGTGGTGTAAGCTTTCCAGTGCTCTACGCACTAGCAAAGACTGGGAGTGGTTGCCTAATTGCTCAAGATTAAGCGAGGCTATGGTTAGCGGATTGGCTACGTCGTGTAACAAACCGGCGCTCATGCGACCAAACTCTGCCAAACGCTGCAACTCCATAACCCGTGTCAGCTGAGCCTGTTCAAGCGCCCGGGTTCGCTCGACGACTTTTACTTCCAAACTGTCGCGTTCTACCTCTAGGGCAGCTTCTGAGGCTCTAGCCCGAAGCAGTGATCGGTCAATCTCGCGATTGGCTAGCCATGAGACCAGACCAATGATCAGAAGTGTTGCCAGGTAGCCGACGGTATCGGCCAATTCAAGGTGTTGATTCAGCCAAGCCGTATGGGGATGAAGGTACTTATACGTTTGAGCAAAGCTTAACAATAACAGGTACAGCGTGATAGCAAAGGTGACGACAAGCGCCGCCCGCGCAGTCAGCAACACTCCGGCAACGACAATCAACATAGCGAATGCCAGTTCTGCTTCAGGCAATTCAAAACTCCAAGTCAGCAGCAGCTGCGTCGCACCGGCAAGCAAGAACCCAAGCAAGACATAGGCGCTGAGTTTGTACAAACCGTGCCGGGACAGCCACCATAATCCGATAATGATAAGTGTGAAGATTATTACGGGTAATAGTGAATCGTGACTGACGGCAGCATTACCCTGTAAATGGTTGCTGACGGTCGATATGTCAGAGACCGCGGCGATAGCGGTGATGCCGCACAACAGAATGTTCAGAATCAGCTCGCGGCGCTGATCGTCGGCGGTGCGACTCCGCGGCTCGATTAGTTTCTGGTACCAGGACTTCAGGGCCATTGTAAAATCTGCACCATACGAAAATTTAAAGTTGATGATTTGGAAGG
>DAINPB010000009.1:0-33015 GCA_036743655.1 Candidatus Saccharimonadota bacterium
AATGCGGTTAATATGCTCAGTGTCACGATAAACCCAACACGAAACAGTGGAAAACGACACTTGGCTCCGATTAGATCTGACCTCTTCCAAAAACAGGCAGATGGCTCATGGAACGCATACGAGACAATCAACAACGCCACCGATCCCCATGCATTCTTACATATAGATGTCTTAGGTGAAACGACTATCCAGAGCTACGTCACCACCGTCACGTCAACTGGCACTGCCAAGAGCATACCCACGAGCCAAGAAGATCCGCAACAGGCAAAAGATTTATTCCACAGTTTTGAAAACGATACATATCAGGACTTAGGCGACATTGCTAGCGGTGCTGGCTTCAGGCAATAGCCTGTAATAGTTCCAGGCCTGCACAGCCACGGCCCGCCAAGATGCTTATGGTTAGCATTTGCTAACGTGGTATAGTTTAATCATTATGAGTAAGACATTTACCGCTATTATCACCGAAGAGGACGGGGGCTTTGTAGCTCTTAATCCTGATACTGATGTGGCTAGTCAAGGCGATACGCTCGACGAGGCTTTATCGAACCTTAAGGAAGCACTCGAATTGTACTTTGAAGAAACAACCGAAGATGCCCCGACTGACTTACCTCACGCTACATTCCTAACAACAGTTACAATTTAAATACCTATCATGACCTGCGCAACCAAAACTGTCACATGGACAAAATACTACTTTTATGGTAGTATTTTTTTATGAATGAGACATGTTCACCGGAACAAGAAGTGCCAACTGCGCAGAGCCTGATAGCTGATTTAACAATGACGGCTGCTGGAATACTTAATGATCACCAAGCGGAGTTCACTGTTTCTGAAGATTCCACACAAACCCGAGAAGTTACGACTCCAAGAAATGGGGGGTGTGCTCTAATCGAGACTTTGACACCCGAAGGCGTGAGAAGCTTCAAATACATACGCCCAGTCATCGCTATGCCGCTCGGCAAAGCTCTAGAAACTACTGAATGGCAAGAGGGTTCATCCAAAGTAGAGGTTACGTATGAAACTGAAACCGAGGGCACCCGTACTGGTTCTACAAGTGACCCCCACGAGATAAGCTACTCCACGCAGGGGTATTTAAGGACTCAATTCCCATTAGCACCAGAAGAAAAACCGCAGACTCCAAAAAACGCAGGTAGGCTTAGAGCACTCTTAGGACGTTTGACATTAAGACGAGGACAACCGCAGAGCTAAAAAAGTTCCAGACCTGCACAGCCACCGCCCACCACAATACTTATGCTTAAGAGAGGCCAGTCGAACAGCTTCTTCTTAATGCTAAAATAAGGGTATGAGACTTAAAGAAACCACTTCCAACTGGCGAGCTCGCGCCATTATACGGCGCGATTTTAGGCATGATCCAAGCGAACTCGCTGTCAGCTTTAAATCCCACAAGGACACTCATTCCTGGTGTCGTGGCAAGGTTGGTGTGAAGCATGACCTGGCGTGGAATCTAGAAAGTGACCTTTTTGGTAACACCTATAAGATTGGCAAGTGTTCAGCTTGCCGTAAGGTTATGTTTCGGAGGGCGCAGACCGCAGTCAATTATTATTGACAAATAGTATGCTCTGTCATAAAATTAGTTAGTGAAATACATAGACTGGGATGAGCTAAAAAACGCGAAATTAAAGGCAGAACGCAATATCTGCTTCGAGGACGTACAAGCGGCAATCGAAGAAGGCAGGGTACTCGATACAGTGCGGCATAGTAACACAAAACGTTATCCAAATCAGCAAATATTGATTATCAGAATAGGGGACTACGCCTACCTTGTACCGTACGCGGAAGATGGCGACAAAATATTTTTAAAGACTATCATTCCAAGCCGAAAAGCTACCAAGCAATATTTAAATAAAGGGGATAAACTATGAATAACAACTTACCATACGATCTAGAAAAAGAAGAGATAGATATTCTAGAAGCTTTTGAGCGTGGTGAGTTCAAAAGCGTTCCTAACCTCGTAGAACGAAAGAAGGAACTACAGAAGATCGCTAAAAATACGTTTAATAAAACCCGGAACATTAATATCAGGCTCTCCGAGAGAGATCTGTATAAGCTTAAGGCTAAAGCTATTGAAGAGGGTATTCCCTACCAAACACTGGCTTCTTCAATACTGCACAAATCAACAGCGAAATAGTTCCAGGCCTCCAAAGCCACGGCCCACCAAGATACTTATGCTTGCAAAAATATAGTTTTCATAGAGAATAATTACTATGACCACACACCCATCCCCCGCATCTGAACAGATAGTAAGCCCACAAGAACTAGCGGATATGTTTGATGCTGCCGCACAAGACATGAGAAGCGCTAATATAGGCCAGCAATTTGGTAGTTGCATTATTGGCTACATAGATGGGACTAGATTTGCTGTAAAGCGTCATCGTACAAGAGAGCGTGTTACTCACGCAAGACTCGTGATGCCTGTCGGTGCGGGTAGGCAAGCGGTTGCGCACGAGGTTCACTTTCCTTCTAGAGACAGGGAAGTAGGTGATTATGAAGCTGGAAGAGCTATTTTTGAAGCACATACCTATGACGAAACTGGCGCAAGGTTAACCACTGAACGCAGCGTAGTAGACCAAGTTGATATGGCTAGTCCTGCAATGCATCCATTTTTAGAAAAAATTCCTAGCCTTGGTCAAGAACGCTAGACGCATATTGCGCAAAATAACTCCAAGCCTGTAATGCCACAGCCTGCCAAATATAAGCCTTTTATTCCAGATACCCCTTAGGTATTCACAAAATGCTATTTTTTGATTAAAATAAAAGTATGCGATCCGGATCAGAAATAATAAAACAGCTTTTAGATCTAGCACCTACGCCTAAAGGCGAAATTGTGGCAGGTGCTTGCGGAGCACTCGCTGTATTTGGAGCAGCCGCCTTCGGTGTAGAAGCATCAGAAGGCCACCTTCTTATTTTGCCCGTTGACTTAGCAATCGCTACAGGTTCAGGGGCAGCTTTTATCAATCACTGGAAACAGGCAGGAAGGTTACCTAACAACCACCCGCAACAGTAAAATAGCCCCACGCCTGCACAGCCACGACCCGCCAAGTTGGTATAATTTTATTTATATTGTATAGTTAATTTATGCCCATACACGAGTCTGAAGGTAGCCAAGACCAACCCTCACCCCATCTTGTTTTGGCAGCGCTTGCCCATACTGAACGTCTAGGTGTTGTGATGAAACTTTTCGAACGGCCGAGTACCCAAAAGGAACTTGCCACTTTGCTTGAAGTTAGCTCTGGTACGCTCAGCCGCCAAATGTCAATTCTTGAAGATGCCTGCCTTGTCACCCGCGAGCGCAGCCATGATCCTTACTCCCTAGCCGCACCGAAAGAAACGTTAGAGTTACTTCGCGCAGCAGCAGAGCTTTCTGTTGCTGTGGCCGGGGTACGATTGGAGACTTCGGTAGCGTGGCTAGACCGCCTTGGGGATTTGAATGATGCGCCAGACCAGTAGTAATAGTTCCAAACCTGCACAGCCCCGATCCGCCGAGTTTTATAATACTAACTCTATGATACTATTTTCGCATGAGTAGAACACCCGATAGCTTGCCCAGAGGCACAGAAGTTTACTTTGTTGAAGGCGAGAACGCCTTAGGCGAAGGCCAGCAAGTGGTCAAGAAGGCTACCGTCTATGACTTTGAGCCAACTAGACAATATCCTGTGTTAATAACATGGAATGAGACCCAAGAAGGTCTACGAGAAGGCGGCGGCATGGTTAGCACAGAAGCTAATCGAGTATTTACAGGCATACAAGTGATGCAGGCTCTGGCTAATCAGTATAGCCCGCTTCATCGCGAAGATGTAAGCGTGGATGATCTTGTCCTTGATCCTACTGCTCAGGAGGGTCTAACAACAGCCTTATTGGCTGCAACCAGAGATCGAAGAGCGACTGACCTGCTCTACGCCTAAACTAACGACATAGTTCCACGCCTCCAAAGCTACGCCTTCCCAAACATAAAGCACTTCTCCAAGGAGTGTTTTTCTCGTTGCCCACTCTTGCAATAGATCTTGATAAGTGGTTAAGTACATACAGATACTATGTTTAGGAGTAAAAATGCCATTTCCACATGAGCCCGCTCGTACCGACCCTGGTAAATTGCTAGAGGTTCGAGAAGATTTACTAGCAGCTGCAGACGTATTAGATGAGATCTCTGCTTTAACCGATGGCATGGATGAGTTCACTCCTGCACTCAACAGACGTATTCGTCCTGACGAGGATTCATTTGCCGATGTGCGTATGGCCATATTTAGTTTAAAAAAAGCCCTATCCAGACATGCTAGCTTGAGAGAGTCTGCCGAGAACCCCACCTATTTAGGGAATGTGGCAGTAGCTCGTTATCCGGAAGAGCTTAGCCCGGAACAGTAATATTTTCATATCTCTAGAGCCACGATTCGCCAAGCCGTTTTCAACCGTTTTTATAGCGATAGTTGACCGAGTACTAATTCCATGGTAATATAATCTTATGAGTGAACAGAGAGTATCGGTTGCAGAAGCAATCAACGCTGAAGGGCAGGAAAGATATGCGCCTAGAGGTATTGGAAGCAACTGGCTTGCCTGTTTTGTCTGTGACGAAGTAAAAGACGGCTACGTAGAACTGGACACTGAAACCCACAAGCCGACAGGTGATAAAGTTCCATCTGTACGAGCAGAAGACGGTATTCATTATTCAGGTGGCTACGGATCTAATCAACCCGATATGGCTGCTTTCGTGGCGGACAAAGAAGCTGGAGAGCGTGTTGTCGAAATGTTTCAAGGGCAGGGCTCAAGAGCTTTTCTAGATTTCCGGCCGTCAGAGCATAATCCGGTGCAGGTTAAGGTAGGGGCGTGTGACAGCCATTTACCAAATCTTGAAAGCCTACAAGCTTTAGCCAATGAAGCAGGCGGCGCGATCACGCCGACTATGATAGCTGCTTCTCTATCCCACGAAGTTGAGTAACGTAGTTCTAGACAGCTTCCGTTACGGTTCGCAAACCCAAACTATAGAAAAATGTAAAGAGCTAGTTACTTGCTCTCGGGGGATAAGTGCCGGACCACACATTGACTTAGTACAATGTTCATACTAAAATATACTCCCGTAAGAGGTAATGAAGAGTGTTCGGAAGCAATAAAGAAGAACACCTGCTTGCAGGTTTAGATAGTAGAGATACCATAGCTCCCCAGCCAATAGAGTCTGAGGCTCCCGAAGAGGATGATACGGATCCTGAGGTTGTAGAGACTATGGATGAGCTTAGAGCCATGTCGCCCCAAGAGCTCTATGAGGAAGCACTAGAGAGCATCGCGGAAGGTGATGTCGAGCCAGACGCGGAATTAGCCAACATGTATTATTCCAGGGCATCAGCAATAGGAAGTCTGGCTGCTTTGAAAAAGATGAGCCAATAACTTCTTGATCTAGAAAATCAGTCGATTGACTCCGCTGTGCTCCAGCATGAGTAATAGTTCCATATCTGCAAAGCCACGGCCCGCAAGGTAATACCATTGACGTATTGGTATTACTCATATACAATGGGTAATATGAATTACACACACAGTATTACTAGTAAAGGTCAAATTACCATACCTAAGGAGTTTCGAGAGAAGCTTGGCCTGGATAAGATTGGTAAAGCTACGCTTCGAGTAAACGATAATAATGAAATAGTCATAACTTCTCCTAAGAATTTACATGATGTGCGCACACTATTAAACAAGCCAAGCTTCAAAGACAAAACTTCTGACACAGAACAAACGATAGGCACGCAATTAGCGAAGAAGTATGCAGTTAATTGACACCAACATCGTACTACGATGGCTATTAGGCGATCACAAGGAGTTAAGCCTCAGAGCAGAAAAACTTATATCCGGAGCGCAGCCAGCCACACTATTGGTTACCGATGTAATAGTGGCTGAAATTATCTACGTACTACGCAGTACAGGTCGTGATAGAAATCAAACGAGCGAAGCGCTTCTTCTGGTGGGTCGTACTGAGGCTTTCAAGTATGATAACGAAGAATTGGTTATGGAAACTATAAGTTTGCTGGTAAGCACCAAATTAGACTTCGCCGATTGTTATTTACTTGCCAGAGCTCGTCGAGAGAAACTAGACCTTGCGACATTTGATAGGCCTTTAGAAAGACTACATTTAGCAAAGTAGTTCCAGTCCTGCAATGCCACGTCTCGCCAAGCACAAGCACTTTATTTATCGCCGCTCTTCGTCTATTGTTGACCTTAGGATGAAGCTGAATGCCACATAGACTAACACTTGTAGAGGGAGCGCCCCCGCATCAAGAAATGCCAATGGGCTACGATCCAGCCATCGAAGATGTGGCTATGCCCATAGCCAGGGAGTTAGATCAGCGCCAGATCGGAAGAGCAGATAGTTTGGGTGCCATCATCGGGCCTTACGCCGTTAATTATGCCGTTGGGGCGAAGCAAGTATATTTTCGAGTTGATTTTTCGTCTGAGTAGCTAACGGGGTAGCTCCAAATCTGCTCTGCCGCAGACCAATAAAACGCTTACGCTTGCATACTACTAAAATGAGAGTAAGAATATAACTAGTATGAACGCTCCGGATTTAAGACCAGCCCCCGAAACACGTCTTACGCATATAACGGCCATGCGCGAGGAAGGGCAGTTCACTGTCGCTTACCCTGTAGAAGCTGACCGTACCTTTTATCTAAGATTTTCAGTCGACGACGTTGCAGCCGATCAACGAGTACGCTTATGTATGGGAGCAACCGTCGAAGTAACTTTATGGCCAGAATTAACGCCTGCTCAGGAGGAAGTCCGACGCGCCAAGGGGCACCGAATTGCCTATGGCGATGGTGTGGCTCTACCAGATGCCGAAGACAGTCGTATAGAATCCGTACTCCCTAGGCCAGTAACCCAAGGTAGAATCGGTGCTACAGTATTACGAATGCGCGCCAAACGCTGGGAACGCGCCAAGGAGCGTATGCGTTAAGCGCAATTAGCCACTCAGGAATCGAGCTCGACGGCCCAATGCATTGACAAATATGCCATAATTTGTTATAGTGTATAGCATGATAGAAAAAATAAAAACACCCCTAAAGCGTGCTTTGCGACATCCTAAAGAAGCAGGAGCAATACTTTTATCAGGCGTTGCCCTAACAGGTCAAGCCGTTCAGCCGGCTATCGCTCAAGCCGAGAGATCACCAAATCAGTCAACCCTTCTGAAGCTTGCCAAACAGGGAGAGCGGGACGTTACTGGCGGCAGGCCAGTTGAAGCTGCTACGGGAACGCTTACTGTCTCTCGTAGAGTCCATAATGCCGGCCCTCACCATAACAAAACTATGACGGTTTATGACCATATATCGCACCCCCTGGTTGTGCAATATAGATCGTCGCCTCAACCAATAGGGTTTGTTCCTGGCCCCAATCAACGGGATGTAGCCAACGGTGATTTTGCGTTTGGCACAATGACAATTAAAGATCATAAGCCAAAAATTACCTTTTCCCCTTACGACCCAAAAACTATGGCCTTGGGCTACCCAGGAACTCCTACCAATGAGCCAGATCAAGGTTTGATCACTGAAAGCATTGTTTTCTATAGGAGTGGAAACAGCCCCTATCAAGATTTCAACGTAGCTCTATTGGCAGGACCAGACGGGGCTGCTGTAGGCATCGCCTATGAACCCGATGGTCAACCTCAACAAATCGGCCATCTTACCACTACACTGCATCCATAAACCTGAGACAATAGTTTTCAAACTTATAGGAACGCAACTCGGCCATCACTTGCCGCCAAGCTAATGAGATAGTCCCAGACCTGGGAGACCACAGCTCACCCAGCGTAAGTACTGCGCCAAGCCCGCGCTCCTTTTAGCTCATGCTTGCATAACGACTGCTTATACAATTAACTATAGCTTAGCATGAAGATTAGAACAGTAATTGACCCGAATGTAGCGGCCAACATCGCTTTGTATGGAAGCATGGCTGGCGCAGCTTGGGGCGCAACTGAATTAATTCACCACGTCAATCACGCCGGCCAATATAACGCTGTAAACAATAAGATTTCAGCAGTACAATTTGACAATGAAACCATAGCTGCCGATTTACTGGACAGTCATCTGACTGGATTTGCAGGATCGGCGGCCGTGCGTAATCATTTGCTGTCCTTGCAGCATGCGAATGACGCAAAAATAGCAACTTTGGCACCACAAAAACCAAAACAAGTAATATCCCAAATACCGGAAATTCTCATTGAAGGAGGCAGCGGGTTGTTGGCAGGGGTTGCTGTATTCGCAGTGCTGTACAAGCGCGGTCAAAAAGCAGTACGTAATAAGCAACCTTCGACGGCAAATGGGTAGATTCCAGGATATAGTATCCTCATCTTTATGATTGCGAAAAGCAGTTCTAGGGCTGCGCAGCCAGGGCCCGCTGAACTTGACAAATTTAACTTAGTATGATACCATGCACGTATGTCAGAAAAAATAGAGAACAGTCCTAAACAACCAAAATCAAGCTTGGCTCGTCTTGGTCGTAGAGTTGGTCAAAGGGCTGGTGTTGCTTTGATAGCTGCTAAAATAGGACATCCCAGCCGAAGAGAGATACAAGCAATACTTGACGAGGAAGCACGTAACAAAGTTGTATCTTCAGAGCAAGACGTTAATACAGGTGTCATTACTCAAATAAGAGGGGATGGTAGCCGCCGTGTAGTGCAACCAGCAGCTCCAGATGACATACGGTGGGTAGCAACTACTGATAACGAACAACAACGACTAAAGTTAGAAAGAGCCGTCCAAGCTCCCTCCGCTACCGATCCCCACATTCAAGATAATCACCGGCAAGTTTAACCTCAGAGTTAGTATCGGTGCTCAGATTAAGAAAAAGGTTTTAAGCTTACGAGACTACCAACCGCTATTTGACTAAAGAGCGCCTATCTGGCATCATTTAGCTAATGACAGAAGTTAGAGTGAGTAAAGAGCTTACAGCTTATAATACTGAACCTTCGTTTGGATATTCTTTCCCCGATGAGCATGCTCAGCTTGCCGAAGCTATTGGGGTTGTGAGGCATGCTGTTTGGAAAGCTGGTCGTGGCGGAAGGCGAGGTGGGCGGGGGCGCAATCCATCCATGAACTATAGCGCTTCATGAAGTCGAAATCCCAGAGAGTGTCTCCGTCGTGCACATCAAGACCTTGGATTTACGACATTACAGGAGGCAAAAGTATGGCTAGAGGAGCAGCCATACGGCTGGTCAAATAAGCTTGCGCTCAATATCAAGCCAAACCCGCGCAACATAGAAGGGCTCACAACCGAGCTTGCACCAGCGTCTGTCGTACTTGATTATCCTTCTCGAATACAAAAATTTCTGACTCACCTAAACGAACAGGAACTTGCCGATGTTAGACCTATTATATTTGGCATAAGGGATGCAAATGGCGCAAGATCTCGGCTAATCATGAAGATAATTTCCGATCCAAGACCACGAGATCAGGACAGCTTATTTATCACTGGTCGTCTGCTTATGAGAAAAGGCCAAGCCGTACATTGTCTTGATGACCAAACACACGCCATCTTTCCTGGCCACCTTGCCCGAATACATATTGACCCCACTCAAGAATTACGGCACGTTGAATTTCTGGATGCGCTTTCAGCAGGTGATGGTTAAGGCGCGCAAAGTAGTTCCAGCGCCCAACAGTATGACCTGCCAAGTGGACAAAATACCATTTTTATGGTAATATTTCCTTATGTCTTTACAATCGCCTGAAGGTGCTACCAATAAATATATACCAACTCCAGGCTTTGATTTACCCCTGAGTTTTGTAGACGAGTATGTCGATGGCTTGGAGAAAGAGATCAATCTTCTTGCGGAGGAGAGCAAGCTTACGCCCGTGCAAGCTGAAGCCCTGGCAATTGGATTGGGCTATTTACGCGACGATAGTCGTGACAAGACGGAGCTCATCGAGGGTTGTCGCAGTCGTCTCCAGTGGTATGACGTGGCTGTGAACCAAGAGGGTCACGACGAACACCGCAGGCACTTTGATGCATCATTGGTTGATGATGCCACAGCATTCTTTGAGCGATCAGGAATTGACTATGCGGACAGTGGCCAACTAGCATTTCTGACCCCAGCAAGCCACTTCCTATTACAAACTTTATTTCAAAAAGGCGGGCAGCTCTAAGACAGTTGAGCCGCTGCATTTATAAAACGACCCGCCAGATTGACTTATTGCATGGGTTATGCTAATATATTTTTATGCTAGATCAAATAAATAGCTTCCCAACTACCGATAGAGAACCCGACAACTCTTATTTTGATGGCCAAGTCACGAGTTATGAAGGTGCGGTCGAAGGCCCAAGCGGCCAATTGAGGGCCACACTCGGCACTATCCAGCCTGGGTTCAAAGGGGAATTCCCCGTTGCAGACGGTGGCGAAGAAATAACCTTAGCCGAAGACGCTAACGACGGCGGATTATCAATAGAAGTTATAGACAGCAAAGGTGCTGTAGAACAGAGCCATGTGCTCACGAGAGAAGGTGATCGTCTCTCAGCTCCCTCGGGAAAAACAATGAAAGTCTCAACTTCCGGAGCAGTGGTTAGGTATCTCTGCGTCTATCCCGGACAACTTTTGTAGAAAAGTAATCCCCGGCCTCCTCCGCTACGACTCATCAAGTAGATAAAAACATCTCTTCATGATATTTTAACTAAATGTCGGATGCCTTTGAGAGCGGGATGTCGTTACGAACGTACTCTCCGACCGAACGGTCGAGCATGCATATGTTTCGCCGTATGTACGCTCTGGATATATGGCGAGTGCTGTCCGCCTATTCTACCGACCCGCCAGAAATCTTCCTTGCTGAGCAAGTAGTGGCGCGAGTCAAGGAGAAGTCTCCAGAGAGTTTGGTCGGTAGGTTGGCTGTACAGGCGGAAATAGGCGGTTTTATAGGGGAGGGAATGGCCAGGCGAATTATGCCGCCACCTACACACCGAATACCGCCACCCCTGCACGCGCATCTTAGCCCTCGCAACTAGAGCAGCAACAGACCACAGACCAACAGCAAGCTGGGCAAGCGCAGCAGTACCAGCAGCAACTTAAGCAGGAGGCCAATCAAGTCCTCATCGACCAAGAGGAAGCCTACCAAGTAACACTGAATGGTATGTACGATCAAATTTGGACTGATCAAACATGCGGCCACTACGAAGATACTACGGTGTGCGACTAGTAGACAAAACGCTATACTTATTATAATATCCTCTCATGCTCCCAAATACAGCCCCTAACCAGAAATCTAAAATTCTTACGCTCAAAGGGGCTGTACAAATCGAAACTGCCCAGCGAGCGTTGCAGGCAGCTGGTCTCAACCGATCGTTGCAAATCAAACTTTGCGGTGTTTTGAGTGAGTGCGAAGATTACACGCGGGATGTTACGTATGATAATGATGCGCCTGCGAGCGCAGTCAGTTACACGTGTCATCTGGAAGCCCCAGACGGTGTGCAGGCTAGACAGGATGTACTGGCTGGCCTCGAGCGTGCCCAGGCTGCCAAAGAGGCAAATCCGGAGCTCGCCATAGCGGCAGAGTCACTCCTAGGAATACTAACCGCGCAGTAGTTTCCGTCCGAACTAACGAGGGTTACAAGGTAGACATAATGCTATTTTTATGCTAATATACTCTTATGTCCGTAGAAACACAAAAACCCTCCTTGGCAGAAGCACAAGAGCCAGTTGAGCCGATCGTACTAGGCACAGATATGCCAGGCCTGACCTTGCGACAAATGGTCAGCGAGCATGATGATGAGCAGTATTATGACTTCCAGAATCGGAACGTTGAGCACATCGCCGAGTTCGGAAACAGCATCTACGACAGCGTTGCAATAGTCACCGAGAAACGCCTAGAGCATGGTAATGGCCGTTTTGGCGTCTGGTTTGAGGGCGCGCTGGTCGGTATAGTAAGCTACTCAACGAAGGGTCATGAGAAGGAAGCAGAAATGGGTATTCTTCTCGACCAAGACGCCACCGGCCACGGCTACGCCACTGCTTCGGTCAGGGCCTTAACTAAGTACGCAACCCACCACTTCGACCGCGTGTACGCAGAGGTTGCCCCGGATAACGAGAAGAGCATCAGCTTGCTTGAGCGTACAGGCTATCAAGCAACTGGTGAAACCGTAGAGCGCGAGTGGGGAAGCGCCCTAGTCTTCGAAGCAGCGAAATAGTTCCGGCTTTGCGTGGCTGCGATTCACTAAGCTCAACACCATGCTTAGTATCCGTATTGTCAAAAAACTGCCCTGATCGTATACTTGAGAGATCATGCCTAACCCAGAATCTGCTCACTCATCGTATTGTATCGATGTTGAAGTTGACGGTGAGACCGTGGAAAGCATAAACCTGGCTCAGGATGCGATACGTGCTTGGTGTGCTATGGCCATGCGAAACGAACAATCGCTTGAGGTCGTCTTGCATCAATCTTTGATAAACACAGACAGAATTGAACGGGCAGTAGCCGACGACGGTCAACTGTTACTTAAGCGTGGTCGCACAATATCAGAAATTACCTGGGTTCCAGAACCGTAGCCGACGAAATAAGCATAGTCCCAGACGATCCCCCATATAGTGCCGAACCTGGACAGCTTATTTGTGAATGGCACGAAGTCTACAACGCTACACAATTTGCCAAACAGTAAGGCAAATACTGTCAAGGATTTGACAGGGTACATACAATAAATATACAATTATTGTATGAGTAAATTATCTACGAATACCAAGACTATCAACATATCGCTGCCGGTAAAACTGGTCAGCGAGATGGACAAAGCTGCCAAAAACGAGTTCGCAACACGCAGCGACTTCATTAGAGACTCAATTTTACGCAAGTTACGTACTGTAGGCGAGCAGTGGGAGACAGTGGCTGACTTCACGACTGTCCAAAAGGGCGGAGTGGATATTGACGAGCTGCTCAAGCGCCTCTAATCTGTAACGATGACCGATAAGATCGCCAAAGAGCTCGCCAAGCTCAGCAAGAAAGAACACGATATGGTCAAAGCTATCCTGTTGCAGCCCCAAGCAGGCGACACAAGCGGTCTGCAAATTACCAAATTAAAAGGCCACCAAGATATTTATCGGGTTCGCAAGGGGCGTTTAAGGATTATTTATCAACAAAGGGAAAGTGGCACTCGGATTTTAGTTATTGAACGTCGTTCAGAGAAAACGTACCGGGACTTTTAACAAAAATAGCTCTAGACTTCCAACACTACATCTCACCAACCATAAGCATCATAGACTAACACCTATTTTTATGCATAATTGAGACTATGCGAAAAGACCAAAAAGGATTTTCTGTCTCTCTGATTATCCTGGTTCTTGTGATTGTTGGTGCTATTGGGCTCACGGGATTTGTTGTCTATTCGCGTCGTACGAATGATAGAACCACGACCAGCAATGACCCTTGCTACACTTCGCCCAATCAAAAGATAACCCCTACCTCCGAACCATCAGTCAAATGCCTGGAAGAAAACGCAAGGGTCGCCGACCCGCTCATAGACAAGCGCCCAGAAGTTACACTTGATTTAGCCGACGGCGGAAACATTGATCCTTGTGGGCACAAGATACCAGCCATAGGCTATGCACCGGCTACGTATCAATTTAAAGCCATACAGGATGCTGGACCGGCCAAGGTTACTACCTATTTCTTTACTTTCGGTGATGGCACTCAAGGCTCGACCCACGATGGGGAAATCAGCCATACCTATGCTGAACCGGGCCAGTATTCAGTTGGTCTAACTGCAATCGATGTAAAAGGAATAAAGACATTCGGTAACACCGGCACGACTTTAACGGTATATAAACCAGGGCAGCTTGATCGTACCTCTCAAATGTGGAAGGATCGATTACAGACTGACCCAAATGCCTGCCAGGGTAGCTAGCTGCCTATATGTCTAGGTTTTGTCAGCGAGGTTTTATGCTACAGGCCAGAACTCACAAAGTAGACAGAGCGCTATTTTTATGTTAATGTCCCCTTATGACAGAGGCGATCAAGAGAGAAGACTGGTTTCAGCCACCTGAAGGTATCTTAGATGGTACTAATTTTGAAATAGCTCAGGGATGGATTGAACGTGAACGCGCAGATCAGGCGCACCTGGCAGAGAATCCCCTAGTTAATAATCCTGAGCATGTTGCCCGCGCGGCAGCAGCGCGGGTGGAAATGGAAAAGCTGCTCGAAGAATACGGTACACGTTTATCGGCAGGCGATGAGCAACTTGCCAATCTGCTCACCCGACGCGTAGAACGTGAAGTCGAAGAGCTTAACAGCGGCGCTAGAAGCACGGTCACCGGCGAAGCTCATTTACTCCTTGAAAGATTAGCGCAGGTTGGCCACGTTTGGGGCGTGGTAATCGAGGGCAACCCAGCGGGATAGCCCTAGAGTTACCGCTGAGCTTACCAATATATGTCGAACTTCATTATCCGCGAACCACGACTGAGCGACACACCCGCAATACGGCCAATGCTTGAGCGCTGGGTGACGGACAGGGACACGGGCGCAGTATTAACAGATGAAATCGCGGCAGATATAGCTAAGATTGAAGCCAGCATCAACGACAATAGTCCTCCAAGATTGTTGGTGGCAGAAGAAGCCGGGCGCGTGGTCGGTATGATGGGTATTCAGCCTCCGACTGAACAAATACTAGTATATGCAACTACTAAAAATCCAGCGGAGCTAACATTCGCACTCGTATCAGATGAAGCCCAGGGCAACAGTATTGGCACCACCCTCGTAAACGTGCTTACCAAGCATGCGATTAGCGAGGGCTCAACCGAGCTGGTCGTTGGCAGCAGCCAACGGTACAAAACGGCAGGCTGGCCGTTCTGGAGAAAATTATTCGGCGAACCCGTCGGCATAGCAGCAGGCTATGGCGGTTCTGGTGGCGACGCTATGATTTGGCGCAAATCCTTGAACGCACCAGAGACCACGTAGATTGACCGAATACAATTTTTATGGTAATGTTTTTTTATGTCTGAAAATGCATCTAATATGAGTGGCGACCCCAGTATATTGACTGGTAATTTAGCTGCTCAGAACCTTGATATTGCGAATCTTCCTGAGTGGAGCTTACTCATGGGCGAAGGCATTGCATCTTCACCTGAAGCTGCTCAAACTACAATCGACAATGCTGCTGAGGCAAGACGTACGGAACTTTCGCTCAAATGCCTAACGTATCTGCATGAAGGCGGTGACGAGAATTATCAAAAGCTAACTGTGGCTCAAGGTGAAGCCGTAAGACTAAGCCACGAAGAGTTTGAAGAGCTTGGCGGCTGGTTTAGGCACGCTATGCCAGACGAATCGTCTTATCAAACTATGCAGTACATTATGCTTATACACGATGCCGGCAAGAACAGTCAGCTGGTTGACGAGATGGGTATTGATCATCAAGTGATTGACCACGATGAAGTGCTTGATCAATTACTCAATGCTCCTGAGTATATTGAACAGCGCCAAGCTATACTGCCAACCTTTTCTTCACTAAGCGAGCCAGACCAACGACTGGTCCAAAATGTGTTTAGCGTAAAGTTGAACTTCAGCCAATTCTTGCAGGCAGAAGTACCAGCAGTCGCATTGGAAGGAGTGCCAAAAGATCTTGATGAAAAGTCTAAAACGGCTTACATCATGCACGCCGTATTAGATATTGCAGGTGCAACTGGTCATCTAAATCCCGACAGTTCACCCGTCTTGACGTCATCGATGTACAAAAGCATGGTAGCCGCTCGGGCAGCTCTGACGGACAAGAAGTACATTGATGCAGATGAGCGGTATAATGCCTATCTTGCTCGCAGAGCAGAGCAGTTTGGGATTAACGCCAGAAATCTACCCAAACATTCGGCCGAGATACGCCTAGCTTGCATGCTACGCTGTGCTTCACCGGAAGAGTTTGACGATTTTGCCCATGCCTTGACTCACGAAGTAGGTTCTGCCGATCAGAGCGTACTATTTAAGGAGTTAAGTCGCAACGGTGTAACTGATCGAGCAAGATTACCATATTACGGCCCAGCGCTCTTAAGGGCGGTGACCGAGAAGTCAAATCTCCCCACTGCGTTAAAATATTTTGCCCTTACGATGTATAGAGCTGTTATGGCTGACTATGATAACTTTGGCGTAGACGCCGAGCACGGCATGGTAACGGTTGATTTGGGTGACCTAACAAAATACATTAATCAAACTGGCGAGGAGCCACTTCCTCGTTTTAAAAGAATAGGCAACAAGTTAGTATCGGTTGTTCAGGAGGATTAAAGAGCAGCGGCGCATTAACTATGGGTACTTTGCGAGGGGCACTTTCTCGGTACTCATGCTTAGAACCCAGAACTGTGCTAGTTTATTACAGATGATTGAAACGATTTTTGACATTGACAAGATTGACCGCAGCTTGGGGCGTTCTAAGCGACGACGCCAAGTGTGGGGGTGGGTGGCGGCCAAAGCACTGACAGAGCCTTTCTACGGGATAGACATTTATATGGACTTGCGGATCAGTCAGTCTGGTGTACATTGCTATCTTAAATCCTTGGAAGGCTTTGAGCTCGTAGCTCGTAGCGCTGTATCGGAGAATCCGGTCAATACGAAGTATGATCCTCTCTTCAGGATTAACGACCCCCTATGGACACCGATAAACGCCTTATTGATCAAACATGGTGTTGAACTGCCGCCTGATCTGGCTCAGTAGAGTTGTCCAGGCTTCTAAAGTTACCACCCAGCTCACGATTCGCAAGCACTCGTGCTTGCATTTCCATGATTTCAGCAGAAAATGGGTACTATGAGCAACCCAGAAAATAGCACACAAGAGACGGATCCCGAACAAGTGGAGATGATGGCGCTTCATGAAAAACTTAAGAAGCTGTACTGCGGGTACTTTGACGAAAACCCAGACGCAGATTGGGTGATGGTCAGCAGCGAGTCAGAAGAAATCCTTGGCGGCGGAACCGATGACCAATGTATCGGCGAAGAGGCCTTTGCTGCTCTAGAAGAGCAGCTCGGCCAGGCAGTTCATCTATTCGGCAAACCTGTAGAAATCGGGCTGGACGGCGCGACACCTATTTTCGCAGACGACTAGAGGTACGAAGCTCAATAATCCGGGCGCATCTATATACCTTGTCACATAAATGTCTCCTCCTAGAGTAGGCCTGTTTGAGGCTTTAATGCTGAACTGCAGTGTTTGACTAAATACAATTTTTATGATAGTATTCAAGGTATGAATATAGAAACAGAAAGATCAGCCGAGCAGCCAGTTTTCACGCATATTTCCGAGCTTTTACGCTCCGTCGATCGACAATTGTTGGAGCTGGATAAAGAGGGGGATCGAAGCTCAGACGCGCGAGACCTCGAGGCCTATCAAGCCTCCGAAAGGGCGCAGAGCGAAGTGTTCGCCGGGCTTGCCGACCAAGTTGAAGCCTTTCGAGCGGCTGGTGGCGAAGTGCCCGAGGATGTCGACTCAGCGGCGCTATTCTATACCGCATCGGCTCGTCGAGCTCTTGGCCAAGGCCGTAGCTATACGCGAGTAGTCCTCTTTCCTCGCGGTGCTAGGCTTGATGATCCCACATCTTTAGAACAGCTTGCCGCAGCACACGAGCCGCCCGCAGCTGCGCCAGTGAACCCGGAGTAACCTTAGGTCTGTTCTGCTAGGCCGACTAAGAAGCTCTGCCTCGAGTAATGTAATTAGCGCCTTTGCTCAAGGTGTTTAACGAGTGGCGATATCCTGGATAAGCTGTTGACGGCTAAAACCCTGTCGAGCTGAACACCAGGGACAAGTGACCAGCGTCTCTTGTTGGGCGGGAATTTGTGTACGATCATCTCGTACGCAGGTTCAAACATTGTATGGAGCAATGGAATTCCTATCAAGCCAAGCTCTATCAATGTTTGAGCAGAAAAATCGTTTACATATTGAGCATCAATAACAATAAGACTGGCAGCAAGCGGGAGCGGAGCAGTAATTTTATGAAACATGCTGGGTCTTTCTATAAGATTCTTCGCGACCATTGCTCGCATACCTTTGGTTAAGGCGGCGTTCAGCTCTTTGGCCCAGACGTTTGCATCCCTGACATTGCCTTTTTGGCCGACCCGACCATCAATTTCGCTTGTATTTAATAATAGCGCACCATTTGTCCATGTATAGTCCTCGATTGACAGGGGCAACTCGGGCGCTGTCTGCCCATGAATCGATTGCCGAGAAGTCTCGGCTTTACTAACGGCTGAGGGCATGGAAGCGGTGGCACTCCCGTCCTGGCCTACGCTATCAATGCCCGGCGCCAGCTTGGTAACTTCACCATCGTAGCTTGCGACACGGAGGCTTTCGAAGCCGCTGAGCCGTGCCAAACGACCTAGGCGGCGAAGATTGATGCCTATTTCGTTGGCGGGAACGTATTCCGGCAAATTAACTCTCCAGATTACTGGATCGGTTTCCGCTGCTTCCATTTCAGAAAAAGGAATATATTTCGACATTCTCGACAATTCCACAATAAAGTAATTATACAACAGATTGGGCGACTCGAAAACCCGGCTTAACGCCTCAGCAAGGCACTCATGCTTGCGTAACCATCCCCCGAGTTTATACTAATAGTTCATGAAGGACTGCCCGGAACAGCCAACTTATTTCAACTGTGGCTACAAGGCGGCACAGTACTTAGCAGAAGGCAGACATGTTGTTATTGACCCGCTCGACAAAGCCAACCCGATCGTTATGGCTGCTGCGGCAGTAAGTGTACTAGAGGTGATACAAATAGAAGCCGTAGAAAAAATTGATATTGTGACCGACGTAGCGCGCTTTGGCTGCGTGGCCTGCGGCAGAAAAGTTGAGATTATTGACGATGACGGCGATTTAAGAGCGGCAGTCTCCGAGAAAACATGAGTTATAGCACGAGAAGAGGGCTGGTGCAGCTGGTTGGAGTTTCCTCTGAAGATGAATGCGACAGCCTTTACGACTCGGTACAAGACGAAGCAGCGCTTCTCGGAAAGTTACTAGAGTATAACAACGCTCGATTAATCAGAGCAGGCGTTGCCCGAAAAGTTGAAGCACTGTCACTGGTTGATATAGCCTTGCAGGAACAATATGCTCGGAGGCCAGTCCCCAACAATAAGAGTGTTTCTCCATTGACGCAGTTTCAGGTTAGCCGAACACACGCCTTCATAGGTAGGGGGCTCGGTTTGCCCGACCCAAATTCTATCTGCGTCAATATATGCAATCCAACCGTCACAACCGTTTACGAAATCGGCAAACGGATCATAGCTGATGGTGCAGCGGTTGAAGTCTTCGCCGAACCTGGCATTGATGTAGCTGACGTCATCCTCGTTGGCGGCCTCATCGACCGTATCCAAACTGAAGTGGATACTGGCACGCTGCCACACCTTGATAAAGAGCTGATGAACCAGCTGTGGGTCGAATCTGAAACATAGACAAATTATTAGTTTTATGTTAGTATGAAGTAAGTTAACATCCAAAATAAACATGATAAAAGAACGACTATCAATCGAATCAGAAGAACTCTTGGCAGAGCGAGACGCCGCACACCTCGGCTTATTTACGCCGGTGTCCCCAGATGAAATTCCGCCTGCTGCCGTGGAGTTATTTGACCAAAAGAGTAGGTTGCTAACGAATGAACCTGGCCTAAGTCCACAGGAATTCGATTTACTTTTTGCTTTGAAATATCCTGATGGGGATACCACCTTCTTCGCAACTTTTAAGCGACATGGACTTGAGCCAGATGACTCGCCAGTCGAGATAGACACATTAGTAGTAGATATAGATCGTGAATCAGGAATGGTCGGAAGGGGAGAGATCCGTTTTCTTCTTCCAGGTGACGTAGTGCCTAACATGGTCGGTTTCCCGTTTGTTGGCATGACCTACACAGAAGAAGGTCATACAAGAAATGGGCTTGGGATGAGGCGCTTACTAGCTATGAACACTGCCGCCAAGTATGTATACAACATGCCTTTACGCTCTGGCCTTCACCCTTCACCAAGTGCTGAATCATTGTGGATTAACTGCGTAGGGGACGGGTTAGCTAAGCCGCCTTCAGAAGAAACGAACGAACGCTATAAATTTGTTTAGCCACATAATCTCCTCCTTGCCGAGTCGTTAATAAGCAGAGTGACGAATTGTCATAAAGTTGACTTATAAGCATATTTATGCTAGTATTATTACTGTTAAGTAGAACAGTTATGTCTCTTCAAAAACAAAAAAAGATCATCCAAAACACCAGTACAAAGCTTGGCAGGAAGCTGGCATCGTGGCACGGCCTGATTCTGGAAGCGCCGGTTGCGATGAGTGTTATCGCGCTTGGCCTGGTCGTTGTGTCTTTTCAGCCAGCACCCGCACCGCCACAAATCCATTCACAGAAGACCGCGAACAAAAAAAGTATTACACAGCACGCACCCGCGCCGACCAAAGTCGCGCAACCAGTAGCAGCCGCGCCTCAGGTAGCTACTCCGCCACCCTCCAGTCCGCCGGTAGCACCGGTGAAGAAAACACCGGCCAAAGCCGGTACGCCCAAGGCAGAACCAGTAGTCACCCCGTCGCCCAGCAGCAGCGTCAGCGGGCTTGCTCCGACCACACCTGTGGCATCACCCCCAACTAACTCTCCAGCTCCCAGCGCACCAATCACTACGGGCTATACCTCCACTAACTGGTCTGGCTACCTAGCAACAAATAGCGTCTTCACCAGTGTTTCCGGCTCATGGAACGCAACGCAGGCAACCGGCAATGGCACGAGTATATCCGCCGATTCAACGTGGATCGGTATCGGTGGTGTGACCTCGGGCGATCTTATCCAAACCGGCACGCAGAACATCATCGCCACTAATGGCCAAGTGACAGCGTCGGCATTTTACGAGCTGCTACCGGGTTCTTCCCAGCCTATGCCGGGCGTATCGGTCGCGCCAGGTGACAGCATGACGGCCACGATTACCCAGGTCATCAGCGGGCAATGGACGATCAGTATAACCGACAAAACGAACGGGCAATCTAACACGATTACTGTTTCGTATGCCTCAGCATTATCATCGGCAGAGTGGATAGAAGAAGATCCCAGCTTCTCTTTTCGCCGGCAAATCCCGTTTGATAACTTTCACAGCGCCTCATTTACTGGGGGATCAACCACAGCAAACGGTTCTACCGTCACCATAGCTGCCAGCACTGCCCAGCCAGTTATGATGGTCAACAATGTCGGCCAAGCGATTGCAGTACCGTCAATCATTGGCGTCGACGGGGCCTCTTTTACAGTTACTCCTTAAGTCTTGCTAACAGTCGTAGACCGCAAATTTAAGGTGCCATATGCGTTGAGCATAAATAGTTTTGCGCCAGCGTAGTATAATCGAGTTTATGAAACGACGACTCGTGACAAGTCTGCTGCTCGGGGTTGTCCTTATATGTATATCGCTAGTTCACAAAACGGGCTCTAGCAACTTGGAGCCCATGCCGCTGGATGGTGGCTGTGGCCACGGCGGATTGTGCGGTGTCGCGGTCGTTCCCCAGTCAAATATTAACCCTGATATGGGCGGCCCAACTTTGGCGAAGCGGGGTTTCCCGCTGGCAATTGTCTCGCTGAGCGCCGATGAAGATAAGCCAAGCAATTATTACCGGGGCATTAATGTTACGGGGATTATACTTGATTATCTCTTGGCGGTGGCGGTGGTTTTTGTGCTCTCGTCGCTGGTCGATGGGTATAAGAAAAAGGGTTCTAAGAGCTTCTAACAGAGATAACAGTTTGTGCAGCGGGGCGGCTACCAAACGTTTATCAGAGCGGTTTGGGAGTATTTGCCGCGTGAGTTTGAGAATCCACGGCGGTAGGCTCAGGCCCAACTAAGGCACTGAGTAGTTGATTTATAACCCCTTTATGTTACTATAATCTCTATGTCCGAGGTCTATGATTTCACTCCCGAAATGCCATTTTTAGATTTTGAGAACTCCTTGCTGGGTGTGGAGGAGGATGTGTATCGAACTGCAAAGAAAAGAGAACGGTTCGGTCACAGGCTCAGAAACTTTAACCTATTGTTGCTGCTGCCCGAAACGCTGACGGCGAGCGCCAGCGCATATTTTAATCACAGCAGCGGAGCTGTCTCGGCGGGGATAAGTCTAGTCATAATCTCAGGCTCGGCTGGTATTGCTGGTGAGATCACCCGCCGTGCGTACAGAGATTTGGCCGAGATAACCGCTGACAATGCGTCCGAAATATCCTCGATGCATAACGTCATACCGCCGGCTTGGGTGCTGGGCAAAGAAAGCTACATCGTCCAAGCGTCGTCGCATACTGCAACCGCCGAAGCAGCTGAACCGGCTCTTCGGAGAATATGTTAGACCTCCTAGAGTTAGATACTCGCGTAATAATAGATTAGTGGTAGAATTGAACCAGCAATGCAAAAGATATCAGCAAACGACTTGCTCACATCAACAGATATAAAGACTGACAATTCTAATACTATTCCTAAGCATCTTGGTCTTATTCTCGATGGTAACCGCCGCTGGGCAAACGAAAGAGGCCTGCGGCCGTTCGAGGGACACCGTAGGGGTTATTTGCGACTTAAGAAGATCGCACTGGCGGCTTTTGACAGGGGGGTGGACTATGTATCGGCGTTTGTTTTCTCGACTGAGAACTGGAACCGCAGCGAAGAAGAAGTTACCTACCTCATGGACTTGCTCAACTGGCTGGCTACACATGAACTGAATAATTTGCACAAAAATAATGTCAAAATCGTCTTCATCGGTGCCGAAAGGGGACTGAGCGACAAAACTCTCGAAGCCATCAGGGCAGGCGAGAAGAAAACCGCTCATAACACCGGTGGCACCCTGGTACTTTGCCTTAATTACGGTGGTCAGCAAGAACTAACTGATGCGGTCGCCAGCCTTATTCGGAGCGGCACTACTGTCGATGAAGTAACGCCCGAGCTTATTACCAAGCATCTGTATGGCCCATCGCTGCCGCCGCTTGATTTGATCATTCGAACCTCTGGTGAGCAACGCTTGAGCGGGTTCATGCTCTGGTCGGCAGCCTATGCTGAGCTGAAGTTTGTGCTCAAACACTGGCCGGCGTTCACCGTTGCCGATCTGGAAGAGGCACTGCGAGATTATGCGGGGCGACGACGTAGATTTGGCTCCTAGAGAAGATATACACGGTTCGTAGGTGTTAATTGTCTTAATATTGGGCGCTGTGCTTTTCTGCTGTTGCATTCGTGCATAAGCAGGATAAGTAGTCCAAAACAATGAGCGCGCTACTAGACATAATATAAGTCCATGTTATAATGTTCCCCTAGAACAGGAGTAGTATGGCAAGTAGTGAACAAGAAGTACAAGCTGGCTTGAATAGTCCTCGAAGAATGAGAATAGGCCGCTACCTCATGGCGGTTGGTTTAAGCGTTTGTGCTTTGACGACGGGTTTAGGTGTCAAAGACTCAATAAAATCCTTCAACACAAACAGTAAAGGCAATTCGGTTGCGCACAGTGCGGACACTCTTTATAAGACTGGAGATAACGCTAGTGCCAAAGCTGAGGCCTTTGCCCAAGTCGGAGCTCACGCTCTTGCTATGTCTAGCTATTCTCAAGCAAAGAGAAACTATAGAGCTGCCAACGCAGACTACACTGAAGCATCCCATCAATTTGACAACGCACGTGATGAGGCTGATACGGCAGCGGTATTGTTCCTCGGTGCTATAGGCAGTTACGCACTTGCCGGAGTGGGATTTGTAGCGAGACGGCAACCGCGCTCGGTTTGAGTCTATGGCTGTAAACAGCCTAGAATTCAGTTAATTGAACCGTATTCAGTGAGCAGTTCCTGGCATTGGCCGACGGCTAAGCTGAAAAGCATAAGCGCCAGTTCCTCTCGAGTCAATCCTATGCTACACTGCAACTACTTGTAGTGTAGGGTATATGGGCAGACGATACTTCTCTCAAATAAAGAATTTCAGACAGCTAAGCTTGTTAGTGGTGATGCTCATTGTAGCCAGCGTCGGCACCTATATACTGGCTAGTTCCCGGGCTGCCACTCCATACGCCAGCGTTAATGCTGGTAGCGGAACGGTTGCTGGCGGTGCGTCAGTGAAGACGTGCAGCGGTAGCGCTGCGAGTAACGGGAAATGCGCGTTGTTCGCAATTACCGGTGCATCAAATGCAGTCTGTACCCCAAGTCCATGCACTCCGGGCGCGGCGCCAACCGCAACGACGAACATGGTTGACCTGGGCTTTATCAATGATGGCAGCACAGCGCCAGACCGAACCTACGGCTATTACATTCCGCAAAATTTATTGCATGACGGCTCGACACAGGGTAAACCGGCCGTGGTCTTCGACCTGTCACGCACGGCTTGCGGTGTCAACGCGGCTAATGGTGAGTATCTCAATTCCCAAATGGGACCAGTAGCCGACAACAACCGCTTCATTATTATTGAATTAGAATGCACCAACGGAACTACCAATTGGATTCACCCGGAAACAGACTGTGGCGGCGCCGGCGGCGTGGATGGTGCCGGTGCTTGCGATACTTCGACTGCGCCGAGCGATGAACCCTATATAAAAGCCGCAGTGGCAGATGCCACGACCAGATTTCATCTGGATCCAGCTCGCCGTTACCTGGTTGGCGGGTCATCGGCCGCTAATATGGCGCGCGACGCTATCTGCAGCCAGTCCCAAACGCCGGATAATTCCACGCTTTTCCGGGGTATTATGACGATGGGCGGCGGCGCTAATGCCAAGCTGAATACTACCTCCGGGATTTGCCCAAGCGGCGACAAAACCACTTTCTGGCTGGAACTTATGGGAAAAACCAGCGCTGCAGACCCGTATAACACTATGAACATACCGACTAATTGCACATCAGCCTGCGACCATACAATCCTCGGTTTTGCCGATACACGTGATTGGTGGGCGAGCTATCTTGGTAATTGCGGCCCAGCGGTGCAGTCTACAACTGGTTCGGGCGTTTTGAGCGATGTTTACGACTACACTTGCAGCGACGGCAACTCGGTATCACCGTTCTTCGAAGCCGTAGCCGTCACTAATGGCGGACACATGTGGTGCGCCCTGGACAGTAGCCCCGCACCTAATTGCGGCGTCGGCCCCCATAATACCGGCGGCTGGTCTACCGCAAACTACACTTGGAACTTTTTCGCCAAGACTAGAACTACTCAATAGGGTTCTGATATAGCCCACGAGCCTGACCTCTCCAATAAATTGACAAAATGTTATCTTTGTGATAGTATACCAACATGAAACTACGCCGCAGCCGCACAAAAACTCCAAATGCAGCTCCATCTACAGCAAATCAAGCCTCATTACCAGATGACGGCACAAAAGAAACCGCGCTCGCCCAAGTCCGCCAGTTACTTGCAGACAAAGAGGCTGAAGAATCTTTGCCAACTGATGCAAGCGAAGTTAAAGAAGTAAAAAGGGAAAGATTTCAATCTAGAGACTTTCAACGAGCTGGCTACAGCACAATGACTGATCGATATGGTGATAGCGACAGAGCACTTACTACGATCACGCTGAATACAGGAGCACAAGTTATCATCATTGCGGGAAAGGTTGCTTCGGGCAATCCTTTTGAAATGGGCCATGCGGCTGGCGGCGGCATGGATCTTCGCCAAGACCATATCGTAGTATATGACTATGATGGTACATCAACCATGAAAGAGTATCTACCAGATGGTCAGATTAATACCTACGATGGTGAGCATGGCACACCTGCGGCGTTGATGCCTCATGTCATGAAAGATATGGCCGCGTTGGTCGACTCAGAAAGATTTACTCAGTAGGCTGGCCGCGCAGCTTGCCAAACAGAGGCTATTCGAGGACGTCTTCATATGATGTGCTCAGAGGGGCATAGCGACACTGCAGGGTTTGTATAATTAGTCTATTTGTGATAAACTAATCTTTATGAAACAAGGCGGCGAGCGTTACAGAGAGGCCTCGATATGAGTGCACACGAGCTTGGTTCTGATGAACTGCTGCTTCAGGGGAGGCTACAAGTCACCGTGGCTCGGGATGCGCTGGCTGCTACAGGTGTAAATCCAGAGGCTGCAGAGCACTTAAGTATAATTCTGGATGCCCACGAGGATCTTACGAGCGATGGGGCGCAGAAAGATTTATTAATATTCTTAGGCGGTGGCGGCCAAACAGAGCGCATGAAATCCGACATTGTTATGGGCCTAGAACTCGCCGTTCAAGATGAAAATGTGGCTCGGGATGCGCGGACTGCAGCTCAAGGGCTGCTCGAGTTACTGACTGGGCCTAAAGAGGATTTGACGTAATGCCAATTCACGAACAGCCCGAATTTAGAAGTACCGTTCCGCCCAGCGAGCAGTTTACCGGCGGTGAAGAAGCTGCTGCTTTTTCTGAGGAGCACCAAATAGCGATTCCGGGGCTTCGTTATGCAATATCAAGTGAGGAACATTCCGCCGGTAAGCGTCACAGAGTTAGCGTGATCCTTACGACCCTAAGAGGGGAGCGAGCAAAAGTTAGCATAGGCTTTGGCCCTTATGATCCTGAGCAACCCAGGGAATCGTTTAATAGGCACAAATTCGGCCTTCGACTTTACCGCCACGATGGGGGAGTCAAGGAATTTGGCTTTGGACCAAAGGTTGTCTAGCTAACTCCGTACTAAGCAGTTTCGTGCCATCGCCATTATGCGTGCACTAAGCTTACTCAGTTACCCAAAGGATTAGTAATTAGCTAGAGTTACATCTTGACTGAATGCTATTTTTATAATAAAGTATAGATAATGTCCGAATTACACCAAGTTGCAGTTTTTGATGTGAATAGCCTGCCGGAATGGCAGTTGTTGGTGGGTGCTGATGTCGCTGCTACCCCTGAAGCAGTTAAGGAGCAGACTGATCTGGAAGCCGAGAAGAGACGGACGCAGTGTTCGCTGAATTGTTTAACCTATCTTTACGAGGGTGGGGATGCTAATTATGCTGCCTTGACGGCGGTTCAGGCGGATGTGGTCAGGTTGGAGCGGGCGCAGTTTGACGAGCTGCACGACTGGTTTGCCGAAACAATTCCTGATGAAGAAACATACCAGACGGTGCAGTATATAATGCTTATTCACGATTTGGGTAAAAGCTCCAAACTATTCGACGAGATGGGTGTTGATCGTCAGAGCGTCGACCATGATCAGATATTAACTGATCTGTTGCAGGCATCTGAGCATGAGACGCAAAGGGCAGATTTGGTTCCAACGCTGCATGAATTATCCGAGGAACAGCAACGGTTAGTTAAGGATGTATTCAGGGTACAGCTTAATTTTGGACAATTCTTGCAGGCTGAGGCGCCGGCAGCTGCTTTGGAAGGTGTGCCAAGTGATCTGGACCCTAGGGCGAAGGATGTTTTTTATATTATGCACGCCATGCTCGATATTGCCGGGGTTGTTGGTCATAAGAACCCTGACAGCTCAGTTATCTTGAACTCGCCGACGTATATGAGTATGGTTCGGGCACATGTTGCTTTGGCTAACGACGAGTTTGCGAATAATGTAGACCGCTATGATGCGTATTTGGGCTACCGAGCAGAGCAGTTCGGTGTTGCTATGGAGACTATGGATGAGCAGCAGAAGGCCGAAGCCAAGGCTCAGGTGCGGCTTGCTTGCATGTTGCGGTATGCCACGCCGGAGGAGTTTGGGGAGCTACACGAGGTGTTTGAACAATTGGATGTGCCGGTGAAGGCAATTCTGACGACTGAGCTGAATCGTGATGGTATTAATGATCGGGCGACGCTGCCATATTATGCGCCGGCGATGCTCAAGGCATTATCCGAGAACTGGGATGTGACCACGGCATGCACCTATTTTGCGCACGCGCTGCAAGAGGCGCATATTGCGGATAGGGAAGCGCGGCTTGCGGGGCAGACGGGTATGGTAACGGCTGAGCTGGGCGATCTGACGCGGGCGTTTAATCAGGGCACGCTGGAACCAGCGCATGCCAATATTCGCTTTGCGGCCAAGGGTGAAATGCTTATTCCGAGCGTGGTGCAGCCGGATTTGGCGAATTTTGAGGCTTCGCCCCTGTTCGAAGGTGAAAGTCTGCGCGGCAAACGCTTATTGCTTGTCGGCATGGGTGGCGGTTCAGACGGCATGCAGGCGGCGATGCTGGGGAAGCTTTTGGAGCAGAAATATGGGGCCGTGACTTCGGGGATTGTGTCGGTGCGGACGGGCGACAAGCCATTACTGGATTTGGGTCGGCGCGTCAGTACTGCTACCAATGAAATCACGTCGGCGACGGCGGCACAAGGCGATTGGCGCTTCCTGGAAAAGATTCTGGTCGAAGGTGATCAAGGACATCCGCCGGTCTTCATGCTGCATTCGGCCGAAGCAGCCACGGTTACGGCTAATCTCCGTGAACTTGCCGAGGATGTGGGTGCTGAGATTGTTATAGGGGTTGATACTGGAGGTGATTCGCTCTATCTCGCCGCGGCCGATGAGCACTCGCAAGTGGCAACTACTCCTGATCAGGATCATTCCGTGCTCGAGGGTCTTGCTGCGCTGGGCGGTGAAGAGGATGCTATCGAACGGACTTTATCAGTGGTGATCGCGCCGGGTATCGATAGCCCAGATTATGCTCGTGAAATGCTGGCTGACGCCCGCGCCGCCAGAGTTGTCGTTGACGACCTAAGCGTAGCTTTGGTGGAAGAAACCTATCGCGGCTGGCGCATGGATGGTTCGGCCAGCGAAGAAGGGCGTTATGGCAAAACGCCGTTTGCTTGGCTCAAGGCGCTCGAAGGGCAGCGCGGGCTGACTGTTCTGCCACTGCCGGCGGCTAATGTGATATCGACGGTCAATCCGTGGCGAACATTTGTTGATATAGTGCCGGCGATGGCAGAGATTTTTGTTATGGATGCGGGGCGGCACCAGGCACTGGTAGCTCCTCGTTAGAACCTCTTTATCAGATCACGGGACAGCCCAAGAAGTTATTTCGCCGTAACGCAAAAATTCTAATATCGATCGCGGCAATTTTAGAGTAGTAATGTGAAAAGTATCACTGCGCGGGGAGTTGCTGAAGCGCTATTATTAGGTATGTAATGGGTGCAAGCGGGGCATAATTATAATAGTGGAGGCAGGGCATGACAGTAGAACAAGATTTGCCGGACGTATCACAAGCATCAGAATCAGGGGTCGTGGAGCGTTTGGCGCGGAGCCGACTAGGAGGGGTTCTGGCGCTTTCGGCGACGCTAGCTGCTCTCGGTGTCGCTAATTTGAGCCGCCCAGCATCATCGCATGCCACGGAACCGGTTCGGCTGGCACTGGCTGTTGGTCATGGCAAAGTGACCTTCGAGAATAACGGTTCGACATGCTTGCGCGCTGAAGTTGAAGTGAGCTCAATTCAGTCTGTCGGCGGCGGAACAAACACGGCGGTAGATCCAACGCTCAGTGGCCCGGTGCGACCAGGCCGGGAGATTCGCCGAAGTTTCAATGCGCGCGACAAAGGGATGGCTGCATCGCTCAATGTCTATCGCTGTAGTGATGCTGGCCAGTCGAAGCCGCTAACACCGCCCGATATTTTTCGTTTCCAGCAAGGTTATAGTGTCAATATGACAGGCGGCCAGCGTCCGCGCGCCAGAGTTGCGGATGAGAGTGTTGCCGGAGCCTCTGCTATTCCGCCCGATAGCGTGTTCTGTATCGTACCGCCTGTTTTTCTAGGCGAAGACCTGGGGCAGGCCAGCCTGTCGTTATCTGCGGGTACTGGTTGTCAGTCGGCTTCGCAGTACCGACCTGAATCAACATCTGCACAAAGAATTAGGCGCCTCAAGCATATTGTCGGCGGTTTTGTTATGGCAACTTCGGGGAGTGCTCCGCATGGCAGTAAACCCGCCACTATATTACGGATTATGCCACCAGGCCAAACATTAACGCTTGATTCTGAGCTGTACGGCCTCGATCAACTAAAAAGGATACATGAGCCCATACCGGAGTAGAGTTGCCGGGAGCCTGATTGACTAGGGCGGGGCTGCTATTTCCCGAAAAGTATAAAATGAGTGTTCAATAAGTTAGGGCAGGGTATACGAAATAGTTCGAGTCGATAATTCCAGCCACGCAGTACTTGACTTAAGCCTGTTTAATGATATCATCATGGTATGAATGATTTGAACCATGAGGCTGTTGCAGAGCGGCCGTTTAGCTACGATGATATTGAATGGCATGGTGGACCTAGTTTGCATGATACTGAATTATGGGAACGGAATCTTGGCGTGATACGGTTACTGCTGGAGAATGGTGGGGTGCCCGGTAGAATTATTGATAACGACAGCGCGAATAATATACCCGCTGAGTATGACTTCGACGGACTTACAGTTGAGTTTCTACCACATTGGGGATTTTATCAAGTAGGAAGTCTCTACCTTAGAACTCCGGATGGCGCTGGAACGCTCGAAGAAGATATCGCCGTGGCCCGGCAACTCCAAGCGGCGCAAGAAGCAGCTGGCAAGCATGTCGAACGCCGAGCACCTGTAAGGGAAGCTGGGCGCATAGTAGCACCCCGTCTCCGTCAATTGTAACTTCAGTATATATGTTGAGGTAGTTTGTGGTTACTCGGTGGCTTGTTCGATTTGTCCCCGTCGGCTATTATGAAACCAAGCAATACGTTTAGATAAAAATAAGGTTGTTGTTTGAAAACAGGCGCCGCGAAAACTATTCGGAAAATTGTTATTGCCGTTATTGTGCTGGCAGTGCTTTTCGTGATTGCCGGTGTGGCATATGTCTTAATTGCCGATCAATCTGCGCCTAAGCCTGCAGCCAAGCCAGCCCATGCAAGTACCGATACCCAGCCGAGCGCCTTGCCCAAACCAGTGCAGCCCGGGCCAAATGCCCAGGAGGGAGTGGCGATTGAAGCAGTTACCACCCCGGTTGCTGCCGGCGCTAACTCCTCTGTTGCCATCAGTACTAACGCGGGCTCAACCTGCACCATTACGGTTACCTATAGCGGAGTGCCGAGTACTGACTCGGGACTTGCCCCGAAAACCGCCGATCCCTACGGCAATGTTACCTGGGCTTGGACGGTCGGCAGCACCGTGCCAGTCGGCACCTGGCCAATCAAGGTGACATGTGTGTATCACGGACGTACAGGGGTGGTGCTGGATGATCTGCAGGTTACTAAGTAGTGAATCTGCAGTAAGCTCATCGAGTAGCCGCCGATACATATCACCTCACTAGTATTTGCGGTAAAGTTCTAGCTGCATACACAAAACCAACTGCACGATTATCTAATCTGGTTTAACAGGCAAACATGCTTGTGCTCAACGGGCACCTGAGCTATGTTAATAGATATGAGTGACGAGGAGCTGCGGAATAGATTTGATCGAAGTTCTCCCGTTCGGCCGGTGCGTGGCCGAGACGCGGCGACAATTCGCCTGAGTGATTCAAGCCGAGCTGTCGAAACAGTGCCCACACGACCCGAAGTAGCGCCTGTTGCTCCCAGCACACATACCCCTCGCCATACATCTCGAGCAGCCAACATAAATAAACGCACGATCTTTGCAATAATCGCGATTATCATAGCAATCGCGGCAATCGCCGGAGGCTACAGCGTGCTCAAACCGAAACATACCAAATCAGGCGCAACCCCCACCTTCACGCTGCCAGCCGGCCAACAGGTATCGATACCCCTGTATTATCCCCAAAATTTGCCGAGTGGTTACACATATAATAATGACGCCAAGGTTATTCGCCCCAATGTCTTATATATTTCGGTGACTGGCCCAGGCAATCAGGTGTTTTATGTAACCCAGCAAACTATACCGGCCAATTTCGACTTCGTGGGCTTTGGCAAGAAATTCACAAGCCCGGATAACTTCACGAGCGATGCCGGCAGCGCAATGGCCGGCCAGGTGGGCGCAAATTTGATCGGCAGCATCCAAACGAACAAAAATACCTGGATTATTATCAATTCTCCTGCTACAAACTCGCTCACAGAGCTCGAAATCATAGCACGCTCGTTCGAGTACAGTCATTAGTTAATCAGATTTTAATAAGTGAGCGGTAATTGAGCCTGTCAAATCTTCAATGGCTTCGTTTCTTTTGTCGTAAACTTGACATATAATTGGCTTACTAATCATTCAGGAGGGGCAAGTTATCATGAAGCTGCTAGAAAAGTACCGAAGCATGACTATGTTTTATAAATTACAGCTGAAGCAACTAATTGTCCCTGCAAAACTACTAATGGCAATAGCGTAGTAATTAAGTAGCTATGATTGATAGTATAAGGGAACTTCGCACGCGAAATCGTACAGAGGAGATTGTCGGCAAGCAGTCAGCCCGCCGCGGCGAAATCCCCCCCTCGCCAGCTAAAAAAGTTAAGCCGAACAAGCGTAAGATGCTGTTTATTGGCTTTTTTTGTATGCTTATATTAGTAAGCATTGGCGCAGGCGGTTGGTTGCTCATGCATCGTAATACTAGCCCGGTACCTAAAAAGATTCAGTCTGCCGTTAGCTTCACAGTTTATTACCCGGATCAAAAAAAATTACCGGCCGGGTACGTCCTGGATATGAACTCATTTTCCAGTGGGCAAGGGGCAGTTGTCTATACTGTTAATTATGGCGGTAAAAAACTGTTTTTTTCGTTGCAAAAGAAGCCTACCAGTCTCCAAATCCAAGGTTTTTATGCGAAATATTTAGCACTGCATACAAGTACTCAGCTTGCCATTGGTACGGCCACTATCGGTGCGATTAATAATGGTAAACAAGTTCGCAGTTTGGTGAGTATCCCAACCAGTTCCAATGCTTGGATACTTATTACCGGTCCACCGGATGTTAACCAGGATCAACTCAACCGGGTTCTTCGAGCCATAAAGCCATAGCTGATTTATGAATTGCAACCCTTGACCTTTGCGTATAAGTAAGCGCTAAATCAAGAATGCTTAGTTGCCAGTTATAGAAATGGTATCGGCAGTAATGGTGTTGCTAGCGTTAGATGTGCCCCAATCTGGGAAAATGTATATATTCTGCGCGGTTGTTGTATTAACAGTAGTCGTAGCTGTAGCATTCATCCATTCACGGGTAAAGGAGGAGGCTGATAGCCCGATATCAAAGTTGCCTTGACCCATCACGGTACCGCTACTGCCGGCA
>DAINPB010000009.1:33025-41176 GCA_036743655.1 Candidatus Saccharimonadota bacterium
AGTTTATTTGGTAATCCAAAGACCAGGCCGTATTAGAAGCTGAAGTTGTGGTAGCAAGCGGCGCCGAAACTATGCCTATTAATGTATCCGAAGCTTTGGTAGCACTAGTACCCATGCGTATTTCCGCGCCAATAGTTGGGGCAGTAGCGTTTACAACACTGAGATTGCCTTTGGCCGATATACGGATTACCCTACCTGGTTGGCAGTAGTTGGCAGCCAGAACAGCATTGTTGCTAAACGCCCCACAGGCGGTTGTACAGGTGTTAACCGTCGAAACGGCACTGTTAGAAGCCAGCAGGCCGCCGAGACAGTTCTCCCAGGTGCCCCCCTCTCCACACCGGAAATTACCGGTGTTAGTGTTGTAGTACATGCCGCCGTCCGACTCTGTTGGGTCTGATGACTGGTTGTACAAATCTAAACCTAAGGTGACAGCATTACTATCGGTAGTAGAACTGCCGATTTGGACATGTGGAGTTGCAGTTCCGGTGATAGTCAGTGCAGGGGTTGTCACCGTCCAGCTACCTTCACACTCAACCCGCGAGCCCGAAACCACTACGTGCGTGGTATCTGTAAACGACTGGATGGTGTCTTCTATACCGTCCGGAAGCGTAATGGCTTCGCCGACCATATTCGCGTTGAACGAAGCAGCTTGCGCGGTAACAGTGGTGCTGGCGGTGGCATTGGCGGATCCGGTATTGGCACAAGCCGGGAGGTTGGTTCCCGAGCCTTGATACACGTAATTACTGCCGGCAACGGAACCACTTGCCACGATCGTTTTATGCGATTCGGTGCCATCAACCTCTAGGGTGGAATCAGGGCTAGAGCTATTTATACCGAGGCGCGTATTAGTATTGTCCCAAGACAACCCACTGGACAACGGTGAGTATTGCTGAACATTATACTGGGAAGCATTTGAACCAAGCTTAGTTACTAATAACCCTTTTATGAAGTGGGTATCGTTGCTTCCACCGGTACGGGAGCCAAACCCGAAGTCTAAGTTAGATAGATCGCGCCCATAGGTGTCGGCATAGCTAAGTACAATATTGCCGTCCCAACGGACAATGATTTGGTTGCCGCGTGATTGAATGTCTACGTTGTGGAAAGCGTTATCATTAATATTCCATAACTGGGCAGCCTTCAGCGGCTGATTTGCCGTACCACCACCACTGGTACACTGTTGACCGTCGGCGTAGGCTCCATACGATATACCAACACAGTGATGAAACTCACTGAAGTAAATTAGGTAACCTTTTGAAAAAGACGCGCCGTATTCTGTAGTAGGCACACCGTCGGCATAGCTATAGAACCAGGTACTGTCGGCGCCGGTGCCGCCTCCGGCCTTAAACTGGAACTGAGTCTCTTCGTACGCAACCTGGCTAAAGCTCCAGTTAAGTGAACCTGAAATATTATTACAGGCAGGGGTTAATTCCTCGCCATTACCAGAGCTAAAGACTGGTGACCAAGTCCCAGTACAAGATCCAGCAGACCCTGTACCGGAACCTGTAACGGTTGGTACAGGATATGCCTGGTTGCCTGTGGTAGGATTATTACTGCCGTCCCAATAAGCTAGTGCCGGTGAAGTCAACGAAACCGAAGCCTGTGATAAGCCGACGTTACCACTAGTATCCAAGCCCAGGATACCGGTGAAATTGCTGCCGCCGGTTGAGGCGGAGTTAAGGCCGGCAAACTTCAGGCCGGAAGCGGACGTGCCGGTAGCGCCAATTGATACAACATTGTTGATCGTATCAACACCGAGTATGGTCGTGCCACTGGAGTTCTGGACTTTGAAAGCGTTGGTAGAGTTGGACTGGCCCTGGATGGCCAGCGGGGAATTAACGGTGCCGTTTATTGAAACCTGGCCCTCCTGGTAGTTGCTCAGTGGATTGCCCATGGTCAGCTGAACTGCGTCAACGTAGAAAGTTCTGGCGGTGGCCACGCCACCCTTTATGTAAATATAAGGGGTGCCGGAATGGCTGGCTGGTGTCATGAAGCTACAGGTGTAGTTTGTCCAGCCGGTATTAGTGCCGGTTTGGGTGACTGTTTGTCCGGTAATACAGACTGTGTCATCGTTGGTTCCATCAGATGAATAGCCGGCTTCCATAGTTGAAAGTGCCGTACTACCGGTGTCCAGCAGAGCCCAGAAACTCAGGTTGTACTGCGTGCTGTCGTTCAGTGTTTCGTTGTGCTTCGTGCCGCCGAGGGTGTTAGTCGTCGTTACGATCTTTACAGCGGCAGCGCCGTCCTCGAACTGGGTAGTAACGCGGGTAACCGTAGCTGTGCTCTTGGCCTGCCAGTCGGTGCCAGCCAAGGCTTGCTCGGCCGAAGCGTTAGAAAGTACACTGAACCTGGTCAGGGATACGCCGTCAAGGTAGAAGGTCCGGGATGTGCCGTCGGTTTGTTTGGCATAAATGTATGGGGTGCCAGTCGTGGTGCCGACCGTGAAGCTACAGGAGAAGTTTGTCCAACCCGTAGCCGTCACCGTCTGGGCAGTCAGACAGGAAACGTCGCCGCCGGTACCAAGGTTGTAGCCCATTTCAAACGTCGCCATGCTGGTGCCCGGCAACATTCTAACCGCCACGGTCATGGTGTACTTGGTGTTGGCGACCAGGGTTGAGGTGGTTAGGGCGTATTTAGCGCCGTCGCTGGCGGTGGCGGTGGTCAGGACTTTCAAGGAGTTATTGCCAATATATGGTTGGGTTGGGTCCTGGGTTGGGTTGGTTTGGGTACCGCCCATCTTGGCCCAGCCGGTGGGTGGTGTGCCGCCGGTTTCGATTGAGCCGTTGGTTATTAAGTTGTTGGTGGTACCGCTGGTGATATCGGTGGTTGCGTTCGTGGTGTCAACATTTAGTACTTGGGAACCGGCGGCATTTTGAACTTGGAAGGCCGTGGTAGAGTTGGTATTTGTCTTAATAGTATCGCCACTATTAGTCAGGCTCTCAGTCGTACCTCCAGCGTTGAGGGTCACGGTAGAGCTGGTACTACCGGTCGAGCCTATAGTGACGCTCTGGGCGGCAGTGTTGCCGCCACTGGCGGTGGCAAACTGTATGGTGTGTGCCGTATTGCCATTGAATAGGGCGGTAGTGGCGGTGCCTGATTCAAGGCTCAAGACAGTAGCAGAGTTACTGCTGCCAATAGTCAGGGTATTAGCGTTAGTTGTACCAACCAGGATGGTGCCGCCACCAGCTGCCTGGACACTGATAGCTGTGCCGGTGTTACCGCCTTGAATCAAGGTTGTGGTGGCTGCCGTGGTGTTGCCGACGCCTATAGTCGTTGAGTTGGTCGTACCGACGCTAACGGTACCAGCGCCAGTTGTGTTCAGAATCAGCGCGCCATTACCGTTGGCCTGCAAGGTTAGGCCAGTATTAGCCGTACTAGCACTGATGACTGGACTAGCTCCACTAAAGGTCAGGGCAGTGCTTGTGAGCGTATCGGTATTAATAGTCCCCGTACAAGCCAAGTTACCACTGGCATTCGTCACCGTACAACCGCTAGAACCAGACCCACCACCGAGGAGAATGTCACCGGTGCTTGTGGCACCAATTGAAACTGTACCCGTCGTTCCCGCATCAATCGTTAGTCCAGTGGCTGCTGCTGCAACGGCTAGGGCGGTAGAGGATACATTCAGCCCGTTAACTGCTGTGCCGCTCAACGTACCACCACTCAGCGTCGCACCATTAATTGTCCCCGTACAAGCAAGATTACCACTAGCATTTGTAACCGTACAACCAGTAGCCCCAGAGCCTCCACCTAAGAGTATGTCACCAGTGCTTGTGGCGCCAATTGAAACCGTACCCGTCGTTCCCGCATCAATCGTTAGCCCCGTTGCAGCTGCTGCAACCGCTAGGGCCGTACTGGAAACGTTCAATCCGTTAACAGCTGTAGCAGTTAGTGTACCACCAGATACCGTACCACCACTGAGCGTACCGCCCGAAATAGTCCCACCATTCAACGTTCCCGTACAGACCAAGTTACCGTTACCATTATTGACGGTACAACCAGTAGCTGCCGACCCACCACCAAGGAGTATGTCGCCGCTAGAAGTCGCTCCCAACGAGATAGTCCCCGTCGTCCCTGCATCCACAGTCAAGCCAGTGGCAGCTGCCACAACCGCCAGGGCAGTGGAGGACACATTCAACCCATTAACGGCGGTAGCTGTCAGCGTTCCACCACTGATCGTACCAGCCGACACGCTTCCACCAGTGAAACTACCCGCACTCAGCGTACCACCAGAGATAGTAGCTCCATTCAAGGTGCCCGTACATGCAAAGTTACCACTAGCATTCGTTACAGTACATCCGGTGCTACCCGAGCCACCACCGAGGAGAATATCACCCGTGGAAGTAGCACCGAGGGAAATGGTTCCCGTCGTCCCAGCATCGACAGTTAACCCGGTAGCAGCTGTAGAAACCGCAAGAGCAGTAGATGATACATTCAGCCCATTCACCGCGGTAGCTGTCAGCGTTCCACCCGTAATTGTCGCACCGCTGAAACTACCAGAACTCAGCGTTCCACCAGATACGTTACCGCCAGTGAAACTACCCGCACTAAGCGTACCGCCCGAAATAGTTGCCCCATTCAAGGTACCTGTACATGCCAAGTTACCACTAGCATTGGTTACAGTACAGCCAGTAGAACCAGACCCACCACCCAAGAGTATGTCTCCAGTGCTTGTGGCGCCTAATGAGATAGTGCCTGTCGTTCCCGCGTCAACAGTTAACCCAGTGGCAGCGGTCGCAACCGCCAGAGCCGTAGAAGATACATTCAGTCCATTCACGGCTGTGGCCGTTAACGTTCCACCAGAAATAGTACCACCAGAAACTGTTCCACCGCTGAGCGTCGCACCATTGACGGTACCCGTACAGACCAGGTTGCCATTGCCATTATTTAACGTACAGCCGGTAGACCCCGACCCACCACCTAATAAGATATCGCCAGTAGAAGTTGCACCGAGCGAAATAGTTCCAGTAGTCCCTGCATCAATAGTTAACCCGGTAGCAGCTGTAGAAACAGCGAGCGCTGTACTAGACACATTCAATCCATTCACCGCTGTTGCAGTTAGTGTACCGCCAGAGACAGTACCACCACTAAACGTACCAGCCGACACGCTACCCCCAGTGAAACTACCAGCACTCAGTGTTCCGCCACTCAGCGTCGCACCGTTGATAGTTCCCGTGCAGGCAAGATTACCACTAGCATTCGTTACGGTACAACCCGTACTACCAGACCCACCGCCCAAGAGAATGTCACCGGTAGAAGTTGCACCGAGCGAAATTGTCCCTGTTGTTCCAGCATCAACGGTCAAACCAGTTGCTGCCGTAGATACGGCTAGAGCAGTAGATGAAACATTCAACCCATTCACCGCGGTAGCGGTCAGGGTACCACCAGTGATCGTCGCACCGCTAAAGCTACCCGAGCTCAACGTTCCACCGGACACGCTACCACCCGTGAAACTACCAGCACTCAGTGTTCCACCAGAGATAGTAGCTCCATTCAAGGTACCAGTACAGGCCAAATTACCGCTTGCATTGGTAACAGTACAGCCTGTGGAACCAGAGCCACCACCAAGCAAGATATCACCAGTGCTCGTAGCACCTAATGAAATTGTTCCAGTAGTTCCAGCATCAATAGTTAGTCCCGTAGCTGCCGTAGAAACAGCTAACGCTGTACTAGAAACATTCAATCCGTTAACAGCCGTGGCAGTTAGTGTACCACCAGAAATAGTACCACCAGAAACCGTGCCACCACTCAGCGTCGCTCCGTTAACAGTCCCTGTACACGCCAGGTTACCATTACCATTATTCACTGTACAGCCCGTAGAACCAGACCCGCCACCCAATAAGATATCGCCCGTAGAAGTTGCACCCAGCGAAATGGTTCCCGTTGTTCCCGCATCAATCGTTAACCCAGTAGCTGCCGTAGAAACAGCCAATGCCGTACTCGATACATTCAATCCATTCACTGCCGTGGCAGTCAAAGTACCACCGCTTACCGTACCACCACTAAATGTACCAGCCGACACACTACCGCCCGTGAAGCTACCAGCACTCAGTGTTCCACCGGATATAGTCGCCCCATTCAACGTACCTGTACAGGCCAAGTTACCGCTAGCATTGGTGACGGTACACCCAGTGCTACCAGATCCACCACCAAGCAAGATATCTCCGGTAGAAGTAGCGCCCAGCGAAATGGTTCCCGAAGTACCAGCATCAACAGTTAGCCCGGTAGCAGCTGTAGAAACAGCCAGGGCAGTACTAGAAACGTTCAATCCGTTGACTGCCGTGGCAGTGAGGGTTCCACCCGTAATTGTCGCACCGCTGAAACTACCAGAACTCAGTGTTCCGCCAGATACATTACCACCGGTAAAGCTACCCGCGCTCAAGGTTCCGCCACTGATTGTTGCCCCGTTCAAAGTGCCAGTACAAGCAAGATTACCACTGGCATTTGTAACGGTACAACCCGTCGAACCAGACCCGCCACCTAATAAGATATCTCCAGTAGAAGTGGCGCCCAAAGAGATCGTCCCGGTAGTCCCTGCATCCACGGTCAATCCAGTAGCGGCGGTTGCAACGGCCAGCGCCGTAGAGGAAACATTCAATCCATTCACTGCCGTTGCCGTCAGTGTTCCGCCAGAAACCGTACCACCTGAAACTGTTCCGCCGCTCAGCGTGGCCCCATTGACGGTACCCGTACATGCGAAGTTACCGTTACCGTTATTTACGGTACAACCCGTCGAACCAGACCCACCACCCAGTAAGATATCTCCAGTAGACGTAGCCCCCAGCGAGATAGTCCCCGTAGTCCCCGCATCAATCGTCAAACCCGTAGCAGCGGTAGAAACGGCTAACGCCGTACCAGAAACGTTCAGCCCATTAACGGCTGTAGCCGTAAGTGTTCCGCCAGTAATTGTCGCGCCACTGAAGCTACCAGAACTCAGTGTTCCGCCCGAAACGCTACCACCGCTCAACGTCCCACCAGAGATAGTAGCGCCGTTGAGCGTACCAGTACATGCCAAATTACCACTAGCATTCGTGACCGTACAACCGGTACTCCCAGACCCACCGCCTAATAAAATGTCACCCGTGCTCGTAGCCCCGAGCGAAATCGTACCTGTAGTCCCGGCATCAATCGTTAGCCCAGTAGCAGCTGTAGATACAGCCAGAGCAGTACCAGAAACATTCAATCCGTTGACCGCCGTAGCAGTCAGCGTACCGCCAGTAATGGTTGCACCACTGAAGCTACCCGAGCTCAGTGTTCCACCCGACACACTACCACCCGTAAAGCTACCAGAACTCAGTGTTCCACCCGAAATAGTTGCTCCGTTCAAAGTCCCCGTACAAGCGAGGTTACCGCTAGCATTCGTGACCGTACAACCAGTACTCCCAGACCCACCGCCAAGGAGGATATCTCCCGTAGAAGTTGCCCCGAGTGAAATGGTCCCGGTAGTCCCCGCATCTACCGTCAAACCAGTAGCAGCTGTAGAAACAGCCAGGGCAGTAGAGGACACGTTTAGCCCATTAACAGCGGTAGCGGTTAATGTGCCACCCGAAATAGTTCCACCAGAAACCGTTCCACCACTGAGCGTTGCCCCATTGACGGTACCGGTACAGACCAAGTTGCCGTTGCCATTATTTAACGTACAACCCGTCGAACCAGACCCACCACCCAACAAAATGTCGCCAGTAGAAGTGGCGCCTAAGGAGATGGTGCCTGTCGTCCCCGCATCAATCGTTAGTCCAGTAGCAGCCGTAGAAACAGCTAGCGCAGTGCTCGAAACATTCAAACCATTTACTGCAGTGGCAGTTAGCGTACCGCCGCTAACAGTACCGCCACTAAACGTACCAGCCGACACACTACCACCGGTGAAACTGCCGGCGCTTAGTGTACCGCCCGAAATAGTAGCCCCATTGAGCGTTCCGGTACAAGCGAAGTTACCACTGGCATTTGTTACGGTACAGCCGGTACTACCAGAGCCGCCACCGAGCAAAATATCCCCAGTGGAGGTAGCTCCTAAACTAATCGTATTAGTACCATTCGCATCAACCGTCAGCGCACCAGTACCAGAAATCGCGGTGCCGCTAACATTTAATGAATTAACAGCGCTAGCCGTCAGCGTACCGCCCGATACCGAACCGCCACTAATCGTACCGGCCG
>DAINPB010000010.1:0-41122 GCA_036743655.1 Candidatus Saccharimonadota bacterium
AATAATCCTGAAATCAACAAGGAGCCAATTGCTACTTTTTTGCCGAAAGTGCTCAAAAAACACGACTTCGATGCAGGCACAATTTTGGTTGGACATTCTGCGGGCGGCCCACTGATTTTAAGCATTCTCGAGCATATTGACGTTCGGATTGCCAAAGCAGTATTAGTCGCGGGTTACAGTACGCATCCTGATGAACAGATGGAAGATCCTATCTTGCAGGAAGCATATGACTGGGACAAAATTAAGCAAAATGTCAAAGAAATAATTTTTATTAATTCAGTCAATGACCCCTGGAGCTGCGACGATAAGCAAGGTCGCGCCATGTTTGATCATCTCGGAGGCACACAAGTTATACTGAACGATGGTCACTTCGGCTCTGTAGCCAAAGGACAGGTTTATAACCAGTTCCCACTACTCAAGACTTTGACGCTTGGGGCTACTAAGTAACCCGCTCTTTTATTGTCATATAATTCCTTTCAGCTTATGCTTAAAGCATCATGAACCAGAAAGGTTTCACGGTAATTGAAGCACTTGTCCTTGTAGCTGTATTCATGCTGGTTGGGGCGGTCGGATATTCTATTTATAAAACTCATACTGAAACTTCACCTACAACAACCAATAAATCAACCAACACAAGTAAGACTACAATTGATAACACAAGTTTTCCGGCATACCCAGTCAGCTATCAAGTGCCGAGCGGTTGGGCAAAATACTCAAATAGCCAGCAGCATATCACAATATCTTATCCTCCAAACTGGAAATTCTCTGAGGATAGTTCTGACGGTTTTGATGTAAATTTTTATACTGATTCCAAGGCAAACGTTACAAACTCAGCTGAACCCAATTCATTTGATATCAGTGCATATAAGGGCAACTTAAGGCAGACCGTTTCACGGGTAGAGGATAACCTTATCGATAGCCCGCCTCAGTTATATGGAGAAGATACCGAAGAACTTAGTATAGCTAGCAGGGTAAATTATACTTTTGAAGGAAAGAAGGCTGTACTCATCAACAGCGTAGGCAAAGGAGTGCCTGGTACGCCAGGCGAGGGCTATATAACTTACTACCAAGACTTTCTTGTTGCATCTAATAGCTCGGTATATGATTTTTCGGTAAGTGGAAGTGATGCGCAAGGACAAGGTAGCACTGATCCGATTAATGAGTCTACGATAAAGTCTGCTCTAGGGTCTTTAGAGCTTTAAACCAGATAAGTTAATTAGATTTTGATATCATAGAAGTATGAGAAAAATAGTCGTCTTATCTTTCATCAGTCTTGACGGTGTCATGCAAGCTCCGGGCGGGCCAGAAGAAGACGCCTCAGACGGCTTCAAGTACGGCGGCTGGACTGTTCCTTATTCGGATGAATTTTCGGGCAGCTTAATGGGCGAACAGATGAGCATGCCGTTTGATTTACTGCTGGGCAGAAAAACCTACGATATCTTTGCGGGTTATTGGCCGAAGCAGGATCCAGAAACCCTAGCCAGGGTTCCGTTCGATAAAGCGACAAAATATGTTGTTTCTGGTTCGTCACCAAAACTTGATTGGGAAAAATCAGTACTCATTGACGGAGACGTAGCGGTGAAGCTAAAAGAGCTCAAACAGCAAGACGGACCAATGCTGCAAGTCCACGGCAGTGGCAATCTGATACAGACTTTGCTTAAGAACGATCTCGTCGACGAGCTATGGCTCAAGATATACCCTGTAACGCTGGGCAAAGGCAAGCGCCTATTCGCAGAAGGAACCATGCCAGCGGCCTTCGAGCTTACGGAATCCAAGACAACGCCCAAGGGCGTCATCTTCGCCAATTACAAGAGAGCTGGCGAGGTTAAGACCGGTTCATTCGCTTAATATAACGACGGAGGAAAAGCATGAAAGTTACAGGCATCGGCGGTGTTATGTTTAGGGCGGAAGACCCGGAGGCCCTCTCGGCTTGGTACAAAAAACATCTGGGGATTGACCGTCTTAAGTGGGAGCAGCAAGCGGGCCCAACCGCTTTTGCGCCTTCCGCGAAAGGCACGGAGTATTTTGGTAATAAGTCGCAGCAATTCATGCTGAACTTCCGCGTCGATGATCTGGACGGCATGCTCAAAGCGCTTAAGGCCGACGATGTAAAGATTGTAAAAGAGGTGGAAGCATACGAGGGTATCGGCCGTTTTGCATCGATTGAAGATCCAGAGGGTAATCGTATCGAGTTGTGGGAGCCTCAGGATAAGTAGCAACCAGTATTGACCGTATGCAAGCCAAACAAATCTGGGATTTTACAGAAGAAGAGAAGGGGCTAATCACATCCTTGGTTGCTAAGGGGAGGGCCGAGCAAGCGAAGAATGAGAAGTTTGCAATTATTGATTTCGATAGTTTTTATAAGCTCTTTACGGATAAAGAGGCTGCCATTATGAAAAAGTGGCTAGCTATTAAGCCCGAAGACATAGATTACAAGCTGCCTTTTCTCGGGGCAAAGGATAGCTCAAACGATATAGTAGCTATTGCCAACCAGACATATACAGCAAATGGGCACCCGCAGATTATCCCGTGCCAATACCTTCCGAAGGATGTTTACGAAGCTTACCAACGATTAAATAAGGCCATGCAGGAAGACATTGGCAAAAATCTGCTTGTTCTTTTTGGCCATCGATCGCCAGCGAGGCAAGTGTTCCTTTTCTTTGACATACTTGAGCGAATTTACGATTTTGACTTCAACAAAACAATACAGAGAGTATGTTTTCCAGACTATAGCGAGCACGTCTGTACGCAAAGACAGGCTATAGATTTTAAAACACAAGATGGGCTATCGAGTGATGAGTTTGATACGGCACAAGAATATGCTTGGCTTCAGGAGAACGCTAAGCAATTTGGTTTTTACGAGTCATATACGAAGAACAACCAACTCGGCATGATGTACGAGCCTTGGCACTGGCATTACGAAGCATCTGTATAAGCCTCAAGCCTTCTACGCTTCGTGCATAAAGTTGACAATTCTTAAGAAAACTTTATAATAATGGTTATGGAATTTACAGAGTATGAAGTTGCGAGTGATCTTGAGGTTACCGGGCGTAATACGCCTTGCGTAACAGAGCGATTGAGTACTATTCCGCCCAACACGCTTGTTCGCAATGTCCCAGGAGGTGAGCTGGGTCTTTGGTTTCGGCAAAATCGTGGGGTTGTGAGCCCCGGAGGCTGGCTGCCTGTAGTTTTTGGTGACCCTAAGGTGGAGATTGTTGAAGAAGTCCGCTACGAACCATCGCGCCAAGCTGAATTATGGAGGCGCAAAAACCTTGGGTGCGTAACCGTTTTCACCGCACTTAGGCGTTCATACGATGGCGACAGTAGCCCCATGGCCCGCGATACACTCATAAGAGGTATGAGAGAGGCGGAAGCGTATGGATGGCGCCGTCCAAAAACGGCTGCTGCAGTTCTAGCTCAGCTTCCAGAAATGATAGAAGAAGGTCTGGTTGAGGAACGTTTTGAAGCAATCGGCTTATCTATACATGCGAGGGAAGAAGGACGGCTACACCTCACCAGCGCGGGAATGGCTGAAGCAATCCGAAAAGGCATAGGCTTCGAAGAAGAACAACCCAGCGGCAGGGTCTTACGAAGCTTCTGGTCTCGCTTGGCTCAACTGGGCGCACCCCCCTCTGAGCGGTAGATCCCTGCCTGTTACACTGGGTGCAACGCCTAAGCTTTTATTCGTCTGCAGTATCATCACGACCCGAACGCTTTTCAAACAATAGAGACCGTCATGGTATTTTCGTCTACATACGCTATGAAAGAAATTGACAAAACGTAATACATTATTTATAATGTAAGACATGAAATACACTTCAACAATAACAAGTAAAGGCACCATAACTATTGCCGCGCCACTACGCAAAGCGCTCGGCTTCAAACCTGGACAAAAAGTTAGCCTCACTGTAAACAAAAACCACCAAGTTGTTATCGGTGGAGGCACCACGGTGGCTGACTTTGAAAAATTACGAGACGAAATCACCAAAAAGATACCGAGTCACAAAAAAGGCTTAACAGGTCAAGCGCTCAAGGAGGCGGCAGCCAAAGCCTGGGTAGCTGATTATCGTGCATAGCCTTGATACAAATGTAGTGCTTCGTTATTTGCTTAACGATATTCCTGAGCAGGGTTTTAAGGCCAAAGAAGTTATTGCTGGCTCTGCGTCATATATAACCGACGTTGTGGCTGTCGAAATAATCTTTGTACTTGAAAAGGTTATTGGCATGGAGCGTGCGGATATAGTGAAGCTACTCAAAATGTTCTTGAGCTTACCAAGCTTAACCTATAACGACTATTTTCTTGACCAAGCCATTGATTTATACGGAGCAAGAAAAACCTTGTCTATCGTAGATTGCTACTCCGCAACTGAAGCAAAAGCCTACCGTAATTCTCTCGTCACCTTCGACAAAGCGTTAGCAAAGCATGGCGGCAGTCACGTCCGAGAACCGTAGACCAAACTTTAATGATGGCAGAATGTTCAAATGGCCGCTGGCAAAACAGGCATTTTTATTTTGCTTGTGCTTGCCTTCAAATCTGGCCTACTGTTTAATTAGTTTTATTCACAAAGGAGATTTTGCATGAGTGAGCGCTTCGATAAGATAGATGGAGCTTTGGCCGGAGCGATAGCAGGCACCTTCGTTGCAGTTGTGGGCGAAACGATCTACGCGCTTGATGTAGGCAGCGCTCAGTGGAGTAGCCTCCAGACAAAAATAGAGACAGCACAGTCGAGTACGCATCAATTTGAAACCTTAAAGCACGAAACAACTGCAGTAAACGCTACGCCCGCCGCGCACGCTGCGACACCCTGGATTATTGAGAAAATTAATCAATCCGAAACGTATACAAAAACCCTAACTGCCGAACAGAAACCCTATCACGAAGCCAATTTAGGCCTGGATTTAGGCGGAGCGGCAGGGCTTGTAGCCGTTGGTGCAATCTTGGGAGTACTTGCACGAAACGCTTTCTACAACAACATAAATGCAAAGCGTCGTTCGGACTCAGAGCAATCAGAACCAGCAAAGTAGTGCTATTTTGTTATGATTAGGTCGTGGATAACGATAAACTCTTCAGCAGTCAACTTGAGTCCTGGTTCAAAAGTAAGCAACCAAAAACAATACTGGGTTTAACAGAGTTATTTTGCGAAAAAAGCTTTGCTGTCGGCTTGTTGCTGCTGATGTTTATACCTGCATTGCCGCTGCCGACCGGTGGAGTCACTCATGTATTTGAAATAGTCGCCATGTTGTTATCGGTTGAGATGGTGCTAGGGCGAAAAGTTATATGGCTGCCCAAACGTTGGCAAAAACTAGATATATCCGGGATCGGGAAACGTCAATCAACAAGATCCGTAATAAGAAAAATAGGCTGGGTTGAGAAACACTCTAAGCCTCGGCTAAAGCGACTCATCAGAAATAGCTTCTTCTTAAGAGTTACTGGTTTAGTTCTTGGTGTTTTTTGCTTGGCAGCGTTTTTTGCACCCCCATTTTCTGGATTAGACACTTTGCCGTCATTGGCGGTTGTGCTCGTTGCTTTGTCTATGATTTTTGAGGATATAGTCTTGTACATCGCAGGGCTTATAATCGGGGTTATCGGCATTAGCACAGTTTTGGTTCTGGGAACGGTGCTGCTCAAGTCGTTCAGGCTTGTGTTTTGGTGAGCTCTATCTTGACCTCGACCCAGGTCATTGCTGGCTAGGTGAGGGCTACCATGTCACGAAGCTTTGCGATAATGCGGGCAAGGACGATAGACCACTTTGGAGTTCGCAATCAAGCCCGACGCCGCGGGAAGTTCTGCTAGCTAGGATGAGGCAGTGGACAAAACTTTCTCAGAATCGTGACGTTTTCTTTTCGCTCATGCTTGCGAAAACAATAAAACTCTATAAAAATACGTAAGTACCCATGGTCGAGACTCAAACAGGTGATTTTCAGGTTACTGCGTATACCTTACGAAGGTTTTTGGCGCCATCGGTAGATGGTGACGCTGACTTCAAGAATAAGTTTAGTCTGATTGATGCCATGGTTCGCGAGCATGGCATATACCCCCATCGAACAGAAGAACGAGGCGTAACGCTCTTGGGGAAAACAGCGGTGGGTGCGCTCATAATGCGTGGGGTGGCCAGAAATACTGAGCAGCTGCAAGCAGACTTTACGCGCATAGGTCAAAAGGTAGGGCACGCTAGTCTGCACGGTCGAATAGAAGGTATTGAACCGCATACGCGTTCTGGGTTGGTAGTTTTTGTTCTTGATGAGAGTTTATCGGCGCAACTACACGAAGAAACGCTTAGAGCCGAGCAAGAAGCCGGTTTGTTTGAAATGCCAAATTTCACGCCACACGCAAGTTTATGTAGATTACGTAATCCCAAAAAGAGGAAACTCCTATGTGATGAAATAAACTCGGCAGAACCGTTTCCAATCAATATTACTCTAGGATCTGCTTTGCCGCTCAAGTTCCCTTTCGTATTTCGCCAACCAAATGAGAATCAGCTTAACTACATCGCGGCTTCGAGAAGGAGCGCGCTTATGGACGAGACTGATGCAACCAGCCAATAAGTGGTCTCTATAAGGTTTCCAGCGTCCTCTCAAGCAAGCCATCTGAACAGCTCACTAAAAACTCTTCGCCGGGCTATATTATTGCAAAAATAGGAAAACAGTAGTATAATAAATATTGTTTTACTAAATCCCTAAGCGGTGTTAAATTATGAGTCAAGAAATCAGCACAGACTTACAGCCCGACCAACAACTAGCCAGACAGGGTAAGGCTCTTGAACTCGGCGTTACCGTTTCGCCGATATCTCAAAGAATGCAAGAAGCTGCACAGATTATTCTCGCATCTTCTGATTTATTAGAGGTGGAAGAGAGTATTTTTTCTACTTGCCGAGAGCCAATCGAAGACGCGAAGAAAAGACTTATTCGAGCCAGAGACTTAATGATCCCACTAGTCGAAGTGGCCACATTCCCTGAAATTGACACATTTGATACGCTGCGCCTGCTATTCGGTGTTGAGGGTGGAAAGTTGGCGCGTGGCATTCAGAATGCGGACGGCCTAGAGCGTAACGATAATATAATGGACAAGAACACTCTAGAATATGAAACCGTGGAGTTATCGATCCCTGGTATGCATCAAAGAACTTTGAACGGCAGCTATGGCTCAGAGGTTACTTCAGTCATAATTTCGGGGGAATTCAGCGGCTATGACGATAGCGAAAACGAGAGAAGAAGGAAGGCCGGAGGAAGTTTTGGTGAATGGCATGCTCACGAAGCTGGTCACTTGAGCAACCTTGATAGAAAAGCCGAGATGATTCTCAAGCGAGCGTTAAGAAATTTTTCAATTGCTACGAGGCTCGAAGCTGCCCGAGTCGGCGTCGTCGAAGCTACGGCCGACGAAGAAATCCCCGGAGTAAAACAGTTAACTGCTAGCAATAACTAGCTCTTAAGTCGGCTCTTATTTGATGCCTGTTCTCTCAACTACTTGCTTAAGAGAGCGTTTCCAGCTCTCGGTTTGTTAAGATAGAACCATGCCATTATTTTTAATCACCGGGTTACCTGGCACTGGTAAATCGATGCTTTGCGCGGAGCTGAAATCCAGGGGTTACGAAGCCTATGACGCCGACGAAGACCAGCTTGCCAGGTGGTATAACACCGAAACCGGGGAAGAGGTAAGGAGGGAAGACGAGCAACGTACGCCTGAGTTCGTTCAGGCTCATTCCCGCGATATAGCCCGCGAAAAAATTGAGGCCTTGATTCCCAGAGCTCAAAATAAACCTGTTTTTCTATGTGGCGATCCTGAAAACGAAGAAGACCTGCAAGATTTATTTTCAAAAATATTTGCTCTAGTCATTGATGATGAAACACTGAAGCAGCGTCTTGCCAGCAGAACCAACAATAGCTGGGGTAAATTACCGCACGAACTTGCATACAGTCTAGCCTTTCAGCAAAAATGGTACGACAATTATAAAAAATTCGGTTACATTACACTCAACTCAGCCGAACCTCCGGCAGTCCTCGCCGATCAAATACTCGAGACGGCTGTTGCATAACTCTCCGTTCGCGCTCAGATGTATACTCCTACAATACTTTAGGCACTCTTCACTGATCGAGATACCCATCTCTGCCTGCAGCAATGTGAATTTTTGACGCGCGTACAAGAAATCTGTGTTTTCGCTCATGCTTGCAATCAATAATAAAGAATGGTTAATTGATAACCATGAGTGCAAAAAATCCCTGCGAAACCTGCCCCATGAGGATACCGATGGACAAAAAACACTGGGGCGAAATAGCCCGCGCCCAGCGGCAAGCTACGCCGAAACTATCGCGCAGCCAATGCAGGCGACTGACAGCCATAGAACGGCGCCAATACGAAGCCCTAGAGGCAAATGTACGCAACTGCAAGGGCTACAGTGGCTTTAGCGCACTCGCCAACATGGTCTTAAGCAAGATAAGCATTGCCCACAAGCTCAAAACCACCGAGGCCGGCGGCACCCGGCACGCCTCCTGGCAGGAACGCACCTGCAACAATCCCTACTTGGAGTCGGCTGAATATTTTGCCCGACAAGATGAATTCGATACTGGCAGCGACGGCGACATGGCTCCTTTCAAGACCGCTAAGCAGCGCGGGGCGTTTCTGGCTGGTCAAGCTGCCGTACAGCGGATGGTAACGGGACTCATGCTCGGCGTAGGCAGTCAAGTAATCCCGACAGATGTATTCGTAGAAAAGTCTATTGGCGGTGGCATGCTGGGCGGCGGTCTGTATTTGTTGGCGACGGGAGCATGGCAATCTATGGCTACGCTGCGAACCGAGGTTCGAGAACACCGAGAGAACTAGAACTGCTCCAAATTCATAACCCACGATTCTCGTCCAGAACAGGGGCGCAATACTATGCTCTGCTAATTCACGGAGCGTTTACATTTCATTAAATTGCTGGTAACCTACGCTCATAACAAATCAATATAAAAACTAGCACTAAAACATATGAATCCACCCGACGAACCGAAGCAGCAACCGCCAGTTCCTGCAAGTGAACCACCAACAAACGCAGCTCCCAGCCCTCCTCCGGCCCCAGTCACTCCCGGCCCACAATCAAACAGTTCACCCGGGTTCAAGTCGAGCATGCCGCAGCAATTTGAGTCGCTGTTGCCTATCCAGCAGCCCAAGAATAACAGCGCCCTCTTCATGGGAACCATCGCCGGCATAGTCGTGCTCATAGTGGTAGTGTTGGCGGCATGGTTGCTCACGCATAGTCTTTTGCACTCGCTGGCGCATGGTGAGCAGCTTAACGGCGTTAATCAAAGACGTCCGGCTCAATATGTTCAAATATGCGAGGAGAACTCCAGCCCAATAATATATGTAACCCAGGGAAGCCCTACCTGCCTCGGCAGCGATGTGCACCAGGGGAACTATGCACCGTCCGTTGCCGGAACCCTGTACAGCGCGCCCTGCGTGACCACTGGCACCGCAAAGCTCAGATATGTCTACATCTCCAACGATGAGAAATGCCCCACAGGCACCAAGTTAATACGCCATAACACGCTGTCTACGGCTGCAGTTACAGGAACATCGAACTCCACGCCTTCCACTTCCAGCTCAAGCACAACAGCTCCTTCTTCCCACCTGGCATCAGGCGAGGAGCTGAATAAACTCAACCAACGACGCCCCATCCAATACACTCATATCTGTAGTGAATCCACCTCGCCATATGTAGCATATTTGACCCAGGGAACGCCGCCGTGCCTCGGGAGTGATGCTCACGGCGGTGACTACCCGTCTACTGCCGCGGGAACCGTCTTCAGCCTTCCGTGTGAAACGGCTGGCACCACCAATGTCCGGATAGCATACATTGTCAGCGGCGGCACCTGTCCAACCGGCACCCATCACGTCACGCAGGCGAACTGACAACGCCTCCTCAATAGCTTCCAAAACAGGGCACAGAGAGCAATATCGCCCGATCAGAAATTTTATTCCAACTTCGTACCTCTTAAGAGTTATAATAGAAACATAAACGTAATAGAGCTTTTCGTGTCCTCATATCTTATCTTGCATGAGCTAAGGGCTAATTAGGGCAAAAATTCGTTTATACCGGTAATTCCATCAACTTACAAATGCTAAAAGGGAGCTTACGTGAGCTTTGATCGTAAGGCTATGATCAACTTCGGTAAGCAAGATCAGCACAGTCTTGACCATGAGACGGTGCTATTACTATTGCAAGTACCCCGGACAAATGACAAGAAGGAGCTGGCCGCCGAGCAAATGTTCGCCTCGCTCCACGGGCTATTGTTATTCCCGTCGCAGGGGAAATTCCAGGCGCCCCGCCGGGTACGCGTCAGTTTCGAAATCGCCGTCCTGAAGAAGCGCATCGGCTTCTACGTCTGCGTGCCGGAATACCTCAAGAACTTCGTTGAGGAGCAAATCTACGCCCAGTATCCCACGGTGCAGATCTCAGAGGTAACGGACTACTCCAGCGCAGCTGAAGATAGTCAGGCACGTTCGCTGCTGGCCGAAATGCGCTTGGTCAGCAATGACGCGCTGCCCATCAAGACCTTTCAGAGCTTCGAAGTTGACCCACTGGCCGCAATTACGGCTACGCTGGCGAAATTCGAAGAAGGGGAGGAGGCCTGGATTCAATTAGTGATTCAACCGGCTTCCACGAACTGGCACAAGAAGAGCGAGCGTTATATCGGCGGCCTGCGCGGTAAATCCACCTCTAGTCCAACTCGATTATTGACAGCTCTCTGGGAACCGCCAGAGCACAAAGGCACTGAGGCCGCAAAACTCACTGAGTATCAACAAGCCAGAGCCAATGGCGCTGAAGACAAGAGCCATAAACTGGCCTTCGAAGCCTCGCTGCGGATTGTTTATAAAGGCAATGTCCCCGATCATCAAGCAAAGCTACGCATGCAGTCCATCGTCGCCAGCTACAAACAGTTTAATACCACCTATCTGAACGGCTTCGAGCAGGCTCAGATCACCGAAGATCCCGCGGCGCTGCTGCGCTACAGTCAACGAAAGCTCAGCGCTAAGCCGTCAATACTGAATATCGAAGAAGTGGCCACGCTGTACCACCTGCCGCACACCACTGTTGAAACCCCGTATATCCTGTGGGCGCTCAGTCAAACCGCCGAGCCACCGGCTAATTTACCCGTCGTAACAGATGACAATCGAAATGAAATCAGCCCTATCGCGGCCGCCAACTTTCGTGGCCAGAACATCGCCTTCGGCATGCCGCGATCAGACAGAGGTCGCCATCTGTATATTCTAGGTCAAACCGGTGTCGGTAAATCAGGCCTGCTGGAGCTGCTGACCATATCAGACATCCAAAGCCCGTACGGCTTCGCAGTTATCGATCCCCACGGTGACTATGCGCTGAGCATTCTTCGGCGTATTCCGGCGGCCCGAGCCAAGGATGTGGTGTATTTCAATCCGGCCGATATGGACTTCCCGGTGGCCTTCAATCCCATGGAAGTTTCTGATCCGAAACTTAGAACGCACACTGTTTCGGAGCTGATCGGCGTGCTGAAGCGGATGTTCGAGTCCTGGGGGCCGCGGCTGGAGTATATTTTGCGCTACAGTCTTTTGGCGCTGCTCGAATATCCCGATGCAACGATGTTGGACATCACGCGTATTTTGACCGATAAAGTCTTCCGCAAAGAGGTGATGAGCCATGTTTCCGACCCGGTCGTCCGTAATTTCTGGCTGGTGGAATTTGCCACCTGGAATGACCGGTTTGCCGCCGAAGCTGTTGCTCCCGTGCTCAACAAGGTCGGTGCCTTCACCGCCAATCCGATTGTCCGTAATATCATCGGTCAGCCCAAGAGCAGCTTCAACATCCGCAAGATCATGGATGAGCGCAAAATCCTGGTCGTCAACTTGAGCCGCGGCTTGGTCGGCGAAGATAATGCCGCCTTGCTCGGCGCGCTGCTGGTCACCAAGATTCAGCTAGCTTCGATGAGCCGCGCCGATATCCCGGTCGATGAGCGTATACCATTCTATCTGTATGTTGATGAATTCCAGCACTTCGCCACCGATAGCTTCGCCACCATCCTGAGTGAGGCCCGGAAGTATGCCCTAAATCTAACCGTCGCCAACCAGTACATAGCCCAAATGTCTCAGGAAGTGAAAGACGCCGTCTTCGGCAACGTCGGCTCAATGATCGCCTTTCGTATGGGTGCTGATGACGCCCGGGGCATGCAGCGCTATTTTGAGCCAAAATTCGAGGAGTACGACCTAGTGCACATGCACAACCGGCACTTCGTTATCAATATGACGATTAGCGGTGAGAAAACCCCAGCTTTCTCGGCCGTCACTCTGAATTTACCCGACCAACAGTTCGATGAAACGGCCAATATTATTGCGAATTCACGCGCACACTATGCCTTAGATCGCAGCTCGGTAGAGGCGTATATACAGGAACACTACTTGCTCGACACCACTGCCGCCAAGCCTGCTCCCGCGGCCAAACCTCCTGCCGCCCAGAAGCCTGCACCACCTGTCGAGACAGCCCAGAGCGAGCCAAAGCCCCAGCCACGTCCAGAGCCAACCACTGGTACCACCAAGCATACCCCCGCCAAAATGGGGCGCACCGCCATAGCCGGTTCCAAAATCACCCTACCGAAGCTCAAACGCAAGCGAAAACGGCGCCAGAAACAAACCACTCACAGCCTGGCCGACAACACCGAACAGGTTATTTTCACAAAAGATAGATCTTGAACGACAGAACAACAACGCTAAAGCCGGCCGTATCAGGGAGATTTGCTCTCTGCGCAGCCTTGGTGAAGCCCTTTGATAACCATGTCAGTACACTCCTCTAAGAGGAGTTGATAGGGTCATTGTTCGCTCCGCTTTCGTCCTTTCGGACTCATCAGTATGAACACACATTCATATAGCGAAGTAAAGGAAGTAAGAAAAAGAAAGTGATTTGGAGTCAAAAGACTCAACAAATGAAATTCTTAAACTTATACCTTTACGGCGATGACAATCTGGAATCCCGAAGGACTCGACAAATGAGGTCACCTGCTACGGCAAAAACAATTTTCGGAATCCGTAAGGACTCAACTAAATTGTTGTACCGTTACGGCTAAGTTATCAGTGAGCATAGCTCATTTCGCTGACAACTTATGCCGGCCTGTATTCCAGGGCTTCATCTAGATTTACGGCTTAGACTACCTTGTCTTCAGGTCTCCTTACTCCTTCGATTCGTCTCCGCCTATTTGGTGGTGGCGAATGGGTTTGCGTTTTCGATTTTGCCTGTGTCGCGGCCGCTCTGTGCTTCCGAGACAACGACCAGTTCACGCATCTGCGTGAGCGCTTCGGCACCCCGTATGAATTTGCCGTCCTTCTTGATGGCGAGTTCGTTATTGGGGTAGTTCTTGCCGCCAAATGTTCGGACGGTGAATGAACCCGTTTTCCACGAGACAAAACGCGTCACTTCTGCTTGCAGCGCGGACTGTTCTTCACGGAATTCCGTCCGGCAGCCATTAATGATGATCTGCACGTTTTCGAACACTTTAGCCAAGCGAGACGTGTCCGGATAGTTCTCGGCGATTGCACTGAACAGCGCATTGCCTGAACCGGGATGGGCAGTACTGCCTGCGGTGTATCGACCACGAACTGCTTCGGTAATGACTTCGTTGAGAGCTCCCTTAGTCGCCTGGGCTACGCCGACGGCAGACTTGGTCTTGACGAGACAGTCACTGAGTACGTTGGTTGTTTTGTTGTACGTTGCGATCAGACTCTGCTGCTTTTCGTTGCCTTTGTTGGTGACGCCGTTTTTGATGACGAGGACACCTATGACCAGCACCAATACCACAGCGATCGCGATGATCACTCGGTACTTTTTGAACGCATCACCTACTGTCATGCTGTTTCCAGGTTCGGGCATGTTTCCTCCGTTTGTGTTTTCAGAAACCGCGGAACCGATTTTGCGGTACGCGTTTGTTGGATGACGACGGGATGATGGCATTGAATGGATCAAATACCAGCAACACGCCCCACAGACAACACGACAGAACGAGAACGATGAAGAACATCAGGACCTTGGCACCGGTTGTAATCGGAACCAATTCCGTCAGATCGACATAGCCCACACCCTTATCGCCCTTACTCGTACATTTCATGCATGACCGTTTGAAGGGGAATTCGCCGAACACAATCTGTCCGATCATTCCACCGACACCACGACCATATGTGACCTTCAGCTTTCCTTTCTCTTCGCGAACGTCAGTTGTGACATCGCCGAGCAGGGTGCTCGGGTCGAGGGACTTACCTGCCAGTCGGAACTTCAGCGCTTCGAGCATTTCACCATTGCCGGTAGGCATCCCGGTTGCAGCACGAGACCATTCGACGGTTTTGCCGTCGGGACTCGCACCGATTGCCAGAATGATTCCGTTCTTGGAAATGCTCCACTTGCCGAGACTCGTCCAGTAGGCCTTCAGGGCAATGATGTACTCGTCCGGGTTACTGACCTTGGAGGCCGGCACCAGCACGATGTGCATATCTCCCTGTTGGTCGCTTCCGAGTGCTGCGTTGAAACGCATCAAACGGTTCTGCCATTCGTTCAGGTTGACCTTCAACCCGCCTATAGCTTGAACCTTTCGGGCCTGCATACCGTATTCGTAGAGCACGTTGTCGCCCAGATTGGCAGTATGCTTGGGAAGCAAACCGGCTTTCTGGAGCGTCGTGATGCTGCCACTGTATTTCTTGTACAGATTGCTGTCGCTGGCCAGGATGAAGTTGGCGTAGTCTGACACCCTAGTAACGGGGTCTGACATGCCGCTCACCAGGTCAGCTTTGGCCTTGAGCCACCTTGCAGGTGGTTCACGCGGTACGTCACCGGGGATCCCTCGATCACCTCTCCACTGATGTGGATTGGACTCGAAGTAGTTATCTCCGATGGTGATGGTACTGCCGATATTGTCTTCCAGCACGTAGTCCAGTTCCTTCGTGACGTATGGACACGAATGGTACCGGGTTTCGTAATGGGAGATTTCCGACGTGTAGTTACCCTTGCTATCGGTACTAGCTGCCCTGTCAACGACCTTGAATTGGTAGGAATCGCAGTCGTAATGGTGGACACACGAACCATCGCGCTCGCATGTATCAGTATTGATACGTGCTTGCGTGACACTGCCGTTGAGGAACTCGCGAAAGCCGTTGATCGCACCATCGCGTGACAGTCTGGGGCCGATGATTATTGTGACAAGTACCGCCAAGCCTACGACCACGATGGAGCCGAGTATGAACTCGGGCATAGTGATACGTTGGCTACGCCGGTAAGCGTTACGCAAATCAAATCGACTTGCCAGCCATGCGATGAGAACACCCACGACTACAGCGGTGAGAATACTTACAAATGTGAGCACAGTTAACACCTCACAGTAATTGGAGTTTGGAGTTTTAGAGACTTAAAGAACATGCTAACTGCCTAGACTACTAACTACTAGTAAGTTCTTGTGACGAGAAGCTATATAATCTTAACATAAATCGTATAATAATGCAATACCTTTATGCTCTTTATTCAAGGGGTAGAGCATACTTGACTCTTCGCTTTCGTCCTTTCGGACTCATCAGCATGAACACACATTCATGGAGCGAAAGAGACAAAGAGATATTGATAGGGGGGAGGAGGGAGAGGTGACAGGTACGGAGCGATCCGCTAATTCAAATGAATTTTTGGATCGCTCCGTAGCCTATGTCACATTCTGCGACCTACTCCTTTCGGACTATTTGGCGGCTGGGACGACGATGGCTGACTGATTGCCAGACCAGCAGGAAAATCCTGGCGGAACCGACTGCTTCAGTCTGACCATCGTGTTGAGGGTGTCGAGACACTTGCTGACCAGCACGTTGGGGTCGTGAGACACCGATGCTGACAGCGTGTTGTTCGCGGCAGCCTCATTTGTGGCGGTCTTCTCCTTCTGAGCTGCGATTCGCGTTTCGGCGAGTGCTGCCTGGTACTGGTTGATCTTTTCTTCCGTCGACGAGTTAAAACGCGCCAGCGGAATGATGACACTCAGTACTTCGATCTGCTTGCCGATCTCTTCCTGGAGCGTCTTCTGGACTGCTTTGGCTAGCCCATTGAGTTCGTCCTTCGGCAGCGCCTTGTTTTCGTCCAGCTTGTTCAGCGGGTCGTAATCAGCGAATGCCGTGTTCAGAGCTGCTGTGAGTTGCCGCGTCACCAATGACTGTTCGACGTTGGTGAAGTTGCGGTAGTCGCGGTACAGTTCGTCCGAGGCATCTTTCTTGATCCGCCAACGAATCGAGTTGTCCAGACAGGCCGTCGACTGATTACCGATGCGCACCTGAGTGCACTTGGTGGGGTCAACGCCCGTGTCGTTTTCGCCGCGAGCTCCCTCGTGGTTGTTGGTCTGAACCGCGGCATCGAAATCCGTAACATTCTGCCACGGTGCCTTCAGGTGTAGTCCGTTGCTCAGTGACCCGGTGGGCTTCCCGAACGACGTGACGACACCGATCTCCTTGGTTCCGACGCTGACGAATATCGACAGCAGGAACGTGAGGGCCGCTACTACTGCCACGATGAACATCACGACACGAGAGGCGATAGACACGAATTTTGCGTCATCGTATGTCTGCCCTGACGTTCGACCGTCGCTCTCCATCTTCTTGAAGCGCTTATTACTCGAGAGAACAACGGGGATCATGCAGATGCTGAGGATCGTGAAAATGATCCACAGTATGAAAACTGCGGGCATGTCCGTTCCTTTCCTAGCTACCAAACTGGCTTATTCCAGTGGTACTTTCTAAGCTTCACCTTAGCTCAGGAAGCACCACTGGAACCCTAATCTCCTTGTCAATATACTATCTGCGAATCGGTCGCATAACCGGGTGTATCGGCAATCACCTTAAGCACAAGTGCCTAGCCGCGAGAGCGCTCTCCTCACTGATGGAAATCAGGGGTGAATCCTCTCGTTGCTTTACTCCACCTGCTCGAAGTACAAAAACGAAAAGACTTCTTGTCACGTCGTCCAATGCACATTTACGGTACACCGACTTGTGGATAATTATAGCAAGAATAGTAGATTTTGTCAACTTATTAATGGGGGTGGGGGTTAGCTTTTGATGAAATTGACGCCAGAGGCGGGGCAGGCCCTAGTGACCAGTTTTTCATCTAAGATTCCGGCTCACTAATTCAGGAAGCTTACTCCCTGGGGTCAAGCCCACCACGCATCAACGCAAAATGTGCATTGTGCGACAGCAGACAAGTCCAACTCTTTTCCAAAACTTTCTAACGTCTTCTCGAAGAGCACGTCGCACCCTCGCTCAGATAACTAGCGCAGAGCCTCAACCATCGGTGTTGACCGCCAAAAAGTAGATGTCATAAGCTCAGCCCGCAACAGCCCAAGAGAACAAGGTGTTTTCATGGTAGACTGGTAGGGCAAATGGCGCGTTGGCCGAGGAGTTAGGCAAGGGTCTGCAAAACCCTGTACACGAGTGCAAATCTCGTACGCGCCTCCAGATTAGGGGCGAGTGGCGGAACTGGTATACGCGGTGGACTTAAAATCCGCTGGTTTTACGACCTTGAGGGTTCGAGTCCCTCCTCGCCCACCAGAGAGTGAAACTGGCTGCAGTCAGCCTTGCTCTCCGATTGATGATAATTCGAATAACAGAGATAAACCGCTGCATGCTAGCATGATCAGGCTATATCAACCTGACTGGGCAAGTAGCGCTTTCATAACAGCCTAAGTATATGCATCTTCGAAGGCTACAACAAAGCTGAACCAGTATATAGCTGTAAATGCAACACCATGGTATTATAATTGTTATTGTTAATTGATAGTCGCGGCAATATCTTTGCCTAGAACTCTCGTGAGCCAAAGAAGTATGTATGCATGAATCAGTCCCCGAATCAGACACTGCCATTGTTATGCTGGTCGGCCCTATCAAGCATTGGTGGGACGAGAACTGGGAAACCCCCGATCACTGGACATATGAAGCTTGGCGGGAGCGAGTAAGTGAAGGGTTAGTCGAGGCCGATTATCTGGTGTACCGCCCGCACCACGCCTTTAAGGGCAAATGGGACGAACGGGCTCAATCGGTCAATGACACGGCTTTGCGCGCTGCTGATGTGCTCTGTAATTTGACGCCGCCCGGAGTGTCGTCCCTCGGTACTGACGGCGAAATCCTCTACGCTGCTAACGAAGGCAATGCGCTGGTCGTAGCAGCGCCTCCCCCGGAGAACTTCGACAAAGGTATGGAGCAACTCCTCACTCGGCTCGCCAATCTTGATATACACCGCGAAATTGTCAATCAAGAGGTTGTGCTGGAATCAATTCCGATGCGGCCAGGTCGGGAGTGGATGTTGCGGGCTTCGGTGGAGCATTTCACCGGGCATGTGCTGCGGGTGCACTATTTCGACCAAGATCACGGTGTTCAGACAACAGATGGGCGGCAGATTATCGTGCCGCAGACATATAAGTGGGCTCATCTGCAACCCCTAGAAGGCTCGGAGATTGACATTTCTCTGACCGAAGTACTCAAACTTGAGATTCTGGAACGAAAAATTCACTAGAACGTCAGTTTAGTTTCTGCTGATACCCTGCGTAGATTCGGTTGGGAGAAATACACCGCTTATGTATAATCAACGGTAGTTAAGCTCATATTCAGTAATTGCTGCTAAGGACGGCGCAATCTATGGAACCATCGACTCCGGATGCGAATCAAGGCTCTTCACCGCTATCGGGGGCTTCGCCGAATCAAGGTGCTATACCAACACCAGGTACTCCGCAGCCTGCTAATCCATTACAGGTTGCTGGGCCGGGTGCCGTGGTTTCTCCATCGGTGATGCCGCCCCAAGGGGGTCTTAGCCCATCTCCAGTAAGTAATGGGTCGCAATTTCAGCCTGCCCCAAGCGCAATTACGCCGTCAGGCCCGAGTATCGGGCCTACACCACCGCCCGCAGGTGCCAATGGACAAGTTGTCAGTGGCGGATTCGACGCTTCGGCATCGTCACTGCCACCGGCTGCACCTATGTCACCCAGCCAGATGTTTAACCCTTCGACTTCAGCTGGCCCCGGCCCTGTAGTAGGCGCTTCGGAACCGTTGCCACCGCTTCCTACTACCAGCAGACGCTCGATGAAACCATTCCTGATAGCCGTGATAGCGCTTGTGGTACTTGGTGGCGCGTCGGCGGCTGCCTATGTCGGTGTAATTGTTCCAAATAAGCCCGCCAATGTGCTAAGAGCGGCTCTCGTTAACAGTCTGCAACAGCAACAGGTTAGTACCGATGGTTCAATTCAGGCCAGTCCGGCGTCGGGCGGCGGCGTGGCTTACAAGATTGCTTTTAAGACAGCGGGAGACTCCAAGGCCAAGACGGCTGATGCGCAGATAAGCGTAACGGTTTCTGGGATTACTTTCCCGGTTGAAGCACGATTGGTTAACCAAGATGTCTATGTCAAGATTGGTGATCTTAGTACTATAACTGGCCTGATCGGTGCCTACAGTCCCGATGCTGCGACCTTGGCGAAATCCTTGAGTGCCGATGTCTCCAACAAGTGGATTGTTATCGACAGCACGATAATAAACGAAAGTGCCAGCGCCAAGTGTGCACTCAATACAAATTGGGCGCTCAGTAAGACCGATGTTACGCTCCTGGAAACCCAGTATGCCAAGCATCCCTTTACAACGATTCAAAGCAGTAGCAGCGACACTGTTAACGGCAAGGCGGCCGAAAAGTTTGTGCTGAGTCTTGATGATGACAAACTCAGTACTTTTGGCGACGGCTTGAAAGACCTGTCGCTGATCAAAGCGCTCCAGAAGTGTGATCCCAGCGCCAATTCGACAAATAGCTCGTCCTCAATTGCCGATCACGACCACACACCGCTGACCGTTTGGGTTGATAAGAGCAGCAAGCGCATTGTCCAGGTAGCCTCCAACTCCACCAGCCAAGACGCCAAGAAGGGCAATCTCACCGCTAGCGGGAAGTTCACCATTGATTATGGCAAGGTCTCAGTCTCGGCTCCCAGTAATCCTGAGCCGGCCATTCAGGTGCTCACCGATGTTCAGAACTCGCTCAAAGCCACTAATCCAGATCTGTTGAATCTGTTTACTGGTGGTGGCGACACCAATGCCACTCCCAGCAGTGGCGGTCTGCTGCAATAGCCTTCGAAATGCCGGTAAGCACGCTATAATAGCCATATGCAGATTGTTATTGACGCCCTTGCTGTGCATGGAAGTGTAGCTACCGCTGATGGCTGTGCGGATGATGAGCGGATATATGGTCTCGGGGTGTTTTTCGAGGATTCGTTGCGGTGATCAAGGGTTTTATCAGCCTGTATGTACCCGGTTACGCTGCGGCGTTGGTGTATATGCTGCAGAGCTGCAAGTACAAGGCCGGTCCCTACCTGGCACAATATTGGCGAACTACTAACTTTAACCAGGTAGTGGAAGGTGTGACGCTGGAGCAGGACCGAGCGGCTAACAGATTGCTGTTGGTGCTGCGTACGGGCATGATTCTGCAGATTGCTGCAGGTTTGACGCTCATCTATTTGGGGCTGTGGCGTCATGTGACTGGTGGCGTGGCTTTTGGCGCGGCGGTAATTGTGGCCTATCCGGTTGTTTGGGCGCATCTGGCGGTTGTCCCGCAGCTGTGCTCCACGCTTTTCCGGGCGTTGTTTCGGCCCAAGCGAGTAGGCAAGGCCATACTTTGTTTCTTCCTTGAACGTCAAGTGCGACAACTTCGGGCTAGACATGATTTTCAAGTCATCGCAGTGGTTGGCAGTGTCGGTAAAACTTCCACTAAGATTGCTATTGCTAAGGTGTTGGGCGCCAACCAGAAGGTGTTGTACCAGGAGGGTAACTATAATGATCGTTTGACGGTGCCACTGGTTTTTTTCAACCATCAGTTACCGGGGTTATTTAATCTGTTGGCTTGGCTGAAAATACTGGCTGCCAACCGGCGTATTATGCGACAGAAGTATCCGTATAAGTATGTGGTGGTGGAGCTGGGAACGGATGGGCCGGGGCAGATTGCTCGATTTGCCTATCTGAAACCTGAGTTATCGGTGGTGACTGCGGTTGCGGCGGAGCATATGGAGTTCTTCGGTACTTTGGACGCGGTAGCTGCGGAGGAGCTGTCTGTCTGTGATTTCTCGGCAAAGGCCTTGATTAATTGTGATGATGTTTCTGACGTATATCTTGGTCACAGAGCATTCTTGGGGTATGGCGTGGCGACGAAGCCGGGTTACCGGGTGACCAGTTGGCGTCAAAAGGATTTGCAGCACGCGGAGATCACCTTTAAATTTCAACAAGAAAAAGCGCTCAAGGCATCCGTCAATGTGCTAGGTGCTCAAGGGGTGAAGATCGCATTGGCCGCCGCGTCCGTTGCACACGCCTTGGATTGCACAAGAGAAGCCACAGTCGAGGGGTTGCAGGCAATAACTCCTTTTGCTGGTCGTATGCAAGTTCTGGAGGGTAGCAAGCAGGCCATTATTATTGATGACACCTACAACGCCAGCCCGGTAGCTGTTATGGCGGCGCTGGATGTATTGTATGCGGCCAAGACGAGCTGCCGGATTGCGATTCTGGGCAGCATGAATGAGCTAGGCAATTATAGCCGTGAAGCTCACTGCGAAGTGGGGGCGTATTGCAATGCTGCGAAACTTGACTGGGTGGTGACCATTGGCTTGGATGCTGAACGATATCTGGCGCCGGCTGCTCTGGAGGCTGGCTGTCGGGTGAAGAGTTTTATGAGTCCGTATGAGGCGGGTGAGTTTGTCAAAAAGCAGCTGGTAGCGAAGGCGATTGTGTTGGCCGAAGGTTCGCAGAATGGTGTTTTTGCCGAAGAAGCTCTCAAAGCCTTGCTGCTTCGCCCCAGTGATGCCGAGAAGTTGGTGCGACAGTCGCCGAGCTGGCTAGCTATCAAGCAGCGACAATTCCCGCCGCAGCGATAGGATGGGTGTTCGCAGTGCAGTGGAGTTAGAAACCCTATATTGTCCAAGACGCATTTTTTTGGGATAATGCAAGTCCGATGAGTAGCACGAAGTGGATGGTAAGACTTGGCATACGGCCACAGTTGACGGTAGCGCTGATGGCGACTGTCTTCATGGGCCTGCCCGTACTGATGCATAGCTCAAATTACGTTGTTAGCTCTGGCCAGGTAATCATACAGCCAGCACGAACTCGTGCTGTACCCGTGATTCGCCCGCAGCCGTCTCGTAGCGGGGAAGTGTTAGCGGCGCATACCGCCGCACGCCCGGATAAGACAGATTGCGCGCAGGTGGCTTGCCTAGCCCTCACCTTCGATGACGGGCCTAATCCGCTGACGACGCCGCAAGTTCTGAGTGATCTTGAGCAAGCGCATGTCTCGGCCACGTTTTTTGTGATTGGCTCACGGATAGCCGGTAATGAGGCTGTGCTGCAGCGAATGTACGCTGATGGTGATGAGATAGGTAATCATAGCTGGAGCCATCCGGATCTCACCAAGCTGCCTGTCGACCAAATTCAGCAACAGATCCAACTGACGCAGCAGGCGGTTGTAGCTGCAGGAGTGCCGGCACCGACACTATTCCGCCCACCGTATGGTGCGGTCAACCAAACTGTTGAGGATAATGTGCCGTTCGCCACGCTACTCTGGAATGAGGATCCTCAGGACTGGGCGGCTAATACACCGCAACAGGTTATTCAGTCGGTTGAGGCTTCGGCCCGTCCCGGCGGCATTGTTGATATGCACGATATTTATCATGTGACGGCCGATGCTTTGCCGCAGATTTTGGTTGATTTACAGGCTCGTGGGCTGCATTTTGTAACCGTGAGCCAATTGCTGCAACTTACGCCTAGCAGTCGCGGCATTTATTACGGTCACCCCTGAATGCTACGGATGGGAACAGGAGGCTCAGGCTACCTGGGCCTCTGGTGTCTGGCTGCTCAAAAGATGCTGTTGAATCGTGCTTAAACCGGTTTCGTGCAGTGGTGGAATGGTGTATTCCTTGTAGTAACGATGGGGGTTTAGGAAGACTACTACGGCGTCGCGTGGTTCTTCGGGAGCTTCATTGATGACGCCGTGAGCTAAGAGGGGTAAGGCACCATTCTGCTCGTGAACTGCCTGGGGTAAACGATTGTAGCCAGCGCTCAAGAAGAATTTGCCCTTGCCGCTGACATGTTCAATAGGTGAGGCGTCGGCTTGTGCTATAAGATGCTCCAGCTCCTCGGGGTTGAGCGACGCTTGGCCATAGGCATTGTTGCCGGGTGCACCCACTAGGCCGGGTGAGCTCTCCCAGGCAGCAAAGGTGGCCGCCGAACGGTCGAAGTGGAGGTCAGCTTTGTGGGTGGCTGAAGTACCAAGATAGCGCAGGACACGTACCATATGAATATCGTGATGAGGGTTTTCGGCCAACATAATCTTGTCTATGCCGAGTGCTTCGAGTACAGGGCGGACGCTGGTCTTGGTGGCTTCGTGCAGCTCGACGCAGGAGTCGAGGAACTGTCGCATGACTTCTGGCATGTGATTACCGAGTTTTGCCCGGGCAAGCGCGTAACTGAGCGGGCCGAAGTGGGCTAGGTCTTTGTTCTCTTTGCCGGGAGTAGTGTCGCGGCTGAACAGGTTAATCTCGCCTTCGCGGCGGTGCGTAAGATAATAGTCGGCATCTTCGGGGCGCTCAGGTATCACATAGTGCATGGCCTCAACCAGCCGCTCGCCCGAACCATCTCTCGCCCAAGCCAGCTCAGATAACTCCCGGAATTGCTCAAAAAGCGGATCAATATCAGCCCCGCTAATAGGAAAATCAAGATCCACATAGCCTTGCTCGCGAATCATATCCCGATAATAATCTGCCTCTGCCTCAAGTCGAGCCATGGTACCCTCCATTCACTAATCTTCGAATTCTATAATAAAAAGTCTACAGCTGCAATTGCTCCCGCTTTCTCTCTGTGATAAGCTGTGGATAAGATGAAATCTCAAAATTCTCAACTGCTTTTCCTCGCCCGCTAGGGCCGTTATCTTCTTCCACCACTTCAATGACATTTCGATAAACCAGCGAGGAATTTTGATGCAACAACTCAACCCAAAAGACATAAAAACTACAACAATTCAGCAAGCTGTTCCTGTAGACAACAGCGGAGCGCCTCATGCAACGGTATAACCCCAAAGACATAGAGCCCCGCTGGCAAAAACTATGGCACGAAACCGGCACCTACACTGCCGACCTTCAGAGCAGCAAGCCAAAGTATATCGCCATGAGCATGTTCAATTACCCCAGCGGTGCTGGCATCCACATTGGTCACGCCATGAACTACACCATTAGCGACGTCAAAGCCCGTTTCAAGCGGCAGCAGGGCTATGAAAGCTATCACCCTATTGGTTGGGACGCTTTCGGCTTGCCAGCTGAGAATTACGCTATCAAGGCGGGTGTTTCTCCACAAGAGAGCATGGCGACGATTATCCCTGGGTATCATAAGCAGTATAGAGCCATGGGGTGGAGCAATGACTGGGAAAAAGAAATTTCTACTCACTTGCCCGAGTATTACAAGTGGACGCAGTGGATTTTCAGCCAAATGCACAAGCATGGTCTGGCCTATCAAGATGCCCGCATGCAGTGGTGGTGCGAACAATGCCAAACAGTACTGGCCAATGAGCAGGTTATCGATGGTAAATGCTGGCGCCACGATGGGCCTGACGATCCGTTGGTGCAAAAGAAAGAAGTCAAACAGTGGTTCTTCAAAATTACCGATTACGCCGATGAGCTTCTCGAGGCTATCGACGATCTGGACTGGACAGAAAGCGTCAAGTTAGCGCAGAAGAACTGGATTGGCCGTAGCGAAGGAATCAATATTGATTACCAAGTAGCCGACAGCGACCAAAAGATAACTTGTTTCACTACTACCCCTGTTAATTACGGCATGACTTTCGTTGTTGTAGCGCCTGAGCACGAAATGGTTCCTGGCATAACCACGCCAGAGCAAAAGGAAGCAGTTGAGGCTTATGTTGCTGCGTGCATCAAGAAGACAGACATTGAGCGACAGCAGGAAGGCAAAGAAAAAACGGGTGTGTTCACTGGATCGTACGTGATAAATCACCTGACGGGCGAGAAAGCTCCTATCTGGGTAGCTGATTTTGTCTTGGCAGGCTTCGGTACCGGCGCTGTACAGGGCTGCCCGGCGCATGATGAGCGCGACTTTGAATTTGCTGCCAAGTATAACTTACCGATTATTCGAGTTGTGGAAGGGCCGAATGGCGAAACTGCTAAAATCGTCGATCCTGAGACCGAAAAGGTCGATCAAGTGAAGCTCAATCACGGCATTACGCGAAAAATGATTAACTCTGAGCAATTCAATGGCCTACTGTTCGACGAAGGTATGCAACAGACCATGGACTACTTCGTTGAACAGGGGTGGGGCCAACGAACGGTCAACTACAAGATGCGTGACTGGAGCGTCAGTCGTCAGCGCTATTGGGGCGCGCCAATACCGATTATTAGCTGTCCGAAGTGCGGTTCGGTGCTGGTGCCGGATGAGGATTTGCCAGTTATTCTGCCAGAGCTTGATGACTTTCAGCCCAGCGGTGATGGCCGCAGTGCGCTGGCACGGGCCAAAGATTGGTTGACCGTGGACTGCCCACAATGTGGCGGCCCGGCCGAGCGCGAAACCGACACGCTGGATACCTATATTTGCAGCAGTTGGTACATGTATCGCTACTTCGATCCGCACAATCAGCAGAAGATTTTTGACAGCGAAATTGCTAATAAATGGGCGCCGATTGATTTCTATAATGGTGGTGACCATGCCACAGCCCATCTGTTGTATGCTCGTTTTGTGGCTCGTTTTTTCACCAAGATCGGCATTGTTAATAACCCGGAGCCGTTTAAGCAGATGCTGTTTAACGGCAAGGTCACGGCTGCCGACGGCACCATGTTCTCGAAGTCCAAAGGCACCGGTGTCGATCCCCTCGAGATCATTGACAGTGGCTACGGTGCCGATGCGCTGAGAACCTACCTGATGTTTGCGGCACCACTTGAGCTGAGCACACGCTGGGATCCGCAAGGTGTTCCCGGAGCGTATCGCTTCCTGACCCGGGCCTGGAATTTGGTGCAAGAATATACTGACGCCAAATCAGTCGAACTTGACGAGAGCAAGCAGCGCGAGATATATCGAGTGACACACCAGATGATCAAGAAAACTACGGCCGACATTGAAGCAAATCGCTACAACACAGCTATCGCGGCAATGATGGCTTGCACCAATGAGCTATACAAGCTAAAAACAGATGGTTTCGGCAAATGCCAAGTGTGGCAACAGGCCTTGGAGAGCCTAGTTGCTTGTGTGGCGCCCTTCGCACCCCATATCGCCGATGAACTATGGCACCAGCTTGGCCATAGCACTAGCGTGCATAGCGATAGCTGGCCGAAACATGATGAGAAGTACTTGGCCCAAGACAGCGTAACAGTGGTCATTCAGGTCAACGGCAAACTTCGTGGCGAAGTCCAGGTTGCCGCCGACGCCAGTGAAGAAGTTGTCGTCACCACCGCTCAGGCGGACGCCAAAGTTGCGAGCTATCTGGAGGGTCAAACCATCCGCAAAACCATCTATGTCCCCGGCAAGCTCGTCAACTTCGTGATCTAATTTGGCAATACCCCTTGAGAAAAGCGGTTAAACTTGCTACGATAGAGCTAAGTTTTGTCAATGTAAGGAAAAGGATTGCCCCATGGGTAAACCCAAGAAGCGAACTAGTCCGCGCAAGACTGGCACACGCCGCAGCCATTTAGTGCTGAAGCTGGCGCGCAAAGTAAATGCCACTTCACCTGTCAAAGTCCGTACCACCACACGCGAATCCGCCAAGGTCGTTTGACCCCTGACAGGCAAAGGAATTTAACAATATGGCTTCCAACCGTCATCTCGGTCGCATCATCGCCCTGCAAACGCTTTACGAGCAGGAGCTACGCGGTGATGCCGGCGATCAGGACTTTGATGTCATCGAGGTACTGAAGCGCAATGTCAGCCGTTACAAGCAGATGGTTGATGATGTGGCATTCATCGAGCAACTGGTCAACGGCGTAACTGCCAATGCAGCGATATTAGACGCCAAACTGCAGCCAGTAGCTCCAGAATGGCCCATCGATCAGATCGCCCGCATGGATCGCATTGTCCTGCGCATCGGTCTCTACGAGCTCGATAACGAGGCAGATGTACCGCCCAAGGTGGTTATCAACGAAGCCGTGGAGCTAGCCAAGGCGTTTGGCGGCGACAACTCGTCTAAGTTCGTCAATGGCGTGCTCGGTACCTTGCTTCGGGAGCGCGAAAACGCTGAAGCATCCGCCAAGAAGCCCGCCGACAAAGCTGCTCCCAAAACTTCTAAGGCCAAGCCAACAACCAAGAAGCCAGCCAGCAAAACTACCAAAAAACAGCAACCGAAATAAGCAAGGTAATCCATAGTGCAACGACCCAAACCAATCCAAGGCTTCCGCAAACTGGTGCACAAGCGCCAGCCAGTCATTGACGAAGTTGTCCGTGAGACTACCTCCGGCGGCATCGTTTTTCGTCGTGCTGCCAAGACCAACAAGGTTGAAATCCTACTTATTCAAGACGCCAAGAACCGCTGGACTATCCCGAAAGGGCATGTTGAACCTGGGGAGGAAACCGGTGCCACGGCCGAACGCGAAATCCGCGAGGAGACCGGCCTGCAAGACATGGAAGTCTTCAGCTGGCTCGGTAAGGTTAATTTCCGCTATCGACGGGGGCACACCCTGGTGTTGATGACCATGCATATCTGGCTGGTCGAAGGCCGCGGTAACACCGACCGATTACATCCCGAAGATTGGTTGAATGATATAAAATGGTTTCCAGCTGCTGAAGCTGTCGACAAAATTGCGTATGATGATATTGGCAAACTCATTCTGATCGGTATGAAAAGAATTCGTGAGGGCAAGCTGTGAGATCAGCAACTAGTAGTCAACAGCCAAAAATAGCCATTTATCCTATCGCCTAACCCATGGACACCGCAACCTACCAAACCTTCGCTCGCGACAAACTAAGTGTCACATTCAATGATATTGAGCTATTACTAACCGCTTTTACCCACCGGTCATACCTCAACGAGCACAAGAAGACCGTCAAAGAACACAATGAACGACTGGAGTTCCTCGGTGATGCCGTGCTGGAACTGGTCGTCACCGAATATCTGTACAAGACATACGACGAGCCAGAAGGCATCCTAACGAACTGGCGGAGTAGCCTGGTACGCACCGAAAGCATTGGCGCTGCGGCTGCCAAATACGGCTTCGAGCCGCTGTTACGACTGAGCCGCGGCGAGAAGCGTGGCACCGAACGCGCCCGGGCTCAAATTCTGGCCAATAGCTTCGAGGCAGTAATCGGCGCGCTATATCTGGATCAGGGCTACGAAGCCGCCAAGCAGTTTATCACCGAGAGTATTCTCAGCACGTTTGAGCAAATTCTGGCCAGCGGCTCCTGGATGGACCCCAAGTCACACCTCCAAGAACTTGCCCAGAGCCAAGAAACCGCCACCCCTATCTACAAAGTCATGAGCGAAGACGGCCCCGATCATGACAAGACCTTCACTGTCGGTGTTTACGTCAACAGCAAACTACGCGGCCAAGGTACAGGCCCCAGTAAACAAGCCGCCCAGCAACAAGCTGCCGAGGCAGCACTCAGTTATTATCGAGAAAAAGCTTAAGTACCTCTGTAAGACACCACCCCTGGTCAGATGATAGTCGGAAACATGACCAGATAAGACGAGTAGTCCTTGTGTCTTCTTGGAAAATCTCGTAACAGCGTATAGCTGAGCGCGTTACAGGGGTAGAGTCACCTAGTTCGCCTAGACCTTGGCTAGCTTTGGGAGTCGGTAGGTTCGATTTTGGTCAGCATCTCAGGGTCGAGAGCTTGAAGGACCTGGATGCCGATACCAAAGGCGGGTCGCAAGTTGTGTTCGTCAAAGTGATTGAGGAATAGCTTATCCCAGAGCTTAGTAAAGGATAGACTAGGTGTACCTGAGCCATGCCTCAACTACCGCCAGCCCCAACTGAAATGCCCGTTTTGTCTCCGCTGAACTAAGTTCGCCAGTTCGTTCTATCTTTTTGACGCGGTACGGTTCGTCATTCTTTTTGATCGGAAAGGGGATGCCAAATGTTTCGCAAAGTATCGGCTCTGCTGGCACGGTCGGCACAATGGTCTCGAAGTTAAACACAACTCCGATGCCTCTGTCTCGGCTGTTTTGCGGAGCATCGGCGTGGTAGCGGTGGCCGGAAGTGAATGTTAAGTACTGATGTAAGGTCTCCTTCGGATAGTCTTTGGATTCTTTGCCATATGCTACGGTCAAGCTGTACGACTGGCTATTCCAAGGGTTTACCGGGCCGCCGTCCCAGCCGTCACCATCGTTTGCGTGGTCGCTACCTACCTCGAGAGACGCATGATCTCTCAGGGTAATCTTGCGTTGATGTCTTCCCACCAAGCGCCTAATATGGGCGTCAAACTCCTCGCTCATCACTGTTGCATTGGGCAGAGAAGCGTTGGCCTCCGGTGGCACTAGCTCTAACGGTGCTAGCAGTTTACCCATAGCCTTAAAGTTAATAGTTGGTGCGGCCTGTCTTTCCTTCTCCATGACACCCTCCTAGTAAGAACTTAGTGTTAATATTACACATACTACTATACACTACGTCTATCTGTTTTTGCAAACAATCTGAGAGTTCAAGAAAGCTACCAATGATTTTTTAATCTTTCCCTTTCGACTTGAACTTCCCAAGTCTCATCAGCGGCTACGACCGGAGAGAAAGACGACCTGGACCAGAAAATATATATAAGTGCCGTTGAGGGCGGGAATATAGGGATTTTCTGGCACAGACCACGGTAAACGAGCGTTAAGGCTCAAATTTCCCGTGCCAGGATCGGTCTGTGTCGACGAAAACGTATGTGATTTGTGTGCGGGTTTCGGATGTCGTTTCACGCGTCTTAACAGTGTGAGCGGATCAAGACTACTCGCGGTATGTCTCGAAGAACACACAGATTGAAACGATGACGGACACTACTGCAGCGATGACATACCATTCCATTAGTTCTTCATGATGGTGACCGAAGTGGACGTTGGTGTAGACGCCGATGCCAGCGAGAAAGCCGACAGACAGCACCCAGAGGACTACGAAGAGTACCTTCACTCCAAGATTAACGCCACCGGTGTGGTCGTCAATCATCCATGCCATGAATGAGATCGCCATTGGAAACATGAGACCCATCACAGCCAATGAACCTACTACATAATCAGCCATATTGTTAAGCCACCCTTTTCGTCGAAAGTAACAGATGCTACTTCAGTAATATATTATAACTTTTATACATATAATTGTCAATTTCTTAGCAATGACCCTAGACTTAAATAACACATAAAGAACAACTATTCAGGCTATGCCGGCAGACTTAAGTTGACAACAGAGAGGGTTATCTGTAAAATAGCAGGGATTGTCTTTAGTAACACTAAGGTTATAAGGAAAAGAGTCACCTAGACAGATGTTAGCTATTCGTATGCAACGTACCGGCCGCAAAGGCCACGCTATGTTCCGCGTGGTAGTGCAGGATTCACGCCTGACACCAACCAGCGGCAAAGTAGTCGCCAGGATCGGTAGTTATGATCCCCACGGCAAAGCAATTATTCTTGATAAAGAAAAGGCCAGTTTTTACCTGACCCATGGCGCTCAGCCGTCTGATAGAGTCGCCCGACTGCTAAAGGCTGAGGGTGTAGAGCTACCAAGCTGGGTCAAACTAGCCGCTGACAAAGAGCGCACTATTCGCAACGCTGATAAGCGCCGCAGCACGCGTCCACCTGAGCCTAAGGCAGAAGTTGCTGCCGAACCTGAAGCTGCCGCCGAAGAAGCAGTGCCTGAAGTCGTTGAGACTGCTATCACCGAACCCGCACCAACACCTGAGGCTGACGCCCCAGAACCGCAAGAAGCAGCAGCTGAAAGTGAAGCGCCTGCAGCTGACGAACCAGAAAAGACAGCTGAGTCCGATGAGGCTCCTACAGCTGACGCGTCAGAAGAGGTGGCTGAGCCCAGCGAGGCTCCTGCCGAAGAAGCGACTTCTGCTGAAGATGACTCTGATGCTGCAACTGCCGAAGCCGAACCAGTCGCCGATCCCAAGGCTAAGTAATCGTCAGTCAGCCGCGAAAAATCTTACATTAGCCTTCTGCGCATTTGCTATAATTGACTAAACATAACCGAGGAGTCTGCCACATGAGTGATATTGACCAACAATTTATTGAATACGTCGTAAAATCCCTGGTCGGCAAGCCTGACGCCGTTCATATTGATCGTCGGATTGACGAAAAGGGTGTCTTGCTGGAGCTGACCGTTGACCCCGAAGATCTGGGCCGCGTCATCGGTAAACGCGGTGCTACTGCCCAGTCGTTGCGCACGCTGTTGCGAGCCCTTGGCACCAAGAATGACGCCCGCTACAATCTTAAGATTATTGACAATGGTATTGGCGCTGGAAGTTCTGATGGCGACAATGCTGCGGCTTCCTCGCCAACAAAGCCTGCTGATGATGACAACAATGCGTCGTCTGCCGATGATGCCGATGCGCCTGAAGCCCCTGCTCCCGCTGAAGAAGCTGCCGAGACAGAGCAAGCGCAGCCAGTAGAAGAGCCAGAAGCAGCACCAGTTGAGGAAGCAGAACCGACCGCGGACGAGGATCAAGCCAGCGACCGTTTGGCCCAAACCCGTCAAGAGCTGGCCGACCTCGACGACCTCGACGTGTAGAGGGCGACAGTATGCCGATACACATTGAATTCACTTGCGATGACGGCCAAACGGAAACCATGCTCACGGACCTGGGGCAGATTACAACATTCTATGATTTTACCGAGCATGACATGCAGCTGGTTGTTGCTTCAGCGATGCAGCTCCGGTATTATGGCAAGCTTGCCATTTTTAGGTGTGGGTTACAAGATACAATAAAGGATCTGTCCGTCGTGCACATGTACTCGCCTATTTTAAGCTCACACATACCTGAGGCAACACAGGACGAGCATCTTAAGGCGTTGCCGTGTGGTGAGGATGAAACCTACGAGACTACAATCACCAACCCAAAAGGGCAATTAACAGTAGCTCGGTTTAGCCTGTTCGACGAGGAGATTGCCTCCGAACTAGGAACTGGCTTGTAATGTAGCTCACGCCTGGGGTATACTAACGCTAGTCATTACGACGAACCTTTCAAACAAAAATCAAAAGCTCGTGCGAGCCATCATCGATGGGAGCTTTATGTGACAAAACAACCCCTTCTATAGGGGTTGTTTTGGTTTCTTGGTAGAATACACAGATGAGAATACAGATTATTACACTTTTCCCGGAGATGTTCACGGGCGTACTCGGCAATAGCATGCTCTGGAAGGCGCAGGACAAGGGTATTGTCACCTACGAGTTTATTAACCTACGCGACTTTGGTCTTGGCCCGCGTAAGCAAGTTGATGATACGCCTTACGGCGGTGGTGATGGGATGCTCTTGAACATCGAGCCACTGGTTGCTGCCGTCGAGCAAGCCAAGACTGCCGATCCTACAGCGCGGGTGATCTTACCAACGCCCCGTGGCGAAGTCTATAGGCAATCCGATGCCAAGAAGTTGGCAGCTGCGGATACGGGACTAATCCTGATCTGTCCGCGCTATGAAGGCTATGACGAACGAATCATCCAGTGGGTAGATGAAAGTTTCTGTATCGGGAGCTATGTCTTGACCGGTGGCGAAGTACCGGCCATGGTAATCATCGATTCCGTCGTGCGCCTGCTGCCCGGCGTCTTGGGCGGTGAGACCTCGGCCGAAATCGAATCCTTCCAAGCCGACGACCAAACCATCGAATTCCCTCAATACACTCGCCCCGAAGACTTCCGCGGCCTCAAAGTTCCCGACGTCCTCCTCAGCGGTCACCACGCCGAAATCGAAAACTGGCGCAAATCCCAAAGCGGCTCGTAGAGTCTGCGTTGCTAACCAGCGCCTATAGTAAAAACACTTACGCTTGCATCTCTATATGTAAAGATGCAAAATAAGTAAGACTAAGGAGTAAGCATAGTATGGAATATGAGCCGAAAGAAGGTGTTGATTACGTTATTGACCTCTACGCCATTGCTAAAGTTCCTCCAGAAGCTGATGACGAAACCATAAGAGTTGCCATCAGAGATCGCAGCAAAGAATACCACCCTGATCGTATGGAAGGTTTAGCGCCGGAACTTCGTGAGCGAGGCGAGCGTATAACACGTCTATTGAACCGAGCTCGTATCATACTACTCGACACGGACAAGCGGGCTGAGTATGATGAGATACTGAGCAACTGGACGGGCCCAATCAGTAGTGAGGGCATACCGGCAATTTCTCTGGAGCGTCATGTTCAAACCCAAATGCAGGGCAAAACGCCTGAGGAGATTGAGGCTGGATTTGTCAAAGATGCAGCGGTGATTGCTGGCATGGTTGGCGATACTCCTGGGCAACTCTCTTTTCTTGAGAATATGATACAAGATGCTGGCGACGAAGTTTCTGATGAACTAAGGCAGCAATACGAAAACGCACTGCTGCAACATGACCGTGTCCTGGCTATTGATGAGGCGGAGCGCTCAAGGCTACTTGGTAGGCCAGATATTGAGGAGCGTCAATTTAGAGCCACCTTGAACTATGGCGAAGATGTTTCAGAAGAGATAACGCAGGCAAGAGAGCGTCGAAAAACAGAGCTTCAATTGCAAATGCTAGGCGGCGTTAGCACGAGACTTGCGCTTCTTTCTGGTGAGGGGAATAAGCAGCCGAGTGTCGGAGAAGAAACGGCTGAATCAAATTTAGAGCTGCCTGCTTACTTTGACGATCAAGCCCAAAGAGTTCAAGAACTTGCCAAACAACGAGAAGACATAGTAGAAAAACGCCTAGCCAATCTAGCGCTTACTTACCCGCAAGAGGCGCTGCAAGTAAAGCTTCAGCCGGATCTGGCGCTTGGAATCGTTGGTGAGGCAACTACGGTGTGGCTGCGCGTCGTGATACGTGTTGACGATTTGACTGCTAGCGTAGAAGCGCTTCCTGATGAGCTGAAGCAACTTCTGGAAGCAGGAGACACGCAAGCCGTAATCCAGCAAAACTACAATGTACTCACCGTCACTCAGCTAGAACAAGTCAATCAATACGACGTCATCAACGCTGCAATCGATAAACATATCGCAAAATACGAAGACAAGAATCAACCAGAAGCTTGAACAGTATGCTGCTTATTGTCTAGAGCTAGGATTCGATAACAGGTGGGGCATGATGAGTGCTGGTGCTCAGCGGTTTTTCACGGAGGAAGAGGGCGACGACGAAGGCGGCAAGAGAGAAGGGGATGCCGATCAGGAAAATGTCATGAAAGGAACGGGCGAAGGCTTCGAGTACCAGGTGTACTACGGATGGCGGGAGTTTGTGCAGTTGATTCGCGCCGGATTGCAGGCTGTTGCTAGTAAGATGCACGTGGCCACTGGCTGGCAGGAGTTGCTGTAAGTGATGTGTCAGGCGGGCAGTCAGCACGGCGCCGAATAGTGCAGCGCCAAGCGAGCTACCCACACTACGGAAGAATATTATCACGGAGGTTGCAGCGCCCAAGTGCTTGCGGTCAACCGAGTTCTGAACTGCGACGGTCATGACCTGTAAGAATGAACCGATGCCTAGGCCTAACACGATCATCCAGAGCGACAGAATGCCTTGATTGGTGTTCGCCGAAACATGGCTGAACAGCCAAAAGCCCAAGGCCATAGTCAGGGTGCCAAGAATCGGGAATATCCGGTAGCGCCCGAATTTGGTAACCAAACGGCCAGAAGCTACTACAGCTACTAGCAAGCCACCGATAAGTGGTAAGAGCAACAAACCGGATTTCGTTGCCGAATAGCCTCGTACAATTTGCTGGTATTCCGGCAAGAAGATTATCGCCCCGAACATGCCAACTCCAGCCAGAAAACTAAGTGCTGCCGAGACGGTGAATATGTCATTCTTGAAGAGTTCGAGCGGGATAACCGGTTCGGCAGCTCTGTGTTCTCGCAATACAAACAGTAACGCGCCAACGATGAAAGTGCTGATTAAGCCGATAATTTGCTTTGAACCCCAGGCGTAATCAGTACCACCCCAGACTGTGGCCAGTAGTAGACTGCCGACACTAATAGCCAGCAGGCCAGCTCCCAAGAAGTCGATCTTGTGTTCGGTCTTGCGTACCGGTAAATGCAGGCGTGTGGCAATAGCCGAGAGCGCAATCACGCCAATGGGCAGGTTAATGTAGAAAATCCAGCGCCAGCTCAAACTGTCCGTAAAGAACCCACCAAGTAACGGCCCGGCGATACTGGAGACGGCAAACACCGCACCGAAGTACCCCTGGTAGCGTCCACGTTGACGTGGGCTGACAATGTCGGCAACAATAGTGAGTGCCAGGCTCATCAGACCGCCTGCGCCTATGCCTTGCAGTCCGCGGAAGAAAATCAGCTGGCCCATAGTTTGGCTTAAGCCACACAGGGCCGAGCCAACCAGGAAGATGACAATAGCCATTTGGAATATCTTCTTGCGGCCGAACATATCGCCAATCTTGCCATAGAGCGGCGTGGCAATAGCGCTTGTCAAAAGATAAGCCGTAGCCACCCACGACAAACGGCTGAGTCCGTTAAGGTCGCTGGCAATGCGCGGGAGTGCGGTCGCTACAATAGTTTGGTCGAGGGCTGCTAGCAGCATGGCCAGCAATAATGCGCTCAAGATAACCATGATTTCGGCATGGCTGCGTTCACCTTCGACAAGTACTTCTGGTTGGCGCGGGGTGGTTGTTTTTTTAGCTCTGAACATTGATTTCCTCGTTTACTGTTTGTGGTGTGTGGTCTGCTGAAGCGGCGGCCAGGTCATTGCTGAAACGCTCAAACAGCGCGATGAACTGTTGCCGCTCGGCCGTTTGCCAGTGGCTTAGGGCTTGACTGATAATTTCCCGTTGAGCTTCCCATAATTTTGTGCTGACTGCCCGGCCTTGCGGCGTAATTCGCAAGCTAATTGCCCGACCATCATGCGGATCCGGCACGCGTCGCAGATAACCGGCTTGCTCTAGCTCTTGTGTCTTGCGGGTCACTGACGGAGCTTCGATACCAAGCAGGGTGGCCAGGTCGTGTACGCGACACGACTCATTTTGATGGGCCACCAGCGTGTGCAATATTGTTGCGGCAGGGCGGTCAATATCAACGCCAGCTTGCTTGGCCAAACGAGCCCAGTTATGTGGTCGTTTCATAGTCCGAAAGACTAGGCGCAGGGCACTTTCTAGGGTCGCAAGATCAGTTTCTAGAACGGTCACTAATTCAGTATAACTAATTACTTAAGGTAAGTAAATGATTATTTGTAAAATAGAGGTGGTGCTTGATTACATGTACGACGCTAAGAAGTGTTACTAATTACTTAGAATGTTAAGTGTATGGGGTGGCTCAGTAAAGGAGCTTGGGCAGATTAAGAGGTAGGAGTTTGAGGGCTGACTGTTTCTGTGGTGTGCTGTCAGACTTTGATGAGATGGACGTGGTGGTTGAAGTGTTTGTTAACTGCGTGTTGCCACTATGCACGGTAGCCTGCAAGCTGGTACGTGGCAGTGAGGCTGACGGCTGCGGTGTCGCAGTAACGGGGTTGCCTGCCGTGACAGTTGGGGCGGCGTCATTGATGCTAGAGTCGGTGGTAGTAGGGGCGGCTGTCGATAACGCGGCATCTTTCGCAAAGGCAGGGGTCGCGATGTGGGTCTGAGATTTGATAGCAACGGGTTTGTGAGCATTACTTAGATCAGTATGGCGCGCATTATTGGATTGCAAAATTATCAAGCCGAAGCAAAAAACCAAACTGATGAATAAGGGCGGCCCCAATAACATCAGATGGGGATTGCTCGCTGATCGAGAACGCTCGGCAACTTGATAAACCAAAGCCTGCTTTCCGGCAAACGCCTGCTTAAGCTGAAAATTATACCACTTACGTTAACGCTTACTGTAAGGAATTTTACAGTTTATTATCAGATTCCTCGCATTTACAGTGGTGAGTACTCAAGCACCGGCGAAGCTGAAACTATATCTGTATCGGCCTCGGGCAACACAATCTCACGAGGCGGTGCTCGAAGCTGTAGCTTGAGGACGAACACTGTACCATCGGTTGGCGAGCTATGCACCTGAATTGTCCCGCCAAAATCCTGCTCAACAGATTGCTTAACCATAGCCAGACCAATGCCCAAACCTCTGCCATCACTCATCTTGGAGGTATAAAAGGGCTCAAAGATACGCGGTAACTGCGCGATAGCGATACCCTTGCCTTGATCATGGACGGTAATGTGCAGATATCCTTCCTGCCTCGTGGCTGTTATGGTGACTTGACGTTGTTCAGATTGGATTTCGCTGTAGGCATCGATAGCGTTCACGACCAAATTGGAGATGATTTGGTTGAACTTCACTGCATCGCCGAACATGGTTACGGTTTCTAAGCGCTTGGTGACGAGCTGTACGCCGGCTTTGTGGGCGACTGGCCGGAGTACGGCTAACAGATGTTTAATCTCCTGACGGGCACGGAAATCAGCATGTTGGGTATTGTCTTGCAGCTGTTTGCGGGCAGCAATAACGTAACGCTCCAGCTGCTGCAAACTTCGACGCGCCTGTCTGATTGATTGAGAGTGATGATGGCTGTGCTGCTCGAGGTTTAGCGAAGCAGCCGTCAAGGGGTTGGTAACCTCGTGGAGCAAGGTAGCGCCAAGTCGTCCAAATTCGGCAAAACGCTGCACTTCTACTAGGTGTGCTAACTGGGCTTGTTCTAGCTCACGAGTTCTCTCGACCACCTTTATCTCGAGAGAGTCGCGCTCACTGGCCAGTGCTACCTCTGTACTGCGGGCTCGCTGCAAGGAGCGATCAATTTCTAGATTTGCTAACCACGACACCAATCCGATAACTGCCAGGAGTAAACCATAATCAATAGCATCGGAAATTGCCATTGGTTTGTTGAGCCATCCGCTGTGGGGATGCAGCCGGCCGAAAACTTGAGCATGTGCCACAACCAAAAAACAGACCGTAGTGATGACGCTCAGCCAAAGTGCTGGCCGAACCTCCAAGATAATGCCGGCAATCACAATTAACACTGCGCAGCCGAGAGCTGCAGTAGGCAACTCAAAATTCCAGGTCAACAGTAAGTTCAAAATCACGAAGCTTATGCTGGCCAGAAAGAGGTAGGCGGCTACAACGTATCTGCCCGATCTTGATAAACCCAGTAGGCCGAGCATGGCAACAAGTAGAATGGCTATATTGTATGGTGTAGCACCTTGCTGAATGTCAGTGCTGAGCCGACTATCAACAAAAGCACAGATTTCTGCAAAAGTGCAGGCCACCACCATGCCGCAGAGAATAATATTCAGCAATAATTCGTGGCGGCGGGCATTCGGGTCTTCGCTCTGACTGTCTAGGAGGCGCTCATAAAAAGCGTCTCGCCATTGTCCTAAGCCGCGCATTCACTCAAGGCATTTACTGGTGTCGGAGCTAGTCTATAACCGATACCATGGATGGTTTTGATGAGGGGTGTATCGAAGGGTCGATCGAGTTTGTCGCGCAAATGCTTGATGTGGACATCGACGGTATTCGTCCAAGGCTCGTCAGCACCGTGCCAGGCATGGGCGGTCAGTACTTCGCGTGTTACCACCGTACCGGCATGCGTCATGAGACACTCCAGTAAATCAAATTCTTTGCGTCGCAAGGTGATCAATTGACCATTACGGCTGACTTCTCGAGTAGCGTTATCTAGCACTACGTCTGCGACTTCCAATCGGCGGCTAGACGGTGTCTGGCTGCTGGCTGATCGGGCTAAGGCACGCAGGCGAGCCTTTAGTTCTCCAAGACTGAATGGCTTGGTGAGGTAGTCGTTGGCACCGGCGTCCAGTAAGTTGATCTTCGTAAGAATACTGTCCTCGGCGCTTAAGACTAAGAGGGGTGTTGTAGCCGCATGATCGCGGAGCTGACGGCAGACCTCTAATCCGGGCATGTCGGGTAAGTTAAGATCGAGGATGATCGTTGCGAAGCGTTCTTGCTCGCTCTTGTATAGGCCTAATCGACCGTTCTCAGCAACTTGAACGGCGTGGGTGCTGCGCAGCGCGTGCGACAACGCGGTGCTGATGTGACGGTCGTCTTCAATGAGTAGTAACTGCGGTAACTCCTGCATGCCGATATATTACTACACTGATATTAAAAAAGAATTAAATAACAGAAATTTGTAAATATTGCACGAATGCTTCTATAACTTAAATATATAACAGCTGATACGACAGTGGTTGTTTTACCGACGGGGGCTTATCGAGGCGACCATTAAGAGTCAGCGTGTTAGCTAAGAGCAGGTCTTACAGTGAGTCGTGGTCGCGCCAAACTCGCTTTGTCGGTTGGTGCGGCATCGGTGGCACGAACATCCAGCATATTAGCGCCCAGAATTCCCCCGGCAAAACCGTAGGCAAGATCAACCGGGTCGATGGTGTTGTGTATGCCGGAAAGTCCGACGCCGAACTTTGTTTCGGTCAAAAGATTTGCTGCTGCCAAGGTGGTCGCTCCTATGGCGCTCGCTGCCCATTTAACCTGTTGCGGTGAGCGATCAAACTTACTTATAATCCGAGCCCCGACGTAGCTGACGAAGGTAGCACTAAAGAAAGAACCACCACTGTTTGAAACATGATTGAAGTAATCAAAGGGCTCGGGAGCCAACCCTCGTAATTTGATCATGCCAAGCAGGTTCATGCCATACAGTGCCATGGAGGCTGCATTGCCTTGCCAGAGCAGGCGCTTGGGGAGACTGTTACCGACAGCGTCGATTTCTATCTTTCTTGAAGCTAACATAATGTTTGTTATATTAACATAATAGTATATTTAGTCAATACCTCTGTCTGCCGGGTTATATTTACTGCTTGAGATTAACAGATTCTCCGGCAGGTTATGTAACGGCTGCGTAGCGGGCGGCGGCTTCGTGCCAGTTGGCGACATGCCACCAGGCAGCAACGTAGTCGGGGCGTTTGTAGGTGTAGTCGAGATAGTAGGCGTGTTCCCAGACGTCGAGACCGAGAATTGGCGATTTCTGGCCGCTGCTAATGGGATTGTCTTGATTGGGCGTAGTCGTAATTGACAGATCGGGTAATAACCAGGCCCAGCCGCTGCCGAAGATGCCGAGGGCGGCCTTGGTAAATTCGTCCATGAAGTTTTGGTAGGAACCGTATTTCTGCTTGAGGTCGTCACCGAGCGTACCGCTTGGCTCCAGGTCAGCCTCAGGTGATAGGAATTTCCAGAACATAGTGTGGTTATAGTGGCCGCCACCGTGGTTACGGACGGCAGTGCGAACTGCTTCGGGTACGGCATCAAGGCTGGTGAGCAGCTCTTCGAGTGATTTGTCGGCCAGTTCCGGAGTGCTTTCAACAGCAGCGTTAAGCTTATCGACGTAGGTCTGATGGTGCTTGCTGTAGTGCAGCTCCATGATGTCTTTGCTGATGTATTTGCCAAAAGCATTGTATTTGTAGTCCAGCTTGGGCAGTGTGAACATGGCGACCCCCTCATTTATTAGTATCAATTGTACGCTACCGGCGAGAGCAGGAGAGCGAAAATCTTACATCTGGATGCGATTGAAGCGGTTGACGGCGAAGACCAGACAGACCACGAAAGTGACGCTCATGACGAGCAAATCTTTGCCCAGACCGAAATGCGTCTGATTAGCCAGCAAGGTGCGTAGTGCGTCAACCATGTAGCTCACTGGATTAAGTGTGCTAACAATCCTCAACGCGGTCGGCACACTGTTCAGCGGGTAGAGTGCGCTCGACAAGAAGAATAAGGGCATCACTAGCAGGTTGTTAATGCCTTGGAAGCCCTGGAAATCATCAACCATCGAAGCTATGCCCGCGCCGAAGCTGGTCAGCGCCAGACTCATTAATACCAGCACCAGAAAAGCCGGCCCAACCGCTGCCCAATCATGTGGCCGGAAGCCGAAAATCATCGCTACAATGAAGACCAACAAGCCTTGCATTATTGAGATAGTTGCACCGCCCAGTGCGCTGCCAAGCAGAACCCGGACGCGCGATACGGGTGCAACTAACATCTCTGACAAGAAGCCGAAGCGTTTGTCTTGCAGGATAATAATGCCCCAAAAGACGGCCGACAATAATACGGTTTGCGTGATAATGCCCGGCACCAA
>DAINPB010000011.1:0-41070 GCA_036743655.1 Candidatus Saccharimonadota bacterium
CACCCGGCAAACCATGCACCATGACCACCACCGGTTGCTCCAGTGACCCGCGCAAGATGCCGCGCATCTTCAGGTCGTCCGTCTCCGGCAAATCAATAAACAGCGCCTGCTCGTCCGCCGCCTCAAAGCTAAACTTACTCATCAGGCCAATTATAGCCTACATTTAGAAAGGAAGCTTGCCGCTAGGCTGACCGCTTTCCTGCGAAGCTAAAAGTAATCTACGCGTTGGCTTGGTTGCGGGCAACGTGCAGCGCATCACTATACCACTTGAGATCAGTCAACAAATCCTCCAGTCCGGCCTGCGGGCCATAGGGGTTGGCCTTAGCTGCTTCGGACAGAGCACCGTCCTCGTCAATGATATCGCTCATGCCCGTGATAGCCAGCGAGGGCCCAACAGGAATAACCACAGCCCGACTCTCGGACAGAATTTCCTTGAGGTCAGTCATCGCGCGGGCGCCACCAGCCGAACCATGCGATATTACAGCCGCCGGCTTATGAACAAATTCCGAAGTAACATAATCCAGTGCATTCTTGAGCACCGCCGCAATCGAGTGATTGTACTCCGCCGTCACGAATAAGTAGGCGTCAAAACCCTGCAACGTATCAAGCCACGGCTGCACCGCCGGATCAATCTCACGCTTCGGGTTGTAGCGCGGCGATATCGGCTCATCGAAGAACGGCATCGGATAATCCCTAAGGTCAACAAGCTCCGCCTCAACGCCCTCAATCTGCTTGGCAGTATGAGCCGCCCATTTGGCCAGTCGATCTGTTTTTCGCCCCTGTCGTGTTGTTCCAATAATGATTGCTAGTTTCATAATGTATCTCCTCTATGATATACTTTGTATAGTATTAACTAACCCTAGTGTAAGCCCATTACTATACTTTGTAAAGTATGAAAACTACATCCCTCAACCAACCCCTTGAACCCCACGTCGGTTGCATCGCCAGCGCCATGCAAATTATCGGCAATAAATGGACTGCGCTCATTCTGCGCGACCTGTTCGGCGGCCCCAAACGCTTCTGCGAACTCGAAAAATCCGTCGGCACCATCAACCCCCGCACCCTCTCGCAACGCCTCGACGACCTCGAAGCCCACGGCATTATCACCCGCCAAAGCTTCGCCGAAGTCCCGCCCCGCACCGAATACACCCTGACCCCAAAAGGCGCCGATCTCCTCCCCATCCTCCGCCAAATGGCGGCTTGGGGCACCAAACACCGCGGTTAAATACGAAGCTCTCTTAAACGCTGCCCTCTCGAGCCGGCCGAGAGCTCCCGTCCAGCATCCAGGATGGCAGCGTATTGCGAACTACTGCTCGATCGAGAAAAAGTGAGCGCTGGCCAGATTTTTGACAACTTCGTCCGGCTCAAACAAGTGGGCGTGCATACATAATAAAATTCCCGGTTCCATAGTGAGTAATGTTGCTATGGAAAAGCCGAGATTAAACGGTGCGTCAGATAATGTATAGCCCTCAAGCGGAGTCATAGCTCCGGTCAGAACAATAGCCTTTTGGTTAACCCCCCCCCAGCCGGGCTTGAACGTAGCGAGCCGTGTCGGGCATAGTGTACGTTCCGTGTGTTATCAATATCTTATCGCTCGGGCTGTTCTCGACAGCTTCACTGACGGCTTTGACGTCCTCAGGCATAATCTTGCGGCTGTCCTTCATGAAAACCGTATTGAAGGTAAAGTCGATATCGAGCTTAAGCTTGCTGAAGTACTTGGGTATTATGGACTCGCTTCGGGTAACGGCTGTGTCGGCAGCAGCGTCCCATTCTGAATCAATGGTGCCGCCGGTAATAATTACATGTATCTTTTGATTACTCATGAATAAATTTTAGCATAACTCATTCCAAGGCTACGGCTTCCCTTTGAAATCCAGCGCCGCCGAGTTGATACAGAAGTGCTGGCCGGTGGGTGATGTGGCGTCGGCGAAGAGATGGCCGAGGTGGCTGCCGCAGTTTTTGCAAATTGCTTCAATGCGCTGCATGCCCAGGCTGTTATCATCCTGGAGCTCGACGGCGTCGCTGCTGGCTACCTCTGAGAAACTTGGCCAGCCAGCTAGGCCGGGAATATCAGAGTCATACTTCGCCTTGCTGCTAAACACCACCGCTCCACAAGCCCCGCAGACATAGTCGCCGTTGGCCGCATGCCGGAAGTACTTGCCGCTGAAGGGCGCTTCAGTCCCCTTTTCACGCAGTATATGATACTGCTCGGGGGTTAATTTCTTGCGCCATTCTTCATCAGATAACTGTTTCATAGATTCATAATACACTGCGCTCACTCAACACGCAGTTAAGTCATGACGGAAGACCTAGATGAGTTTACTTCTTCTTGGGCTGATCAAGTTTATCAAGCTTGAAGAACTTAACAATGGCGTAAATAGCCGCTAAGACGAACAGGAAGTCGAGCAACACATAGACGAAACCGCCCCAACCGAAGTTAGTTGCGCGGCCGTGAAAGTGCAGCGTGAAAGTCCGCTGGCTCAGCGCCTTACCGAAAAGCAATTGAAACAGCGGGTCAATAAAACTGGAGACCAGCTGCTTGACCAGCGTTTGTACTTGGGTAGCAATCACGAAACCAATAGCCAGACCGACCACAGCATGCTCCCGGATGAACTCGATGAAACCGCTAACCGGGTGAATATCAGCGTTGACACCCGTCCGCGGCTTCGGCTGCCGCTGGCTCTTGGGCGCTTCCATGCGAATAGCACCGGCCGTGACTACCTTGGACGTGGTTTGTTTGGTGTTTCTGTTGCGTGGACGTGTTGCCATAACTACTGATTATTATACTACATTTTATCTGGAGATGCAATACCTAGTAACCCCAGGCCAGTTTTTAGTGTGTCAGCATACTGCTTTACTAGAGTTAATCGGAGCGTTTGACGCTCGTCGCCGATAACCCGATTGTGCTCGTAGAAGCGATTGAAGGTCTGCGCCAGCTCGTACAAGTAGGTGCAGATATAGTGCGGCATGAGCTCTTGCACAGCTTTGTCGACAACTTCAGTATATTCAGAGATCTTGCGCACCAGCGACCGTTCGCCAGCGCCCAATCCGCCGTCATCTCGAGCCTGCCGAGAGATTGCTTCCAAATCCAGCGTTATGTTGTCGCCTTGATCGGTCGCCTCGCCAGCCTTGCGCAAAATCGAGCAAGCCCGAGCATGCGCATACTGCAAATACGGCCCGCTATTACCTTCCAGACTCACCGACTCCTCAGGAATATAGATAATGTCGCCGCCGATGCGATTCTTCAAAAAAGCGTACTTGATAGCCCCGAGCACCGTGTCAGGATTATCCCCACCCGTTGCAGTCCGGTTGGCCAGGGTTGCGGCGTCGATAATATCAATGGCGCCGACAGTGTTACCCTTGCGCGAACTCATCTTAACGCCGCCCTTCAGCTTAACCATGCCATGGGTCAAGTGCTGACTGCGCGTGGCCGGTTCAGGCGCAAACTGCTCCACACTCTTGAGCATAACCGTCATGTATTCAGCCTGTTCATTGGCCGTAATCACAATCGAACGATCAAAGTGATAGTCCTGCCACTTGGTGAGCAGCAAGCCCACATCCTTGGCTTCATAGGTCGGCAGTCCTTGGGAGTTAATGAAGACTCTGGTGTGCAAACCATACTCCTCACCCCTGAAGATAATTGCGCCGTCACTCTCTTCGTAGACCCCATGCTGCAACTGCTCACGAACAGTCTTGAGCCCAAGCGGCACGATCTCGCTCTCTGGTATGGTTCGGTCAAACTGGTGCACAGCCAGCTGATCGTAGAGCGTTTTGAAGTATTCATAACTCCAGTCACGGCATGTCCAATAGATGCGGGCAAATGGTGATTCGTGGTCGTTTTCGCTGTGCACTTGGTAGACTCGTTTGTTGGCGGTTATGATTTCCTGCTTGCTCGCTTCGTCATCTTCGTAGGCGGTATTGCCTTCAACATAGCGTTCACCGAGCCACGCCGCCCGATTCTCGGCCGGTATGTCAGCCAGCTTGTCGGGGTTTTCACCGCCTAAATTACGCACAATTGCCCACATGCTCTTGCCGACGTGGAGACCAACATCGCCGCCGTAACTGATGCGAACTACGGATGCACCGCCGGTTTCTAGCATACGAGCGATGACGTCACCCATCAGTGTGGTATACAAATGCCCGGCATGCAGCGGCTTGAACGGATTGGGATCGGAGTACTCGGCGACAATTGTTTTGCCGGCCAGCGATTGGTTTGGCTTAGCCGACATGCTTGTTAGTAAGGCACTGTCATTGAGCGTAATATTGAGGAAGCCTGGCCCGGCTACGGCGACTTCACGTACGGTATCGGCTAAGTTTTCACGAATTTTCACGGCTAGGGTTTCGGCGATTTCGCGGGGGTTTTTGCCCAATTGTTTCGCAAGCTGTAGGGCTATATTCGTCGCGTAGTCGCCGAATTGCTCCTCGGGGCGCGTTAAATCCACCGTCAGCTCGCTGGCGAACAATGCATTGCAGGCCTCCTGTATCGCTTGCTGTAGTTCATGTATCATCGGTGACAGTATAGCATCTAGGTTGCGCATGCAGCTGCAGCCATTCTTGCCTGAATCACACCCGTCAGGCTCATGATCCAGTGGCAACCTGTCTGTCCAGCGGTTTCCCGATAGCCAATGACTACACCGCCGGCACGCGAGAAGAGCCCTTTGCTGTCATCGTTGGCATATGTCTGACAAGCTTTGACGCCGGGAAGCAGCGCCACGTCGTCGAGCAGCTGGTTGATCAGTCCTGAGCCGGTGCCCGTTTGCCGAAATTCGGGATTTACGACGAGCGCGCCTACTTTTGCAGCGCCCTCCTGGATGTCAGTGACCGCGATATGGCCGAGAATCACAGCCCGTGGGCCAAGTGCTAGCCAAGCGTGCGGGTGTGTTCGGATGCTTTCTACGGTGACCGGCAACATACTGCCCGAGGCCTGTGACCAGTCGAAGATCAGTTTTGAGGCCTCCTGATGCAGCGGATTGTTCAAATCAAGTTTTTCAAATGTTCTATTCATTACACTCTCCAAGTAATTAAAAAAACTCCCTGTTGGGAGCTGTCTGGAGCCTGTGTATTTTTCTAATTACAAGGACAACTCCCGAGAATACGCGAGCTGCGACGGTTGGCATTGCTGTGCAGTTGAACAGTGGTCATGCTGAAATAATATCATATTAATAGGTTTGGTGCGAGCTGCAACTGGCTACTTGGCCTGTCGCAGCAACCGCGCACCCCGCCACAACAAACCATACATACTAAGCAAGAGCACGAAGAAGGAGATAATTGTCACCAGCATCTGGGGATATTCCGACGGGTGTAACAGCCGGTCAGAGATATCAAACAACAAACCCCCGGGATTAGTCACAATGTCCCAGCTATTCCAGCGCAAATCACGCCCAACATAGATAGCCGCGCTGCAAACCAACAGCGTAAAAGCAATCCATGCGGAAGCTACTGGGCTCGACAGCCGCCGCTTGAACTGCAAATGTATCAGATACAAACTGCTGAAACCCAGCACCACCCCCGTATAAATAAACGACGTGAACATCACCGCGTCATACAATATATCCACCGTTCGCACGTCTTGCAGGTGTATGAAGTCACTGATCATATAGAAGCTATTGGGCAGAAATACCAGCCACAAGAAGCTCATCATCATCGCCTCCCAGCTCGACCACAGCTTACGCTGAAGTATCAGCACCAACCGCACGGAGAAAATCAGCGGCAGCCAAGCCAGCAACAGGTTCCAGGACAGATAATCATACTCCAGGCTGTGGTTACGCCACGCCCCGTAGCCGAACAAGCCGACACTCACCAGTGTTGATACCACCAGTGCAATAATAAATTGAGTGCGGGGTAACCGCCGCGTGTTCATACGGATGTAATTATACCAAGTTACGGGGTTTGGGCGTGATTAGGTTTGCCTGTTCAGCCATGAAAATAAATGCTCTCGGTGGTCTGTTCGGCACTGTTATCCCTGCGCATACACGCCTGTTTGCAAACGGTTGTTGCGCGACGAGTTCAAGCACTGCGTTCAAGTTTCCGTTGTTCGGGAGTTTCATCAGGCCGGGCGTAATCGTCTTCGAGGCGCCAGGTAGTACCAAGTTCTGGGGTTGATACTTCTATGATGTCGCAGTCAGTGATACCGATGAGGCGATGTTTCTGGCCGACACTGGTGCTGTAGCCTTTGCCTGGCTCAAGCTCGGTTTGAACGAGTTCGCCTTGTTCATTCTCCCAGATGACGGCCGCTTGGCCCTGCATCAGCAGCCAGCTTTCCTGTTTCTGGTCGTGTAGTTGCAGGCTGAGGCGGGCGCCTTTGTTAATGTGTAGAATTTTGCCCATGTAAGGAGTCTCAACTGGCACCCAGTGGAGTTCATAGCCCCAGGGTTTTTTAATTTTTCTGACGTAGGAGTCGGTGCTGAAGTCGGCTGGATCAAACTGTGGTGCTAGCTGCTTATCGGCCACTGCTAACCCTAATCATCCAGGCTCTTTTTAAACTTTTCAATTAAGTCTACGGGCGCCGGATTGAGGCCATTGAGCAGCGCCGTGTACAGGGTCACGAAGTCGCCAAAGGCCGTCGTCCATAACAGTTGCTCGAGGACGGTTGCACCCTGGACTTCCACGACGATCGGCGCTGGCCGCATGCCGGATAATAGTCGCTCGGTGACCTCGAAGCGCTTCTGGATGCGGGGGTGCTCCAAGTTGCTGCGCAGGTCAATAACAGCGTACGGTTTTTGTACTGGCTGCTTGGTCCAGCCCATGAATTCGTTGTGATTGAATTCGGAGAATTGGTTCGTCCAGGCGATGTGTTTGGCGTTCTCGTTGAAGCTGATTTTCCATTTGTAGGCGGCCGGCCAGAGTTTTGGCCCGGCGTAGATCACTGCTGATTTGCCGATTACTTCTTGAGCGATTTGTTTGGCAGGATTTTTGCTTGTGGGCACGGTTGGTAACCATGGCTGGACGGCTGTTTTCAAGAAGTCAGCGGTCTGCGTAAGTTCTTGCACGGCCGTATCTTGGAGCAGGCCAGCTTGTTCCAACAAGATAACCAGAGCTTTTAGGTTGTACAGCACGGCGTAGCGGGGCTGTTCGGCTTTGGGCAAAAGTATTAACGGATAGTGCTTGTCGCGGGCTATATCGGCCAGCTTGCCGCCACCGGCGATGACGGCTATTTGGGCGCCTTTTGCTTCGGCTTGGGCGAGTGCGCTCAGGGTTTCCTCGGTGTTACCGGAATAGCTGGCGGCAATAAAAAGCGTGTCACTATCAACGTATGGCGGAATGTCGTAATCGCGCAGTACCTCGAACGGTTCGCCGAGTTTTGGCCAGCTGTGGATGTACAGTGCTGCTAGTGCCGAGCCGCCCATTCCGGCGTATACGACGTTATAGACATGGTCGGTTTGGAATGCTGGCTCCGGGCTGAAGACATGCTCCAGCTGCTGCCACTGCTTTTCGGCAATACCCAAGGTATCCTGGGCATCGCGCTCGTGAATCAACTTCAAATCATCCAGCACCACACCCTCCAAAAAGCTATCGCTTAAAAATAAATTTTGCTATCATACCTATTGTAGATTGTTACATGAAAATTGGGAATTATCGGCACTGCCGAATTCGGGGGGCATATGTTCGGACAACACGATGATCAATCAAAACACAATGCTGACCAAGCAGACAGCGACACGGGAGTAAATCCTACTCATTCCGACACCATTCAGCCTGTTGACGGCGCTGATCAAGCCTGGCAACACCCTGCTGTCGTCACTACTGACGACGCTGCAGACAGCACTACTGATGCCAGCATATCTGAACCCGACGACGAACCAGCCGCAACAACGGCATCAACACACTCTGTCGCGACCGACGACCTAGTCGAAATCAAACGACAAGCCCTTGGTCAGCTCTCACCACTAGTCGGTCACCTAGACCAATCTCCCGAGGAGAAATTCCGTACCACCATGATGATGATCCAAGCCAGCGACGACCAAAGCCTCGTCCCTACTGCTTATAAGGCAGCTCAGGCTATCGAAGACGAAAAAGCCCGCGCCCAAGCCCTGCTCGACATCATCAACGAGATCAACTACTTCACCCAGCACGACAACAACTAGAGCTAGTCCTTGTCATAAAATCAGCTCAGGCCGGACTACCGGTGTCCTAGTCGTGGTTCGTTCTCAAAGATTCGACAGACTAGGGTTTATCAAAAATTCAGCTTCAGCCCTAGCCTAAATTGTACAAGCGGAGACAGTTGCTCAAAGATTCGATCGGCAAGCTCTGATTGATGCCTATGCAGCGTCAAAAACATTATCTTCAGTTGCTGGCTTCTTTGCGAGCCTTTGTATTCGTTATGAATCAATGTTTGGGCATCGTCGAGCAACTTCTGGCTATTCTCCAGAGCTGCCAGTTTGGTCAAAGCCGAGATACGGCTGGCCGGACTGGCTATTTGGTATGCCAAGTTTACAGCCCGAGCCTGATCAAGGACGATGGCGTGTCGTAATATAGCGTGGTAGGTCCCGCCCATTGCCGGGGGTGTGGCGGGTTTATGACCTTCCCATATTTCGTTAGCCATGTGTAAGCCCTTTTCGATAAGTTCAAACTTTCGGCGGCGCATGCCAATCTCGCTGAGCATACCGGCACGCGTACTCACTTGCCGGAGAGATGGCACGAAAGGCAGCGCGTCTACGCCGACACCTTCGGCTTCCTTAATTGCCATGCGCAAGGTTTGATCACTAACAGGTACAGAGGAGTCAAGGCGCATGGTGTAGCCCGCCAGCTTCCGCAAAGCCTCTTGGCGCTCATCATCATAATCATGTTGCACCTCAGCCGAGAAGTATTGTACACCGTGAAATGTGCAAATAAATTCATCTACAGCAGCCCTTTTCGCACGCAAAGCCGAGAATTCCTCATAAGCCAGCGTCCTTTGCTCACCCGCTTCCATCACCGTGAAAAACGGCGTAGGAAATCGCAGCCGCACATCAGGTGTCAATCGCCGCGGCCACACCCCTTGCACGACAGCACCAGTATGCCAATAGGCGTTTGCCCCTTCCGGAGCCTCGCTTCTTATATAATCCCCTGCTCGGTAGCCAGTTGGGTCTGCTACCCAGGTAGGCTGCTCATCTACGGCGGTAAGCGCGTTCACCCTGCCTACGGCGACATCATAATCATACCGAGGCCCCAGACCTTCGTGCGGAACTCCTCCCCACAGATCACCTGGCGGCTGTATCGTCAGCTTCATTACATCGGTAGCCAGCCCGCCAAACGACGATTGATGCTGAGCCCGTAGATAGGCACTCTCCTCTTCACCAAGCTCTAACTGCGTCAGCGTAGCCTCCTGAGTCAGTAATTGCTTACCGATGCGCCTTGGAAGCTGCGCCGAAGCAGGATTTTCCGTCTCCACAAGATAATCACTGAGGTTATCCTGCAGAATGTCGATCATTATAGATTGTTCTTGTTCTATCAAATCTAAACAGCCCGGCTCCACCCATTATTGCATGTGCAGTATTGTAAGCTTTTCTCGTTGTTTTAGCAATATTATTGCATTGCAAGCAATTGATGTATGTCGGGGCGCTCATCACTGGATTTGAATATATAAATGAGCTGCAGTTTACTTCTTTTCCTCTTGGCTCATTAACATTCCAGCACCAACCTTGGCCAGTGCGAACACCTGTCTCAACGCCTCCGCGATCTGCGGACTTTCAATAATTACACCGACAGCTTCGGCACCAAACGAAATCAATGAGGCTTTATCGCCATAAATACTAATTTCAACGGGTGCCGTATACGCTTTAGGCGGTAGCCACGACACTTTCCGCTTCAATTGCTCATCATGGGCTTTAGCCCAACTGACAGCAGCCGGCAGCGCTGGCGCTAATAGCTCAGTCTCGATGCCTTTTGCAGATCTTTCTTCCATGTAATCATAGAGCACTTGTCCGAACTCTTCGTCAGCTGGCGTTCGAACAATGTGAACTTTCTTGCCAGTTTGTAGGTGATCTTTATAAATTTCGCGCAAACCATCCCTGCCTGAGAAAAAACGCACTCCTGGTTCGCTACGTCTTTCAAAATAGTATGACAGCATTGCAGATAGTGACTGACGGTATGTCTCATCGATGGCTTCGAGCTCTTGTTTGCGTTTGTCTAGCAACTGGCTTAAGACTGACGGGCTAGCCGGCTCGTACGTCTTAGGATTAGTTCCCTCTTTTACGTGTGCCAGGCCTAGTTCTTCCAACTTACTTAACGCCATATAAGCCGCCGTTCTACCCTCTTTGGTCTTATGCGCTAACTGAGGTGGTGTCAGCGCACCTTCACGAATCAACGCCAAGTATGTTTTGGCTTGTGAATCAGTTAAACCAATCTGCTTGAGTAGTTTATCATTCATAGTGTCAATTTAAATTCTGACAGTATTAATAGAATAAATCAATAAATTTCCACATATGTATTGACAATATATATGTACTATGCAATAATGTATTACTGGCCACAAGGCTTGTAATCAAGGAGAATGCTATGTCTAATGAAGTCTCACGCGAGCTTGATGTTCTGGCACCTCGTTATTTAGAAATCTTAGATCGGTTATCAGACAGCGAAGAACTCAAATATCTATTCTACCTAATGGGGAGTCCTTTCGCCGACGCCAAAGATCAACTAGATTTTATGCTCATGGTCGATGATCACGACCCGCAAGTTCGAGCTTGGAGGGCCGAGGACTTGAGGCGCAGGCTTGATCTTGAAGAACAGCAACGCGAAGAAGCCCACTTCGCCGCTCGTAGCAGCCTACGTCTTGATGAATTGGTCGAAAAGCAGACTATCAATGGCAAGCCAGCATTACAGTTAAAACCTGATGCTAGTACGAAACTAATAAATAGCTTCAACACAGGATCGTGGTGGTACCCAAGCTTGATTACCGCAAGAGACGATAATGACAACCTGGTAGATTTTGCCATTATTGGTCGCAATAATGGTGCATCTCGTTGGCTCATTGGAGTTGACGAAGAAACTGGACAGCTGGCATTTGGCGATAAGCTCCACTGTTTTTCCTATGATCACATAGGTGGTGTTTTTACAGGAGAGATGGGTGGCCTAGAGAATATTCCGTTAAACGAGATGGGGCGCAGAGCCAATAGCCAAGCAGCGCCTAGTTCCAAGCGTTTAGAGGCAGTCCATAGAATATTGGGCATCAACTCTTAGATTAGCATTCAGTCGTGAACACCAAGCTCTGGCTCTATGTTGACGTGAACGAGGGGTAGCAAATGCATGACTTGTGATGAGAAACCCCAAAGGGTTTCTCGCAGGCCTACATCATGCCACCCATACCACCGCCCATGCCACCCATGTCAGGAGCACTCTTCTCCTCTGGAACATCAACGACGAGCGCACCCATAGTCGTAGCCGTGCCAGCAATCGAAACAGCGTTTTGAATCGCTTCCTTGGTTACCCGTGTTGGGTCAACAATACCGGCAGTCTTCAGGTCAACTAGCTTGCTCGGGTCGTTAACATCGACACCAGCACCGGCTTTACCCGACTTGACTTGCGGCAACCACTCGTCAGGATTCAAGCCAGCGTTAGCGAGCAAGATTCGGAATGGCTGCTCCAAAGCACGGACGAGCAAGAGCTTACCAGCCGCAACTGACGTATCGTCATCAGTACTACTACTGATCGCGCCTATCAGGTTAATGAGCGTTACGCCACCACCCGGCACAATGCCTTCGGCCAGCGCAGCCTTCACGGCGTGCACAGCGTCATCTACCCGGAATTTCTTTTCTTCGATCTCTGTCTCGGTAGCACCACCAACCTTGATGACAGCTACCTTGCCACCTAGAGCCGCCCGACGTTTCTCGAGATTCTCTTTGTCATATTCGCTCGTTGCTTGATCAGCCTGGGCATTAATCTGCTTGATGCGAGCCTCAACCTCTGGCGCCGAACCACCACCTTCAATGATAGTAGTTTCATCTTTATTAACGATGACGCGACGCGCCGAACCGACAACATCAATGTCAACGTTCTCGAACGTCATGCCGCGATCCTCAGTAATCACCTGCGCGCCGGTCAGTATTGCGATGTCATTCAGGACATCCTTGCGTCGGTCACCAAAAGCCGGCGCCTTAATAGCTACAGTGTTAAAGACGCTCTTCAAGCGGTTCAGAATCAGCGTACCAAGCGCTTCGCCCTCAACATCTTCCGCAATCAGCACCAAATCTTTCTTACCCGTCTGCGCCAATTTCTCGAGCAGCGGCAAGAACTCCTGAATACTAGAAATCTTCTTATCAGTAATCACCACAGCCGCCTTGTCATACACCGCTTCCATGCGCGCCGTATCAGTCACCATGTACGGGCTCACGAAGCCTCGGTCAAAGGTAAAGCCTTCCACAACCTCGGCTTCCAACTCCAACCCTTGTCCTTCTTCAACCGTCACCACCCCGTCTTTACCAACTTTATCGATCACATCAGCAATCAAATTACCGATTCCAGCGTCTCCGGCCGAGATAGTCGCCACTTGAGCAACTCGTGTTTTCTTGCCCTGAATGTCTTCAGAAAGCGTTCCCAACTTAGCAATAACATCCTGAGCAGCTGCTTCCAGCCCTTTACGTAGCAACATCGGATTGTGCCCAGCCGCAACCAGTTTGTTTGCTTCATTCAAAATGTGATACGTCAAAACCGTCACCGTAGTCGTGCCGTCACCAGCCACATCATTCATCTTGCTAGCCGCTTGCTTGATCAACTCTGCGCCCACCTTGTAGCCCAAGGTCTCGTCATCAACATCAGCCAGCTCAACGCCTTTTGCTACCGTCACACCATCGTGAGTCACCGTTGGATTGCCATAGGCCTTGCTAATCACCACATTACGACCCTTTGGCCCCATTGTCGTCTTCACTGCATTGTATAAAATCTCCGCGCCGGCCAGCACCCGCTTGCGCGCATCGTCGTCATAAAAAACTTTTTTCGCCATTATCACTCTCCTTTCAGTCGAGAATCTTCAGTTTACCGTTATCGAATCTTCAAAAGCCCGTTTTTGCTCTCAGGGGATAAAAAACTACTTAACCGTCGCCAGCACATCCTCTTCCTTAACCAAAATATACTCATCACCTTCAACCTTAACTTCGGTCGTACTATAACTCTTATACACAATCCGATCGCCAACTTTCAGTTGACGCGCCCCAGTACCGACGGCCACAACCTTGGCTGTTTTCGGTTTCTCTTGTGCTTTATCGGGTAAATACAGCCCACTCGCCGTCTTCGTTTCAGCCTCTTCGCCGACAGCAACTACATAGTCGCCCAATGGTTGCAATGGTGCACTCATTCAGTTAAACCTCCTTTAATGTTGTCTCATGACAGGTGTGGTCTCGTAGATAAACACCTGCTTCTAGCACTCATCATACCCGAGTGCCAAAACCTCTGTCAAGCAAATCAGCCCAGTCCTATCCGTCCTGGAGCAGCACGCTCGACACAACCTCCCCGCAATCGCAAACTAGTATACTGGTATTGCATGCTCATAGACTTTAACAAAACCGTACTGATGTCCGGTGCCGATTATTTCGGTGATAACGATGCCATCAATGAGCTGATGGACGCCAGTGTACCCGTCAATGTCAAGAAAGCCATCGCCGAACACAGCCTGATCAAACAAACCCTGCAAAAGATCGGCATAGACGTAAAGTCCGTCCCCGCACCACCCAATTGCCAAGATGGCGTCTACACCTCCAACTGGGGCCTGGTTCGAAATGGCAAAGCCGTCATGTCACGTCTGCCGAATAAACGCCAGCCAGAAGAAGCCTACGCCCTGCAAACCCTTCAAGCACTCGGCCTAAAGACACTTATTCTGCCGAAACACATCCAACGCTTCAGCGGCCAAGGCGATGCCCTGCCGTGCGGCGACATATTATTTACGCAGTCGCCATTTCGCACCACCATAGACGCCCACCCATACCTCAAGGACTGGCTCGGTTTCCGCGAAGTTATTTCCCTTCAGACCAAACCGGCCCGCTGGTTCGGTGTCGGCCCCGCCAAAACAAACAAGCTCACCGGCCTCCCCGACAGCCCCACCTACGACATCGACTTGGCTCTGGCCGTACTCAAGGAACCCACTAATGATAAAAAAGGACTTGTCGCTTACTGCCCCGCTGCCTTCAAACACCAAAGCCGCAAGCTACTGCGAGCCTACACCGCCGTCGACAAAATCGAAGTCTCCCACCACGAAGCCCTGCAAGCCTTCGCCCTCAACCTTGTTTCCAACGGCAAAACAGTCGTCATGAATAATGGCGCTCCCGTCTTCCAGGCCGCCATCGAAGCTCACGGCCTCAAAACTATAACGCTCAACCTACCAGAACTGCATAAAGGCGGCGGTTCGATTCGCTGCACCACCCTGACCCTGACTAATTAAGAGCGGCGCCCCTTATTATAGGGGTGGTCTTCAGGACTAGGCCTCTCGCCAATGTGCACGGCACCATCAGCACCAACATGATATTCTTTGCCAGTCGCGGTTGCGCCCATTTGCTGTAGAGCCGGGTCAGGAGCAAGACCAAGCCGGGCACGACCCTCGTCGTGTTCTCGCTGCAATTCAGCAAGATACGCCTGATCCTCTGAAGTTGTCGCTTCTTGACGCAACTCCTCAATCACCTCTTGAAGTGGTGTTACTGGGTGGTTTAGTGCTTCATTCATAGTATTTTTGTCTTTACTTTTTATTTTAAGTGTTAGTGTTGAAGTTGAATACATAAGCATTATAGTTGAAAATACCTAATTTGTCAACATGCTTATATAATAATTGCAGCCTGAGGGCGACGGCTTAGGGACGGCTACCCTTTCAAAACAAAACAAGTAAACCCCTAAAGATATCACCTGCTTACTTGCTTTGAGGGGATGCGTGCCGGCTTAGGTTGTTACGGCTGCACCACGCGACCCGTATAGTGGCGAAGTACGGTTGCTTGTTCTTCTAATAACGAGCTCTGCGCACTGACAATCAACATCGGCACAAGTTTGTTTCTAGCGTTCCAACTCTGGTATTTGATCCAAAGCCGCCGGCCGATTTGTCATACCGGGAAACGGAGGAGTATCACTGAGTTCTGCTTGCACCCGCTCAATAACAGCCCGTACCCCGGTAAGCTCGCGCCGACGCCCTAGTAGCTCACCCTCTTTATACGTTACCGTTGGGTCATCGGCAGAATCCGGATTACGCTGCTTGAACTCATTATGTTGCGCAATGTCGCCCTCGACTTCCACCACAGAACCATTAAGATACGCGATAAATGCGTCTAGGACATGCTCTGCTGAATAGTTTGGTTGCTCTGCTTTTGCCATATACTACTATTATAATAAAATACAATGAGTTTTTTTGCAACTGTTTATGCTCCCCGTTTCGAGATTTCACTTAACAAAGTTATAAGAAGTTACCGCAAGTTTTTACTCAACAGGGGTGGAACCTCATCAAACGCACCTTATAACGGATGCACTGTTTCGAAGTTCACGTTTTATTAGCCCGAAGCGCCTTGCGCGTCGTGCCAATCTCGTCCCACGGATGTTCGCCGTCAGCACGTTCCATGGTTTTTTCATGGCCCTTGCCAAGCAGCAATACCGTATCCCCCTTCTTAGCCCGGCCAATAGCGAAGTTAATAGCTTCGGTCCGATCATGCACCAGGAATAAATCCTTATCGGGCACCTTGCCTGATTCTTCAGCCCCCCCAGCCACCTGATTCATGAGCAACTGACCATCAACATCCCGATCATCTTCTTCGGTCACTACCACCTCGTCGCAGTAAGTGCCCGCCAGTTCGCCCTGCGCCGTACCCTTAGCCGTATCGCGTCGTCCAGGCGCACCGAACAAAACAATCATCTTCCCTTTCACCACCGGCCGCATGTCTTTGAACAATTTCTCAAAACTGTCCGGCGTATGCGCAAAGTCCACAATCACATCGAAGTTTTGCCCCTCATTAATCCGTGTCATCCGCCCTTCGACACCCTCCAGCGCAGCAATACCCTTTTCAATCTGCTGTTCTGTCAAACCCAGACTGACACCAACACCGACCGCCGCCAACGAGTTATAAACATTGAAACTCCCCGGCAACTTACAACTAATACGATACTGCTTGCCCTCATACGAGGCGGTGTACTTAACACCGGCTGGCGTCAGCGTAACCTCGCTCGCTCGCAAATCGCCCTTCTCAATTCCGTACAGCATCGGGTGCGCAATATCGCCAGCAAACAGTTCGGCGCTCGGATCTTCCGCATTAATCACGCCGACGCGCAGCCCGCCCCTGTTACGGTTGGTAAGGTGGAATAATTTACGCTTGGCATCTCGATACCGCTCAAACGTCCGATGATAATCCAGATGCTCATGCGTCACATTTGTCATCACTGCCACCGAATACGGAATACCCCACACCCGGTTCTGCGCCAGCGCATGACTGGTCGTTTCCAGCACCAGCCAGTCCACATCCTGGGCTTTCATCCATTTCAGCCGCTGCATCAGCTCCGGCACGCTAACATTGGTCATATGATGTATCTGAGGCACGATATCCTCGCCCACTCCATAGCCAACCGTGCTCATCAACCCAACCTTGAACCCGGCCTCGTGCAGCATCCGATGAATCAAAAAAGAGGTCGAAGTCTTACCATTCGTCCCCGTCACCCCAATAACTTTCATCCCCCGCGCCGGAAATCCATTGATCGTATTCAGGAGCACCGCCTCCGCCAAATGCCCATACGGCTCAATCGCCGGGAACAAACCACTCGGTATAAACCGTTTAACCGTCTTTCGAAAACTCATGTTCCTCAGTATAGCCAAAAATAAGACGTAGCGGCAGCCCTAGCTGACTATAAGCTATGGCCTACTCACTATTTACCATGCCTTTTCCGTTAGCCGCTTTCTATAACCCGAAACCCAGGTGACGAAGAATAGATCAAGGTAGATGTATAGAAAACGGTAAACAAATACCGGTAAATGAACGCTAGAGATTCAGAGCACACCAGTAGTCAAAGAATATCTTGCAGGTCTTAACTTAGCGCCTATTGCTCGCCTGAATCGTCGCCACCACGTCTGTTGTTCCGGATGTCATTGACGCGAGCTCGAGCTCTGGCTACCGGGCTACTAAGTCGGGCGCCAGCTTGAGTACGCGCAGTACGCAGACGTTCTGCCGCCTGTCCGACTCGAGTAGTTCTACCAATTCTACGGTTAGAAAGGCGGTTACGTCGTCTTAAGCCTCCGAGTGATAGCCTAACCGCTGCTCGTCGATCTGCTCTCTGCTCTTGACGACTTTCTATGAAGTCTTCCAAAGCATTAGCTGTAATCTCGGCAGGGTCAACCAGATAGTCTGTGAATGTTCCTTCTCGCAACGCCTCATCCAGTTCAAGACGCTGGTCAGCATACTCCTTGAACTCATCAAGCGTTTGCTGATCAACCAAGAGAGCATCCTGATCATCTAGTTCTTTGCCGCGGCCTTTGAGCCGAGCAAATTCTGCGAATGTCAGTAAATCGTCACCCTCTTCACGCCGATCATAAACGGCTGTGTTGGCAGGATAATCCTGTAAGGTTTCATCCTGTACTTCTTGTGCTTCATACTGATCGTGTCCAGAGAGCAGCCATTTATTCTTAGCCAGATTGTCTAGGAAAGGTCGAGCCGCCATAGGTCGCAACTGCATGCCACCGACATAGTAGCCTACCCTTTGCTCGCCGTGGAAGTTTTGGTCAGTTACGCGTACCAGGTCAGCTAGAGCTGACATTTCCCGATACTCTTCTACGGTTGGCACATATGTCTTGTCCTTGAGGAGCGCGTTAAACCGATCGATAGCTGCCGCAACCTCACTGGGTCTTGGTGGCAGGTCGTGCTCACGCGTTGGTGCTTCGTCAGTGTCAGCGGTATCAGGCTCTTCGTCCTCTTGGGCAGCTCGGTCTTCTTGAGACGTCTCTTCGGCGTCCGAAGAATCAGCATTGGCGTCTTCTTCTGTTGTGTCAGCTCCTGCTGGTTGTTCATTCTGATCCTCAGGATCATCAACTACTTCAGCATCAACAATTTCGGCATCTACGACTTCGCCCTCGTCGTCAGTATCTGGGGTGGTAAGCTCACGTGTAGGCGTAGGTGACTCAGCGTCAGAACTTGTTCCTTCGGTCGCACTCGAATCTTCATTAGTACCAGGGTTAGTGCTTCCAGCCAAGCCTCGCAAACGTGCCAGCTCTCTATCTTTGATTCCGTTAATCCGATTCTCCAGATTTTCTTTGCGCTGACGATTGTGCTCGCCGTCACGGTCACTAAGAATTCTAGCCTTCTGAACTGTCACTTTATCCTTGAGTACTTTTTCAACACTGGCAGACATTGCTCCGTCAGAGCGAAATTCTGCGTCTGCTAGTTTGCGTGCCAGGTCAGGCATACTTAGCTCTTGCAGCTTACTCTCTAGAGCACCCTTGATTTCTGCAGCGTTTTCAGCGACCATACCCTTTACAGTGTGTTGATCGTACACAGCACCGTTCTTGCCCTCTGTGGCACCTTGGCTTGCCTCAAGGAAGCCTAGCTTCTCGGACAAATCATTCGTTTCCATTTCGTTATAAGAAACTTGGGTTTCGTTTCTGGCTATTTCTCGCTGTTCTTCAAAATAATTGTCGGGCTGAACGAAGTTTTCTGATACCGGGTCGTGAGCTCTACCTCCATCGTCCTTGTAAGGACGGCTCTGAAGGTATAAATCTAAGCTTTGCTGCTCTGCTTGAGCCTGCTGTTCTTGCCTAGCTTGTTCTGCCCTAAGCTCAGGGTCAAAGGCGAGCTCTACTTGTGTGGGGTGTCGTTCACTCATGGTATTTGCAGTTCCTTATCTTATAATTGAGGTGTTATTTAGTTTTTTATTTTGGTTTGGGTTCAACAATACTTTAGCAAATTTGTTATGCTTTGTCAACTACATTTACACATAGTTGTGCGTAAAGCAATTCCATATGACGATACTGCTCGCATGCTATGCTACATACAATGAAAGTTCTGGGGATTGAGACCAGTTGTGATGAGACTGCTGCCGCGGTAGTCGAAGACGGCAAGCGCCTGCTTAGTAATGTCGTGGCCTCGAGCATGGATCTTCACGTGCAATATGGCGGCGTGGTGCCGGAAATCGCCGCTCGCAGCCATATCGAAGTCATTATGCCGGTTATTCAACAAGCGCTCGATGAAGCAGCCTGCACTTGGGAAGACATTGACGCCCTTGCGGTGACCTACGGCGCTGGCTTGGGTGGCAGCTTGCTCATTGGCGTACTTACTGCCCGTACGCTGGCTATTGCGTATGGCAAGCCGTTGTACGCTGTTAATCATGTTGAGGGCCACGTCTATGCCAACTTCTTAACTGCGGCTGGCTCAGCCGATAAACCCGGTCGAAGCCCTGCTGCCTTGCGGGATTACGTGTTCCCCAAGAAATCGCCTGAGTTCCCGATGCTAGCAGTCATCGTTTCGGGTGGTCATAGTCAGCTGGTTTTGTTCCGCGACCACTTCGACTACACCTTGCTCGGCCAGACTCATGATGACGCTATCGGAGAAGCCTTTGACAAAGTGGCCAAAATGCTTGGGCTTCCCTACCCCGGCGGCCCGTCGGTAGCCGAAGCTGCGCTGAAAGGCAATCCAGCCGCCTTCACCCTCCCCAAGGCTAAGATGGGCAAATACGACTTCAGCTTCTCCGGCCTCAAAACAGCCGTTCTGCGCTTGGCACAAGCCCAGATAGGTGAAGATTACGGGTTCCCCTCCACGAAGCTGCCAGAACGGCTTACAAGCGCCCAGAAAGCCGATATTGCTGCCAGCTTCCAGCGCATAGCTATGGAGACTGTTGTCGACAAGGTCAAGTTGGCCTACGAGGAGTTCGGCCCGAATAGCGTCGTTATTGCTGGTGGTGTCGCGGCCAGTCAGGAGTTGCGCCGGCAATTATCGACGGCGCTTCCCTTGCCTATTGAATATCCGGACTCTCGGTTGTGCACTGATAACGCTGCTATGGTTGCTGCGCTCGGTTGTTTCAAGGTGCAGCTCAAACAGCCTACTGCCGACGCTTACACGCTGGCTATTGTGCCGAACTTATCGATGTAGATCAGGCCTCATGCCCGAACTGCGCTTGAGTCAGTTCGCCGTTGAAGGCGTCCCACTGCTTTTCTGTTGCTGCTGGTACAAGCGACAGGTAGTCTTTGCCGAATTTTTCTGCAAACCACTTGAGGTAGGTGGTGGCGATGTCGCTAGTTGCTAAGGAGCCGCGCAAAGAGTATCCTTCGCCTAATTCTTCCCGAACTGTGCGTTTGTCGAGTGGGCTGGCAGCTAATCGATCGGCAACGGTTAGCTCGGTTAGTCGCCGGGCTTTTACGCCTTCGTTGCCCCAGGTTATGAGTTCGCCCTGGGTCGTAATGACGCCCAGCGGTTGGTAGCTGGGGTGCGCTTCTGAGTCGGGTAATGGCGCATCTGCCGGTATGATAATAATTTCTTCTCTGCTGTTAACTGAACGTCCTGTTATGAGTAAGTCACCGGGCTGAACTTCGTAGGTGTTGACGACCTCTCCGGCGCAGCTTGCCTGCTGGTACTCATCATCAGGAGAGACCGTACGATAAGCGACTTCACCGGTAGCGGTCTCAATAGTCAATAACTGTACGCCAGCTTGCGGGTAAAAACGCCAGTTGAGCCCAGTGTGTTCAACCCCCAACGGCTCACCGTCTACGCCTCGGTAAGCTCCGACAATTGAGCGGCTATTCAGGCTCTGGACTGTTGGCGTATGTTCCGGCAGCACTTCCCTGTCGATGACCAGTTCGCCGTTTTCAAAATAGAATTGTTCTTCGGGCTGACGCCTACTCTCTTGAGGTCGCATAGTAACTCCTTGCCTTGAATGGTTTTACAGCTTGCTAACAGTATTAAACATTTACAGGTCTTGTTTGTCAAACAATCTACTTCGTAGCCAACCATTCCTTCTCGGCAAGTAGTGCGTTACACGCGGGACAGCTGACGCTGTTCCGGTTGCACTACGCTTGACCCTACTTGCCGAGAAGGAATGGTTGGCTTGTTCGTATTACTAGGAGGCAACACGCCGTTTCTTGAATTATTACAGAGGTGGTATGATGGGTAGCGTATGAAATTGCCGAAAGTTTATGAACCGGGACAGTATGAGAACGATATTTACGCGCTCTGGGAGAAGAGCGGGATGTTTACTCCAAGTGACGCTGACAAGCCGTACTCGATTGTCATGCCGCCCCCAAACGCTAACGCTAATCTGCACATCGGTTATGAGCTAACAGCCGCCCTCGAAGATATTGCTGCGCGCTATCATCGCTCAAAAGGCGAGTCGGTGCTGCTGCTGCCCGGAGCTGATCACGCGGGCTTCGAGACGCAGTCGGTGTACGAGAAACATCTGGCCAAGGAAGGGAAGAGCCGTTTCGATTTTTCACGTGAACAGTTGTACCAACAGATCTGGGATTTCGTGGCGCTTAATCGGGCGAGTTTCTCTGATCAGATGCGCAAGATGGGCGTTGGCTGCGACTGGTCACGCTTCACCTTCACGCTTGACGACAAGATAGTGCGTCGAGCCTATGACACCTTCCGCAAGATGTGGGACGAAGGGTTGATTTACAGGGGCGAGCGACTAGTTAACTTCTGTACGTTTCATGGTACGGCTTTTGCAGATATTGAAGTCGTTTTCAAAGAGGTTAAAGGTCATCTATGGCATATTCGTTATCCGTTAGTTGACGGCAGCGGGGAAGTGGTGGTCGCGACCACCCGGCCGGAAACCATGCTGGGCGACACCGCGGTAGCCGTTAACCCGGGCGACAAGCGTTACAAGGAGTTCATCGGTAAGACTGTTAAGTTACCTCTGACGCAGCGCGAGATCCCGATTATCGCTGATGATTTCGTCGATACGAAGTTCGGGACTGGTGCCGTTAAGATCACGCCGGCGCATGATCCCAATGACTTCGAGGCAGGTAAGCGACATGATCTACCATCTATCTCTGTTATTAGCTCCGAAGGTACGCTCATAGATGTGCCGGAAGCGTATCGCGGCCTCTCCGTTGAGCAAGGCCGTGAAAAGGTGGTTGCAGCCCTAGAAGCACAAGGTTTCATGGTCAAAACCGAAGCCTATACGCACAACGTCGGCCACTGTTACAAGTGCGGTACGGTCATCGAACCGCTGCTGCGCGAGCAATGGTTTGTTAATATGCAGCCCCTAGCCAAAGAAGCCATGAGCGCCCTCAAAGCCAATAAGATAACCTTCTATCCTGAGGCTAAAAAGACGCAGCTAGTGACCTATCTGGAGGGTTTGCGCGACTGGAACATTAGTCGTCAGATTGCCTGGGGCATACCCATACCGGCCTTTCAGAACGTCGATGAGCCGGGAGATTGGGTGTACGACGAGCGCGTGCAAGAAGAGATTATTACCATCGGTGACAAGACCTACAAGCGCGATCCGGATGTGCTCGACACCTGGTTCTCCAGCAGTTCCTGGCCGTATGCCACACTCGACTATCCCGATAGTGACGATTATAAGAAGTTCTACCCGTTAAGTTTGATGGAAACCGGTGGTGAAATCCTCTATCCGTGGGTAAGTCGCATGGTCATGCTGGGACTCTATGTAACCGGCAAGGTACCTTTCGAGGAAGTGTACGTGCACGGCTATGTGATGGCCGAAGACGGCGCCAAAATGAGCAAGTCCATCGGCAATGTCGTCGACCCCCTACCAGTTATTGAACAGTATGGCTCTGACGCGCTGCGCATGGGTATTATCAGCGCCCGGTCAGCCGCGGTGAACAGGGGTTATGACCAGCGCAAGGTCGAAGACGCGCGCAACTTCTGTAACAAGCTCTGGAATATCGCCCGCTACATAGAGGACATCATCGGTGATAACCCGAACGGGGAAGGGGCCAAAGCGATCACCTCGGCCGACCACTGGATAATGAGTAAGTTACAACAGTCTCAAGAGAAGATTGGGTCGGATTTGGACAGTTATCGCTTCAGTGAGGCTTATGAGACGCTGTATCACTTCGTCTGGGATGATGTGGCTGATTGGTACATCGAAGCTAGCAAGGCCGAGCCGAATAAAGCGTTATTAGCGTATCTGCTGGAGACGGTTTTGACGATGGCTCATCCGTTCGCGCCGTTCCTGACTGAGACTATCTGGCAAACGCTGGCTTGGGAGGCTGATTCAATTCTGGCAGCGCGCAGGCTGCAAAAAGTGCAGGGTGCTGACGCCAAACAAGCGGCTGATTTTGCCGAAATTCAAGCTATTGTTACAGAGGCGCGGTTCATTACTAAGGCGTTGCGTATTCCTGAGGCCGTGCTCTACTACAGCGATGTGCCGTTCCTGAGCAATAACGCGGCTATTATTAAACGGCTCGGACGGCTGCAGGCAGTTACAGAGGTGCGCGACGGCACGGGTTTACATCTAACGACTACGCGCTACACCTGTTGGCTCGACGTTGATAAGAATACGGCGCAGGCGTATCTCGAGGAGCTAGCAGGGAAGCGCGCCAAACAGCTGGCTTTGATCAAACAGCTGGAAGCGCGGCTTGCCAATAAGAGCTACACGCAGCACGCTCCGCGCCACGTTGTTGATCAAACTAAGCAGCAGCTTGTTGAAGCTCAGGAGCTCGTAAAGGCTATTGAGGGCGAAGAGCAGCGTTTTCAGACCTAAGCCCTGTTTACTACATTTTGGATCTGTCTACGGAGGCTGTACGTATCTGGAGCCCGACTTGTTGCGCTTCTTGGGCTGTAATCGGTAATCCGTCGACGCCTTCTTCGATGTCGACCTGTTTGTTCACAACTGCTTGAACAACACCTTCGACTGCGTGTTTGCTCCCAGCTGCAAGCTCTTGCTCGGATATGGGGCTGGTTTCCTGAGGGTTCATATCAACTCTGGTGAAGGGCTCGCTGTTATGCGAGACGTAGACAGTCATTGGCCCGGTCCTATCTTCAGTTTTATAGACATTGATGCGCAGTTGATTGACACGCGCGCCCATAATTTCGCCTTGAAAGCTTAGGAGGTGGCAAGGTGTATTATCTTTGAACCGTAGGGCAACATCTTTTATACGCAGAACGGGGGAGGAGGCAGGCGAGTCTTCACCGTATCGCCGCAATTTTTGCTGCGCACTCTCGTGCATTCTTCTGTGGGCATACTGTCGCTGCTGTTCGGTCTCGATGCGGGGATGGCCTTCGTGCATAACCAAACTATATCAAGAAGTTATATGACAACCATGAGGGTTATTCGGCGGACTCGAGGGTGGCACGGAGTTTGGCGATGGAGTCATCTTGTTGGTAGTCGTCGAACAGGGAGACATGCCAACCGAGCTGGGAGGCGGCTACCAGGTTGGCGCGGGTGTCGTCGATAAGTAGGATTTCTTCTGGTGGCACGGCGGCGCGCTCGGTGGCGATTTCATAAATCTTAGGGTCTGGTTTGATGGTGCCTACCTCTGAGGAATCGACGATGGCGTCGTAGTGGATGTTTGGCAACTTGCCGCTGCTCAGCATGGCCGAAACGAAGCCTGGCATGATGTTGGTCAGTAGGCCTACTCGGTAACGCTCGCTGGCCCAGCGTAAAAGCTCTTGCAAGGGCTCTATGGGCTCAACAGCGTCGAGGTAGTATCGCTTCCAGTCGAAGTTGTCTACCTGTAGGCGCTCCTTCATCGCTTGATCGTAGTCTTGGAGGCTCATGGTGCCACGGCAGACTTCGTCGTTGAAATGCCAGTACGTTGACTCAATAACATCGGCCGGTGCGCCGGTTTCTTGAGCGATATTGGTGAAGGCCCGCTGGAAGAAGTGCACTAGGCTGCCGTTGATATCGAAGTAAATGAAGCTCACGCCGCTCTTGGTTTTCAGCAAGTTGCGGCGTTCAGGGGTCGCCGCACCAATTAACTCGTCGAGATTGGTGCCCAAGGCGCCAGCGATGGCTTGGATAGTGAAAATCGAAGGCGCACGAATGGCGCCGCGTTCAATCTTGGTGAGCGTAGAAAAGCTCAGATTGGCTTGCTGGCATAACTGTTGCTGCGTCAAACCGGCCTTTTGCCGTGCCGCTTGCAGGTGTTTGCCCAGCCCCTTCTCATCCATAGCCATATAATACCAATTATCTCTGGGAACACCAAATAATTAGTGACATTAAATGGCTAGTTTTGGGTGTTGGCTTCGAGCAGGAAAAAGCAGCTGAGCGGGAGGGTACAATTGGTGTTTAATGAATATTGAGCACTACTGCCAGTATGGTGTAGAAGAAAATACTAGTCAGTATAAAAACAACGGCGACAACTTGCGCCACACTACTGTTATTGCCATAGCCCAACCGACGGCCCATCCGTGTGTACGTGAAGCCGGCTACTCCGGCACCGAAGAAGATAGCGTATATTAAATCCATAATCTTATTGTAGCTTAGAACGCCAGTTTTTACGCCATGGCTGCGAGTTTGGCGTGCGGGTGAGCCCGGTCTTAAATTGTTATTAACTTTGCTGAAAAGGTGGTCGCTTATGCTTGTCACTGGGTGGGGTCTGCGGAATAGTCGTACAGGTTATGCGATGGATTTATGGAGGTTGGAAAGGCCGTAGATTGTGGTCGGCGCGCTGGCTAGTGTTGCTCGTGGCGGTATCGTGTGCTGTGTTTGCGGTGGCGCTTAGTTATGCTGCGGGCAATGGTAGCTCGGGCGGTGCTCCGGCCTGGGGATCACCGAGTGCTAAAGCGCTGCGCAAAGTCAGCCTGATTGACGGGGTACAGAGCGAGCCAAACTTCTTGCACAATCTGGACTGCGCCACGGCAACGTATCGGATGGTTAACAGCGGTGTTATGCAGACTGGCTGCTTCACTAGGACGGCATTTGGCATGATTGACAGTGATAGCGATACCGTTATTTTCAATGGTACCGATGAGGCCGTATCGCTGTTGTCTTACTCGCCGCACGCGGTGCTGGCACCTTGGCCAAGCGCACTCGATTTGGTTGTGCTCGACAGCGTTAACACCGGTGGTTCATATATCAGCATGTATCGTAATCCGCTGGCTGCGTTGCCGGATCTCAACAATCCGTTCAACCAGTCGTCGAGCAAGCAGCTTGCTGCGCCGCCCGATCTGGTGTTGCACGATCCGAGTGGGCAGCCTTTGGTTGTTAATGCTCAGACGCTGGCGTTTTCGGCCGGTGGTAGTTGGTTGGTTGCGGAGACTTTGAATGGCTCGTTTGTGCGCTTCAATCTGGCGACTTTGAGTATGTTGCCGTTTGCTCCGGCGTTTGGCAGTCAGGGAAGTCCGGCGCTGCTAAAATCTCAAGTCGCTGTGAGTGATAACGGCCGTTATGTGGCGATCGAGAATGAGGCAGCGGCTTCGTTCAAAGTGTATGATCTGACGACTTGTAACGGGAGTACTTCTGCGCATCTGCAACCGCAATCTTGCCAATCCTATGATTATCAATCGTTCGTCGGGCAACAGATTGCGGGATTGCAGTCGATCAGGCATGTTCGTTTCGTTAATGATGGATTGCTGAGCTTCAAGGCTACGGCTACGAACAGCGGTAGCGACGGCACCTATGAGTTGGCGCCGACTGATGGGATTACCTCTCTGACTGACTATGTTGGGCTTGGTGATTCGTACACCGCGGGTGAGGGGGCTTTTGACTATCTGGCCGGTACGGATACTAGCGATAATATGTGTCATCTTTCGACAAATTCGTATCCGTTATTGCTGACGCATGATCTATTCGGAGCGGCAGGTGGGCATTCAGTGGCTTGTTCGGGGGCGGTTATTAATGACATTGGCAGTCTGAGTGGGAGCTATCGGGGGCAGGTGAAGGGCGTGTCTAGCCAGGGACAGTTGGAGCAAAGTGATCCGGATCTTTGGGGCTCGATAACAAGCAGTTTTTTGCCGGGCTATATTGCGCAGCAGTCATTTGTTGAGCAGTATCAACCAGGGGTAGTGACTGTTTCGGTTGGCGGTAATGACATTGGTTTTGGGGCTATTCTGCAGAACTGCGTCGCGCCGCATTTGAGCTTACGCAGCGGGGGTCAGACCTGTTATAGCACTTACGAGGACCGGGCTGAGCTGGAGGCTTTGATTAATAGAACGTTGCCGCGCTGGACGGCGTTGTATAAACAATTACTTGCTGAGGCGCCGGGAATGCAGCTGTATGTTATTGGCTACCCCCAGATATTTAGCGCAAATGGTAACTGTTCTTTGAACGTACATTTGAACAAGAGTGAGCTGGAGTTCGCTCAAGCGTTGATAGACTATCTCAACGACACTATCCGGCAGGCGGCGGTGGCGGCAGGTGTACCTTACGTTGACATCGGTCAGGCGTTAGCTGGTCATCGTCTGTGCGAAGCTGCTAGTTATGATGTGGCTGTTAATGGCCTGACGGCTGGTACCGATAGTGGGGTGTTTGGCCTTAGGCTGCTCGGCAAGGAGAGTTATCATCCAAATGCGCTGGGGCAAGCCCTGATCGAGCAGGCAATTCTCAAACAAACGCACAATCTTCGGGTCAATACGGGGTCAGGCACGCCACCTACTAGCGACAATCTTATACAGGCTCCTAAGAGCGGTCGGGCAATCAATGTACTGGTGCCTAGTGACAACTTGGTGAACCCTGTTATCGCTGCTGGAAGTAGCTCGCCGTTGACGATCAGTAGTGCGGCAAGCGGCTCGGTGAGAAACGCGTCCTACACTGTTAGTTTGGATGGTGTTGGCGCGGCGAAGATTGCAACTTTGGTCAGTGATAATAATGGTGATGTTTCGGGCACGATCACGCTACCGAGTACGACTAGTCCGGGCGGCCACACTGTTGATGTAACGGGCTCGAATCAGGCCGGGCAGCGAATTGACATCACCCAACCGATTTATGTTCCAGCGAATAGTAGCGATGCTGACGGTGATGGGATTCCTGATACGCTTGACTCCTGTCCGGGAGTGGTTAACAGCGGCCATGACGATGATCAGGACGGGGTTGATGATGTTTGTGATGCCTTGATTGGGCTGCCTGGTAGTAGGGCACCTCAAAACGGAAGCGGGGGTGGGGGAGGTTCGGGTTCGCAGACGACTAGCAATACTCTGGCTCCGGGGTCAAATTCCAATCAAAATACCCCCGTTCAAGGTGGCGGCGCAGAAGCTCCTGCAGCGACCATCGTGACGGTGCAGCCCGCCAACGGCTACACGGACGATTCGTTGGCAAACTCTGGATCTTTACCTCTGTTGGTGGGCTCTGGTACGTCCTCAACAAATTCTAGCGTGGTGGTTGCTGCTTTTTCGGTAAACGGTGCTGGTTCTCAAGTTAGGATGAGCGGTCGGGTGGGCGGGCAGCGCCCGGCTGCCGCTGTTTTGGGTGTTCGAACTACTAAGCCTTCCGTGACTGTGGCTCAAGTAGCTCTGCTGTCACCGCATGCCAGCCATGCCGGATCCCACTATCCCAACCTAAAGGCTATATATTGGCTGCCTGGGACTTGTTTGTACATCCTGCTTGTATTAGTGCTGTGGTTCGCTTGGCTTATCAGTCGTTTGCATACATTTAATATATTGACTGGTCGGACTGAACACTCTTTGCCATCGGGCAGGAGCTGGATAAAATCCTTACTGGAATCAGACAGCTTGTTCTACAATAGGCTTATGGTATGGCTACGCAAAGGAATTGTACATCTGTTATCGCTGGTATTACTGCTCAGCTTACTTGGCATGGCTTTTGCAACCAGTGCTACCAAGACATTGACTCATCCAGCTAAGATTGAGACTTTGTTGAGTCAGAGCAAGCTCTACGACGCTTTCATTAATAATGCGCTCAAGCAAGCACAACAATCCGATAGTACGGGTGCGGCCGGCTCCATCTCTCTAGACAATCCTACCGTGCAGCAGGCAGCTCGAGCCGCGTTCACACCTCAATTACTCCAGAACGACGTCAACACTTTTCTGACTAGTAATTACGCTTGGCTTGAAGGCAAGACGAGCAAACCGGCTTTTACCATAGACCTTACGGCGCCGAAGCAGAATTTTGCGAATCAAGTAGGCAAGGATGTCGAGACTCGATTAGCGAGCTTACCGGTGTGCTCTGTTGCGCAGCTCCAGCAGCTTCAAAACACCCCTCAGCTTGATCCGCTCTCCGTTACTTGCCGTCCGCCGAATCTGAATCCGAGCGCCGAAGGTGCACTCGTTACTGACCAGCTCAATAACAATAGCAGTTTTATCAAGACCAAAAATATTACTGCGGACTCTTCCAATCTGAACCCAAGCGGTCAGAGTCAACCCTACTATCAGAAGTTCTCGAAAGCACCAAAACTCTACCAGCTAGCCGTTAAGCTACCCTGGGTCTATGCTGGCGCAGCAGTACTGAGTACGGTCGGCATCATCTTCATTGCGACTAGGCGCCGGAAGGGGCTTCGCCGTGTGGCGATTGTTCTGACTGAGGCTGGCATCCTTTTGGTAGCTACTAAGTTTATTGCGGACACTGCTTTTAAGCGACTCGAGAAGAAGCTGTTTAATAGCTCGAGCGTGGGTCAGCTCCAGCAGTCACTGACCGACTTCCTGCACCGACTTGAGACCCAATTGGTGCGAATTGATCTGTGGTTTGGTATCGCTTTCTTGGCGCTGGCAGTGTTATTGTTTGCCCTTCTGTGGTTTACTCGTGATAGAAATCGGGCAAACGCCGACGATAGCTCTGCGCAGTCTAAAGACGGGACTACGTCGACTCAAACAATGGATAAATCTGCTCCGCTGCCTAATCTAAAACCGCGATCAAAACCGAAGCCTCCTCGCTTAATCCAGTAGCGTGTCGTTAACTTAGTGACGAGGGTGTTGTTCTAAGGCGGCGTTTATCTGTATGCCTAGCATTGCTCTTGCCGCCAATACGCGTGGGTCATGAGTAGTCTCTTCCGCCTGAAGCGTGGCTTTCACAACCTCTGCAACTCTTCTTTCCCATTCGACACCACTGGTGACAGCCTCTACTACGGTATTCGCAAAAGTAGGCTTGTGGCGTAGCTCATCTCTATCAAGTCCTTGCAGGCCCTTATCGGTAATTGCGCCAAGGATGGTGGTGCGTTCATCGGGGCTGGCATTTATTTCAAAAAACCACCGTGTCTGCTAGCAGGTTTCACTTCCATAATTATTAAAATTATAGTATGGATGTCAGAAATGTCAAGATGTATTACGTAAACGCTTCTGGTCTATATGTGACTTTTCTCGAGACAACATGCTACTTCACCTCTGATCAAGCAGGATGGCCAGTGCGCGCGGGTGTTCATACTTCGACGTTATGGCGGAGAGGGAGGGATTCGAACCCTCGGTACGGTTGCCCGCACAACGGTTTTCGAGACCGTCCAATTCAACCACTCTTGCACCTCTCCTCGATGCTCTATTCTACCAGATAGGTAAGCTGGCAGTAAGGAGGGCTCGACTAATTCTGCGTATCGCGCGTTGAAACGAGTTCAGCCTAGTGTTTTTGGGTAAGCATTTCGCACATTTTGTCGATGCGTCGAGTGCGTGTCTCTGGTTTTTTGGCGTCTTCGATCCACTGCACGTATTCTTTGCGATGTGTGTAGGCCAGTTTTTCGAATAGTTCCCAGAGTCCCGTAGCTTGCAAAGCTTGCTTCACATCTTGAGCAATGGCCAATTCGCGGGGCTTATCGTCAAGTTCGACAACCACTTTGACCGTTGCGCCTGGCTCTTTGCCAAGTGCTGCCCGAATGTCTTTGCGTAGCAGGATCCTAGCGCTTGGGCCGCCCATTTTGGCTAGGCTGCCTTGGTAAGTAACGCGGTCGTCGAAGGTGGCTTTGTACGGAACCAGGTTGCCGACACCGTATGTTTCCTTGAGGTCATAGGGAAACTCTATCCAAGCCGAGGAGTTGGCAACTTTGGTATTACGCTGAATCACCGCCGTAAAGGCGATCGGTCCGGGGTTCTTGTAAGCCTTGGCCATGTTTGCATTGTAGCACTCTGGCTTTTATCGCCAGGGCGTGCTAGAATTACCCCTGTTGTCTTTCCTCAGGCCCAGATATCAGGTGAGGGAAAAGAGCATCGAGCACCCGTAGCTCAGCTGGATAGAGCGTTGGCTTGCGGAGCCAAAGGTCGTAGGTTCAAATCCTGCCGGGTGTACCACAAAGATCACAACAGAGGTCAGGCATGTCGAATGACATGTCTTTTGTTTTTCTAACACCTTAGCACGAGCTTGAATCCTGTCGGGTCCCAGCATAAACATTTTTGTTGCGAAGGGGTTGGTCGAATTGCTTGACGCACTATTCTAGGTCTATCATTAACCCATGCCAAAAGACAAAAAACTTAGTAAACGCTTCCGCCCCTTGTATTGGCACCTGTTCTTCCAAAGCCTAATGCTGTGGTACGCCATTGAGAAACTATTCATGCAGGGCATTGGTTTTAATGATGCCCAAATAGCCTTAGCCGGAATATTAATATCGGCTACGATGGTGTTGCTGCAGGTGCCAACAGGAATATTAGCTGACCGTTGGAGTCGGAAAGGGACACTTTTTCTAGGGAACGGACTGTTGGCTATTAATGCACTTGCGGGGGTATTTATTCACTCCGTAGTTCCTTATTTATGGTTTGCTTCAATCTTGTGGGGTGCTTTTGCTTCAATCCGTTTAGGAACTTACGATGCTATAGTCTACGACACCCTTTTGGAGGAAATCGGTGACGCTAAGAGATTTGAGCATTACTTTGGTAGGGTTCAGCTATCTATGAGCGCTGGATTTGTTTTAGCAGCATTGTTCAGCGGTGTAATAGGAAAGTATTTCGGCTTGAGAGCAACATATTGGATGAGCTTACCGTTGATTGCGCTGTCAGTACTAATGCTCTTAAGGTTTAAGGAGCCCACCATACATAAAGCTCAGGCCAAGACTTCACTTATTAAGCACTCTGCGCAAACACTCAAGGCTGTTATGCAAACTGGTTATATTTTTTGGATAGTTCTAGCGTCAGTCTTATTTGGTATGATTAGCCGATTACTCAATAACCTTTCCCCTGTGTGGTATCTAGCATTTGCTTTACCGGTAATTTATTGGGGGCCGGCTTATGCTCTTATACACATTAGTGGCGGCATTGCTGGTTCTATAGTCTCCTACATGAATAACAGTCGTTTTAAGATATTCTCATTTGCTTTGTTCGTTTGTCTAACTAGCTTTGTGCTGGCTTCTCATGCATCTGCAGCGGCTGTCGTAATAGCTCAAACAGTACTTCTAACAGGGTATGCAGTTTTTTCTATAGTACTCAGCCGCCATTTGCATGGCACACTACCATCACATATTCGGGCAGGTTCGTCTTCCGCAGTTGGCACTCTTGCGCAACTAACATTTATACCTGTTACTTACTTATTTGGTTGGCTCAGTAATACCTACAGCGTTTTTAGAGCAGCATGGGTGGTGATAGTTGTCACTGTAGCGGCAGCGGCTATATTCTGCGTGAAGATTATACCGCGCAACGAGGCTCTCGTGGTTAATGCTGATAATTTAGCCGAGACCGAGACATATTTAGAAAAATAGCAAAATACCTGCTGTATACTAACCCTGTACACGAGTCCAGACTTTCTGGATGCAGGTGTACCAGTTCACTATACCCATGACTCCGTACGCGGAGTTTCTTTTTTGTTATCATTAGTTCATGAAGCCAAACATTACTCCTGAAAGGGTGAAAGAGCTCATTAAGCTTTGCCAAAAAGAAGCAGAAGCTGCTATTCAAGAAGGAAATGTACCCATCTCGTCAGTTATAACTGATCTAGACGGTAATGTCCTAGTCACTGCGCACAATACTCAAAATACCGATATTGACCCTACTGCACATGGTGAAATAAATGCCCTTAGAGCACTCAGTAAGCAAAAAGGTACTCGATATCTTGATGACTGCGTAGTTTTCGGCAATGCAGAAATCTGTTCTATGTGTGCATCGGCATGTATCAAGGCACACATCTATGCCTTTTATTATGGCGCACCAGCTGAATCTTCTATGGATCCTTGGCTTCCCATAGCAGACATCGCAAAAGCATCTAAAAACCCTATTTATGCTGAAGGGCCAATTTTAGCCGACGAGTGCACAGCACAGATTGCCCGAGGGCGCGAACACTTAAAAAGACTGAAACGCTAATTCGGCTCTATTTCGTCTCCGATGCTGTGCTATTGAATTGCCCTTTGTGTAATATGGTTGTATAATTAACACTTATGGGAATCCCTGATGCCATTGATTTTGTACGAGAAGGTGGCAGTATATTTGGTGTGTTCGCTGCTGAAAGGCATATTCCGGATATTGAAAATTTACTTTTTGAGCATGGGTCTAATGAATGGAACCATCTGCCGGAAGATGATGTTCGGCGACATGTTGGGGCTATCGCCTCGGGTAACACACTCGCTGTAATTGCCGCTTCGTCCAAAGTTGATGGGATTATCGGTGTTGTTACGTATGAGTTAGGACACAAATATCCACAGTACCAACCTGAGGGTCGCCGAGATAGTGAGCATGGCTACATAGCGGAGGCAGTTGTCCATCCTGACTTTACTGGTAGAGACATTGGTACGGCATTACTGAGCTCTGCGATTCGTGATCTGACTGAAGCAGGATTGAGAGAAGTTTACGCCAAGCGGCATGCTGATAATATACCGTCAAAACGTATGATGGAAAAAGCCGGCATGGTAATTGTAGACGAATTCGCTGACCCCGAAATTCGACCAACCGGATCTCGGAGAACGGCAGTTATGCGCTTCGTGGTTGAGGGCTAGGTAAGCTGTTGAGCTTCGTCAAGTGGGGTACACTAAGTCACTTATTATTCGTAATGCAAAGCTTCGACGGGGTCGAGTTTGGCGGCACGGCGAGCTGGGTATAGTCCGGCGAGTATGCCGATAATTGTAGTGATGGCGATGACGGTAATAATCAGCCATGGCGGTAGCGCAATGATGTTGCGGGCTTGCAGGCCATTGGTCGCCAGCTGTTTGTTGATGAATATGTTGGCCAAGCTGGTCAGACCGTAACCAATAGCCACGCCGAATACGCCACCCCAGAAACCAAGCAGCGATGCTTCGATAGTGAATAGTCGACTGACCGTTCCTCGTTTGGCGCCAACTGCTCGCATGACGCCGATTTCGCGCGTTCGCTCCAAGATGGCCATAATCATCGTGTTGACGACACCAATGGCCGCTACTATCAAGGCGATACCACCGATACCACCGAGTACCAGACCGATGATGTTAAAGATGGACAGTTGGCTCTTGATGGATGTTTCGGCGTCGGCGGCACCGACACCCAAGGTCTTGATTTCTTTGGCAACTAAGGGAGCGTTGGACGACTTATCGGCCTTGGCGGTTAGCGAATCGTAGCCGTTTTGATCGAGGTAGTTGGTGACAATCAGAGACATATGCTGTGGCGCGTTACAGCCATTATTTCGACTGCTATGCGTCTGACAGTAGGCTTGCTGGGCTGCTTGATCGGCTTTGGTGAATTGATACATCTGGTTCTCATTCATATCATGGGCCCAGGGGAGCGGCACGCGGACAGTGGCACCGTTTTCGCTACCATCAACAACACCGACGATTTTGGCGCTGAGTGCCGTGGGCGGCGATTGCTGCGGCTGATTGTTGTCGCAAGGGCCATTACACTGGATCGGCATGGTAATTGTGGCGCCGACACCGCTGTAGCCATTCTGGCTCATCAGCTGCACGGTTTTGCCGACTAGCTGGTCATACTTACCTTTATAGCCAAATTTATCCGCATAGTCCGAAGTGATAGTCACGACACCCGCCTTATCGCCCTGATTGAGATCACGACCTGCGGTGACCGTGCTCGTAATGATGCCGTTGGCGTCGTAGGCAGACAGATTATTGAGCGTTAGCTTCTTGGCGCCAAGGCTGATAGCCTGGAATTGACCAACACGAGTCATGCGCGCCACACCGATTACGTGAGGCAGTACCTTGATTTTTCCTACCAGACTATCTGTTAATTTCACGCAACCATCACAGTTATAGCTACCGTTGTTTTGGGCATTATTGAAATCGGTGATATCGGAGTGCGCCGAAACAGCTACTTGCTGGAACACGCCCGTGGCATCAAGCTGTTTAATGAAGAAGCTCTTGGCGCCAAACACCAGCGCTAACATGATGGTCACGCTAGTGGCGCCGATGACAACAGCGAAGATAGTCAGAGCGCTGCGCAGTTTCTGGCGCATAATGTTGCGTAAAGCCATGGTGATGTAATCTATAAATCGCATGGCTAGCCTTTTCGCTCCGAAAGTTTACCGTCATGAATTTGAATGATTCGGCCAGCTTGACGAGAAATAGTCGGATCGTGAGTAATAATCAGTAGTGTGATGCCTTGCTTGTTGAGCTCGTGCAGTAGCTTCATGATCTCTTCGCCGCGGGCGCTATCCAAGTTGCCGGTGGGTTCGTCAGCGATGATAATGCTCGGCTTGACTGCCAGTGCCCGAGCAATTGCCACGCGCTGACGCTGGCCGCCGGATAGCTGGTTCGGTCGATGCTTCAGGCGATCGCCCAGGCCGACGGCTTGTAAACACTCGGTGGCTCGAGCTTTGCGTTGCTTACTTTTCATACGAGCGAACACCAGCGGTAACGCAACGTTCTCTAGAGCTGTTTGCGTCCCCTGCAAGTTAAACGACTGGAAAACAAAACCAATGTGCTTGTTACGATATTCTGATAATTGACGGTCATGCACATGCGATAAATCATTACCCTCAACCACTACGCTACCACTGCTCGGACGATCCAAGCCGCCGATAATGTTGGCCAGCGTTGATTTGCCTGAGCCGGACGGGCCGGTAATGGCTACAAACTCACCGGACTCGACGTGAAAGCTAACATTATCGAGAGCATTGAGTGTTTCGCCTCCAAGCTTGTAGGTTTTGGTGACGTTTTGGAGATCAATTAAAGTAGGCATGGAGACATTTGAGATTCTATACTTGAGATTCACTTATAAGCATAAGCACTTACATCAATAAAGCAATAGGGAAAATGAAAGCTAGCGTTTAAACTTTGGCCAAGCTGCCGTATTGAGCATGCGGCTCGTGGTTTTCTTCCGATAATGCGGTATGATTACTGGACAAATCAAGGTATGGTTGAGCGATGGCAAAAGGGCAGCACCGGTCGAAAAGTAGTGTAGCCTTCAGTGGAAGGATTGGTGAGGTGGTGCATGCGGTGCAGGCCGATGGGCGGGTTTTTGAACATTTTCGGCGGCCGCCGGGTACGCGGTTGGTCATTGTATCGCCTGACAACAAGATTCTGGTGACGAAAGAGCGTCGCGCCGAGACTGGAAATGTAGATTTGCGTTTACCGGGTGGTAAGGTGCGGGACAGTTTGGCCGAGTATCATGCTTTGCTCGACAGTGGGCAGGATATGGTTGTGGCGGCCAGGGAAGCGGCCGCTAAAGAAGCCCTGGAAGAGACCGGTTTGCTGGTAAGCAACTTGGAACTTATTACGAAAGCGACTGCTGGCGCGACTGTTGAGTGGGATTTGTATTACTTCTTGGTGGATACTTATAGTGAAAATCCGGGTGGTCAGCAACTTGAACACGGCGAAGATATCGAAGTTACTTGGATGAGTTTGAGCGATATACGAAAGGCTCTTGCTCGCGGTGAAATGCAGGAGTGGCGCAGTGTTGGCGTTCTGCTTGGCATGGTGCTGCCGCGGCTTGAAGCGCGCTCGTAGGATATTCGGGCTTGCGTGTTATTGCTAGCTGGCTTTTGCAATGCAGGCTCTTCACTTAGTGCTCATGCTTGCATCAATCAAGTCCATGCCTGAAAATTTCATATATGTTGGACTTCCGGTTTACTAATGAACTCAACGGCAAGAACTTCGGGGCGACCGCGACCTTGCTCATGCAACCACGGCTCTGGATACCAGGTAGTGATTATCCTGACTACCCGGAGTGGCGTGAACAGGCACTGAGCGAAATAGCAGCTGAGCGCAAGCGCGCCATGCTTGCCTGGTGGGGGCGCGAGCCGGTGGGAAGCATTATTTATCAACGACACCGTAAGGATCCTCGGCAAGTTGAGATTAAGAATATCTCGGTTGAGGCACGGGCTAGAGGGCGCCATATAGCTAGTTTTTTACTGCGGCAAGTTGAGTGCGAAGCGCTCGTCGACTTTCCTGGTAGCAAAGCTATTATCTCGGACACCAAGCATACCAATACAGAGATGTTGGCCTTCGTGGTGCGAAACGGCTATAGTCTTGAGCCAGCAGTGATTCTGGAGTCGTCATTTGGGCATAATGGCGTTGGCGATGTGGTGTTTCGTAAGGCGCTGGGGTCTCAGCCAGACTGAAAGCGAACACTCGTATGGCGCGCCGGCTTCTTGGCGGCTAGGAAATGGCTGGGGGCTTTGGCTTATCGTCCCGAGGTTTTGTAGATGGTGGGATTTCCGTCCGTTGCCGCTCACGCTCTGCTAGTTTGTAGAGCATGTGCAGATAATCTTCCCAATTCATAGCATACTTCCTTTGGTTAGGTGATTGGTATTCACAGGAGGCTAAAACTGATGGGTCAGTGAGGTTAATGGTGAACGGATTGTATTGTAAGCGTACTCCATTGTTTGTGCAGTCATATTTTTCACTTAATTACTGTATGTGTAGTAAAGGGACTATAGTGAGGCTATGCGTATAACGGTTTTTGGAGCTTCGGGGAAAGTCGGCCAGCAAGTTGTGGCGTTAGCCTTGGATAAGGGCTACGAAGTCACTGCCTTCACGCACAGTCATCAGCCATTTGCAGCACAGAAACGCCTGAAAATAGTTACGGGCGACGTAGGCGATCGAACAGATATACGCACGGCCCTGGAAGCCAGCGAGGCGGTTATCAGTACGCTGGGCAGCTGGCATACCAAGACTAAGCACGTGCTCACGAGCGGCATGGAGAGCATTATCCCGGCCATGGAAGAGCAGGGCATACAGCGAATTATTACACTGACTGGTGCGGGAGCGTTGTGGAGCGGTGACCAGCCGAATACTTTCGACAAATTGAATCACGCACTGCTGAAACTGATTGCGCCAAAAATCCTACTTGATGGCGAAATACACCTCCAGCTACTGACCGCCAGTGAGCTCGAATGGACGTGTGTGCGCTCACCGGTCATGACGGGCAGCTCACGCAGCCGTTATAGCTTGCGTACGAAGTTGCCGTCGCCCTTTGCTACCATTCCGCGGGCGGCGGTTGCACACTGTCTGGTCGATCAGCTAGAAGATCAAGGCCACATACATGCCGCACCAATAATCCGCCGATCCTAGCAAATTCCTGGTCGCAATCTCTTCATAACCTTTGTAGGAAAATTAACAGCGGTATGTTCTACAAGCCTGTACGCTACTAGTGAGATATGTTGATAAGGGGAGGTTACAGTTATGCTACAGAAACGCTTGACACGCACCAGGACACCGATGGTTAGTGAAACATGGTGGCGGCAGTACCTGGCTTACTAGTTTCTCGAGCGTCCTAGCACGCTAGTGGGGTGCTGAGTCTATTGGTCACTACTTCTTATTGTCTATTCCTCTTCGACAGCCTGTCGAGCATGCACACGCTTGTCAGCCGCTGTAAGATTGCCGCCGAGACTGCGCGGCCAGAGCTGTTCGGCATGGACGGCGGCGATTTCTACTGCATAGTAGAGTACTTGGGCTTGTAGGTATATCCAGAAAAGCAGTCCGAGTGCCAGCGCAAAATAACTGTACAGCGCATCCAAGTGCCTCAACTCTCGCGCCAATAGATAACTCCCCAGCGCCTGGAGAATTACCAAACCTATGGCGGCTGAAGCGGCACCCATTCTGGTCTCCTTAATGGTGACATGTCGGGGAAGGCTAACATTGAGTAAGAAGACGAACAGCCAAAACAGTATGAAGATATTGACGGTGATTGACAGCGCCCTGAAGAGCAGACCGTGCCCGGCCGCAGCCGCTAGACCGGCACAAATTGAGGCAATCAGTAGGCCCAACCCGCCAATTATCACCAGACTGAGGCTTTTGACAAGTGCTTTGGGGAAGTTATCAAGTTTGCGCCGCGGCACTTGCCAGACATGATTCACCCCATGACGAAAGACATCGGCCATACCGCGCGTACCATAGAGTGTGAAAACAATACCGACGAACAACGCGAAACCACTCTTATGGAGCGTATGAACATGATCAGATAACTGACTGCCCAGTACCGGGAAGTAGTTGGTCATGCTGCTGATAATCGTTGCCTGGAGATGGGGGTGACTATGGGCAAGGCCGTCAGTTACCGTTGTTAGTATCAGGAGTAGCGGGAACAGCGACAGGAAGCCATAATAGGTTAGTAACGCCGCTTGATAGCCTGATTGGTCTTCGCCGTATTTCTTGATAACCGCGTAGATAAAACCCGGCAGCCGGTGAGTCTGCTGGAATGTGTCGATGCTTCGGAGGGTTTTTTGGATGAAGTTCATGGGGTGACGATTGGATGGGGTATTTACTTGTTTTTTTGCGAACGCGTGACCTTTTTCATGACGTCTAGGACGGCGCCGCTTTTGTCCGCCCAGTCAGTGACAACTTCAAGCCGCTCTTCTACGCGCCGGTGGATGGCCGTTATCTTGGCTCGGATGACCAGCAGGGCAATGATGCCGATTAGTCCGAGTAACAGCATCAAGCTCATAAACACAATGCCGATGATGTAGTACGTCGTTTGCAGATCTGACACGATGAGCTCCTTCTAGTCGAATGCTACTAATGCTCATGTAATTACAGCATACTGAGCGCCGATTATCCACTTTGTGAAAAAGTTTACAGCCTATGCCCAGCCATAAGCTTAATAATAAAACTACATAAAAAGGAGAAACGCCATGTCCAACGAAGAAGCCGAAGCACTCATGAATGTCTATGAGCGGTGGGACGCCAAACAAAAGCGACACGAATTCATCAGCCGCATGGAACGCAAACTGAATCGCAAGGAACGACGCGGACGAGCCTAGACAACCTGTAAGACACCACTCCGAGTCTGGAACCACCCCTTGGCCTGGGGTGGTTTTTCTATATCTATACCTCGGTGGCGATTAGAAGCGAATACGCTGCATCAGGCGATCGAAGGCGTCATAGGTATGCTCTTCGAAGGGTAAGATGTCGGCAAAGAGATCAATTATCTGATCCTCGTCCCCGGGCTTGCAATAAACCGTTGTCAGGGGTGAAAACCGCTTGAGCGGCATGAAGACAATGCTAGTCAGACCGCCCTCGGAGGTCACTGCGAACGACCGGAATTCTTCATAGCTATGGTAGCGCTGACCGACGCTTATGCCGTTTATGTTCGCTTGGTAGGTTTGCTGTTTTGGCTGCCGCGCCGCGTAAATGGCGAGTATGATGGCTCCTACTAGCACCACGCTCGTAGAGATAATGTCCCGCGTCAGCAAGAGTACTAAGCCTGCTGACAAGGCAGCGCTCAGCAGTAGGAGACCGTACCAACGAGCGGTTTTATCGTGCGCTATAAACTCGGCAGCCGTCCAGCTAATAGTGCCGTCTTCTTCGGCCGAAGTATCGGCGGCTGGCGCGCGATTGTCGTGAGCAAGAGCAGCTGGTTGGGGAGGAGTCGGGTGTTGAGCGGGCGGGGCAGGGTTTGGAGGAGGGGTTTCGGCCGCAGGACTTGGTGGAACGGGGTGATTCGGGGGGGTTGGGGCTGCAGCCAAAGGTGGTGGCGGTGCAGGTTTCGGTAAGACTGTTGTTCGCTTATCTGCCTCTCTGGGGGCACCACTAGGCACAATTACCGTACCCGGTGTTGAGGCCGCCACACTCTCTGTTGGCGCAGCTGCTTTATCCGTCTCTGCCATAAGCGTTATTGTACCGCAAGGCGGCAAGAAGACAAAAACTGCGGTGGGGCAGGTCGCAGTAACTAGTTTTGAGAATTGGGCTATCTGCTGCTATAATCACCTCTGTTACGGAAGGGTGTCCGAGCGGTTTAAGGAACTGGTCTTGAAAACCAGCATGCCAGCAATGGTATCGTGGGTTCGAATCCCACCCCTTCCGCCAAGCTATAGTGTCCGCTTATTGCGAACGGTACAGATTGGCTTAACTGGTGTGGTCATTTGACCAACTGCCTATTTGAGCGAAAAGGCAGCACCTCTTGGATAACAGTGGTCGCTCTGCTACAATAAAGCCCGATAACAAGCCTGCTTGGAGAGGTACCCAAGTGGCTGAAGGGGTCGGTTTGCTAAATCGATAGGGGGGAGTAATCCCCCGCGAGGGTTCGAATCCCTCTCTCTCCGCCA
>DAINPB010000012.1:0-37563 GCA_036743655.1 Candidatus Saccharimonadota bacterium
CTATTCTATAAGATACGTATAGCGCTTGAACAAATTAAGTGCTCAAAAACAAAAACGACATATTGGGACGACGATTTCTCGCAAGTCGTTGTCCCACCACAACAGACAACCAAAACCTCAAAAGCAAACCCAAACAAACAACTTAAATCATTCTTAAAACACCTTGTCTTATCCCGGGACAAGGTGTTTTACTTTTATGCAAAGAAACATCAGTCCTTATGGCTCGCGCTACTGAACTGCACCGCGCAGGTCACTGCCGCAGCCATAACAAACAGTCAATTTTATTAATCTCCAGCTAGCTCACCGGGCACTTAGATGCACCCGGGTCAGCGACAATTTGAGCCATGCTGGTGTTTATCTATACGAGGGCGTAGTAGCAGGGGTGGGACTACGGATAGCAAAATCATATGAGCGCCACCGTCCAAAGCATCATCTCTAGTGGTACCTCTGGTACTATCGTTGATATTGAGTGTAGCCTATCGAACAATTTACCGAATATCATTATCGTTGGGTTTGCCAATAAGGCGGTCGGTGAAGCCAAGGAGCGTATCAGGGGTGCCTTTGCAGATAGCCGTATAATGCTACCTCGCAAGCGCATCACTGTTAATCTGGCTCCGGCTGATATTCCCAAGGCTGACAGCGGCTTCGACCTGGCCATCGCTATGAGCATCCTCCTGGCCAGCGAGCAGATCCCCGCTATAGTGACCAAGAAGCAGGCTTTCATCGGTGAACTGGGCCTCGATGGCAGCACTCGAGCTGTCAGGGGTATCATCGGCAAGCTGTTAGCCGGCAGGGCCAAGGGTATTACCACCTTCTATATACCAAAGGCTAACCTCGGGCAAGCGCAACTGGTTCCCCGCGTGACGCTGCTAACGGTAGAGAACCTGCGGCAACTCTATGAGCATTATCACGGAATAGTCCAAATCACCCCTGTAAATACGGGCGTTGGCAAACGCAAGGTAGCACCGACTAAGCGCGCCGACCATGGGGTAAAGCTCAGCGAAGTCATCGGTCAGGCACAGGCCAAACGTGCCCTGGAGATCGCCGCCGCCGGTGGGCATAATGTCTTCTTCAGTGGGCCGCCCGGTACCGGTAAGAGCATGCTGGCCAAGGCGCTGCCCAGCATCCTGCCACCCCTGAACCGCGAAGAAACACTCGAAGTCACCCATCTGCACAGCCTGGCCAGCCACAATTATGAGCAGATTATCACCGCGCGGCCGTTTCGGGCGCCTCACCACAGCGCCAGCCATGTGGCGATTACCGGGGGCGGGCTGAGTCTGCGACCGGGAGAAATCAGTCTGGCGCATCGCGGCGTGCTGTTCTTCGATGAATTGCCAGAATTTGAGCGAGTAACCCTCGAGGCATTGCGCCAACCGCTGGAAGACCGGCTCATCAGCATTGCCCGCGCCAAAGAGACTGCTGAATTTCCTGCTAATTTCATCTTGGTGGCCACTGCCAACCCGTGTCCCTGCGGTTACTATGGCACCTCCGGTACCTGTCGTTGTCTGCCGTACCAGATTACTCGCTATCAACAGCGCTTATCCGGCCCGATTCTTGACCGCATCGACCTCTATAGCAGTGTTCACGAAGTTCAGCACGACAAGCTATTAACCCGTACTGCTGATCAAGAGACCGATATCGCCGTGCGACGGCGTATTTTGGCCGCCCGCCGAATTCAGGCCAAACGCTTCAACGCCCCCGGGAAGCTGAACGCCGACATGACCAACACCGACAGTAAACGCCACGGCCAGCTCGAACCTGAGGCCACCGCCTTATTAAACACCGCTGCCCAGCACCTCAACATCTCAGCCCGCGCCTACATGCGCACCGTCAAAGTCGCCCGCACCATCGCCGACCTCGAGAACTCTCCCGTAATCACGCCCGCGCATATCAGCGAAGCCTTAGCCTACCGCCGTCCACCAGCACCAAACGAATAGCAAAAACTATGAAGCTTCAACTGCTTCAGGAGGAAGCTCAAGCCCTCTATCGCCAAGTGCTTCAACCACCTCACCAACAGATACAGCGCCTATGTTTGTGATGGCCAGGAGACGCGACTCAGGCCAGTTAGTAGTTAGTTCTTCCACCGTCAGCACTCCGGCTTTCCTGATGGAATTATATGTACGAGCACTTAAGTGATCACTCAAGGTATCAATAGATGTACTTTCTCTCTTGGATGCACCACGATTGGCTTCGGTCGACGGTATGCTCTTATCTGTTAGTCTTTCTACCGCTCGCGCAAACTCTGCCGCTGCTTTTCTCCCCTGTTCGACACCTAGTGCAGAGAATCCTTTCTCGTATTTCCCATTCTCAATAATTCCCATCCGAAACAATCGCATCGAACCTGGAACCTCTTCGCTAAATCTAGAGTCAGGGTAGCTTTCAGGTGCGATAAAACCAATTGACAGATTTGGGAGTCCAATACTGCGTTGCCTAGAATCGACCACTGCGATAAAGAAGGCAATTGCGGTGCTGTTGTTTGGCGCTTCAAGATTAGCATCAATCTTCTCAATAGTGACCAAACGTGACTCCAATACTCGTTCACTTGACGACCTTGCTGCAATATCACCGTAGGAAGGACTAACTTTTGCTTTGATACTATTGAGATCCACCCTCCCGTTCATTAGCTCGGCCTCTATTGTAGCCCATAGTTCTTGCGCATCATTGTCACTCATAGTCATCGCAGGATCCACGGTTTGCTCGTTGACCCCCGCTGTTTCATACAGCTTTACTGTCATGGCAATATTATCACTGAGCCCTGCAACCATTTGCTCAATCGCCAGCTCGTTGATCGCTTGCGAGTCGTATAGACTAAATATAGAATCTACCCTCTCCATAGTAAGCTAAATTTAATACGCATTCACAATTATGTCAAGGACTATTTGACCTCTAGAGTTTCATCTGTTAAAATGCTTGTACATTGAAACCAACCAGTAAGGAGACGAACTCATAGCCAAATACACCCGCCTGAATGAACAGATTCGGGCACCTCGGTTGCGCGTCATCGATAACGACGGCAAGCAACTCGGCATCTTGAGCAAGCAAGAGGCTTTAGCTATTGCGCAGGAGCGCGAGCTTGATTTGGTAGAAATATCTCCGGATGCAGACCCACCGGTTTGCAAGATCGTTGACTGGGGCAAGTACAATTACCAGCGCACCAAACAGCTCCAGAAGAACCGCAAGACTGCCAAGTCACTTGACATGAAACAGATACGGTTCGGGCTCAGGATCGGCGCGCATGACCTGGAAATCAAGCTTGATAAGGTCACCAAATTCCTGGAGGCCGGCCACAAGGTCAAGATTACCCTGGTCTATCGCGGTCGCGAGCAAGCCCACAAGGAAATCGGTTTCCAGATCGCTCAGCGCGTAATCGAAGGCTTCGGTGATACAATAGTAGTCGATCAACAGCCACAACTAGCCGGTCGGCAATTAAATTTCGTGGTGCGCAGCAGCGGCAAGAAACCAGTCGCCGCCCCCGTCACAGCCACCTCACAAGGAGAAGACAATGCCCAAACTCAAAACTCATAGCGGTACCAAAGATCGCGTTCGCGTCAGCAAGAACGGCAAAGTTCGGGTTGGCAGTGCCAATCTGAACCACTTTTTGGGCAAGAAAAGCGGCGGCCGTAAGCGCTCTTTGCGCGGTTTGACCACACGCAGCGGTCGTATGGCTAAGAATATTAAGAAGAATTTGGGCAAATAGCAGTTTTAAGCTGCGCCAATCATTTGCATTAAACCAGAGCCAACCACCTATAATTGATCAATAAGGAGCTATCATGAGAGTAAAACGAGGCGTCACCAGCCACAAACGGCACAAGAAGATCCGCCAAGCAACCAAGGGCATGTCACACCCCAACCGGGTCAGTATCAAGCGTGGCCGACAAGCGGTCACCAAATCCCTGCAACACGCCACCCGCGACCGCAAGAACCGCAAGCGTACCTTCCGTGAGCTCTGGAATGCCCGCATCAACGCTGGCGCCCGGCTCAATGGCACCACGTACAGCAAGCTGATTGCTTCGCTCAAGACCGCCAACATTACCTTAGATCGCAAGATTCTGGCCGAGTTGGCCGTCAACGAACCAGCCACCTTCACCGCTGTCGTCAAAGCCGCCCAGAAGTAACCAGTAGTCTGTGCCCAATCGCTCAGCCATCGTAGAATGCCGCTCTTAAACGTCTGGAATTAGTCTCATGACTCCTGAAGTTAGTAAATCATCCTCTGTAGAACCTAGCATGCGCCAGTTCAATATGCGACTCCCTGATGAGACGCGCACCGTCCTTGAAGCGGCAGCGTTTGTCAGGCGTATTCCGCTCACTGAGCTTATTCGCCAATCGCTTGACCAACTTATCGAAGAGCATACACCAGCTATCAGGGAATATGCGCAGACGTACGGATTAGAGGAAGCTGAGCGTTTCGCTGGCGTATTGCGGTTCCTGGACGCACGTGCATCCGACGAATCTGATCGTTAAATTAACTGCGGCCAATCAGCGTACTCATAACTACACTACTATTAACCATCAATGAGCGTGGTCAGGCCGATATCTTTGCGATAAACCGGCTCCAGGCCATTGAAAAGTATGCACTCGGCAGCTTCGTAGGCTCGGTCAAGGGCGGCCTGCAAGGTGTCGGCTGTCGCCACCATGTTCAGGACGCGGCCGCCATTCACGATTAGTCCCGCGACTTTTTGGGCTGTGCCGGCCTGGAGCACGTCGACGCCAGCAATTGTTGCGGCAGTTTCAATGCCTTCGATGACTGCCCCTTTTTGGGGTTTAGCGGGATACCCCTGTGTCGCGAGCACTAGACAAACTGCCGATTGCGCCATGTCCCATTGCGGAGTTGGCAGTGTATCGAGATCGCCCTCCACGCATGCCATGATCACCGGGAGCAGATCACTCTTCATGAGACGCAAGAAAAGCTGGGCCTCGGGATCACCAAAGCGAGCATTCCACTCGAGGTTCTGTTCATGGCCTTTGACGCCTTTTAACCCCGAGAAAATCACGCCTTTGAAACCAGTCTGACGTACCACGGGCTCCACAAATACCCGGCCAAGCTGCGCCACTTCCTCAGGCGTATAGTTATGTAATGGCCCTACCGTGCCCATACCTCCAGTCATAAGTCCGGTGTCGCCTTCGCCAATCTGCTTGTGATCACGCACCAGGAATGGTATCGATAGCTGGGTTTTGCCATCGCAGAAGCTATGGTGCGACGCTTCGGGCCCTTCCACGTAGTCCTCAATCACAAACCTGCTCATAGCACCGATTACCCGCTTAACATCCTTCATGCTGTCACAGCGCTTGGCGCCTTTGCCTTGGGCCAACTCATTATCCTTAACGAACAGCGGCCAGCGGCGTTCGGGAGCCTGCGCGTAGCGGCGAGCCTCAGCTCTATCCGTAAATCCCGCTTGCGAACCGATAGGTACGCCGAGGTTTTGCGCCAATTTCTTGGCAAATTGGCGATCCGACTCAATACGGGCTTGGGCGGCCGTCGGGCCGAAGATAGTTAGTCCCTCAGCTTGAAAGTCATCAACAATACCATAAGCCAGCGGATCGTCAGCCCCCACCACCGTCAAATCAATCTTGTTGCGTTTGGCAAAGGATAACTGCTCGACAACGTCGGTCGGTGCAATCCCCGTGCCATAAGCAAAGGCCTCATTCCCCGGATTACCAGGTGAAACGAAGAGCTCTTGGCACTCCGGCGCCAGTTTGGTAGCCAAAGCCTGACCTCGGCCGCCACCATCAACAATCATTACTCGCATATCCCTAATGTTATCAATTTACAGATACGAAGCAAGCATAAGCATATAAAAAGTCCTGCGTATACAGGACTTTTTAAGTGGCCAGATTATCTGTAAGCCGGGTTCTGTTGAGACTGATCATCTATCTAGGCCGCCGATTGCTCGGCGGCTCGAGCGGTTCTTATGATGAATTCTCAGCGGGAAACTTCAGGCTTTAGGCCTCAAGAATCCATCTCCTTGCAGCAGGCAGGGTTTACCGTTTCCGTACGTCACCGCACGGAATTGCGAGCTCTTACCTCGCTCGTTTCACCCTTACCCCGCACCTTCAGGACATCATACCGTTTAAGTCTATTTGCCAGCAAAGCTGACAACTATACTTAAACTCTCAAGTACATTGCGGCGTCAAAAGCTCTAGTGCTCGACGCCGTACAGTAAGTACGGCTTACTGCGCGCTTCGCTTTTTCCTAGCACTGCACTTGAGTATGAAGTTCTGGAGGTGCGGGGCGGTTTCGTTTCTGTGGCACTTTCCCTAGAATCGCTTCCGGTCGCCGTTAGCGACTGCCCTTCCCTGTACTGCCCGGACTTTCCTCCCCGCGTGATAGCAAAGCTACTTTGCGGGGCGATCAGCCAATAATCTGGCCAAATTCATTATATCACCCCTGTTATAAATTGTCACTCGTCATAATCTCTCGAATTCGGAACACACACGCATCAGCCACGGCACCAGCAAATTGTAAGAGAACGCGCAGCTACGCTTTACCCGAAGTAATCCCCAAATGTTCATCAAGCGCCCGGTTAACCGCCGCATCAGCCAGCTTGTTAAACTCCCGCGGCACGTGATTGAAGCTGACATGCCTGAACTTCTTGACCATTTGTTGAATGGCGTCGTGAATGGGCCACAGATCACGGTTACGTATCTTAAAAATGCCCTTCATCTGATTGATCACCAACAGACTGTCCATATACACCTGCACCTCTTGGACGCCCATCTTCAGACACTCTTCCAGCGCCAGTTTCAGCGAAGTGTACTCAGCCTGATTATTGGTGGTAACACCGAGATACACGCCCTTGTCGACCAGCACCGTGTCTTCCATGTCCAGCACTACGAAGCCACTGGCGCTCGGCCCGGGATTGCCACGAGAACCACCATCACCGAAAATTTTAACCTTTTCAGGGTGCGGCTCGGCACTGGGCTTGGGTGCAACGCCGCCTTCCAATAAGGCGTCAATTGCCTCGGCCATCTGGTGGTCTTTGTCGGTGATTTTCTTGCCGCCTTCGTGGGTGATGAGCCAGATTTGGACCACGCTCCACTCGTTTTCCCAGCGCGGATGGTGTTGGTACTCTTCGGCAAGCGTCGCCACCTGGGTCATAAATGCCCAGGCCTCTTTGAAATTTTCGAAGTTGAACTGTTTGTACAGCCCGTGTTTGGTTTCTGTCCACATGCCCTCTATCTTAACATGCTGGTTAGTAATAATCCGTTGTGAAGGTAACCGAATTCACCCAAACTAGTATGGGCGGGATTATCTGTATGCTGGAGGCAATGGAACGTCGATAACTCTGAGTTCGCCAAAGACAGGCGGCAGTGGTTGGTAACGCTCTATCCTAAGCACTTTGCACAAACCTGCTATAACCATCGGCCCAGCTATCCAAATATCTTCTTCTGGCGGGTGCGCCAAAAGCGATTCTCCAGCTGCGACCAACTCCTCGGGAACTTCATTTCTCTTGAGCATGCCGATAACTTTCTTGTGCGTAGTATCAATCTCTGGCTCCTGCAGTGACTCATAGATACGAAATTCGGCAAGCTTCAGCGCTGCTGCAGGAGTGACTGTTGCCTTCTCGGTAGCTTCTTCTCCTTTGGCAAGTAAGGTTGCGGTTTGGATGGACGCGTGGATGGGCTTGATTTTCCCGGCTGCTATATCTGCCTGCGCCGATTGATTGTCGCCGGCAATTGCAGCATGCTTCGTATCAACCCCGCGCGCCAGAAGCTGCTGCCGCAACGTCAGTATGCTGTTGGTTCCGCGCTCAGTTAGCCACAGAGACGGCGTGTTGCGAGCCGGAATCACCAACTCACTACTTTGTCCCTGTCTTATAATTAATTTCCGCATTAAAACTACTCCAACCGATCTTTTATACTATTATAAACTAAATACATAAATTAAACAATTAGTTCTTGCCCTATGTCTGGCAGAAAGTCACACACTCCTACTGTTAATTATTGACTAAATATGTATAGTGTGCTATTATATTTATTAGAGTAGCCCCTGTTAAAAGGATCTTCGAATGCCCCATAAACACGACGCAGCCCCACAAGTAGAAACTCCTGAACGGCACCCAGGCAAACTGGCGAAGTCTATCTGGGAAGAAGTTCTGGCAGCAGATGAGGTAATACGCCCGGTGACACTGAGGGCGGGTGACGATGACTTACCATTAGTTGAAAGTTGGCAAACTTCCAATCCAAAAGAGGCTGCGCTGGCAGCAGGCTTTCGTCGTGGCCGAAAACTGCTACAAGCGATCAGTTATGGGCACAGCTACTGGGAGATGGAAAACGGCCTAGAGATAGAGCTCAATGATGAAACACTGAGCAGCCAACACGAAGTCGTCAAGCTAGGCACAAAAAGATTGCTGCAATTAGCAATCCTGTCACGCGTGCCCCTAACACCTCTGGAAACAGATGCACACTGGCGCTTGCCTACCTTCCAAGACATACAACAGGCGAAGCAAGAAATTCGCGAAGAACTCGGCGTGACCGAAGCCTATAAAGAAATACGCGGAGGTGAGAACCCACCCATGTACCCACCCGACTTCCCCGGCATCAGCGATACAGCAATCGTAGACGCCATCGTCTCTGGCAAGTTAGCCATGGGCAATTCGGGCGACCCAGAAGCACAGTACTGGCGCCCCTAGATGTAATACATACGCTTATGAAGTTCAGGAAAACACCAAACACCGCAAAAACTCAGCCGCTCAGCAGATTGCCACACCTTAGAATCGAGAAGAACACCAGAGATGGGCGTGGCTCTTTTACGTTTATCATGTCCCGGAAGATGTTCGACAACATATTCCCAAGTGCAGAGCTAGCGGCAGCCGATGATCAGAGTGAATTTTATGACGATAAGCTACGAGGTTTGTGCGCTCAGTACAGCAATGAACGCTCGAGAGAAGAACTAGAATCGCAAGAGGAAGAACGGCCCGGCAGCACCGAACTCGTAGTCAACACACCTGAAGGCTTGGTTCTGAACTCTCGAGAACTAGGCCATGAAGTGGTAAAACGATTCGCCCAAGAACCCGACCCTGATGAAGATGATTTACTAAAACCGGCTTACTCTGAGGTCGAGGTAACGCTGCGAGTATTCGACATGCCCGAAACCGGCCACAGCCATACAGACGCGCAATCGTTAAGCCATCTGGTACACCACACAGTGCTGCATCCTCCGCAGCTCGCTTAAGGCTGAGACAAACGGTAAGCAATTTACTATTCTAGTCGCCAGTGTATATAATTGGCGCAGAGGAGAATTATATTATGAGCAGTGCAGAGATTATTGGTGCGAGGGCTATAACCTCGGGCGAAAGAATGGAAGCGAAAGCTGAAAGCGTTCAAGAAGCGGTTGCCAGTCCAGCGCGCCCTGCAGACGCCGAACTTACACTTCGTTCGATGGAAGTTTATGTACCTACTGAGGCTGTGAATATCAACGGGCAGCTTTTTAGCGTCTCTATTGACCAAGCGAAGCTTGCGAAAGCGGTAAACACCGTAGCCGAGAGCACTAGCACTAACGCAGCACATGATTTATACCCTCGTCAGCTCGTTATTGACGTGTCCCTTGGGCAATCAACTGTTGCGATTGGAGAAGATTTACAACCAAAAACCACCAATCCTAACGAAGACGACACAACGCCCACACTGACCACCTTTGAAGACGGCGGAACTTCTGTAAACATTACATTGCCCAGTGAACTTGTTAGTACCGACTATAGTGAGGCCGGACTCATAGAGCTTGTAAACCGCCAGGCAAACAAAGACCTATTGGTTGCGCTTGGACAAAACCTTGAGGCTAAAAGAAAGTTTCACTTTGGTCTAAGAATAGCTGGCCTGGTAGTGGCGATGGGGACTGGCGAAGGACTTGGCATAGCGCTATCAGACAAGTGGCTCGACATGCTTGAGCGCGGTACACTTGGGGTGCTTGCCGGTGGCATATTGGGTGTCTCCAGCATACTAGCAGCCGATAAATTTAGAGGGAGAGATCCAGACAACTTCAGGACTTGGGCTGTTAAGAAATCGAGGGATTACCAAGGGATACACTGGGGACTTAAGAAAATTGCCAAAGAAGGCCCAATTATTTCGCTGAACGCTGTGCAGGCTGAACAGTCTGACGCTTCTTAGAAATGCCCTGGCGGGATTAGGGGTCTAAAGTTATTCACCCCTGTTATTGTTTGATACTTTTTTAGTGAGTCTTGTTAAACTTGCGCTGGCTTAGCTCCCTTCCTCGTTGGTGAGGAGTCTGCGCTGGCCGCTGGGCCCAAACAAAAAGCCCAGTGCGTGGCTGGACTCTTTGTTTGGTCGGGGTGACAGGACTTGAACCTGCGACCTCACGGCCCCCAGCCGTACGCGCTACCAACTGCGCCACACCCCGAAATATCCCAGTGGGATATTTCGTCAGGACGAGCGAAGCGTCATGAGTGAAACTATCCCTGGGCTACTATCATCAATGCACTAATGCCGGTGGCATTTTCGGTTGAGGTGAACGAAGTGTCATTAGTGAAACTAAGTACATCCTCTACCGTCTTAGGAAAGACTAGACCCGGTGGGTCTTTCGGTTGGGATCAGCGAAGCGTCGTTAGTGAAACTAAAAAACGCAACATCCCAAGCCAAAAAAATACCCAACTCGGTAACATACACCGACCAAGTGCCCTAGCATTATAACAGATGCGCTACCCTAGTATAGTTAGCCGCCCGTGACCGTCAGCACAATGACGCCGAAGATGTACAGACAGAGCACCGCAATCGAATCAATACCCATGCGCAAGAAGATGCGTTTAGGCCGGACAATCAGGCTAATAATATAAATACTGGTCACCAGCACCCCGATTGCTGCAAACCAGATGTCGCTGGCCGTGGCATGCTGCAGCACCGGATGGCCCGCCACCAGATCGCAGACGATGAACAGCGCCGGCATGAATGCATTACCGCCGAAGATATCGCTCATCGCCAGTTTGTAATCACCGATGTCAATTGAGGCAAAACCGGTGCTAATATTCGGTAAGGCTCCGGCGAAGGCAATAAATGTCGCCGCAAACAAACCGCTGCCGATATGCCAATCCCCTGCCAAGGTGTTGCCGGTGACCTGCAGCCCGAATCCGGCCAGCAGCGTTGCCAACGACGCCACGCCGAGGATGCCAAACACGCGCGCATTAGAAGCTCGTTTCATCGAAGGATGGTTGATGGCTTTGCTTCGTTCGTGGTGCTCGCGGCCTGGATTGCCGGCCAGCGCTTCGGCCCGCCATGGTAGACCTTTTCTTATATGGTAAACCAGCCAGAGGCCGCCCAGCCACAGCACAAAGATTAATAATGATGTCAAGCTAACATCAGTATGCGGCAAAACAACAGGGGTACGAACAGCCAAAATAGCCGCCACCGTCACCAATATCACGACCGCAGCCTCCACCACTAGGGTAAGCGACGCAGCATCGAAGGATAGACTAACCCGGTCTTTCATGCGCGCATCCAGGAAGCTAATGACCACGGTTTGCATGGCAATCCCGCCGACCAGCGTACCGATGATAATACCGTAGTGATGCTGAAAGGCGGCCGACACCGCTACCGATATTTCCGGCAAACTGGTCGTAACTCCGAGTATCAGCAGGCCGCCAAAAGCGCTGCCCAATTTGTACTTAGCATCAATTGCATCCGTTGTCCGCGTCAACCAGATACCCGCCATCCAAGTTATCGCGGCGAAAACTAGGAACAGCAGCAAGGTGTGTATCATCTCAGTCCTATCATACACCCGCTCAGTTGATTGCAGGCACCGGACACCTTAAGCAACACCCCGAGATAGTGATAACAAAAAGCCCAAACCGAAGCTTGGGCTTTTGATCAGTCGGGCACCGAGTTTGATCACCTGAGAGATCCCAGGTGGGTGTTCGCACTTGGCGGCCACGGCTGCCAAAAATCTTGAACTCCCTAATGATTAGTATCAGATAATCATTCGCCCGGTCGAGGCCTCTCCAAGGTCACTCTTCGCGTGTGAAATCGTAGAGTTTCGAGTCAGAATTTATTCGTGGTGAGGAGGCATACCCGTAGGTATACCGACGAGCTATGAGTAAATTCTGGCCGAAAATGTACGATTGTAAGCCGGATGATGTGACCTTGGAGAGGCCTTAGGGAACTGTCACCAGTCCTACCCGACTACATCCAGTATACCTTACGGCAGCAGGTTCAAGATACCATTATTGAGATTAACGAGTACCGGCGTCAAAACACCGGTCAGCACTAAGCCAAAGACAATAAATAAGCCGTACGGTTCAATCTGGCGCATCACGTCCTGCACCGGCTCTGGCGCAAAAGCATACAGTACCCGCGAACCGTCAAGCGGTGGAATCGGTATCATATTGAAGGTGAAGATCGCTACATTCACAATAGTAAAGACGTCCAAGAAGTTAGACAAACCTACACTACTGGTCGTAGAGCGAAGCAACAAGGCCCCCACCACAGCCAACACCAGATTAGTAAGCGGGCCAGCAGCAGCAATCAGTGCCCCGCCAAACTCGTCAAACTTCACCCGATCCGGATTAAACGGCACCGGTCGGGCCGCCAGAATCGGTGCGTGGAAGAGCAGCAAAGTAACGATCGGCAGCGCCACCGTGGTCAAAGGATCAATGTGCCGTAACGGATTGAGGCTAACCCGCCCCATATCATGCGCAGTCGTATCACCCAGTTTGTAACCCACAAAGGCGTGCATGGCCTCGTGCAGCGATAGCGAAATGATAATGGTGATCAATATATAGAGAATATTGATGGCTGAAAGGCTGTCGAGCATCCCTTCAGTATAGCAAGAGTGTTTAGAGTTTATCGCTAATACTCCTCCCGCGAGGGCTCTACAAATGACTGGCAATAAACCGTAAACAGCCGAAGCGTTGACTTATATCCGGTAATTCGCTACAATAACACCTTGAATCTATAAGAACCCAAGGATACCTTATGCAGAAATGTGACCTCACCGGCAAAGGCAAACAGTACGGCAGCAATGTCAGCTTCTCTCAACGCCACACCAAGAAAGTCTGGAAGCCCAATCTCCAGATGAAGACGCTCGTCGTCGACGGCAAAAAAGTCCAGATGAAACTCAGCACCCAAGCCATCCGCACCCTCAAGAAAAAGGGCCTGCTCGAAACACCGACTAAGTAGCCAAGTGCTCATTATGGGCAAACAAATCACCCTACAACTGCCCTTCAAAGGCAGTTGGTTTGTATTCTGGGGTGGCGATACTCTGGAACAGAATCATCATCATAGCGATGCGGCGCAAAAATTTGCCCTTGATATGATCATCCTCGATAAAGATGGGAAAAGTCACTCTGGTTTGGGTACCAATAATGAAGATTATTACGCCTTTGGGAGCGATATTCTGGCACCGGCTGACGGCAAAGTGATTGAAGCGGTCGATGGCTTGCGTGATAACACTCCTCAGAAGACCACCAACGACTACGCTTACGGAGGAAACTACGTCATGATTAAGCACGCCGTAGGTGTTTACTCGACCTTGCAGCATCTGCGCTGCGACAGCGTCAAAGTAAAAGCTGGGCAGTCGGTGAAGACGGGTCAAAAACTTGGCAAGTGCGGTAATTCGGGTAATTCCAGCGAGCCCCACCTACATTTTCACCTAATGGACGACAAAATTCTCACTACTTACGGCAAGAACTATAACCGTACACCCCAGGCCAAAGGCATTAAGGCTTACTTCGATGTAGCAGCATGGGAAAATGAAACACCGCAATACAAAACTCATTATGCACCCGTTAAGGGCGACATAATCAGCCAGCCAGACTCAGCCCCATCAAGAACAAGCTGATTGACATTAGTTTACTTTGATGATACTGTTTACTGAATAATTGATGGAGTTTATGTATGGTTACTACTGTTGAAAGTCTACAAGACGTCCCTGCTCTTCACGCGTACAATTTGAACAATATATTGCGTGATCAGAGGCAGGCATTAGAGATGTTTGTCGCACAGCCCGGTGCAGTTAATGCCGAAGGTTCTGAGGTAGCGTCCCCGACGCTCGAAGATATCTTAGCTGTTGGCGGCGAAAGAGTTACGGCCGCATTAGATGATACCGCCAATGCTTTTCGCAGCTTACTGCCAAGTACACGGCCTGGTCTGCTCGATCAAGCCGAAGGCACTAAGAGTTTGTGTGATGCGGTTACGCTCATTAATGCATATGGATCTTCTCAATTGGCCAAAGCTGCTATACGTGCCTCATTCGACAGAGTTATCTTGGCCAAGGTTCGAGGAACTGAGAAGCTGAATACCAGCGCTACATACATTGAAGCCTGCGGCTCCTCCAGGGTGGCCAAAGCTGCTATGCGCGCCGCTATGGATGCGGCCGTCTTAAGCAAAGCTCAGGAACATGTGGATCACGACCCTGGTGCTGCCACCACGTTCGTTCGAGCCTGGGGCTCAACACAGCTAGCCAAGACCGCGATGCTCGTCATGCTTGACGGCCAAGGCCGTCCTGCTGCCTTAGCCCGCTAAACCGTCAGTCGTTCAGACCATCGGGTGGAAAAATGGTTCGGTTCATCGCCAATCTTGCCGAGAGAGTACCGAAAGTTATTGCTGCTCGAGCAGAGTAATCTCCACGTTGGTCATCTGGTAAGTGGCCGTGTTCAGCCCGGTATGCCACGCGCAAGATTTCGTAGCAATATTCTATCTGGGCAGTAGCACAACGGTGACGCCGAAAGTCTTCTGCTTCGATTTCGTTACGGTGCAGTCGTTTTCTGTTATCGTTGTCAGTGGCTTCCATCTGGCGCAGCGCCAATTCAAACTCAAGCACGCCCAAGCCTTTCATTTCCTCACAGAGCTGGAAACCCTCCAGGCAACCCTGCCGCCGTTCTTCTCGCTTCTCAAGTCGTTCAACACTTCGGCGACCATCAGCAACAATTAGCTCAATTAAATCGCCGAAGGGTGCTGGCTGGGTTTCAACACGATCGAGATTGGTTTCCATGAAACTTCTCGGGGGTTTAGCCTTTTTCGAGGATAAGCAGCTGCGTAACATCGCTCAGTTCGCTGGACTTGAGACGGAGCTTGGTGACAGTTTCTTTGGGCTCCATGCCTAACTCCTTGAGCGCATCTGCTAAGCTCTGCTGTGGTACGGGGTACTTCAAAGTCTTGTCGGTGTAGTGTGTCGGAATGACCAGTTTGGGCTCGATGGCCTTGATGAGCTTGAGAGCGCCAACCGGATCCACGGTGTAACCGTTACCGCCCACGGGCACAACCAGAACATCAATCATGCCGATGGCTTCCAGCTGGGTCTCGCTCAGCTCAGGATAAATGTGTCCGGTGAACAATATGCTCATCTCGCCCGCTACTAGTTTGAACATCGTCGCCCGTTGCTGGCCGGCCTCATCAATATGCGCCTGAGCAGCAATACCTATGATCGAGATATCGGCTACCTCGTATTCACCCGGACCATCGAGCACTAATCGAGCAGTGCTGGTGCCGCTGTGTGGGCCGGTGAACAGTGCTATATCATCTGGTTTGACGATACTCTTGCCGCCCAGATCCAACAGGTTATCATCAATGACTAAACGAGTAGACTTGTAGGTCGCACTGAGACAGTTCGCGCCATAAAACTGGAGATCCACTAAGCTTCTTCCTCACTTTCTTCTTCAGATAATAGATTGTGCAGGTCAACCAAGACTTGTTTCTTGGACTGGGCGATGGCGGTCGCGAAACGGTCGCGGATTTGTTGTCGATACTGGAAGTCCGACAAACTCATAACAGTATAGCGAATACTCTTGTTCTCCTTGGCCTCAAGTTCGTCAACGTACTTCTGCAAGGCATTGGGGTTCACCTCACCGACAATCAGGAAATCCACGCCAGTACTGTCGTCGCGAGTAAACTGACCGGTGTACACCGCTAGGTCAATGTGTCCAACGGCCTTGAGATCGCCTTCGTTGGCGACGGTTGCAACATCGTCAGTAGTGGTTTTTTTGGTACTGCGTTTCTTGGTGCCACCGCCGAAAATCTCCTTGAGCGGCGGATAGTATTCGTACTTCTGGTTCACTTCATAATACAGACGATTGTTCGTGTTGTCGGAGGTAATGATACCGATACTTAGCAAATTACTGAGCTCCCGCCGCACCGAGTTGATCTGCTCATCAATCTTGCGCGTAATCTCGCGGACATAGTATGAGCGGTTCGGATTGCTGTAGAAAAGCTGCAGTAGCTTGACCCGCGTTTTTGACCCAAAGAGTTGCTCAATCATGTTTTCATTGTAGCAAAGTATAGTTCATTTTGAAATGTCAGTTATGCAGAAATGTTGTAACCAAGTCAACAATTGCAGTCTGATTTACAGGGGTGTCAAACCACTGAATACTTTTGTTTCGTTTGAACCAGGTGCGTTGGCGTTTGGCTAAGTCTTGCGTCGCTTTGATGATCTTTTGCCGGGTTTCAGCCAGTGTTTGTGTGCCCAAAAAGTAGTTCTGCCACTGCGCGTAGCCCACGCCCTTCAGCCCTTCACAGCCCCAGCCATACTGCTCGCTCAGCACGCGCACTTCGTCTTCCAGGCCGGCTGCCAGCATGGCATCGACGCGCTCAGCCAAGCGCGTTTCCAAATCTTCACGCGCAGGCTTCAGCCCAAGTATCAAAGTGTTCGGACGCAGCTGTTGCTTGGTCGGCACCGCACCATTGGTCTCAATCAAGCGAATCAGCCGCCGTTTGTTGCGAATATCGACATCGTGTAGCGCAATCTTCGAGGCCCTGATTCTAGCCAGCAGCTCTGCAATAGAAAGACAATTTAACTCCTCTCGAGCCGCCCGATCCCCTTCTGGCAGGAAACCAAAATCATATACAACTCCATCAATATACAAACCAGTCCCGCCCACCAGAATCGGCAATTTACCCCTCGAAGTAATCTCATCAATCGCCTGCTTGGCCAATCCCTGAAACACCGCCGCCGTGAAATCCTCGGCCGGCCCCACCACATCAAGCAGATGATGCGGCACCAGCGCCCGCTCCTCAGGGGTCGGCTTGGCCGTACCAATATCCAGCTCCCGCCGTACCGTCCACGAATCCGCACAAATAATCTCACCGCCAAACTGCTGCGCCAAACGCAAAGCCAGGGCCGACTTCCCAGAGCCCGTCTCCCCGACGATTACAACTAAGGGAGGTAATTTACTCACCTAAGGCAGCGATCCCCTCCAGCGCCTTGTCGTAACAAGCTTCAAATCGCTCAATGGCCTCGAGTGGTGGACTAGTCTGTTTCAGCTCGTAAATCGTAATGTTCCAGCTGGTTGCGTGCTCAGTAATTGCTGCTTCGATAAGGTCTTTATGCTCATGCCTCCAGTCGCTCAGCTTTTGTCGGGCGTCAGGGCTAATAAACTGTTGCGCCTCAGGTAAAATCTCACTCATTACCGATGCCTGAGCCAGAATACTGACCCGTGATATGGCAGCAAAACACCGCTCCCTTAAATCTTGATCCTCCGACTTGCTCTCCGCAGCCAGCTGTTCAACGCTCGACATATGCAGCCTCCTTGTACGTTTTATATGATTGTTTATACACGCCCCCAGAGGTGATAGCAACCACGAGCATCCACTGTCTTCTCAGTTGATAAATCTCAATTGAGGCTTCTCTGGCCGATGATCAGGCGGCCACCATAACAATTCGTCTACTGCAACTCGATAATCATCGCTCACAGTGAACCCTTCACCTTCCAACACTTGCTTATGCCCGCTCCGCCCGCCCGGATAACCACTCGCCAGTCCCCCCTGTTTGTTGACCACTCGCTGCCAGGGCAAATCAGGATCACCGAAGTGCGCAATGCCGCCCACAATCCGCGCCGCCCGGGCATTCCCGCACAGTGCCGCCAATTGCCCATAGGTCATCACCCTGCCCCGCGGAATCTGCGCCACCAAAGCCTCCACTCGCTGCCGAAACCCCGCTTCAACCTCGTCCATCGAAGTACTCCAACACCGCCGGCCAATCCGCACAGCGCACGACATTTTGCGGCAATTCATCAGCCTGATTCCAAGGATAATCACCGAAGAGCACTCCTGTGAGCCCCCGCTCGGCACACTCCGTGACATGACCCAGCGAATCATCGATCAGGGCAATTGCACCGAGCTCCTGGCAAACCTCCACTTTTTTCTTCGGCTTTTCCATAATCGGAGCGTAGCCAACGTGGGTCACGCCGGCAGCTATTTCAATCTGATTCTTGCGCAACCAATCAGCAGTATTATCTCTAAACCGGGCATCTCGAGCTGTAATGCCTGCAATATCATAACGACTGGCCAAGGTAGCAATCGAAGCCTGCGCCTCCTGCAATGGTTTGACATGGTCATGATCGGCACCGCAGAAACTATACAGCCGCTCAACCGCCTCATCCACCGTGAGACCTAAGACGCGCTCCAGCTCATAGCAAAAGAAGTCATCAACCGCTAAACTGTCGCCATACTCTCTGTTATTAAAAGCCACAAACTCCACTGCAAACGGAAACAGCACCTCATCGATATCAACAGCAACCATTTCCCTGCTCATACCAAATATCTTAGCAGCTTAGAGCGAAGTTTTTTGCACGCGAGCTTTTGCTTCGTTGCTAACCGTTTTCAAGAATTCGCCAATGCCAACGCCCCGCTCGCCTTCCCTCACCGCCATATCCTTCCGAATGCGCGGCACCACTTCCCTGCTGGCGATTTCCTTCTCGCCGATCACGACAGTGTAGGGGACTTTGGCCAGTTCGGCCGCCCGAATCTTCTTGCCGACTGACTCATTGGAGTTATCGACCGTCAGCCGCAGCCCCAGTTCCTTGGCCTGTGCCGCAACCCCAGCCGCACAACCGACCGTCGGCTCCTCCTGATTCACCGTAATCACCCGAATCTGCTCCGGCGCCAACCACACCGGGAATTTGCCCGCGGTATGCTCAATATATACGGCCAGGAAGCGCTCAATCGAGCCCAGCAGCGCACAGTGAATCATCACCGGCTGCTGCTTCGAGCCATCATCAGCCACATACTCCAGTTTGAATCGTTCCGGCTGCACGAAGTCCAACTGCACCGTCGCTACCTGGTGCTCCCGACCCAGCGCATCAGTCGCCATGAAATCTATCTTCGGCCCATAGAACGCCGCCTCACCCTCCTCCTCGAAGTACTCCAGCTTGTTCGCCACCACCGCATTCTTCAGCTGTTCCTGCGCACTCGTCCACAGCTCCTGCGCGCCCAGATAGCCATCCGTTTCATCTCGATAGCTCAGTCGCACGCGCAATTGCATTCCCACCGTGGCATAGAGCTCATGCGCCGCCGTTAACAGATTGTTGATCTCTGCCTCAATTTGATCCTGACGGCAAAACACGTGACTATCATCTTGCGTAATCGAGCGTACACGGTTCAAACCACCCAGTTCGCCCGTCTTCTCGTCCCGGTACACCGTGGTCGTTTCCAGATAGCGAACCGGTAAATCACGATAGCTACGCGGTTGCGACGCATAAATCCGCGTATGGTGCGGACAATTCATCGGTTTCAGCACCAGTTCGTCGCTGGTTTCCTGACTTTTGACCAGGAACAGCTCCTCGCCGAACTTCGCCCAGTGGCCAGAGGCTTCATAGAGGTCACGCTTCGTCATGTGCGGAATCCAAACCTTCTGGAACCCATACCGCTCCCGCAAACTATTAGAGAACGCCACTAACTCCTCCCGCAACACCGTCCCCCGCGGCGTGAACAGCGGCAACCCCGAACCCACCAAATCCGAGAACACGAACAAATCCAGCTCCTGCCCCAACTTCCGATGATCCCGCTTCTTGGCCTCCTCCAGCATCTCCAAATGCTGCCGCAACTCCTTAGGCGTCGCAAAAGCCACCCCATACAGCCGCTGCATCTGCGGATTCTGCTCGCTACCGCGCCAGTACGCGCCCGCCACTCGCATCAGCTTGAAGGCGCCAACCTTACCCGTCGATTCCACATGCGGCCCCCGGCACAGATCAGTAAAGTCGCCATTCTTATAAAAAGAAACGTTAGACACCTGCGCAGCACCTTCGGTAATCGTTCCCAGCTCCGCCGCGTCCAAATCCTTGGCCAGCGTCGTTCCCGCCCGCTTCAGATCATTCAATAACTCTTCCTTGTACAGCTGCCCACTCTGTTGCGCCCAAGTAATAGCCTCGTCAATCGGCTGCTCGAACCGCTCAAACGGCACATCATCAGCCACCACCTTGCGCATCTCAGCCTCAATCTTACCGAAATCCTCCTCCGAGATCTTCGTTTCGCCCAAATCCACATCATAGTAGAAGCCGTCGCGCACCACCGGCCCCACGCCGAACTTCGCCCCTGGCCACAGCCGCTGCACCGCCGTTGCCATAATATGCGCCAGGCTGTGCCGCATCGCATGTAACTGATCATTTTGGTCTGACATGGTAACTCCTCTGGATTAGTTGAAATCTGTCTTCAGGCCACCCCTGGCGCATATCACCGCCATACTCAGCTAGTTCAGATTCCGCACCTGCTCGCTCACGCCGTAGCCCTCGAAGTAAATTCAAAGTAACTAGCCGCCGCACAGGTTCTTACAAATAAAAAGACACTCGACTGAATACTCTCAAATAGCAGTACTCGATCAAGCGTCTTGGTCCCGCAGGGCTATCACGGGAGGTTCCACCTCGACTTTCACTCTTGCGACTGACGTTCACGCACATTGTCGCCACACCAACGGAGCTCCGTGGTTGGTGAGTCCACATCGTTGCTCACCTCTAGTATATCACTGAGCCCTTTGGTTCGAGAAACAGATATCTTAGAGCCGCTTATAGTAAGCTTCTTTTTGGGCCTCAGGTTCGCCAAGCTGATTGTAGTCAATTAGTATTTCCTCGCCTTCCTGCAAATCCCTCAGAGCATAGTAGCCATCGTCACGCACTTCGGTATTAGGCTCTGTTGAGTGGTTCATGTACCAACCTATCTCCATACGGTTAAACATCGGCGGACAGAGGTACCAGCCGCCCTCCTTGGCAATGCAGTGCCGCATGAAGGCATCAGGAATATCTTTTCGTCGCAGTCGACGTGACTGGAAGCCGTCAGGAAGAACCTTCAACCTGACACCAGCAGCTACAGGGTGCACGACAAAAACACCTATGCCAGCCTCAGGGATCGTTGAAGGCTTCAGAGTAAACGAGAACTCAGAAGTTTTTTGCATGCCCCTAATATAACAAAAAAGGGTTGAATGATCTCGCATGTCATTCAACCCTATCACCGCTCGTTTTGGCGAGGTAAAAACAATCTCGGCAAAACTGCACCTGTGATGAAGTACTATAGCAAGGTTAGTATTATAAGGCTAGCCTATTTATGCTGTATTTCTAACACTCCCCTCTGGGGAAAACTATTCCGTCCTTAACGCCACTCCTGACGTTAAACCCCGCTCCCTTCGTTTCTCACCTCTGTCGCCCTGAGTTCGATATGCAATTGGACTAGGTGTAGAACTTGCTTTTCGCCTCTGGTATTGCTATGATTACCCCTGTCTTTTTGTTGTATGTAGCAAGCGAAGCGGCTCTTGGTTTCACTAAAGACGCTTCGCTCGGGTCTACAAAAGCCTGAGACTTGGTTTAACAATTCGTGGCTGGCGCACAGAGTTATTCCTGTTTTATACGAGAGACACTTCGTTCGCTGCTACAAAAAGCCAAGACCTTGGCTTTTTGGGGCGATTAGCTCAGTTGGCTAGAGCGCCGCATTGACGTTGCGGAGGTCAGAGGTTCGAATCCTCTATCGCCCACCAAGGTTTTATGAGAGACGCTTCGCTCGGGTCTTACGAGGTTTCACTTATGACACTACGTTCGTGTCTACAAAAAGTGCCACCGGCACTTTAATAACTTGTGGCTGGCGCACAAAGCCACTACATGTATGTGTAGGACACTTCGTTCGCAGCTACAAAAAGTGCCACCGGCACTTTAATAACTTGTGGCTGGCGCACAAAGCCACTACATGTATGTGTAGGACACTTCGTTCGCAGCTACAAAAAGTGCCACCGGCACTTTTTGGGTTCGAGCCCCCTCACGCATACTTGATAGGACGGTATTCAAACCACCACTTGAGCTAGAACATTTAGCCTAAACTTCGCATTAAACACCTCTGTTTATCTTGATATTTTATGAGTAAAAGGAAGGGTTATGGCCTCAAAAGTAGTTGTGCTGTCGGGTGACGGGATCGGGCCTGAGATTATGGGGCCGACTCTTGAACTGTTAGATGCTGTTACCAATGAGCTCGAGTTTGAGAAGTATTTATTCGGTGGTGCCTTGATCGATAGCTATAACACTGCGCTTACCGATGAGACGCTGGCCGCCTGCAAGCAAGCCGGGGCTGTGCTGCTCGGCGCTGTGGGCGGGCCCAAATGGGATGCTTTCGGAGATACGACCAAACCGCGTCCTGAGCAAGGTCTCCTCAGATTACGCTCCGAACTAGGCGTGTTTGCGAACATACGCCCGGCTCGCGCCCGAGAGAGCTTGGAAGATGTCAGTCCGCTGCGTCCTGAGCGCTTGGCAGGAACTAATCTGACGATTGTGAGAGAGCTGACGGGTGGTATTTACTTCGGTGAGCATAGTCGTGAGGCAGATCAAGCCACCGATGTTTGTACCTATAGTCGTGACGAGGTTGAGCGGATTGCTCATGTTGCCTTCCAGACAGCCCGGCGGAAAGTCACCAGTGTCGATAAGGCCAACGTGCTGGAGACCTCACGTCTGTGGCGCGAAGTCGTAACGGAGGTTGGTGAAGCGTACGACGTACCTTTGGAGCACAAGTTAGTTGATGACATGGCTATGCAGTTGGTATCGCGACCATCGGATTTTGACGTGATCTTGACGGAGAATATGTTTGGCGACTTCTTGAGTGACGAAGCGGCGGCCATTATCGGCTCAATTGGTTTGCTGCCGAGTGCTTCGTTAGCGCAAGACGGGCCGGGCATATTCGAGCCGGCTCACGGTTCGGCACCTGATATTGCTGGCACGCTGAAAGCAAATCCTTTAGCAATGTTTCTGTCTGGAGCGCTTATGCTGCGCCACGGCTTCAAAATGGAGGAAGAAGCTGTTGCCATTGAAAAAGCCGTTGACCAAGCACTAGCGAACGGCTTACGAACCCGCGACCTCGGCGGCAATGCGTATACGGGCGAGGTGCGGAATGCCGTTTTGGCATGCATCGAATAAGCCGTTTTGGGCTGTTTTGACCTCTGGGATAAGCACTAGCATTTATAGGTAAAGTATTGACTGGTATATATTTCTTTGCTAGGATAGATCGGTTAAACAAGGACGTGTTGGTATTCGTAACAAGAGCCCTTTGGACGCATTTCAGTTGTTCTACGAAGAACTTATTTCTTCGAAACCTCAGAACAACCGTATCCGCAGACTCCGCCCAGCCCCTGCCACGAAGTAGTTTGGCCCCGGCACAGTCGCAGCATAACCCGAGATAGCTTACAGCTTCTCGGGCTTTTCTTTTCCACCTCTGTTCTTATCAATCACGTACTATCATCTCGAACCTGTTGAGAGATCCTGTAGCCCACACTACAGGCTTACGAGATCCCTCACTCTCGCTCGGAACGACATGCCGCAAAAAGTCATTAGGCGAAACCTCTGTGGTTAGCTCAGTGTTCGACGTGACGTATTCAGAGGTGGCTTGGTAAATTACGGGCTTATCCCCGGTTTTTGGTAGACTTATCCACTGGTGTTTTTAATTGCTGTATGTCAATATGTTGACATGGTTTGTGTACATTGTGGCGGAAAAACGAGCGTCAGTAACTCCCGTTTACAGAAACGGTTGAATCAGGTTTGGCGGCGGCGACAGTGTCGTGCGTGTCGGGCTATCTTCAGCACCGAGGAAACGGTTGAGTATGGTGCTGTTTGGCGGGTAAAGGAGGGCTCGGGCGCCTTAGAGCCCTTCTCTCGCGATAAACTGTTCTTAAGCTTGTATCGGAGCTGTCAACACCGTTCGAGCGCTCTGAGCGACGCTGGAGGGCTTGCAGATACGGTTATCGCGAAGGTTGCAACGCAGGCAAAGGATGGTGTGGTCGGCGCTCAGGCCATCAAACAGATTGTTCAGGTGGCGCTTAACCGTTTCGACAAGGCGGCTAGCACGCATTATCAGGCGTTCCACCACCGTTAATTATGAGTCTCCCGTTAGCTTGTTCCGGGGTGTATACTGAGGACATGTTATCAGGTGAACGACTAGCTACAGAGGTAATCGACAGTCGTAGTTCCCCGTTGCCGCCCAGCATACTGCGCAGGAACTGCTTATCAGGTTTATCTGGCGGAATCCTTTGGTATCTGGGAGGGCTGGTGCCACCGCTTGAAGAAGTTGGGGTTACGGCTGGCTCGCATGAAGCTGCGCTGGATTACGAAGCTCGGACGGGCGAACAGTTACTGGATCGGCCGCGATTTGTCGGTCCTAAGGCTGAACATCCTGACGCAGCTTTATTACTTAACGGCTAAGCTCGCGTTATTTCAAACTTGCTTCAGCGTCCAGTAGCTTAGAACGTGCTCTGCTAAGAGGCTTTCTTTTGCTTTCGTTTCTTGCCGGGGTCGGGGTCGGAGCTGCGGGTTTGGCCGGTGGTGGTGATGACCGCGTGTTCGGTAACGTCGAAGCGGCTGAGGTACCATTTGAACATCAGGCGGGTTTGTGAATTGAAGGCAGCTAGCGAGCCGAAGCCGATGCTACTCACCGGAGTCAGGCCCCACTGTAGCAGCATTAGCAGAGAGCGGTGGCGTTTGTAGCGAGCTGGGCGTGGCGGCAAGGTGACGAGGCAGACGTAAACCAGCGCCAACAGACCAATGATGCCGATGCGCTGGATACGGCTGACTATCAGGGGGAGTTCGTTGGCGGCTAGACTCTGGGGGTGCAGGAGTGGTGGGATGAAGGCGGCGCCGAGCGCCAGTATGGTACCGGTGGCCCAGGTGACGTGGCCGACGAGGCTGCGCCATAGTTTGGCTATGATGTCGGCCTTCGGGGCTTGGTTCTTGTGCCAGAAGCCTTTGTCGGCGATGTAGGCGATGTCGGAGGCGCCGTATGTCCAGCGGCGGAGTTGGTAGAATTGGGCTTTGAAGGTTTTGAGGTAGCCATCGGCTAGGACAGCGTCTTGATAAATCGGGATACTCAAGGGGTAGACGCGGTAGTCGCCGTCGTAGCGGAAGTACGAACGCCAGAAATGGTGGCCGTCTTCGACGATGGTTCTCGTACTCCAGAAGTTCATATCAATCAGCGCGCTCATCGGCTGGGCGTGGGCCGAGAAGTTACGAATGGTGTGCAGGCGCTGGGTGCCGACGATGTAGAACAGATTGTTGCCGGTGGCGATGACGCGCATCAGGGTTGGGGCGTCCCAAATGTTATTAGTAAACATCGGTAGCGGCTGGTAGGAGGCGCGGAGGGGGTTGGGTACGACGCAGTACAGGTAGCTCAGGGCGGCGAAGTAGCGGGTGTCGGGGCGGTTGTCGGCGTCGAGGGTGGTGACGATGACGCGGGTGGGGTCGAGTTTCTCTCGCTTGAGGTAGCGTTGCAGGGCGCGGCCGGCGTGGGTGACATTGCCGCCTTTGCCGATTACTTCGCCGGGGATGTTGGCGGGGTGTTTGACGGCCATGGCGTGATGGAATTTGTCGCCGTAGAGTTTGAGCAATTCTTGGACGCGCTGTTCTGATTGGCGGCCGGCGCGGGCTTCGTAGGCGATCACCAGGATTACTTTTTTGTTGTCGTAATCGGCGTCAGCTACGGCCTGGATGGTGGGTTCCAGCACTTCTCTGCTCTCGTTGACGGTGGCGATGATGACGGCGTGCCAGAGTTCTTGGGGTTTGACGGGAATGGTTCGCGTGTCTAGACGCTGGAGGTTGTTGAAGTGCCAGCGCGGCCTGACGGTGGTGGTGGGCAGCGCTTCGCCAGCGTCAATGTCAGCGGCCAGAGCGTTCCAGTCGAGTTTCATGTGCTGCTTCATGACATTGTGGCCGGCGAGAGCACGCGTGGCGTATGCCAGCGACTGGACGAAGAAGATTAACAGATAGAAGAGGACGAAGAAGACGGCTGCGCGGACGCTAAATAAACTGAGGATGATGGGCAGTAATAGTAGTGTCCAGCTGAGTGCGCCGGGTAGGATTTCGAAGAAACGGTAGTGACCGTGGCGATCTTTTTCGAAGGGGATTTCTATGTCAGTCATGTGTATTTAGTGTAGCGTATGTGGCGAGGTTGCTTTTATGATTTTTAAATTCCGGGCATTCGTAAGCTGCGCATATGAACATTGAATCTTGAGCCATTAAATCTTAAATAAAAATTAACTATATCAGCGCAGTACTAGCAACGCGTTACTAATAATAATGGTCAGCGCCAGCAGCAGCACGCCCAGGCTCAGAATGGCAATGGCCAGCTGCCGATGGATGTGATACGCCCGGAGGCTCAGTGTGGTGTGCACCGCCAATACCAGCGCGGCGAAAGCTATGAAGCTCAGCAGATCGACCACACTCCCCGTCTTGAAATCGTTAATCCCGAGATTAGCGCGGTACTGCACAATGTAGCTGGTGCCGTGGCTGGTGCTGAGACGGAGCAGGATAAAAATGCTGCCAGCCACCGCCAAAAAGACATTGATGCTGAGCAGCAGGAGCACTAGGTGATCGTGAAAATACTTCTTGGGCGTGGCCATGGTGTTATCAGACATTGTATCATTTTTGGGCGTCGAATATCGCGGGATTGGGTTGGTCGTATGCGTGTGTTGCTTCGAGCCGGATTTGTTTAGCCTCGGCTACGTATGCGTAAGGCGGCTAGGCGGGCGACTCTTGGGAAGGGTTTAGTAACTTCTTGATGGTGCCCTGAATCAGATTTGCACGGTGGTGTGCGTATCGCGATTGCCGGCGAGAGTCAGCCCCTTCACGAAAGTAAGAAACGGCGCAAAATCCACCTACGGCGGTGGTTGATAAGCCTAGGCCTGGTTCCCCGGTAGCAGTTATGGCCGCTCCTGATACGGCCAAAAGCGTGGCTAGGCCGCCTAGGGCAAAGCACATAACGGCGTTTCGGCGCTCGGCCTGTTCTTCGTGGTTCCTGTGGGCTAGCATGTCGACTAGTAGGTCTGGGTGTTCATTCATACCTCTACGCTACATCATGGTGTGGCGGTTAGTCAAGGATTGGCTTGGGCACCGATTTGCAGTGCGAGGCTTCGTGTTGGTATTGCGGCTTGTGGTTCAGATTGCGCGCACGAACTCTGGTAAATGGGTGCCGACTAGGATGGCGTCGGTTCCGGCCTGCACATCGGACTGATCAGAGATGTTACTTGCTTGGCAGAGCCAGCCGTTCCAGAGTGATCGGGCTTGGGCGAAGGTTTCCTGTTTGAGGTTGCCGGTGGCGAGATCGCGGGAATTCCAGAGGGCTTTGACGCCTTGGGGATATTCAGATAGCTCCTGCAGGGTCAGCGGCTCGAGAATACAGTGATCCAAAAATTCAACAGGCTGGCGGCCAACCACGAGCACCTGATTGGCGCCAGCATCTAGAGCCTGGCGGATGTGATCGTCGGTTTCGTGGATGCCTTTGGCCAGGATAGGTTTGTCGGTTAGCTGCCGCGCTTTGGCAAGTAGCTCGAATGAACCGCCCCAGCGCGGATCGGTGTGGATTGAAATCATGTCGCCGTGCTGGTTGGCCAGCTCAAAAAGCTGTTCCCAGCTCAGCGTCGACTGCCAGCCGAATGGCGATATGGTCTTAACTTCGGCGATAAAAATATAGTTTCGTTTCATCGGTGGCTATCTGATGTGGGCGTGAAGCTCGGGCTAGGCTGCGGATTTATCGTTGGTCTCTACCGGGATGTCGATTGTCAGCCAGATGTCGTCGGTTTCGCAGTGGTAAATGGTTTCGTCGTAGTCGTCCTTGCCCGTCTCGGGATTGTGAGTGGTTCGCCAGCTTCGCTTCTTCATTGTTTGGTGGCATTTGGGGCAGTCCATACCTATAGTTTATCAAAGTCTGGGGTGGTGCAACATCATTTAACAGGTTAGAGCGATACTGTTAGCTAATTTTAGCCCATCTACCCTGTAAATCTCAACTATACCTCCATCTTAACCTACATAGTTAGGCTGGCCATTATGCTCCACGTTAAACGTTTGTTGATTATTAAGACTTATCGCTTATTTATGTGAAAGTATACCAACGGTACAAAAAGAATTATTACGACTATTGCTCCACCAATTGAATTTTCACTCAGTGCTGCAACAAACGCAGCAACAGCAATTCCAGTAAGGACTAAAAAGGTCGACCTGTAAGGGTGTTTTATAGCGCCTAGCATTGGATAATCTTCTGCAATCCAAGAATCGACTTCTTTTTTAAGCTCTGAACGTATTGAGTTCTTTGCTCTTGCTTTACCCATAACTCAATAATACCACTGCACTTAATCTATTGAACTAATCCTGGATATGTCAATAATTGGCTGGACAAAAGAGAATCGAACTAAACGTTTAAACCGGAACCACTACAAACAGCGGTTACAGCATAATTCATTCGAATGGTGCGGATACTGAGAATCGAACTCAGCTCTCAGCCTTGGGAAGGCTGCATAATAGCCACTATACGATACCCGCCTGATTAAAATGCTAGAAATTCGACTTTCTAACTTCTATTCGGTAAAAGAACAGCAACCGATGAAAAAGAGCGTAGTTTCACCTTGTTTGCTTGGAGCCACCTATCGGGTTCGAACCCAAAAAGTGCCTGTGGCACTTTTTGTAGACTCGAGCAAAGCGTCTTAAGTGAAACCTTATAAGACGGTAGACACGAGCGAAGCGTCCACCGCAATCTGGAGCCACCTTGGGGATTCGAACCCCAGACCTCCGCTTTACGAAAGCGGCGCTCTAGCCAACTGAGCTAAGGTGGCAGACCTTCAAATCATATCGTATTATACCAGCCGTTATACCAAATCTAAGAAGTAATTAAGAAATTTTATCTCACTCGTTTCGGGAAAAGATTGAGCAAACTTAGCAAGCAACCTGCGGGCGACGCTCGAGGTATCGTATCTCGCCCTGACGTTCGATCAAAAACTTCGCCCCCTTGGCTTCTTCTTGTGTAAGAAAAATTTCATTAGCAATCACCTGGCTTATCGCTGCCGGATAAGAGATCCTGTTGCGCAATGCAATCTGTGTCAGAGCTTCTATGGCATCCTGAGCTAGCTCAAATACCTGTCCGCTATCACTCTCAATGCTAATCTTTGAAGGTATTCTAACTTCAGGGAACATATCTGCATAAGCCATACTGTAACTTAGTATATACTCGACGCCTCCCAGCCGCAATGTAACACGCCTTCAGTAGACTTGCCGTGCAGTAGCTCTGTAAATATTTGCTAATATAGATTTACTGTGATATAATATAGTTCATGAATTCTGCAACTACAACTGGCGAAGGTTGGGAATCGCTGTTTCAAAAGGAAATAGCAATTGCTACGCAACGGATTACGCCGGAAGTTGCAATCGATTTGCTTGAGGACCCAGCTAAACCAGTGCAAAACAGAACCACTGACTCAGTAATTTTATACACTAGCAGCCCCGAAAATACTGAGCAAGGCAAGTCCGTCTGGACAGCTGGCTTAGTGAGACCGACCGAACAAGAGCTGGAAGTATTGGACGATATAGGCATTGCACATGCCGGTGAACACATTGCCATGCCCTTTCGTATTGATATCTCTGTACCCTCATTGGCGAGCAAAGCATTGCGCAAACCAGCAGGCAAAATCCCGAAAGCTACCTATCGTTTAATCTGGTTTCAGCCAGTGACCGACGACTTATTGCTCGCCTGAAACTCAGCGCTTCGCGGAGATTCCGCCTACGGCTTCGATTGGCGACACTCCGGCGGCTCGCAGTGCATACATGCCGAAATGGTCGCAGGCTGTTGCATACTCTTCGATGTAAAGACGACGCACGTTGTCCAGTGAATCAATGCCTAGATGACCGCCCATTGAGAGGACTTGCAGGCATTCTTCGCTCTGCGACCCGAAGCCCATAACAGCGTGATACGGCTGTACTGCAATGCCGTCTTTGATGCCGCCGAAGTAGCCAATCTCGCCCCTTTCAAGACCTCCATCTAGGGCAATTCCCTCTGTTACTGCTGCCGCAGCTTGTTCTTTGTACTCGGTGAACGGCTTGGGCTGATCGTTGCCGCTCATCCAATCGGCGAATAACAGACAGTTGTAGGCTTCTAGATCGCAAAAGCTCATGAATCTATCTATAAAAGTCGCCAGCCTCGTCTCAAGCTTTGCGCCTAAGTGTACAACCCTTTGCTCAATGTCGGCTTCCCTGTACCGGCCCTTTGGATCTTTCCAATAAAACGGCGAGACCCAGAACGCCTCGCCGTCAGCGGTTTCCATACCGACGACACGCTCGTATGGCTCGACGGTAGTATCGTCAGGTGCTAGCCAAGTGCTCGGTACGATGTGGAGTTTCGTTGCCTCGCTCATACTAGACATTTCTAGCCGGTTTGCCGCACGGCTCGCAAGGCTGATTCGGCAAGCTTGAGGAAGATTTCGGTGTCGGCGGTATCCCAGTCGACTTCCTGGGCGCCGTTTTGACTAGGGCCGGTGTTGAGCATGAGCCACGGCTTGTGTGAGCCTCCGAGAGTTTGGAGCCTTCCGATGACACGCTCCTGACCATCGGGCAGTTTTCCAACAAGCATAAGATTTGTTAGACCCGGAGGTGCTTGGCTTTCTTCATCACCCAGCCAAAGTCCCAATGATAATTGTACTTCGAGTGTTCGGGTGGCACCTGGTTTGACCGGATCAGGTACGGTTACCCAGCTCAGTTCGTGCTCTATCTCACCCTCACCGCTAGCCGTTATAAGCTCCGCGTAATTCTCCGGTATATACTGCTGGGCAGCCGTAAGTAGCGCACTGTAGCGGGCTTCAAGCTGCTGCATGCTAGTTTCGTAATTACCTCGGAATCGCTCTAAATGATCCATTAAAGGAAAGATACCATGTAAACGCTGTTTTGTCCACTATATCCGGTAGTGGCCGGGTCTTCAGTCGGCTCTGTGCAATCTGTTTCGCAGCGTTCTGGCTCGGAGGCCTTGAGCCGCCAGTCGTCCTGCTAGCGTGTGCCGACGAAGCGTTCTATCACTTGGCGGATAGTGATCGCCGTTGAGCGTCACGCTGTGACCTCCCTGGTGTAGGGCGCGTGCAATACTTGCTCCAACTCGATCAATATCTTCGCGGCAAGTCAGTGGAAAGGCTACGATAGTCTCTTTGCCCCAATCACTGCGATGTGATGTTGGAGGCATGGCAGGATTTTGGAGCAGATCCCTCTGGGCTTCGGTGAGGGGCGGGTGAAAAGAAGCAGCACCGTGGCACTCGGGAGTTTCGGAATGTCTGACGCTGGTCTGTATCTGTATTCGAGACATGTTATTAAATCGTTAACAATCCTAGGTATATACCTGCCAATAAAGTTTGTCAATACTATTCGTAAGGGAGTTATCCCCTCATGCCAAGCATACCTCAAGAAAACCCTGCTGCTTACTTGCTGCTAGGGGTAATCGCAGACTCGCTGAAGCAGCGCTGGCGTTGTTTTTGAAGAGACCAGCCTCAGGTTTTAGCCTTGGCGAATATCCCGCTTTGACAGATGGGTAGCCAAACGTTTAGAGTTATGGGATATGAGTACAGTCGAGGCGCAGATACAAACAGGTCTACCGGATTTGGGAGTCCAAGTCGAAACCGAAGACAGGGGCTTCCTAGACATCGCCTACCGAAGATGGCTGATACGCACCCAAGGCAGTGATACTTTTGTAGAGGCCAAACTAGCCGGGCTGGTCACCGCGGCTTCCCTACCAGAAAATAAGGACTTACAGGCCGCAGCAGGTCTATTGCTGGAAGGCTATGTGGCACTGATAGCCACGAATTATCTGGAGAATGGGCACAGCGAACAGCGTTTGTATAACATCGGTCAGTGTGCGGTACAGGAGTACTTTCAACAGATTGTAGCGACGCGGCGCAAACCAAAGGTCAAAGAAGCTTTGGACACAATCGCGGCAGCCTATCTATCGCCCGCCCACCAGAACGGACAACTATCCGATGCGTCGATTGCCAGTCCGACGGAACGTCTTAGCCCAACCACAGAAACAGATACGGAATTGGCCGATGCCGTCGAAACCAAACTGAGCAAACTGCTCCATAATCGCTTCGTCGATCCCGCACTCCTGCCCGAAGTCCCACCCGTCAGTAAGGCCGATGCAATTCATGCTGAAATCACGGGCAACAACGTAATCACCGTCGGCGAGCAACCATTGACACTTAAACCTCACCAGCTCTTTGCCTTCAATGCACTGCTCTTGCTACGCGATAGGCCGAGCACGGCGCGCGAGTTGCGGGCACTTGGTTTTTGCTCGCATCTTGAAAAGCCAACTTCGGTTCGTCAACACTTTTCCAAAACCATGGCGCAGCTTATTGTTACGTGCAACGCTGCAAGTAGTGCCGACATTATTATTAAGAGCGGCCCTCGCCGTGCGACACGCTACATGATTAATCCGCGTTTTCTGATTACCGATAGGCGGAGTCCGGATTTGACCAATGCTGCAATTACCCAAGCAGACCTGGCTCGGATAGTTACCGGCGTTCAGGGGGCGCCGGATGCAGCGTCCGCAGTCAAAACAGCCGAGGAAGACCTGCCGACTGAGGCTGCCAAGGCATTCACCTTCGAAGACATTATCTGGAAGCTTGATGGAAATCTCTATTACCGAGCGTGGCGGGAAAACCACATCAACCTGGTCAAATTACTGCTGGCCCATGGAGGCCTGCCGCTGGTCAAAATAGAGAATAATTATTCCAAACATATGCCTTACGAGTATGAATTTGCGGGTGGTGTCAGCGTGGAGTTTATGCCCCACTGGGAGGAAGATCTCTACGAAGTCGAGGGTTGGGAGCTAAAACTGCCTCTCACGGCAGAAGTCTTACTAGAAGATATTGAGGCAGCACGTTTGGGTAAGACGGCGCCGAGTAGTTTTAGGGCTTACCTTACCGCAAAGCAGCGTCGCTACGAAGCAGCCGAAACCAAACCGCAATCTCAGCCGTACCGCCGATCACATTCATGATGTCCTGAGCTAGCTGTATGTTTTGTAAACTTACCAGCCGCGCTCAATGAGCGGCTTCTCAGCGTCCAGATGTAACGGCCGCGCGATTCGTGCAGGCAGCAAGCCGATTACGCAGGCCGCAATCAGTCCGACCGCGAAGCCACCGACAACGTCAGCCGGCGTGTGCACGCCCAAGTAAAGCCGCGAAACAGCCACAATCAATATCCAAACCGCTGAAAGCCAACGCCACTTACGCGGCAGAATGACCCACAAAGTGAGCGCCAAAACCGTCGCCGCCGCTTCGTGGCCCGAAGGAAAACCTGGCCCGGATTCGATAACCCGTTGGTGCACATGGCCATGCAGCATGGTGATGGGGCGCGGTTCGTTGATGAGTTTCTTGATGATGTAGAAGAATACCGTTGTGCCGCCGGCAGCGAAGAAAAAGCGCCAGGCCAAGCGGTAGCGTTTGAAGAAAAGCGGCACGATAACACAAGCTGCGATCGCATACCCAGCCCCGAACGCCTCGGTCACCCAGCGCGCCACTGTCGTAAAGCCGCTGGAAAGATCCAGGTTGTTGATATCGTAGAAAATGCGAGCTTGCAGACCCGTCAGCTCATGCGTATGAGCGATTACTATGGTTGGCAGAAGCAAGACAAGACCGATTACCAGTCCTATGAAATACCTCTGCTGGATGGTAGCATTCGCCCTGTGAGAACTTGTGCGAGAATCGATCGTGCGGGCTTTGTACATTACTAGAGATTATAGCAAAAACGGGCCGTTCCGGGCAGGTATTTATTCTGAGAGCCGTGTATGGCCATCTGCTGCTAGCACATGGTCTGCCATCGCCATGATGGCATCAAAACGAATATCGTCAGGGCCACCCAAGCTACCCCGGCCAATTAGTCTATAGAGGGGCTCGTCGGAACCTTCAGAAGGTTCTGGTACGACTATTGATTCAGGGTCAATAATAATACCGACTAGAACGTCGTTGTTAGTTCCAACTCCATACTCTCTATCTTTCTCACCTTCTCCATACGCTGTTTTAAGACTAGCTACAACGGCTAAGCCTGCTCGTGTCATTTCTCTTAAGCGACTGTCGGGTACGATGCTGAACGAGCCCGTGGGGATTTCAAGCACCTCACGCAAGTGTCCAGTAGCAGGGCCGTCTTCAAGATACTGTGCGCCGAGCTTGCCGTCTTTAGCCGTCAGCTCTTTGACAGTTTTATTTAGATTTCCCGGTTGACCGGGAACAATGCTAGTAGCATTTAAATATGCATATACCTGGGTGCCACTATCGAGTGTTTCAACTGCAACCAGACCCGTACGCGATCTTCTTCGTTCTGGCTCCACCCCTGACTCATCTCTCTCTAAGGGTTTAAGCCTGTCGGCAAGTTCTACAAGGCGCAACTTTCTTTCCCCTTCTTCGTGACCGCTCTCATGTCTTTCAATGTGCTCAGTCACAGCCTCGTTAAAATGCGGCCCAAGCGCTTGCAGCATCGCGCTTTCGAACCTACGACCTTGCTCTGAGTTATCTTCTTCTGACATATTTTTATTACCTATTTTTAATTTTTGCGTACTTGAATTTAAATATAGGCTTGGGGGTCATGTTTGTCAAACGAAAAACAGTGCTATAACAGAATACTAAGAATGCCTACGCGCTGAGCCGGTAAGCGTCTGGGTTCAGCCAGATAACTCTGCGGCCGTTCTGTGGACGAAAAAGTACTGGACGATAGCCTTGCCGAGCCGCGTTGTTAAAGGTTCGTCGACGTTCAGTGCAGCGCTGCTCATTACCGTGGTTGCGGTAAATTCCTGGCGGTTTTTGTCATCAAGCAACTGGTATAAATATTCGGCTGCATCGAGGAGAAAATCCAGGCTGTGCTGCGCAGTAAACTCAGTCAACGCCTCCAGCGGATTACGATAGCCGACTGCCCGAAGGAGCGCGAGTAACTTGTCTGTCAGCTCGGGTGTAATGACCAGGCGCTGCTCGAGCGTAGCCGGGCCAGTGTCGGTAGAAGATACCGCCTCGCTGAATGCCTTGAGTGCCGTCCTGAGTTCGGTAGTTGTAGTGTCATCTGGAAATTCGGCTAGGTGATGACCGAGTTGCAGCAGGGTTTCTTGTAGTGGCTGGTCGGCGGCGTGTTCTAGGATTGCTTCTATGTTTGGGCTGGCATCTGGTGGCGTTTGGGCGGTTACGTATTCTGCGAAGGTGTTTTTGGTACTTGATTCAGCCGTTGGCTTGAGCAAGAGGGGGGCCTGTTCGGCAGATGTTTCGTGTGCCGATTGACCGGCAGGAAGTTCTTGCCCCTCGCCGTACGCAAGCTGTCTCAGATAGTTATAAGTCTCGCCGACAGCATCGTCGAAAACGGTTTCTGCACGGTAGGGCGGCTGCGCTTCGATCAAATCAGCGCCTGCTTCGTGCGTGTCGGCTGCCAATACTTTCTCCTGAGCAGGTGTCTGAGTAAACATTACACTCTCATCGACCGCCGACTCTGTTGCACCGGACATGGCGAATGCCGAAGCAATACGCTCGGTGCTTGAGTCAGCCCGTGTTTCATGCAATACGCGAGGCGTTGAATCTTGAATTGGCCGGTCAATTATTAATTCCTCGCCGGTTATAGTTGTGGACTCGTGATGAAGATTTTTAGATGCGCGGCTAGCGAGGGTCCTGGAAGCCAGAGCCGGAGATTTCACCTCATCCACTATGCGCTCAACCATTCTAGGCTCGGCTGGCAAAGGTTCGGTAACTTTTCGGGGAGCTATTTTGTTCTCCGCAAGGTTCGGGTGTCTGGTACCGCCTGCGCTGAGCGTTTGTCGTACAAAATTCTGCACCATTTGCTCTACGGGCACCCGCCGTGGCGCTTCGGCAATTGCCGGTTTGAGCGTTCGAACATCGGCTTTTTTCGCGGTTCTTAGATGCGTAGTTGTTACTCGCTCGCGAACTGTGGAAGATGCGTCTGGCGAGGATGCTGGGCTGGGGTTATTTTTTTTTAGATTCTGGAGAAGCGACTCTGGCTAACTTGCCCGTATGCTCATTCCTGACTGCTGCGAAGCCCAGCGCCTGGGCTATGGCTTCCTCGGGGGCAGCGCCTTTCTCTTGGGCGGCCGCGGCAATATCGACGATTTGGGCCGTCTTGCTGGCGCCGTGTTCACTGGTCATAAAGTCGGCGAGGGATGTTTCACGCTGCTGACCCGGCACCGGGCAGACGACTTGAATACTAGCTAGGTCGGCCGCCTGCGCCGCATCAACGCCAAGCCGCTCCTGCAATATTGCTATAGGATCGGCTGTGGACGATTCGGGACTAACACCAACTGACATGCTCTAATCATAACCATAAGCTTCGTTAAATCCAAGCTGCTTCGTCTGCCCATCCACTGAACACGAGCGCAACGGCTACGTATCAGTCATACTAGACAAGCTTGAAGTGCTGCAACGCAGCTACCTCACCGGTTCAAGCACTCGTTTCAGTTTTTTCTCGGCTTCGACTTTGACTTGATTAATATAGCCCTTAGTGCACCCCCGCTCGCGAGCTAGTACCGCCGGCTCTTCGGGTACGCGGCCGCCAATTCCGTACAATCTCGTCAGTACTTCTATTTCATTCTCATTAAGACAGCGCTTCATAGCCGCCGCAACAACCTGACTCAGTTCATCCTGATCCGCGTCATCGATAACTTCTTGTTCAACGTCATCCTCTCCCTCCAGAAGATCACCCAACTCTATGCCTTCGTCCTCGCCCACTGTCTGATTGAGCGACTTGAGCCGCTCGCCTTTTTGCTGCAACCAAGTCACTTCTTCGACTGGCATATCCATTTCTGCAGCTATTTCCTCGTCAGTTGGCTTTCTGTCTAGAATTTGCGCCAAAGCCCACTTGCAGCGATATATCTTTCTAAGCTTTTCTTCGGAGTGTACGGGCACACGTATGGTGCGTGCTTTATCGTAGATGGCGCGCTGCATGGCTTGCCTGATCCAGGCGGTGGCGTAGGTGCTGAACTTAAAACCCCTGCGATAATCAAACTTCTCCGTGGCACGTATCAAACCAACACAGCCCTCTTGAATAAGATCCTTGAGCGGCAGCCCCAGACCCTGATACCTTTTGGCATTTGATATCACCAGACGTAAATTCGCCACAGCCAATCTATCCTTAGCCGCCAGATCGCCGCGCTCTATACGCCTCGCCAAAGCTTTTTCTTCATCTCCGGTCAGCAACGGGACTTTGCCCACACTATTAAGAAATATTTGCAGTGTGTCCAAATCTCCCACAGACTCCGCCTCAGCCTCATCTGGTCTATCGAACCTGATCAAAGCTGCAGCTGCAGCCCTAGCTGGCTCCAGCGTCTCCGCATCATCTTCCTCGGGCTGGGTATCACCGACTAGAGCTAGTTGCACCACCTCCTCGTCACCGCCGGCCAAAACGCTTCTGGCAATTTGCCGTTGTCCAGCCACGCCAAATCTGTCCTGTTCTTGTCTGAGCGCTTCCATCGCCATGTTCTGGTTTCCTTACCTTCTACAGCATCACTTTAACACTAAAACTAAACTGCGTCAAAAAAGGAGTTGCTTGGTTCACCCCCGTTGTAGTGCGAAAGTATTAATGCTTTTGCCGATACATTAACCCTACGGGCTAACAGCTA
>DAINPB010000013.1:0-35296 GCA_036743655.1 Candidatus Saccharimonadota bacterium
TTGAGATTATCGAGTAGGGATTCGGTAATCTTAGCTAAGTTTTTAGCTTCGTATATTTCACGAATGTCATGATCTTTTTTTATTGAATCTCTGAGTAGGATATCTTCGGTATCTTTTAGGGTTAGGGTGGAATTTTCTATAGCATTGCTGTTATAGACCATCTCCGGTATCTCGGCAATAGCGATTTCGCGAACAGCCTCTGGCTTCGCTTTTAATAACTGCTTGTATTGTTCGGATAGAGTAGTTATGCGATTTTTGGTGATCTGGTTAATCATGAGTACATTATAGCACTAACTTTACGTGAAAAATAGTAAAAATGTACCTATTTTCACGTAAAGTTAAGCTGACTATTCCTTAATGCTAGAACCACTCGGCTACTAATTGGCCTCGACGAACTCCACTAGCTTTTCCCAGACTCCATCAGGTATATCAATCTCTCCTGTAGTTTCAACTTCTTTAGCTAAGGCGTCCCCGTGCTCACCGGGCAATAACACTTTTTTACCCGGTATGGGCTTAGCGGATTTGAGACTATCAACCAGCTCACGACTGCGTTTCATATATTCATCGGTACCCGCGAGAAGTCCTGGGTCTATTGCCATAACGAATGTACCTGCACCGTCCTCGCCGTGACCACCTGGGAAGCCCGCCAGTGAAAAAGCACTGCCCAATAACTGCACGAGCACTGACAAGCCAAAGCCTTTATGACCTGCAAAGGTTGTAATTGCGCCCCCGACTGACTCCCCTTTTCCGTCACCCATAACATCTTTTGGATCAACCGTTGGGACGCCTTTGCTGTCCAGTGCCACGCCCTCCGGAAGCGAACTACCTTTTAACATAGCCTCGACTACACCAAAGTATGCAATCGCAGCTGTTGCAGTATCGAATACAACTTCCCCGCCATCATACGGAAATGCATAAGCTAATGGATTTGTGCCGAGTTTGCGTTCCGCCGACCCAAAAGGCGCAACAGCTGCCCAATCACCATTTCCAACACAGACCAAACCAATATAGCCTGACTTTGCAATCTGACGCGCAAAGTAGCCTATTGAGCCTGATGAACTTTGCGTGTGATTTGATGCAGCTATGCCCACTCCGTGCTTACCGGCTAATTCAACTGCTTTTTCTGCCGCTGCTAAACTTGCAACCATCGAATGCCCGCCAGAAAATAGTGCGCCGCATTTATTCTCTTTTACGAGCTTAAACGACTCCAGGTCTTTTGCTTTGGGGACTCCACCGGTAGCAATCTTAGGAATACCCTGATTATTCCCTCGAGTCTGTGCATACATCAGGACATTAGCGATAATCTCGGTCTCTTGTCCACCATAGCCAAGCTCACTTAGTCCTTCAAGAACTTTGGTTCGAACTGCCGCAACTTTTAGTCTCATAGTTATCCAATCTGTTACAGACTAATAATAACAAAGACCAGGTAGGACTAGAACCTAAAATAGGCGGGCTAAACGCTTTCTGTTCACAAGCAGGATGATTAAGCCATCGAAGCAGGCGAAATAAACCGGGAAAAGCACAGCTTTAATGCTGCTCTTGTCGCTCGCGATAACACTCAAAATGCTGGCCGTGCAATAGAAATACCAGTGATAGGCCTGTTCACTATCCGGTCGTTTGGCAACCCTGGCAATGGTCGGGATGCCGCCGATGAAGTGGGCGACCAAGCTAATAACCAATTCGATAAATGGAACTCTTAAGAAAATCCAAATTAATGTACTGGCTACGAGCAACATAAGACTCCCTTTTTCTGCTAAGCCAAATGTCCTCGATCCTTTTTTATAACTAAGTGCAAAGACCAGCGCGTTGCCAATAAGCAATATTGTTGCCAGAAGCAATGATGCCTTGCTGCCACCTCCAAGCAGCACTCCGCCAAAACTGTTAATACCAAGTAAAAACCACACGCCACGACTAAAAAAGCTTGGCACATACGTCCCCTGACGCATTTGCACGATCATAGAGCCATAAGTAAGCATTCCGAGCAAAAGAATTAGGGCGTAGAGCAGATGTTGCATACTTTCAGCTCGCTTTAACTATGTATCGGGCAGCGTCCATAAGCGTAGGAGCAATAAACTCTGCTTTATCAGTTTTGATTATATCCCAGCCAGTATCTACGAGTATGGATTTACAGCCTGCATTGATACCCGCCATGACATCCGATAATCGATCTCCCATCATAAACGTTTCGGTAAGATTAAATCCGTACTTCTTGGCAGCCTCAAGGAGCATGCCTGGATTTGGCTTGCGCCAAGGGTCATCACTCTCGGCCTCTGCGGAGCACATGAATGTATCAAGTATATGTATTCCCCGCCTAGCAAGACGATCGATCATTTCGTTTTGTACCTTCCAAAACTCTTCCTCGGGGATTACTCCTTCGGCAATACCTGCCTGATTAGTAATGAAAATGATTTCGAAACTGTTATCATTTAAATACTTTAAAGCCTCTATCGTGTCATCAAAGAAATGTAAGTCGTGAAGGCTTTTTACGCGGAAATCAGGTGGGTCTACAATAGCAGTACCGTCTCTGTCTAAAAGCACTACTTTCATAGCCCTAACTATACCATCATGCATATGTTTAAACACCGGTGCTGACTTTGGAGCCTAACAAAATTTCACGTCTAATGATCCGGCTCAAACAAAAAGACTTCCGAAGAAGTCTTGAGTATCATTTGGTTGCGGCGGCAGGACAGCGGGCTTTGCCCTTCTCCGCTAAGTTGTGCTCGGAGCGAGCTCCTACGCGCGACTTAGCTACGCCGAATCTGCGACTATTGTCAGCTTCGCTGCCAAGTCGCAGAACCGTGACCAGCGCCAAGAACCAAAATAAAACGCCCACCTGTCGGTGAGCGCCTTATTTTGGTTGCCCAGGTACGGTCGAATTGGAACGATATCTTATCGGAGTTGGGTCGGTGGAAAGAGGTGTTTAGGGTAATACTCTGATGACTTACACTACCGAGTCACACTAGAACTTATCAATAGTCTTCGCAGGAAGGTATGATGCCGCCGTAAGCCTGAGTAAACGTGACGGTCTTAGCTTCATAGCATGCATCATAAATACTCTGTTGCACGGCTCTTGCAGCAGCATTACCGATGATATCTACTTGCACGTTAATGTCGTCTTTTACCTGCTTAAACAGATCGATGTGTTCATTAAATGGATCTTTTAGCTCAGCCGTACTGAAGACAAAAATGCTGTCACCATCTGCTGAAGTATTTACAGGATTGATTGCCCTTATCTGCCCATGCGATGCAAGATGAGCTAGCCTATCGTAATGTTCTTTTGCCTTAAGATCTATGTTCGTACCCACCACCGTAATCGTCGTATTTGATGGGTCACCGCTAACGAAGTCGACTACATCATCGTACATCTTAAATTTTTGCACTTCGTCTCGATTACCGGCCAATATATTACCATCCGGCAAAATAACATTTCCTAATGCATTCACGACACTTAATGCCGTAACGATTATACCCCCGCCTATATCAACACGTGCGCAACCTACCCCTGCTTTCATCGCTCCAGTTAAGGTTCCCTGTTCCAGCCAACGGAACTTTCCAACTGAAACTCCCGTTCCGGCACCGACATTACCCCGCTCCACAGGATTTCTGCTGGCATTCCTGTACGCCTCGCCACCATATTTGGGGTCGAATGGTGCCAGACGCATACCTTGGTCATACACGATTGCTCCAGTCAAAGCAGGATTATAAACAGTTACATCACCTGAAACTTGTGGACTAACTTTATCTTGGCGCATGCATTCCATGATTTCAGCAGCACTCATTAAGCCGGTGTAGCTACCACCAGAGATAAAAATACCTGCCATACCATAGTCAGTTTTATCTACACGAAGAGCCTCCGTATTGAATGCACCGACCGCTCCACCATAACCTTTATATGAAACTGTACATTGCTTATCAAAAAGTATGACGGTACAGCCTGTCAGCGTATCTAAATGAGTCGCATGGCCTACTTTAATACCACTGAGCGCAGTGAGCGTGTTATTCATTTACTAATCATATCAAAATTGCCTGCCAGGACTCGAACCAATTAACTTCTTAGGGAATTTAGGTAAACAAAAACCTCTGCCGTAATGACAGAGGTGATAGTGCTTATGGTTGCGGGGGCAGGACTCGAACCTGCGACCTCGTGGTTATGAGCCACGCGAGCTGCCGCTGCTCCACCCCGCGTCGGTGGTAATGAGGCGAACCTGATGGTTTCCTCATCGGACTGTGTGAAATGAATTCGCGTCCCGCGCTGCGGGTTAGTCCTGCTCTTATTCCCTCACCTGGCATCAGGGTGATCCAGTCGCACAAAGTGCCGTGAGTTTTAGCTCAAAGCATTGTAGCAAACAGAGGTGGAATTGTCAATTGTTAGATTGGCGGTGGAGGAAGAAATCTATCCAGGCCTGGAAGTTGCGTTGATAGGCCGGTTGGTGGCTGCTGGCAGCGGCCGGTTTGGTGGGGCTAGGCAGATTGGTCGTGTAGGCCAGCGCTACATTTGCCGGCACGACGATTTCTTTTTCGCCGGGCGCGGCCAGGCCGAAGTTCTGGCGGGCTGAAAGTTCCAGCGATTGATTACTGTTGAGGTACTGGTTCTGGAGTTCCAGATTATTGTTCTGCAGCTGTTGAATGGCGTTCTGTTGGCGCAGTGCCGATATCTGTTTTTGCAGTCCGTAGTTAGTCTGGATTGTCTTGACGCCGCTCCAGCTGACCAACAGCACAATTATCACGAAGATGACCTGCCCGACAAACCGCACATCGTTCAGTCGGCTGACAAACGTGCTGGCGGCGGCAGTGATTCTTGATATGAGCTGTTTTTGTGTTTCCATAAAATCGCTCGTATCATTATATAACTTCTACTCAAATCTGCTACATTTCACCCAACGCAACATACACGTCAAAACCAACAAAACACCCCCGCACCCCTTGGTTTTCCCCGCCCAAACCTATATACTCTCCTCTGTTAGCCAATATTTCTCTCCATCACACAGCGTTTGAGCAAGGGAGGGAAAAGAGCAGCCCGAGCGACGAATTCATTTCGGCGCCCGGCGCGATGAGAAAAACCGTAGGTTTGTCTCATTACCACCGACGAGGGGGCGTAGCTCAGTGGTTAGAGCAGTCGGCTCATAACCGATTGGTCGCAGGTTCAAATCCTGCCGCCCCCACCAAATTTGGATTTTTGGCCGATTTGTCGGCAACTTGTTGAGTTACTAGATATAATTCCGCCATTTTGGCGGTTCTACTGCGACCAAGTCGCTCAGCTTACTGAGAAGGTACGTCGTTCAGCTGTCGAGCGTACTTCTGGGCTGCGGCTGTGATGTCCTCAGCCTCGTAGATGCCACGGCCGACTATCGGGTGGAAGTTGCGCCCGGCTTGTTCGCCGGCAGCACTGATGTCGCCGCCTTGCGTGACAAAACCTGGGGCGAATAGATCGTAGTGCCCTTCGCCAATCTGTTCGTCGAAGAATGCTTTCCAGTGCGCTACCCGTTCCGGTTTGTTGCCCGGTACGACGAAGTCGCGCACACCATACTTCATAGCCTGCATGAATATCTCTTCGAAAGCGCCCTTCTTGATGCGATCTGTGATGCCTACGTGTGTCATTTCACTGCCGACGATTACACCGATTTCCTCTTCTTGAAGCTCGTGTATCCAGCGCTCTTCGACATCATCACCGGTGAAGGGAAACAGTATGGCAGCATCTACGCCGCCCCGCTTCATGGCTCTGGCGAAGTTTTTGCCCGTATCAGGGATGTCATTGCCCGCCTTTTGGTGATCATAAATAATGCGCAGTGTCGGATCTTCTTGTCTGACGATTTCGGAAGCAGCCTGTAAGCCCATGCCCAAACCAATCTCGAAACCTATTTTGACCCCGCCCAAACCAATACCGCCCAGACTACTAACTAACCCGCCAAATGCATCCGGCTCGACGTCTGCCGCCACAATAATACTTCGTTCTGCGGTGATGATTCGCTCTGTTTGCGCCATTATACCCTCTTCTCCCACCGCCTTATTAATTGCAGTATACACTATTGTTGACGGGCTATTTTATTTGTTACCGACGACCCGTGATTATCTTGCAGAACGGAGTATACTGGAGTTATGGGATTGTCGCCATTTAGATCCAGCCATTTTGGCGTTCGAACGAGAGAAAAGGTTTCCTTGCCAAACCCGGATCCTGAGAACTTTCGCATTGAACGCTTGGAGCAAGCCGGTAGGTTCTTGGGAGCACTTATCATGTACCCCGATGCAACCAACTTCGAGGGTAACAAAATACTGGTCTTTGACGGAGTTACAGCCGACGAGCTACAGGAACGAGCCTATCTAGATCCGCACTTCAGCGAAGATGGCGACGTCATCGCCCGTTTCAAGCCGGATGAGGCGGGCTGGGAAGATACCTTATTATTCATGCAGATGAAGCATTTATTCGCGCGTCAGAGTAGTTCTTAGCCTCTATATGAGCCTCTGAGATGTACCTGTCCGTGTAGTGATTAATCCTACATATGCTTACACTATTTGACAGGTAGGCGTACAATAAAAGTACTACATTAAATAAATCTTAAAACTAAATGGTTGCAGAAAGGAAAGACAAAAATGCAGAGTCATGAAAAAATGGAAGCACTTAATGAAGTAAGTGCTGGTAGGCTGCTGCACGATATTCGATTCAATAGTGGCAGCGTAGCGATACGCGGCATACGCGAAGGAGTTGTGCCTGACTCAAATCCCTTATCAAACCCGGATACTCGCACCTTTGTTGCCACCAACAGCGAGGCCACCAACTGCGAGGAGCTCGTCGTTGCTTTGAGAACCAGCGAAAAGGGCGAAGCCGTATTAAGTCTTGAGCCCCTAGCTGAAGGGGTTGAGAACAATGTTCCGTATCTACGCGCTGTGCTAAAGGTTGCAGCTCAAGAGTGTAATTTGAGGCGAGTTGTTGCCGATCCCGAAACGACCGCCATATCATCGTCTATACTCGAGAGGATTGGCTTTCATGCCATGGCATCAGGCCAGCTTCAACTAGCAACAGCTTAAATAGCGGTTGCTAGGCACTGCAATAACGCTGCAGTCGTGGTAGCGCTCATCATTTGTTCGCGTAGTTCTTTGGCACCGTCGAAGCCGTTGATATAGATTTTGCAGAATTTGTTGAGCGTATGAATCGGCCGTTCATTGTTATGCCAGGTTTCGGCGAACAGCTCGACATGCTTTTTATAAAGTTCGATGCGCTGGGCCGGAGTCTGACTGGCCCACGGGCTCTGTTCGGCAAAAGCAAACGGGTCTTGGAACAGGCCGCGGCCAATCATGATGCCGTCAAGTTGGTACTTTCGGGCTAGTGCTAACCCCTGTTCGCGGTTTATGACGTCGCCGTTGCCGATGATTAGTGTTTCTGGCGCTAACTGATCACGCAGTTCACGAGCTCGGGCGATCATCTCCCAGTTGGCCGGGACTTTACTCATCTCCTTGCGGGTGCGCCCGTGGATGGTCAATGCCTGGAGTTTTTGGCCAAGTAGGAACTCGATCCAGGTCATGTCCACCGCGTTGAAGCCGGTTCTGGTCTTGACACTCAGGGGTAGTTGTCCGTCCAAGCCCTTTTTTGTAGCCATAATAATCGCCTCAGCTAGCGGCCGGTTATTGATCAATGCGCTGCATGATCCGTTATTGACGATTGATTTCTCCGGGCAGCCCATGTTAATGTCAACACCAGCGAAGTTTACCCCTTCCGGCAAACCCAGCTCGCGGGCAAATGTACCATCGGCCAGCTGCTGCGCCGTTTTGTAAAAGTTCTCCGGCTGCTTGCCCCAAATCTGCGCAATCAGCGGCTGTTCATCAGGGGTAAATCGTAATTTCTTGAGTAGTTTGTGCCGCCCTGGACTCTGCAAACCATCAACATTCACAAACTCGGTGAAGTACAGATCCGGCACCGCGCACGCCCCCACCACCCGCCGAAACACCGTATCCGTGACATCATCCATCGGCGCCAACACGAAGAACGGCTGCGGCAAGGTCTTGAAATAATTGGTCATTGTTTGTTTTTGGTTTGGACTTAGGCAGCTTGCGCCGCTTGGGCTTGCTGGTTAATGACTGCTCGAATATAGGGTCGGTATATGTCTCGATAGACTGCACACTTGTAGAGGGACTGCTGGAGCTTGAAGAGCCGGGCATTATTATACTGCCCGTAGATCCCAAGTTGTCGGCGCCAACCGGCGTTAATCTCCTCTGGCGTATCGGCGAGATAGCGTTCGTAGACGCTGACTTTGTGCGCAGCGTGTATATCATGGCTCGTCCAGCCGTTATTGATGGCCGCCGTTTCGATAAGCTCATGGAATAAATTGCCGAATTGCCGGCACGCGACATCAAGGTTGCGAACTTTGTACTGATTCTGCGGGGTACCGCCACTATCTCGCGGATCACGAACCTGTTTAAACAAACTCCTGACGAGCTGACCCTCGTGGCGGTATTTTTCTTGGAGTCGTTCGCTAGCGACTACATAGGCAGCCATGGCTTGCCCGCCCGAACTCTTCACGCGACGATTGTTCTCGGGGACATTCGTCCGTCCACGATTCGCATGACGGGTTCTGGCGCCTATTCTGTCAATGAGCGCCCCCGGGTTGAGAGCGATTTTGCCATAATCTCCGCTGCCAAAAACGACTCCCGGCTGATCATAGTACGTCGCCTCAAATGGCAACTTAAGCTTAGACTGTCGAGCCGCACTGACAACTGCGTGATCCCTAATAGTGACGACTTGCTCGCCATTAAAATAACGATTGTCGTCGCGGAATATATAAAGCCCGCGACTCAAGCTGGCCTCACTAACCCGTTCCACATCCTCTGTGGTCGCATTAATAAGCGGGTCGTTAGTCGGTGCGTTCGTGAACAGTCTTGGCCCCAACAGATAACCCAGCCGCGTCGATAACCGAGCCAGCGTCATGTGCTGACCAGGATCGACATCTGTTACATCAGCGAGCGAGTAGCAAAACCTGCCCCGTGTCTCATCGAGTACCGAGGCAGTGGGCAGCTGTATTTCTTCGTACACTTCGGGGCGTTCTACAGTGGTCATGTTCATAAGCTCTTTAAATAGAATAGTATACAACGACTAGTATATATTTACAACTAGTATTGCTCTCTGCGTGACCGAATATACCAGCTTGGTTACTTAGGCGACGCTTGCAGCAACCGCTGGTGCAGCCAGTTGAGCTCTGATTGCGACTCGCTGGCGGTCTCGGCGCTTGGCGTTTGCCGTTTCGGCGTATTCCTCGCGAAAGGCTCTATAGCGACCGTCGAGTTCTGCTTGTTGTGTCGGGTCTTGGGCTACCACTCTTTTGATAAGTTTTTGGTCTGAGTTCGGTAACTCTTGTACTTCTACCTCAATGCCGAGAGAATGGGCGAAATCAAGCTTGGCGGCGAGGCGCACTTCCTTTAAGGCGGCAGCCGACTTCTCGCGTCGTTGCACCAAGGCTTGTTCCGGCTCTTCGAAGTCTTCGACACGGCGCAGTCGGTTCTCGGCGTTGGTAACAGAGCCGCGAGCTTTGCACTCTCTGGCGAAGGCGTCCAAAACCCGGAGGGTGAGTGCAAGACCAGTAACCCTTGGAGCGGTCTCACCATTTGGTGCCGGCGCTTCGGCGCTAGGGATATGTTCGGTAGGTGGATAATACACGCCGCCCGGCTGTTCTTCAAACTGGCCAGCAGCAAGGCTTACCTCTGGTGGCAGCAGCAATAAACCTTGATTAGCTTGGTCAATTTCGTGTTTGCGCATGTTCGTATTATATCACGCTTATGCAAATTTAGCAATGAACGCTCTTCGGGTAATCGTACCTGTTACTCCCACTTGAAGACGCGGAAGGCAATGGCGTAAATGACAACGAACCAAATGGCTATCAGCCCGAGTTGCGGACCAATTTGAAGCAGATTCTTGCCTTCGGTAGTCAAGAGCCGTAGCCCGTCGATAACCGGCGTCAGCGGTAGATAGGCCGTGATTGTCTGTAACCAGTGCGGCATTAAGAAGCGCGGGAAGAAGGTTCCCGACAGGAACAGCATCGGGAAAACGATAATATTGCTGAGCGGTGCAGCTTGGCGTTCATTTCTAGCCCAACCGCCAATTGCCAGTCCGATACCGAGAATCATGAAGATGCTCAACATGGTGAAGATGGCTATTTCCAGATAGTTGCCGTCAACTTTTAGGTGAAACAGCTTGATGGCGACGGCGAACTGAATGGCGATAGAGATTGCGCCCGTAGCCGCCTGGCTGAACATGGTCGCCATGAAGTACTGCCAGACCCGCAGCGGCGTCGTATGCAGGCGGCGCAAAATACCCTGTTTCTTGAGTTCCGGGAAGACATTAACCGGGCCGAAGACACCCAGGCCGATAATCGAGAAGCCGAGCAGGCCCGAGAAGGTGTAGTCGAACGATGTTAGGCTCTTCTTATTCAACTGTTTGCCAACAACCGAGAAAGGCGGCTGGGTTTTTACGAATTGGGTGTTGAGCTGCTTGAACGTGCCCTGCAAGACCGATGTCAACGTCTGGCCAGTACCGGAGCTACTTTGGTTGTACAAGATCTGGGCTTGGCCGGATGGGTAGGCTTGACCTGGCTTAACAACACCGAAGTCGGAGGGAAGAACAATAATGCCGTCAATCTGGCTTTTGCTCATCTTGTCCTGGGCGGTGGTAAGGTTGGTCACTGAGGTGTCGATCTTGAATGTCTTGCTTGTTTTGATCTGCTCAGTGAACTTGCTGGCAAAAGCAGTCTTGGACTGATCAAGCAGCGCCACATGAAACGAGACATTCCCGCTATCGCCACTACTCAAACTACCAAACACAAACAAAAATATCAGCGGGAACAGAATGGCAAAGAACTGCGCCAGACGATCGCGAAAGAAACGCCGGGTATTGAGCCTGGTGAAGACAATAACAGTGTAGAGTGCTCGTTTCATGATTCGTGTAAGCCTTTGCCGGTCATATCTATGAAAACGTCTTCGAGATTGGCTTGTTCAACCTGTTGCTCCTTCTTGAAACCGCGCTTGAGTAATTGCTTGATCAGATTCTTCGGGGTGTCGAGTGCAATAATTTTGCCCTTGTCCATGATGGCCACCCGATCGCAGAGAACTTCGGCTTCATCCATGTAGTGGGTGGTGAGCAGCACGGTGACCCCACGATCACGTACTTCACGCGTCAGATCCCACAGATTGCGTCGAGCCTGAGGGTCAAGCCCTGTCGTGGGCTCGTCCATGAAGAAAACTTTTGGCCGGTGCACCAGGGCCGTGGCGATGCTGAGCCGTTGGCGTTGGCCGCCGGAAAGTTGCTCGGCGTAACTATTGGCTTTTTCACCCAGATCTACTTCGTCCAAGAAGCTTTGCGCGTTAACCTTCTCACCGTAGGCGGCCGCGAAAAGTTCGATGATTTCGATAAGCTTGGTTTTGTCCTGGAAGGCCGGGCTTTGGGGCTGCACACCGATGATACGCTTGACGGCGTTGGGGCGTTCGGCCACATTCAAGCCGTCGAGTATGATGGTGCCGCCATCGATTTCACGCATGGTTTCGATCATTTCCAGGGTTGTGGTTTTGCCAGCGCCGTTAGGGCCAAGGATGCCGAAAATTTCGCCTTTTTTCACCTCAAATGAAATACCATCTACGGCAGCTTTGTCGTCGTAGACCTTCCTCAAATCCTTAACTTTCAGTATTGCATCAGTCATATAGCCTCCCCACTATACCAAACCAACTCTAACCCCGTACCCCCTGTTATAAAAAATACCCGGCCTCATGACTGAAACCGGATATTTAATGACTGGCTGAGTAGGGGCTGCTTCCAGGAGTGCAGTTTGTTTGAAAGCCGAGCACCGAAGCGCAACGTACTCAAAGGTACGTGAGCATCGGAGCGCAAGCTTTCGGACAAACTGTGCCCTGAAAGCAGGCCTCTTACTTATTTACGCTTGACTGTCAGGAAGCCGTTGCGTGGGTTTTCGTTAACTTCGAAACCACTAGGCAGGTCAGTAGCCTCAGGTCGCTCATCCTTGCTGAAGTAGTAAATAGTTTGCTTTTTGCCGCCGCGAAGCGTAACTTCTTTTGAGTTTAGGTAGTATGTTACACCTTTGGAGTTAGTGTGCTTGTATGCCATGTTAGGTCTCCCTCTCTTACCGTTAGTAATGTACCCCTAACATACTCTGATGGGATTTTATTTGTCAACCTTTTTGACTATTGGTAGGTGGTGAATGCCTATCAGTGAACGGTTAGATTGGCGGCGATAAAAAAATGCTATCGCTTTAATAGTTGCAGTACCTAATGAGCTGTATTACACTAGATCGGTAACCATAAAAAGTATAAAGAGGTGGAGAAGAGAACGTATGGATTTAAATCGTGGCACTCAACCGCAACCTGTTAGCCCAGGCGGTCGCCCTGCATCAACAACCCCTAGTGGCTTCAAAAAAGGTAAATCGATGGGCAACTGGACCAACGGTATTGTCGTCGCCTTAGTCGCCGCAGTCGTAATACTACTTATTGGAGCGATCTGCGTTGTCAGCTTCGGTAGCCCGCCTAACGAAAGTAAGTACGTCGACAACGCTAAACTCCAGGCTGTTTTCTTGAACACCGGGCAGGTTTACTTCGGCCACATCAAAACGCTGAATAGTCGATACTTCGTACTGTCAAACATCTACTACCTACAGACCTCCAACGCTAGTGGTTCCAGCAGCTCTAGCAGCACCGCCAATAGTAACGTTACCCTGGTAAAACTCGGTTGTGAATTGCACGAACCCTTTGACCAAATGGTCATCAACCGTGACCAGGTTACTTTCTGGGAGAACTTACAGAGCGGCGGCCAGGTGGCCAAGGCAGTCTCAACCTTCCAAAAGGACAACCCCAACGGTCAGAAGTGTAGCGATCAGAGCAGCAGCTCTAGCTCGACTACCAACGCCGTACAGAGCGCTGGCAACAGCAACAGCGCCGGCAGCAGTAGCACTACTACTCCCGCTGCTACCAAGCCTTAGCAGTCACGCTGTCTGAGAAGTCGAAACACCTCTTGTCGTAAGAGGTGTTTCTTCTAGTTCACGAGCGAATACTCATCTAATCTAAGGCCATTCTAGCTTCTCAGAAATCCCCTTTGTACGCCTAGCCTTTGTCGTCAGAACTTCCTAGGCAATATGACGGCGAAACCATCTGTTGAGCACGAGGCTGGCGATGAACAGTGGCCAGGCGAGTACGGCGACTATCAGGCTCCAGCCGGCCAGATCGGGCGACCAGCGGGGGGAAATAAACGAGAACTTGTACAGGGCATCAGGAATAGTGGCAGTGTTCGGCGCTAGCGTGCCGCCATGCGATTGCACGTACTGCTCAATGCAAGGTACGCGATTGTGGCCGGAGAAATCAACGGGATCCTGCTTCTCACAGTAGTGCTGGGCATCGGTGTAGATCTGGTCATTGCTCGCTCCGGCGGCAGCAGCGTCCTTCTGAGCCTGCACTAGGCGATCATAGGTGTATTTGAGCTGGATGGGCGGGTAGACAGCGTTAGGGCCAGCGCTGAGGTTGGTGTTCATGTGGGTGGTCACATAGGTCTGTAAGTTGCGGAGAGCCCCCTCGACATTGGTGTTGTTCTTGTCGGCAGTGTAGACGGCGTCGCTGAGCTTGACCATGTGCTGATTGTTGGCTCGGAGTGCGAAGAGGCAAATAACCGTGCTCGCAACGGCGATGATCAGAAAATACCAGGGTTTGATGTGGCGTAGCTTAGTCCAGGTGTGGTGGAGACGGCGTTTGTTCATCTTGTGTATGATTATAGCTTACGGCTGGGCTGTTTACCTTTTACCGTTTTCTGTTTTCGATGCTCTGTTAACCGTAGGTTTATCTTGAAGGCAAGTCATAGTAACTAATAAATGGTTCATGCGCTGTGAACGGCGAATAATAACCGCTCAGTCTTGCCACTTTCAGCTTTCTCCTTGATACTTAACAGCATGCACATCTACTTCTCCGGCATCGGGGGTACCGGCGTCGGACCTTTGGCGCAAATCGCCCAACAAGCAGGTTACACGGTTTCGGGTTCCGACAAGCAGGGTTCGCAGTACATTCAGTATTTGAAGAAACACGGCGTTACGGATATTCACATCGGTCAGGAACGCCAAGCCATCGCGAAGATACACGAGCAGACGCCGATTGACTGGTTCGTCTACAGCTCTGCTCTGCCCCTGGAGAATCCGGACGCGCCGGAGCTGGCCTACTGCGCTGAACAACGTATCAAGACCAGTAAGCGTGATGAATTCTTGAATTTGATCTTGAAAGAACAGGGGTTAAAAATGATCGCCATTGCTGGTACGCACGGCAAAACGACGACCACAGCCCTGACAACCTGGCTGTTCAAGCAATTGCAGCTACCAGTGAGCTATCTGTTGCCGGCCAAGACTAGTTTCGCCGAAATGGGAGCGTTCGACGCTGAGAGCGAGTACTTCGTCTACGAAGCCGATGAGTTTGATCGTAACTTCCTGGCCTTTGAGCCAGTTATTAGCCTGATTACCGGTGTTAGCTGGGATCATCACGAGATTTTCCCGACGCGCGAGGAGTATCAGGCCGCCTTCCGGGAGTTTATCGGCCAGAGCCAGAACTGCCTGATCTGGCAAGAAGATGCTGACTATCTGGGCTTGGCAGCGAACCCATCTCTGAGTGTCTTAGACAGTGGTGATGCGGCTATCGGGGGTATTGAGCTGCTTGGCCAGTATAACCGCTTAGACGCTTGGCTGGCGGTTCAGGCGGTACATCAGGCGACCAAGCAGCCCCTCAACAAACTTCTAGAGCTGGCCGATCGCTTCCCTGGCCTCAGCCGGCGCATGGAACAAATTATCCCAAATCTCTACAGTGATTACGCCCACACCCCTGAGAAAATCCGCGGCGCCATGAGCGTCGCCCTAGAAATGGCCGCCCAAACCGGTCAAAAACTCATTGTCGTCTATGAGCCTCTGACAGATCGGCGCCAGCACTATATTCTTGACGAATACAAGGACTGCTTCGATGGCGCCGACAAACTCTACTGGGTTCCCAGCTATCTGGCACGCGAAGATCCGACACAATCTGTTATTGCACCCGCTGAGCTAATTGCACATCTTGCTAATCCGAATATAGCCGAGCCTATGGAGCGCGACGCTGCGCTCAAACACGCCATTCAAAAACACCTCGACAGCGGCGATCTCGTAATTGCCATGGCCGGCGGTGGCGGCGACAGCTTGGACGACTGGCTGCGGGGGGCGTTCGCCGATAAAGTTTAGTCTTTCTCGGTAGCAATCTCGTAATTACAGCCCACGCTATCCTGAACGTAAGCAAACCGAAAAACCATACCCTCTGTTATTGGGATTGTAAGCCGGTAGCCATTCTCTAGCAGTGTTTTGACATCTTCCTCAATGGAATCAGAATATATTGCTATATGATTACGTATAAATACTACCTGGGGGTGATCCGGATTATTGAACTGAAAAAGTTCAAATGTAGTCTCTCCTTTTGTAACCATTGCGACATCTGCATCTAGATCTGCTTTATGAAATTCTTTTGTAGCTTGAAAGCCTAAAGACCCGTACATCTTAATCGCGTCTTGTAAGTTTGGGACTGCTAGACCTGTATGTAGAATTCGTTTAAGCATTGATTCGGTAGTTATTGCGGGTTTTCATAGGTATAGTTTACTCCTGCCAGCCGTATTCTGCATAGTTGTGGCCGGCTTGGATTTGTTCGATGTAGAAACGGACGTAAGGGACGACATTTTCGGGTAAGTCGTTGGGGTCAAGCCAGGCAAATTCACCGTGTATGTGCGGTTCGGCGTTATGCGGCTCGCCTTCCCAGCCGGTTGCTTCAAAACAGAGGTCGATCCAATCGATTTTGTCGTGTCGATCACCAGTAAAAATGTACTTCAGTTGATCGGCAGTAACGGTAATGCCGACTTCTTCTTTGGCTTCGCGGATGGCTGCTTGGATGGCGGACTCGCCTTTTTCGATTTTGCCCGAGGGTAGTCCATAGTAACCGTTCATCCAGGCTGTGTTCTGGCGGAGCACGAAGGCGATTTTGCCATCTCGGCGTAGGATTATATACGCGGCGGTATACGGAGTGGCGGTGTCGTACTTCGCAGTCATCGGTTGTCGCCGGTGCCTTTGATGACGTTGCGTTTGTGGCGGTCGGCTAGTTTCTTGACGTTGAGTTGCATGATTTCTTCTAGGCTGAGGCCGAGGGAGTCGGCTAGGACGGCGATGTACCAGATGACGTCACCGAATTCTTTGATGAAGTCCAGGTGTTCTGCTTCGGTAAATTTGCCGCCGCGGTAGGCGATGGCCTTCTTCCATTTCTCGACAATTTCACCGGCTTCACCGGCAATGCCCATGACCCAAATGCTCTTTTGTAACAGCGGGTCGTCGTAGCTGTTGCCAGCTGTTTTCAAGGCCTGCTTCTGGTACTCGTCAAAAGTCATGGGTTTTATTGTAGCAACTTTTGATCGCAAGTCTCTGCTATCTGAGGTCAGTCAAGCCGACGAGGGGATTTTAACAGCACCCTCGCGCAGGACTTCTATAGCGTCATCGACAATGCGAATAATGGTTGAGGGTTGATGATTGGAAAGATCGCCGCCATCAGCGTAGAAATCGACTTGGTCGCCGAAGTAGTCGCGAGCTTGGTCAATTGTCGTTGCCGTAGGTTGGCCGGGGTGATTGGCACTACTTGTTAGCAATGGCCCGGTGGCAGTTAACAACTTCTGAAGCTCGGGGTCGGCTGGCAGACGTACCGCCAGGCTGCTTTTACCCCTGTGTAGGTAGGTGAGTTGCGCATCGGCGCAAGGGATGAGTACGCTGATGGCGCCCGGCCAGAACTGCTCGACGGCTTTGAGATAGCGGTGTTTGAGGCCGAGTGCTTCGAGTTGTTCTAGGTTGGCAGCGATAATGGTGCCTGGTTTGTTGTCACGCTGTTTCAGCTCATAGAGTCGGGTGGCGGCGGACTGGTCAGCCGCGCGAGCTACGACACCATAGACGGTATCGGTGGGGATAACTCCAACTGCGGCTGGGGTAAGTAGCTGTTTATCGACGCCCTGAAAAGAGTTGCTGGGTGGTTCGGTCATATTGGTACATAGTAGTTTTTGCTGGCGAATTTTGCAATTCTCGGACAGAGCACACCGGCGCAGAGTTGGGTCTTGGCGTTGCGGATAATCAAAATTTATCTGGTTTTGAGATAGGCGTAGGCGGCCAGTGCTGCTAAGCCAAGCACAATGACAACAGTGGCGAAGATGGCCATACCGACGCCGCTGGCGGGCTGCTTGGGGACTACTGGTTTGGCTGGAGCTTCTTTGGCGGGCTGCGGGGATGGCTTCCTGGCGGTTAGCTTGTCGGCGGCTTCGGCGGGGTCGGGTTTTTCCGGCAAAGGCGGGGTGACAACATCCATGACCGGAGTTGGGCCGGACGATGTCGATGTTGTCGAGGGTGGCGGGGTTTCCTTGGGCTGCATACTGGATAGCATTGTAGCATATAAGCGTAAGGTGTTTGGAGGTTATCGTTAGGTTCGCGAAGCTGTGACGGAGCGGTGTTATCAGTATGATTTGGCTATAGGCAGAAGCTGTTGCCACGCTTCAGAATTAAATGCTCGTCGAGTAATTCTTGGAGAACGGTGTCGAGGCGTTTGTCGTTCACTGCTGTCTGTAGTTCTGCCCTGGTGTATGAACTATCGCCTAGGAGTCTGATGACTTGACCGCGAATTTGGCGTTTGGAGCCCTGGAATTTTGACTGTTTGGTGTATTGGCGGCTCTGCTGATTGAGGCTGCCGACGGTTTGCTTCAGATAGGAGCCGTAGTCCATGAGTGCCCAGTACCAGTCGCGAGGGTTTTGACGGTCGAGCGTTTGTTCGACGAGTTCGATGATTGCCCGGTCGGCAATATCGGTTTGATCGTGAAAAAAGTGGTGTATGAAAACAGTTCGTATATTTGTTTCTATGAAAACAACTGGCTGGTTGAAGGCGTATGCTACGATAGCGCCGGCCGTGTTGGCACCAATGCCGGGAAGTTGCTTCAGCTCGAGTATGGACTGCGGAAATACGCCCTGGTATTCACGTACGAGCTGCTGTGCCGCCTCATGCAGAAACTTGGCTCGTCGATTATAGCCTAAGCCGCTCCAAGCTCGCAGCACCTCAGCCAACGGCGCTTCGGCCAAGGTTGAAATTGTCGGGAATTTGGCGAGAAACTCGTGATACTTCGGGATAACTCGCGCAACTTGAGTCTGCTGCAACATGAGTTCGCTGACCATGATTTTGTACGGGTCAAAAGTACCGTCAGGTTCTGGCTGGCGCCACGGCAAGTCGTGCCGGGCGTGCAACTTATAATATTCTCTGACTGTTTTTTGAAAAGCTTGCTCGGGCATATGCAACTAATTATACTTCGGCGTTGCCGCGTTCGAGTATTTAGGCTTCCGGTGAGAGCAGTGCCGTCACGCTGTCTGCTAATCTGGTGTCTCGGTGGCTCTGTCCAGGGAGAGATAAAAGTCGAGATGCTTCTCTCGTATTCTTTCGCCACTTTCAAGGTCTATGGCATCTACGCACAGCCCCATGCCATCATTGAGGTAGGAACCGCCAACAACCCGAAGTCGGCGACCATCTCTCTCATGGACAGGTAGGGCTTCGGCGTCCATTCTTAGGCACTCACGGGCAAGTCTTGTTTGCGCATACTCGTTAGTTGGTGTTTGGTTTAAGCTTTCCATTGCCGCTCCTCCGCGTCTTAATATTCTTGCACAGTATAAGACAAGTCCAGCAGCTGTACAAATCCGGTCAAGCTTGGCGTAACATTAGTAAACGGACGCACTTATGCGGTAATGTATTATATAGAATGACGTATGATTCAGTATAGTTTCCGGCTGGCGGCGCGTTTCGCCATTCTTCTACCTGGTATTATTATTGCTTACTTCTCGGTACGCAATGTTTTTCCTTATTTTGATCGGCGCGTGCCCTTAAGTTTCGCCATAGTTATAACCTATGCGCTGGGTGCTTACGTGTTTGTCCCGGGGATTATTCGCTTAATTCGCATTGTGCGGCCTGCCAAGCATATACCGGTGTACTGTGTTACGCCCGATGGTTTTGCTTCTGATCCGATCAATATTGGAATTATCAGCACCCGGCGACAACTTATTACAGTCATGGAACAGGCTGGGTGGTATGTGGCTGACCCACATACTTTGCGCTATGTATTACGACATATAGCCTCCACTATTTTCGGTTGGCCGTACAAACAAGCTCCGGTGAGTAATCTCTACCTCTTCGGGAGAAAACAGGATATTGCCTTCGAAATTCCGCTGGCTGGCGGCCGGGGCAACCGCCACCATGTGCGCTTCTGGGCTACAACCTATGAAGATACGCAGCCGCTGAGCTTTCGTAACATTCACTGGCATCATCGCAAGTCGCATGTGCACGGCGACAATTTGTTGTGGGTCGGTGCTGCTTCGCTCGATATTGGTATTGCGCTGATTCGGCACAATTTGCAGTTCACGCACATGATCGATCCCGATACAAACAAGGAGCGCGAACTAATCGTCCAGCAGCTACGAGACCAAAAACTTGTCAAAAAAGTAGAGACCGTAAACCTCGGTAAACCCTACTGGCTGGTCAATCGCGCCTGGAGCGGCTATCTGCACACTGATGGTGATATGGCCATTGTTAGCTTACGTAAGAAAACTTAGCGTCGAACATGCGTACAGAGTTAGTGTATTACTTGACTTGGGTGGCTACGTTTTTCTGAAGGTCTTGCAGGTAGGTTGCAATCACCTCACCAGAATGTGTGTCGAAACGCTGTATCGGATAGTCCTTATCGGCTCCTTTGCAGGTCACTATGACTAGCCCGGAGTTATGGTATGGAGTGGTCTCTCTGTCGGGGTTGTCGTTATCATTCCAGATAAAATTGGGTAAGTGCATATGGCCGCAGTACACCTTTTCGGCGTCCTGAGGATAGACTACGAAGCTCGGGCCATCTGGTTCGGGCAACTGAAGCGCGTTCTTCGGAATACGTATCGCCTTGTAGGTAGGCGGGCCGGGTACACAACCCGACAGACCTGTCAGAGCCAGAGCTGATAACACGCCTAGTGCTCCCCTGGATAAGGTTTTTTTGGCCAAGAACTCGCCGGGGCTTTTCATATGTTGTCTCATAATAAACTTAGACGAGGCACGTTACAAGCATGAGCGACAAGAGAACTCTGTTTGTCGGTAGCAAAAGTCCTGGAGTTAGACGACTTATAGGCCACCGTAGCCATACCCGTAGCCGCTGTAGGTTTGCGGGGGTTTATAGTAGCCGCTGACTTTGAGCGGTTGGTGTCCAGCCGCTAGACCACCGGCTGGCATAATGTAGAGTTGGCTACTGTCTTGGGAGGCCAGTACGTAATTATCACTGTACCAACCGTAGGCTGCGTAGCCAGTTAGGCTGCCGATTTGCTTTTGATTCTGGGCGTCGGCGTTGCCGATGAATAGCACATTCTTGCCATCGCGTTGATCGGCCCAAAAAGACTGATTGCCAGATGGCGATATCAGATAGGTAGGATAGGTTTGCGCGAATGTGCTTTGATTGAGGCTGGTTGCTGTGGTCACCGTTTGCCCGTCGAAGTTATAGTAAGCCGTTGTGTTGTTACTGTTATTGTAGACCGCATAGTAAATGGCCTGCGGTTTGTAGAGTGTGGCTTGTATGTAGCCTAGGCCGCTAGTTGGGAAGGACTGATAGTCTTTTTTGCTCTGGCCGGTAGGTTGAACTGTCCGGATGGTGTCACTCTTGCTGCTGATGTCATAGCCTGTGCCGGTGGAGTCATAGGTATACCACTGTGTGGTATACGCCAGCCGGTTACTCAGAACGTAAAAGTTCCCAAAACCTTGATAGGCATAGCTGGCAGCGCTGCCCTCAGCTTGATCTTGATCGAGTTGGTTGAGCTGTGCATGGTCGGCATCATAGCCCTTGATAACTTCGTGGCCGGTTTGCGATTGTGCAACAGTGTTGCTGAGCAAATCATAGACGAAGTTATGGTCGTACCAGCCAATTAAGTTGAAGGTTGCGTTGCTGTTATCGAAAGCTGCCGTCTTGTCATTGCTCGTATCAATGAGGTAGAGCGCTGGCCGCCCCGTGTCACGTTGGGCTTTGAGCACTAGGTAATGCCAATCTCGAGATGCTAGCAAGCTGGTTGTATTCGGGTCTTCTTTGCCGGTACCGGCTAGCACGGTCTGCCGCCCCGTACCGTCCAAATTGGTTTTCACGACGTCGATGGTGCCGCTCAGATTGGACAGGAAATAAAGGTGTCCGCTCGGTGTTAAGGTAAACGTATTGCCACTGACCACGCTACTAGTGACTTGGACGTTGATGGCGGCTGTGTTGTAGCCATTGAGCGCTAGTGTGGCGTTGTCGCTAGTGTTCGAGGTTGGCAGGACGACGACGGCCTGACCATGGGCGTTGGTTTTGGCTGTGGTGTGCAGCACTTTGATTTCGGCATTGGCCAGTGGCTTGCCGCTAATTTTATTTAGTACGGTGATTGATACCTGGCGACCGGTTGCAATGAGATGAATGTTCGGGGCATGTGCTGCCTGAAACCCGACAAAGAATGAGCCAGAATAGGTCTTGTAGTATTGCTTGGTGACTCTTAGCGCGGCACGGCCGAGTGCTACTTTGAGGTTGGCTTTGCCGTTGGCGTCGGTTTTGATTGACCCGCCGTTTACACTGATTGTCGCGTTGCTGACTGGGGTGTCGGTCTTGCTATCAATAACAGTGAGCGTAACTGGTTTCTTGACTACCAAACCCAGTAGTTTGTAACGCGTGAACGGCACCGCCAAGATGATAATTAGCAGAACGGCCAGGCCTATCCATGTCCATTTATTCTTCAAGAGACGCGCGAGCTTGGCCTTCCAACCGTCAGACTTGGCCGGTTCGCGAGACGGCCGTGTGGCAGCATCTTCGGCAGCCAGAATGGCATCGCCTTCATTGGCCGCGATGTCGTCGACGGCTTGATCGGTAGCCGGGTCGCTGTACGGAGCGTCTACGGGATCACTGGCAGCTGGTGCGGTCTCGGCTGCTCCTGGGGCTGGTGGAGAGGCTGTGGTTGATGACTCGGATAGAGGCTCTGTAATGGCCTTGATTTTGTTCTGCTGGAGTAGCTTGGTGGGCACGATGGGTGCGGTCTTGGAGGTTTGTCTCTGGGTCACATCAGCGGCCGGTGTGTCTTTGAAAATATCGATTGGAGGCGGTGTTTTTGTGCCAGCGGCGGGTTTTGCGGTACTCGGTGCTGGCTGCCGCGGATCCATCATGGCATCAACACGCTGCTGAAGCGCTTGCTCCTCGGGTTTTTGCGGTGGCTCGGGATCCTTCTTATTCGGCATATGCTTATCGTTTATCTCAGTCTAGCAAAAAGTCAGCCAGACGGCCACGGAAACCACTAATGCTTAAAACTAATAAAGGCTATGTTAAACGCTGCAACAGACTCAACGCTAGGGCGCTAAAACGCTTCTTGGAATGAAAATAAAAACTCATGTATGCTTGCTCCGACCACCAGCTCTTTGTATTTTACGTAAGCTTGCTATTAGATTAGCGCAAGTGGGCCGGATGCGTCAAGAATTTGTTTGCAGTTTATATATAACTCAATTCGCCAGCTACAATAGAGCCGTAATGATTGCCACAAATGATGAACTGAAAAAAGCCGCTGCGCATCTGAGCGCCCATGATCCAATCCTGGCGCCGATTATTAAACAAGCCGGTTTGGCGGCGCTGGAACCGCATGACGATTACTATGGCGCCTTGGTTAATTCCATCATCGGTCAGCAGCTCAGCGTTAAGGCTGCAGCTTCAATCAAGCAGCGGTTCCGTGATCTGTTCGGTGGTAAACTACCGGCGCCTGGAGAAATTCTCGAAAAGTCAGTCGAGGAATTGCGCGCAGTCGGCCTCAGCAATGCCAAGGCGCGCTACGTACAGGATTTGGCCACCCATGTGCTCGACGGCCGTGTCCGCTTCGACACCCTCGATCAGCAAACAAACGAAGAAATTATTGCCGAGCTCACCGACGTCAAAGGTATCGGCGAGTGGACAGTGCACATGTTCTTGATGTTCTGCATGGGCCGGCTGGACGTGCTGCCGGTTGGCGACTTAGGCATTCGCAACGGCATCCGAGCCCTCTATAATCTCAAAGACCTGCCCACCCCAGATCAAATCAAGACGCTTGCCCAGAAACACCACTGGCACCCCTATGAATCAGCTGCCGCCTGGTATATCTGGCGCAGCCTCGATAATGAACCTGCGGGCTAAGCTCGTTATCAAAGGAGCCCTGGAATCCGACTTCAGTTTTGCCAGCGTATCTATACTTTAGCGGTGCCAGGCCTAGCTGGCAGCTTGCTGTAGATTATTCTGGAAATCAACCAGTGCTAGTACCGTCGGTATACGGTAAAACTCGGTGGCTGTTAAGTGGCCGTTAGTGATGACGCCTGAGCAGTCTCTGTCTTGGAGGGTGTCGGTGCGTAGTGTTCGTCGACGACTTCGCTGAGTTCTTTGCCGTCTGCAAGTATGGCTTCCGCCAGGTGCGGCGGAACGACATGGCCCGGCGAGACACCCATGCCAATGACGCCATTACGCCCTAAGACATACACAATGCCGATGTCGATCTGGCGACCAGCGATTTCCACGATGCCGCCTTCCATGCCGATGCTGATTTCGGCGCTGGGATCCATTATTAGAACGGCTTCGGCTCGGTTCTTGGCGCCTTGGTAAATCTCGTCGTTGCCGAGTGGTTGGTCGCTGATGCCTGATTCGGTTTTGTAGGTTACGATTTCGTAGTCGTCCTTGAATATTTCTTGAGCGGCGGCGTGGGCAGCCGCGACTTTGGTGGGATTCTCAGTAGGTAAGGCAATCTTCATAGGTATCTCTTATGGGCTTAAACGGTTAATGTCGCGGGGGAACAGGATGGCTTCTTTGACGTTGCCGAGGCCAACGGCCTTTTCGGTCAGGCGGTCGATGCCGAAACCGAAGCCGCCGTGTGCAGGCAGACCGTGCTTGAAGGCGCTAACGTAGGCGGCGAAGCCGGGACTATCCGGATCAACGCCAGCGGCTTGCATTTGCGCTACTAGATTCTCGTAGCGATGTTCACGTTGCGGCACAGTCGATATCTCGATACCGCGGAAGAGCAAGTCGGCTGACAGAGCAGTATCGCCCTCGCCTTTCATGTGATAGAACTTCATCTTGCTAGCTGGCAGGCCAGTGGCGTAGACGGCTTCGCTACCGTCGTGCTTCTTAGCGTATTCGCAAATCCATTTCTCTTCTTCGGGAGTTAGATCGGTTTCCTTGGTCATGTCCTTGCCGGTTTCTTTTTGGTACATTTCGTGTATTTGAGCCATGGAATAGCGCGGGAACTCGGGAGTAAGTTTGAGCTCGGGGGCTTGCAAGCTCTTGAGGTCGTCGGCATGCTCCTTGTACAAACGTGTGAGTACGCTATAGACCAGCTCTTCGAGGAGCTTGAGCACATCATCATGCCCTTCGATGAAGCCCATTTCAACATCGAGCATGGTGACTTCGGATACGTGGCGGGTGGTCGCGGATAGTTCGGCACGAAACGCCGGAGCAATCTCGAAGACGCGCTCGAAGACGCCGACCATGATCTGCTTGTAGAGCTGGGGGCTTTGGGCCAGCGTGGCTTCCTTGCCGAAGTAATCGGTTTTGAAGACTTCGGCACCGCCCTCGGCTGCACCGGCCACTAGCTTGGGCGTATTGATTTCGACGAAATCGCGTTCGTCGAGGAATCCACGGATGTAACGCAGCAGGTCGGCACGGATCTTGAACAGTTTGGTCTCTTGCAAGTTGCGCAAGCCAAGTGCGCGGTGATCGAAGAGTGTCTCGAGGTTTTCTGGTTTGTGACTGAGCGGTTTGTCAATCTCGATAGGTGGTTCGGCTTCAACAGGTACTAGCACCGTTAGCTTGGGGTCGTGGAGCTCAGCGCCACCTGGTGCCCGTGGTTCTTCGACGACTGAACCTTCGACGCGCAGTACGGTGCCGATCTGTAGGCCGCGTAGTTTTTCAACTTCGTTTTTGTCATTGATGACAACTTGAATCAGGCCGCCGCGGTCGCGGACGTTAATAAACGTCAGGCCGCCTAGTAGCCGCTTCTTGTGCAGCCAGCCTTCGACATGGATCGTCTGGCCGACATGGTCTTTGACTCGGGAACTTAAAACTCGCATAGGTAACTCCGGTTAGGTTTATCGTGGCTCAGCGCGGGTCGGTTACGCAGACAATAGCGCCGGCTACTGGCTGTCGACCCGAAAATTCATAGTATTGAGCGTTCGATAAACATGCATCGCAGTTATTCTACCACTTTGTCATCTGTTTTAACAGGGGTTTTGGCGGATTGCTTGGATTTTTTAACTTTTGGGTGGCGGGCGGCGACGGCGGCAATGTTGGCATACTGATCAAAATCATCGCCGGGTATGTGGCCGAGCAGTTGGTGCAGGACATTTTCGATAGCGATGATACCGACGTATTCCTCGAAGCTATTGATCACGATAAACAGCGGATGATTGGTGGCGAAGAAGGCGTGGAGCGCTTCGCTCAGCGTATCGTTTTCGTGTATGTAATAAATGGTGCTCTGCATGACGTCGCGAACACGGCCAGTAGTCTGCAAATCCAACTGCCGGAAAGCCAGCGTGCCGACAAACGGTCCTTTTTGGCCGTCACGAACCAGCACATAATTCTGCCCCGTCTTGTGCAGCTCATCGATCAAAATCGGGCCGATGGTGTCGTCGGCCAGCACGGTCTTGATGGCTTTGCGCGGTGTTTGCACATCGGCTACTTTGTGATCACCGAAAGACAATGCTCGGCGGGCAATTTCCAGCTCGTCTTCGCTCAGCCGGTTATCGGTCTGGGATTGCTGCTGCTCAATCAATTCCAATAAGTCACTGCGCTCGAATAGGCCGGTATGCCGAGCAGCCGTGTATCGCTTCTCTGCCAGTTCAACACCCCTGTTGAACAATGGGTGTACGTAGTTCAACAGCCAGGTGATGCCTGGCGTAACCATGATGGCTAGCCGGGTGCTGACACGACTAACTTTGCGAGCTGGCAGCCAAGAGTAAGCTGCCCACAGCGACACCACCACAACGATAAAGCTGAGCCAGACGGACACATCGCGAGACAACAACACGAAACCTGCAGCACTGGTGAGTACAATAAACGCCCATAAAAACCCGCGTAAACTACGGCCATAGGCCACCGCCCGATACAGCTGAGCAGCCAAGGGATCGTGCTTCTCGGCGCGCCGTTTCAGCTCGTGAGCTGGCCAGTAATAATAGACTTTGCGAACGACCACGCCGCCCATGGCCAACAGGAGCAAGATAACGGCAAAGATAAGGTTGGTCATACCCTTTTAGCTTATACTGGCGGCGGCTGATTTGAAAGAGCGGCGGGCCGTCCCTTTTGCCCGAAAATTACCCCTCCTCTGGAGCAACCCCCTTCCCTTCCTGTATACTTGGATGCATAAATAGGGAGTCAGCCACATGTCTAAACAGTTCTTGGGAGTCATCGCCGCCGTTATTCTGATATTTGTTGGCGTAACAGTGTTAACCGGTAATAAGTCCAGTAATTCCGGTAGTAAATCGGGTAACAGCACCGCAACGCTAACGCAGCACATCGAGGGTCAGGGCAAAGCAGGCGTCACCCTTGTCGAATACGGTGATTACGAATGTCCGTTTTGTGGTCAGTACTTCCCAACGCTTCAGCAAGTCCAGACCGAGTTCAACCAGCAAATATTCTTCCAGTTCCGTAACTTCCCGCTCGTCAGTATTCACCAAAACGCCTTTGCGGGTGCCCGGGCAGCCGAAGCTGCGGGGCTACAGAACAAGTTCTGGCAAATGCACGACGCGCTATACCAATACCAGAACCAGTGGGTCAGCGCCAGTGATCCAACTTCCTTGTTCAACCAGTTCGCGCAACAGCTGGGCCTCAACGTGACCCAGTTCAAAGCAGACTACGGCAGCATCAAGGTCAACAATTTGATAAACGCCGATATGGCCGAAGGCACCAAGCTAAACATCCAAGGCACGCCAACCTTCTACCTTGACGGCAAGGAAATCCAAATCGCCAACACACCCAGCGCTTTCGAAAAAGTCATCAACGCCGAAATCGCCAAAAAAGCGGCCAGCTCAAGTACCACCAAGCACTAGTCTCCGTCTGGTCACCCTGTAAGTGTTCAGTAGTCTAGAAACTCCCGCCACCGGGGGCGTTCAATGTGTACGGGCACGTGTTGGACACGGCTTTTAACAATTTTTATTTTTACGGACACTTCCCTCACCTCTCACACGCCCATGCCGTCTCGTGCGCTGGGCAGCGTTTTACCTTTTAATTTGGTTTTTGTCTCCCATGACTCATGTAATTGAGCCAATGACGTGGCTTGATAATAGCAAACTGCTTGTGCCTTGTCAATGTGACCGGTGTTACGGGTGTTCGGTTACCGCCACGCGCTGAGCCAGCGATATATAGAGCCAGTGCCGGTCGCTGTAGCGTTTGACGCTTGATAACAAGCCGCCGGTTGGTTTGCGTTGATAGAGTGCTGCCCGGATTTGATCGGAGGATACGGTGGGCGCATAGCTAGGAAAGCTTGTTACTGCTACTGGTGACACGGGCCAACTTCTTATTGTTGTCTCGAGCGCAGATTCATCATCCTGATTGCGTAAGCCAATAACAAGCTCTGAGCCGTGTAGCAGCTGCTCTGAGTTTGGCCAGTCTGGTAGATCGGAGATGACGTCAGAACCGAATAGGAAAGCCAACTGAGCTTGCCCAAACTGCCCCTGAAGCTTAGGCAAGGTGTGTAGCACGCTGAACTTCACATCCACCAATTCCAGCACATCAAACTGCGGATGCGGCCGGAGCGCCCGATGCAGCATCGCCACCCGGTGACCGAAATGCTCAACCCCGCTCTTATTCCGCGGCTGCCGTTCGGGCAAGAAATACACACGGTCAAGCTTGGCCGCTTCTAGTGCCTGCAGCGCGAAGGTAATGTGTCCGGCGTGCACCGGGTCGAAGGTACCGGCGTAGATGCCGATTCGTGGTGTTCGCTGTTTCATAAATCCATTGGGCCGCCTTCGCAGCACTTGGTGGGCATTTTGCAATCTGGGCAGACGAAGTGCCCATGGACGGGCTGGATCGGATAAAATCCGCAGGCATCGCAAAACAAATAGGGTGACCGCTCGGCCACCATTTCGGCGTAGGGATCGTAGTCTTCGGCTGTGTTTTGGTCGTTAGTCATGACCTATAATTATACGCGCTCGGGTGCTGCCCTAGCCTTTGACGCTGGCTTTCTTATCGCAGCCGCGGCAGAGGCCGCAGGGTCCGCACATTTTCTTTGTCTCGGTTTTGGACGGTGTTTTCTGGCACACTACACAGTGCATTTTTTTATCAAACTTATAGGTGGTCAGTTCACTAGTTTTATTGCCAAAACCAGCCTCCGCCAAATCATTGTTCGTCGAGACATCAATACCATCAGCCCGCAGAGTAGCGCCGCAGGCACTAAAACTTTGCCCGGCCTGCCGTGCTTCGAGACCAGCCAGCTGTATCTCGTGCTGCAGCATGACTGGGTTGACCGTCGCCAGTCGGGAAACCATGTTGATTACTCCTTGTTTCTCGGCCTTGAAGCGTTTCTGCATGGTGGCCGCCATATCATACATGGTGTTATCGTCCAGCTCATCGTTGAGCTTCAGCTTGACGCATGCTTGGACAAGGTCATGCTGGTCGCATACGAAATCATAGGTATTACGATAATCCGCTGGACGTCTGCCGGCATACCATTCACCGCCATGCCGCGCCCGCAAAGATCGGTCGTAGATCCCCGTCAGTCTATCGATTAAGGTGTCCTGCACCTCCGGCGAAAGATCGACGTGGATGCGCTGGCCAAGCAGCTCACCGGGTTGCGGTCGTACCCCGAAGTGACCGTAGATAGCCTCTAGCGCCGGCCGGTCAGATCCATCTAGGCTCTGCGAGTACATTTGAACATTGCCGTCTGGCTTGCGCGCCAAGACCCGGTTCATTGTCTGCTTACGGGTAACATTATAGCCGCCGACGTCTTCTGTGGCGTCGGCAAGCTCCCCCGGGAAGTCCGAAGGTATGATCATGGTGTTGGGCAGCTCGCCTTTGGCCATTTTGAGCGCTAACAGATACTCGTTACGCTCGAGTTGGCGTCGACGGAGTTCAAATGACAAATTCGGCTTGTTCTTGATAATCTTGTGGGCATCATCAAGCGCAACCTGGGTTACCTCGCCCATAGCACGACCGTCCCGGCCATACAGCTCATGACCATCAAAACTCAGTTCAAATGAGGTGCGCATACTACCATCGACCAGCTCGCTAAACTGCGTAATGACGTCATCGTAGGCCTTGAGATGCTCAAACTGTTTTTGATCTGTAGTTTCGTTTCGAGAAGCCAGAGCTTCCATAAAAATACCCTCGGTCTGGCGAGCGAGGGCTGGAAAGACAGAGAAACTGCTTTTGCTCCTGCTCGAGAGACTTGTTGTAGCTGTTCGGACTCTCCTCGGCGAGCATCAAGCTCAGCGGGGTAAACCGTTGCGGCACAGTTCCCGGATTGCACGGGATTCCAGCTTTTCTTTGTTAAAACTCGTACTATTTAGTAGTGTAACACCACGCCGCGGCGCTAGATATAGTATTTATTACCGCATGCTTGTTTCTGGAATAGCTATTGTCAGCTTTTAGAATTATCATGCGCGGGTGCAGCCTAGGAGGTAGAAGGCACGTTCTTACTCATTTAGTCTCTGGAGTATAGACGGTGCCGACAACTACGCCATTTTGCGTGACTTCTTTGGTTGTTTTCGTATCGCCCATACTATGCTCCTATCTTATCTTCTTCTTACTAATTATTTCACATGCACCTGATTTGGTTACGCAGCACACATCTATTGCACCACCAACCGTTTTTACATTCAGTGATAATTTTTGCATATTTGAGGTTGTATCGATTAAAAATCTAGCTAGGTCTATTGCATCCTGCAATGCATACAAGCCTAATGGTAGCATATGTCGTTCGGCGACATCTGTAAATATACTCCCAAGACTTTCATGCGTACCATTCAATGCTTCATCTTCTAGTATGAGTGCATCAATTCTTAAATCACGCCCTTGTACGAGTCTTTCGACTGCGCTTTTGTCGCCGCCGTAATACAGAGAAAAATCACCGTTACTTATAACTTTTTGAGGAGGATCTTCGCCAGGAACACTAACAATATATAGTTCTCCGAATTGCTGACTACTATTAATACCGGTGACTTGAAATATCATTGGTGAAGTTTGCGGATTGTTTTCAACTGCGTCCCACTGAGTTTTGTAAAATACTTGTAGTTTTTCAGCAAACTTTTTTATAGTCAATCTGGTGGTAGGCAAAGTTTTCTGAAACTCCTTAACAAAGCTGTGTGCCGTACGTACTCCAATGGTGCCTGCACCATAGGTAGTAACGCTAACGTAATTGTGCGGTTCATCAAAGGTCAATAGTTTTGTGGCATTATCAAAATGACTATAGGACACGACTTCGTCTGTGACATTGACCGGTATGCTCACCCTGCTATCCGCAGCTTGGACAATTCCTTCAGGCGTTATGACGGTTATTGCTAAAGACATCCCGCCATTATACACCCCCGTTAACTCTTATACATAAGGAGTTAATTAGTTTTTAATCTTTTACTTACTGTCATTGGATAGTCGTGCGGCTTTACGCCCCCGAAATATGCTGGAATACGATAATTCTCTAGTTGGGTTGGCGCTGTTTGAGCGCAGTCAGCCGCGGCATAAAGCTCTGGGCAGCACCTTCCAGCCCCAAGACCTTGAGCGCGCCGATCAGAACATAGAGGTGATCCAGGCTGGTTTCGGCTAGTTCGCCACCGAGGTTTTCGATCTGGAGGAAAGCATGCTCGACCTTTTCGACCAGCCACTTCTCTTCGCTGGGCGCAACCTGGTTGGAAGTGACCTTGAACGACTCATCACCCTGCCTAACAACCTCGAGTGAGCGGGCAGAGTGGTCGCGCTTGCGAATATGTCCTCGCTTGATGAGATTATTGACGTGCAGGGCGACGGTGGCCACCGATGTATATTGCAAGCCGCTCATGATCTCGCGGTAGCTCGGGCTGTAGCCGTGTTCGGTGATAAAGGTTTCGATGAAGCTCAGTAGCTCTTTTTGCTTCTTGGTTGGTCGTATCTTATCCTGCGGCGATGTTTGCTTTTCGTTCATGCTTACAGTATGTCACTATCGAGCACACGAACAAAGTCTAGTGGCCAATAATGAATCGGCTATCGTCTGGTGTAATGTCCACTAAAACTCTGGTAGCGGTTGTCGCATTGGTGATTCCATTTGAGACTAATTGCAAGGCTTCATCTTCGCTGGTTGGCGCTTCTTTTCGCGCTATTTCGGCTGTGCGCTGCTGGGCCCGTACGCGTGCTTCTTCAAACAGCAGCTTGAATGCATCTCGGCTGGCGCTACTAATAACCACGCTGTGGCCATAGTGGCGACCGTCGCCCTTGTTGCCAACGTTCTTGGGCAGCCCCAAGAAATTTACATCGAATTCTGGCCCCAACCCTTCTTCGACAATTTGATGCGCCTTGATAATGTCGTCGGGTGAGGCGAATAATTCTCCATTGGTCGAGTGATCTTCAGGCATGGTATCAGTATAGCAACTTGTCAAGTAATTCTTTATACAACGACGGTTCCCTCGTGTCTACAAAAGAGCCTACTAGGCTCTTTCGGGGAAAACCCAGTACTTGTACCAGAAGTAGCTCCAGACAGTGAAGAAGGCAGCGGAGATGAAGAAACCGATGTAGGGTGTGATGCCGATGTGCTTCAGAACACCGATGATTATGTAGTCCAGGACGAAGCCGATGCTCTCGATGAACAGGTAGCGGGCGACATGCTGCATTTCACTGAGCTTGTGGTGTTCGGCGAAGGCCCAGTACCGTTGCACGATGTAATTAAGCGTCCAGCCGATGACGTCAGCGGCTATTTTGGCTGGCAGCCAGTTCCAATGGAACAGCGAATAACAGATGGCGAAAACCGCGTAGCCCGTCCAGAAGTAGAGGCTGCCGCCGGTCATGTACTTGAGAAACTGTTTGACAGTTTTGTTTGCCATAGGCTGCCTTTATTCTTCCTTATTCAGCCCCGGCGCCATGGCAATTCCTGCCAAACCCCACCAGACATAGGCCAGCGTATCGTCCGTCCAGACATGAGACAGTAGTCCGATAAGGCTGAGCCCGATCAAACTGGCAAACAAGCTCAGCACCAAGGCATGCTCGCGGCGCAGCCACAACAGGTAGCCGACACCGCCCGTGATTAACACGAACAGGCCAAGACCGATGATGCCTGTTTCCTGGCCGATCTGGACGTAATAGTTCTCGGCGACACGCGGCGGGTGGTTATTGTAAATGCTGGCTGGCCCTGCGGTCCCCGGTCCCCGGCCCAAGGGTTGGTGCACCATATCCCGCAAGCCACTGCGTAGCGCGCTGGCATGGCCTTGATCGGAGGTTGCCTTGATGGCAGAGTGGTTCTGGGTGTGCAGCGCGAAGTTTTGGAAGCTGACATTATGCCGCAGGGCGATACCTGCTACAGCACCGACTAACAGCAGTCCAGCGGCAGCACCAAAATAGAGGCGTCTAACGCGTGGTGATCGAGCGCTGACCACCACAACAATCAGCAGGCTAATCAACAGACCGAGCCAAGCACTCCTAGAGAAGCTGAAGAATTCCACAATCAACGCCGCCAGAAATAAACAGCCATACAGCCGACGACGCTTACCGCGCAGCCACAGAATAGCCAGCAAACTAGTCGGCACCAACAGATACGCACCGAGCGGATTGGCACCACGTAACGTCGAGGCAATCCGTATGTAGTGCGTATTATGATTGATGGTTCCATACGGTGGAATCGTCGCCGACCCGTAGCCAAAGTGCGTTAAAAAGTCGCGCGGCAACACGAATATCTGCAGCAGCCCAAAAGCTATAACTATCCCCGCCGGCCACAGCATCACCCACTGCCAGTGAATCCGTAGCCGAGCTAGCCGCAGCGCCACCGTCCAGGTTACTAGGAAGAAAATCAGGAAGCGCAGATTAACAATTAGCCCATAGCCAAGCGCCTTGGCATTGACTGAATGCCGATTGAACGCCACCACGCCCCAGACAATATTGACCAACACATAGGCCAGTATCAGCCAGACCAGCCGCCGACTCAGGGTATGGCTGCGAATCTTATGGTCGGTGATCAGTAGGAAGACCACAGCAAGGACGCAGATTGCCAGCAAAACTTCTTTCCAGAGGCGCAGCGCCGTATAGTGACCGACCAGGCTAGAGAACCAAACCGTCAGGAAGGCATGGAACGGCATGGCCAGAATAATCACCATGGACAAACTAGCCACCATGGACAAAATAGTATACTTTAGCGCCGAAGTCTTCATAGAATGCTACAATTTAGTATACCGTCATGAACGCGCAACAGATATCTTTTTCTTTATTGATTACGAAACTACCGCTAGTTACAGTCCCGAAACCCAGCTTTTTATCGAATCCAGACGCCTCGTTCCATAGCCCACAACTCCGTGCTGCAACGCGCCGAGGAGCAAACGTACCGGCATGAAGAACAACACCTCGCTCGTCTACAATGTCTGCCTCGTCATCGGTGATGCGCTGGCTATCACCATGGCCTTCAGTATCGCCTACATTCTGCGAGTAACACTGGATCATCAGCCATTGAGCGCCACCGTTCATGCGCACACCTATATCACCATTCTGGTTAGTTTGCTGCCGTTCTGGATTTTACTGTTCGCCTTGCTTGGTTTGTACAATGCGCGTATTTACGAAAAACGCTTCAGTGAGCTAGGGCGGCTGCTGATTGGCTCATTCATAGGTATTCTATTCGTGATTAGCTATAGCTATATAACTAATACGGCTATCTTCCCGGCCAGGCTGGTGACGGCGTATGGTTTTGGCCTGGCGTTCTTCTTCGTGTTACTGTTTCGAACTGCGGCCCGTGGTATCCGGCGCGAACTTTTCGGCTACGGCATTGGTATTAACAATGTGCTCCTCATCGGTGATACGCGTGTGACGTACGAGTTGATGCATTCACTCTCTAACTCAAGTGTGAGTGGTTATCGAGTCGTTGGTTTGGTAGGCGGCGTCAAGCATGCGCTCAAGGCTAATCCTGGGAGTCCGGTTTTCAACAGTTTTGCCGAAGCGATTGCAGCCCTCGCCGACAAACAAGTGCATGTTATCGTGCAGACTGAGCTGTATGCCTCGAGTGAGCGCAACGACGAAATCCTCGTGCACGCCCAGGAACATCACATTGCCTACCGTTTCGTGCCAGGCAACAGTGAGCTGTTCGTCGGTAATATCGAGGTCGATTTGTTTCAGGCAGTGCCGGTTATCGCCATTCACCAGACGGCGCTCATTGGCTGGGGGCGCGTCGTCAAGCGACTGTTTGATCTGTTGGCAGGCGGGTTGTTGCTGCTCATTGCATCACCGTTCATGCTGCTCATTGCACTGGGCATAAAACTGTCTGATGGCAGTCCGGTATTCTTGCGGCAAGTCCGGCTGACACGGTTCAATCACGAGTTCAATGTCTTCAAATTCCGCTCACACAAAACGGCCTATCACGGACTCAGCCCCGAAGAAGCCTTCAAGAAAATGGGCAAACCAGAGCTCATCAAGCAGTACCGCGAAAACGGCGACCAGCTCGCCGACGATCCGCGCATTACCGCGCTGGGACGTTTCTTGCGGCGTACCAGTCTCGACGAACTGCCGCAGCTGCTCAATGTCGTCCGGGGTGATATCAGCTTGGTGGGGCCACGGGCGCTTATCCCGGAAGAGTTGGCTATTTATACCAAACGCCACGCCATTCTCAGCGTCAAATCGGGCTTAACCGGACTGGCCCAAGTCTCCGGCCGCCGCGATATTAACTTCGACGAACGCCGCAAACTCGATCTGTATTATGTGCAAAACTGGAGTTTTTGGAGCGACATGGTAATCCTGATCAAGACCTTCTGGATTGTGCTGTTCCACAAAGGAGCTGTCTAGTGGCTGAGGACACAACCGCCCCCATGCAGTCGCCGACATCCAAAAAGCCTCGCGTAGCCATAGTCTGCGACTGGCTGACCGGCATTGGTGGCGCTGAACGTGTCGTCCTGGAACTGCACAAGCTCTATCCCGAAGCGCCGATTTATACCTCGCAGTACAACCCGGGCAAGATTGACTGGTTTGGCGAGGCCGAAGTGCGTACCAGCTGGCTGCAGAAGCTTCCGAAGAGTTTGAAGAAATTCCTGCCCTTGCTGCGTGCCTGGACATTCAGCCGGCTCGATCTCAGCG
>DAINPB010000014.1:0-34201 GCA_036743655.1 Candidatus Saccharimonadota bacterium
TTGACCCTAGTACGAGAGGACCGGGTTGAACGCACCGCTGGTGTATCAATTGTTCTACCAAGGGCATTGTTGAGTAGCTATCGTGCGGCAAAGAGAAGTGCTGAAAGCATATTAAGCGCGAAACTGACCTCAAGATTAGATTTCCCTATGACCTCCCTGAAAGACGATCAGGTTGATAGGCGCAAGATGGAAGTATGGCAACATATGTAGTCGAAGCGTACTAATAGAGGCATTGACTTTTTACGACCAGAACGTACATACCGCTGTATCTAAAACCTTGGCCTAGCCAAGCTTTCATATACAGCTTCTGGCACAGAGCGATCGCTTTGTATCTGTGGTGCTCGGTCACCGTACTTCGGTACGGCTCCCTGCGCTCCTCGACACAAATCGTCACTCTGCACTCAGATATGTGCGTTCTGGAAACAGATGTAATTGACTAGTTATTGGTGTGTAGCAGCACCATGACGTTTGTCTTAAAGAGGCATATTTTAAACATTCGATCTTCGGCCTAATCACGGCCTACGACCGAACATTTAAAAATGCCGCCTAAGCTGATCTTTAACTTTGCTAATCCGTGATTTTGTAACTCATGGACACCAACAGGCCCCGTCTCCCGAGTAAGGGAAAAGAGCAGCCCACGCGACGAATTTATTTCGGCGCCTGGCGCGATGAGAAAAACCGTAGGTTTGTCTCATTAGGCGAAGCCGCCTTGGTGCCCATAGCCCGAGGGCAACACCTGTTCCCATACCGAACACAGCAGTTAAGCCTCGGAGCGGTTACAATACTTGGGGTTCACCCCTGGGAAAATAGCACGGTGCCAAATTATGCGAAAAGCCTCCTTTATAGGAGGCTTTTTTCTTAGTTTCACTAAAGATATTTCACTAAGCGCCGACAGTAAATGCCCACTGGGCATTTCTGGGTGCCAAATCATGTCAAAGACCTCCTTCATGGAGGTCTTTTTCTTTTATCGGAGCATTTGACATAGATTTAACCGTTGTATATACTTTGGTTATTATGAGTGATACAACTGTACTAAATATCAAGATCGATAAAAAGTTAAAGAGCCAGGCGCAGGCGGTGGCTAAGGCTATGGGTTTGCCGATGAGCATTGTTGTGACTAGCAATTTACGGGAGTTTATACGGACGCGTTCGATTACCATTAGTGATCCACCACGCCTGAGGCCGGAGGTTGGGAAGGAGTTGCTTCGGCTTTCTAGAGATGCCAAAGCTGGCAAAAACCTATCGCCGTCGTTTAATAACACCGACGAAGCAGTTGCCTGGCTAGAGAGCGAAGTCAAAAAAGAAAATAAGCAGTGACCATCCGTTATTCCAGGCCGTTCGTAAAACAGCTGGCCAAGCAACCACCAAAAGTCCAGCAAGCAACATACCTCAGAATAAGACTTTTTGCAGACGACCCTTTTGACCCGTTGCTGCGTAATCACCCATTGCAAGGTAAACTTAAAGGCTTATATAGCATTAATATAACGGGTGACGTGCGGGCAATTTATGAAGTTATCGGTGACGAGGCTTATCTGTACCAGATGATCGGAACGCATTCCCAGTTATATGGTTAAGCCCAGGAGTAGCCACGACACTTGGATTCCATCTCTGGGAAAATGGCAGGATGCCAAGCCATATAGGTTTCGTCCCTAACAAGAAATATTGCATATTATCTAATATAGTGGTATTGTACTATTATCTCAAGAGAATTGACAGATGAACGCACCAGAAAGTAATCAAGAAATATTTGTTCAGCAAGCTGCAGCCCTAGCAGATGCCCGTACTGCGGGTAGTCAGGCGTTTGAAGATGCTGCACGCCGGGTCACGCTTGATATTGTTGAATACCCAGAACAGGTAATCGAGGCAGATCTTGAACACACAGACAGCAGAATGGCGGTAGCTTATGAGGCCGCGCTTATGGGATTACACCGGGCAATGACGGATCAACAGCTGCGCTGTGATTTTGCCCGCGTTTTCTCTGAGTACATAACACCTCCGGAGGCAGAAACCACTGCCGAAATGGCCACTGAGCCACTTCTTACTTCGGAAACTTCAACATTAATGAGCGAGGCTTTTCATAATAGTTTTTCCGAAGAGATCGAGACGGTGGCGCTGAACGACGAGTTTGCGGCACTGCTAACGGACAGCCCAGTGGTGTTGTCTGATCCAAACATGTTTCAATCAGATGAAGAAGCGCTTAGCCTTGAGTTTGCAGCTCCTGATGAGTTCCGCAGTGTTATAGCGCAGATATTCGGGCAGGTTGAGGCCATGGAAAAAATTATCAAAATGACAAACACCACCGATAGTGAACTTGTCATAATTCGAGAATATCCAGGCGACGGCAATCGGTCGCACCCTGTTACCGGTATAATGCTCAAGCTGCAAAGCGATAATAGCAGACAGGTAATTTTTGTTAACGACGACGCAGGTTACTGCACCACATTTCATCAAGAGTCTGAGATTGTGGAAGGGGAGAAAAAAATCGTTTGGAAGTTACGGGTAAATCTAGCTGACTTTGTCGGCCAGCCGGACGATGACGGCATCTCTGACTATCAAAGTGTAAAAGCCTATCTCGTCGACCGTGGTGAAAATCGAATGATATTCGACGAATCCGAAGTAATTATTGCCGCCAACAGCATCTTTGAGCTAGTCAGTAATGAACTGGCTGAGCGACAAATGGCTGCCAACGCGACAGCTTAAAGATAAAACCGAAATATATTTTGAGAAAATGGTAAACTGCCGGACTTCTAGGCGCAATATTCAACAACAATAATACTGGCGTCGTCGATTATCTGGGAAGCGTCTAGTATCTTGCGGGCTTTCTGGCGACAAGGCTCATCAGCGCTTAGTATCTCGGCCAGAGTCTCCTCGCTGACACCGCCTTCTCGAGGAGCACTATCACCAATGCCGTCACTAAACAGGGCCAAGGTGGCGCATCGCGGTAGAATGAGGTCGCCATATTGTTGTAGTGTGTGCAACGATGCACCTAAGAAATTACGAGCGTCAACTGCGCCATTAGGAAGAATCGGTGCTTCGTCACGGGTAAGCTTAGTGAGGCTGAATGCTTGGCGATCGAACAGATACAGCGAAGAATCCCCGGCGTGGGCAAAGTTCAGTGTTGCAGTGCCGTTACTATCTCCAGAGCGCTGTATGTCAATCGCCGTGCCTGTTGTAAGATGACGGCCTCCGAAACGCTCTAAGAGACTCCTCTGAATAAGCGTGAAGACACTAGTAAGCGGCGAAGAGCAAGGGTTATCGTATGACAGCTGTGCTTCAAATACTTCGGCCGCCAAAGTACTTGCCTCAGCGTTAGAGGCACCGTCGAAGACGGCAAAGCGTCCGTGCTCTGTGGCCATCACCAAACGATCATGGTTCTTCTCCGGTAGGGGTCGTTCTAGTTGAGCGGCTCTGAGGTGCATGGTGTTCCTCCTTACATGCTTGGGTCTAATAGGCAGCGCCTACTTTTAGTATTCTATCCATAATACACGAAAAATATCAAAATTTACTGATTACAGCGCTACTATGGCAACTATAGCGTACTACCATGTTATAGCTTGAGGCCGCAGTAAGTCTTAGAACTCACTGAATCTGTTGCGTGAAGACAATCACGCGTTGGGTGTATTGGCTGGTGCCTGGTTTGACCGTGCCGGTGCAGGTGATGAGGTTGAGGCCGGATTTGCCAGGGGTGACTGGGGTCATGGCGGCGTTCATATCGACATGGTTGGCATTGTAGGTTAGGGTTTTGATTACCTGGTAATTGAGGACAGCACCGTCGCCACGCACAATTTGGATGGTGTCACCGGCGACCAGGTCTTTGATGCCGTAGAAGATGCCGTGAGTTGTCCAGCTGGAGACATGGCCGTCGATCAGCGTGGCGCCGGGCTGGCCGGGTTTGGCGCTGCCGGTGTACCAAGCCGCATCGAAGACATTGCTGGGGGCACCCAAGGTGCCGGAGCTATTTACCCCGACTTGCATGACACGGCCGTACGCACTGAGTTTGGGAATCTTGATATAGCGCGGCAAATCCGGTGCCACAACGTATTGACTGACGGCTTGGCTGCTTGGTTTGGTAGCGCTTGGCGCGTCGCTGTTACTGCTTGTTGGTTGTTGATCGGCGCGCTTGGAGAGCGCGGATACTTGGGCGGTAGCGTTGTGGTTTGTTTGCGCGGTCTGTAGCGAGACGGTCATGCCGCAGACGAATACGAAGCAGGCCATGCCGATGAGGCAGAGCTGCAGCCTGGAGTACTGCGGCGGTTTGAAGTTGGCTGCGATGCTAGGAATCTCAGGTAGACGGACTAATTGGCGTTTGAGGACATTGGAGCGTTGTTGTTTGACTTGGGCGGGAAGGGCAAAGGGCTGTGGTTTGACGACGTTAATCGGTGCCGGCGCTTCATTATCGAAAGGTTGTTCAGCTGGTAGTTGAACGGCAGCCAGCGGCTCGGCATGTATCTCGGCGGGTGGACTAACGGGCTGAACTGGGGCAACTGACGGACGCCTCGGCGTTCTAATCATTTGGTCCAAATACTGCGCCGAAGGTCGTTCTCGTTGCACCGGTTGCCGTAGCCGGCCATTGAATATGGGATTGTCGAGCGTGATTGGGGCTTGTCCTGACATAGTAGACCCTTTCCTAAGGCCGTTTAGCCGTCTTCAGGCGCTGAACAACTGCCAAGAGGGTTGCCATAGCGGCAACCGAAGTGATAAAGACGGTTAATGGATTGGCTGCGATTGCGCCGAAACCGGTGGCGGGAGCTTTGGGCGCACTCGCAGAACCAGCTGGGGTTGACGGTGTGACAGCGGTCAGTGTGACGTCATTGCCGCTGCCGCCTGTGTACGAGATTTGGAAAGTGGTGCCGCCTGAGGTAAAGGTTGCTCCCTGAGCCAAACCGCTAAACGTGCCGACGATGGGGTTACCACCGGTGTTATGAATAATTTCAAAAGATTGGCCAATCGTTGGCGTGAAGCCGCTGACGAAAGAAGTCTGCAGTGTGGCGTTCGTAACATTAACGGTGTTAGCCACTTGTAACTGATCATAGCCGGAGCACGCTTGGGTGCCGCCAATTTGGGCTAGATAGGTGCCGCTAATGGTTAAATCATTAGTGGTGATACAGCCCGGACTGTGACCCGGTGCAATGCTGCCACCCGACTGTATGACGGCGCTGAAGACACCCCCGTTACCTTTTAACAAGGCACCACTAGCGACGGTAACCTGACCAGCGGCGGACAGAGCGCCAGCATTATCGACGAAAAGAGCTCCCTGATTAACTGATATATTGCCGTTGAAGCTGGGACTGGCGGCATGCAAATCAACACCGGTCACATCGCCTGGATAGTGAGGATCGGCGATTATCAGCGTGCCCGATCCGGTGAGTGGCCCGGTCACGCTCGTGTTGGCTAACGTCAGGTTGTTGCTACCCAGGGCGACAGTAGTAGTTCCATTGCCAAGGATGAGCTGGCTGTTAGCGCCAGCGGTGAAAACTTGGTTGGCGGCGATGGTTACGTTAAGGTCAATTTCATTATTCGGGCCGCTGGAAGTATCCGTAATACCACCGCTGATACTGATAGTGTCAGCTCCACCGCTGCTGTGTATGGTGTAGCCGCCGCCCGAAAAGGCAACGGTACCAACGGGCAGGTTATTTATATCAAGCACCGGATCAAAACCACCGGCACTGGCCGGAAACGTCAGATTGTAGACATTGCCGCCACCGCCGCTGGGCGGACTGCCGTTACAGCTCCAGTTACCCGCAGTACTGAAGTTATTGTCGGTGCCACTGGCGTCTGTCCAGCTACAATTAATCGTGGCTGCGTGAGCCAAGGGCATGGCTAGCGTTAACAGGGATGATAACGTGAGTATAAAAGCCGAGATGAGCTGCAGGATTTTTTTCATTTTTTGTTGTGTGTTTATTTTTTAAACGCTAGCTTTATTTAACACCGCTTGCTCTCTCGAGTCAATAGCTGAAACTGCCCGTTTAAGATTACGGCGGTTTAAAAATTGAGTGGAATATGGTGCGCCAGCACATATTGTTGTTGACATGTAAACAGTAGCGTGATATCATAAGCATAATTTCGAAAGAAATGAGAGGGTTTTTGCTCAAATCGGGCAGAGACCCTTTTTGTTTCTCTCGAGAGACAAACCAAGTAAGGGAGACACTACTATGGCAGGAACGAAAGCTGGTGGCCAAGCGGCTGCTGCAACCAACAAGACTAAGTACGGCGCAGATTTCTACGCCAAAATCGGTGCTAAGGGCGGTAAGCTCGGACGTACCGGTGGTTTCTACGCCAACCGCGAGCTAGCTCGCGCAGCTGGCGCCAAGGGTGGCCGCATTAGCCGCCGCACCAAAAAAACCGTCTAAGTCGGTTCATTAATAGTGAGAAGCTGTCAGCTAGGTGGGCTGGCAGCTTTTTGCTAAGATGTCTTAAGGAGCTACATTTTATGAAGAAAACGTACATGAGCAACGAAGAGATTCGTGCAGTAGTTACAGAGGGTGAGGAATTTCGTAAAGAAATAGGGCATGCATTAGGTCACAACTGCTTTGGCTGTCAGCTGCGCGTGAATAGTGCCACGAGTTACCTCCATAGCGTAAAGTCGAACAAATTGAGCAAACCCAGCAGCCCGGCGCTGCTGGAGGCGATGGCTGTTGAGTTGGACGCCGCTGAGGCTGAGCTCACGGTTAGTCGTCAGTCGGCGCACATATTATTGCAGGAAGATGCTGGAGAGATTCCCGAAGCTCCGGTTCAGCCGGAAACTTCGTTGATTGAAAAAGTTGGCAAGTTGGCAAGCTGGCTCAGCTATTGACGGAGAAGCCGGAGTAGTCTTCGGCTGAGTGTATCAACTTGAGCCGCGATTTCTGACCGCATGCTGCAAGGCTGACGGCAGTATTATAATCTTAGGAACATGCACTAAAAGCCGGTTTGCAAGTGAAGCGTAACAGGTTGGGGAACATCCTTATGCCGACGGTAAGCCCGGCAAAAACGACTGGCACTGACCCGCCAGATAGCGTGGCAATTAAAACAACGATAATGGACAAGATCTCCCTGTTGGAAGCACTTTGTGCTGCAACGAGGGCAGATGCTCCGTTTGTGCAGCCAGTCGCGGTAGGTGTCAAGACAGTCCTGAATATGCTCTTCGTCGATGGTAATCTCGAGTTCTTGGCTCAGTGCTCGGGCGCGTTCCCAGGCAGCGACCTCTAGGCGTAGCAGTTCGAAGTCAGCCTGGTAGCTAGTGTGTGCCAGCAGGGCGTGGCCGGTTTCGTGTAGTAGCGACCAGATGGCGCGACGGCTCCGGGCGGCGGTTTTATAAAAAATCTCTTGGGTCTCAGGCGACCAACAGAACTCTTGCCCAGCGGTGAAACGAAGTTTGGGATAACGGGCTTGTAGCTTAGTGAGCGTGGGCTGCATGGCCGTACCTCTGTTTGGCTAGATCGTAACAACCGTAGATAACTGCTTGCTCGGGGCGCTGAGCTTGGCGCAACTCAGGCATTTTGATCAATGGAACGGCATAGGCATCGAGGGCTTTGGCGAGGGGCTTGGCGTAGCGGTCGAAGTACGTCCCGACGCTGCCACCGAAGACAATGACTTCTGGCTCGATGATGGCGATGAGCTCTATCAGGCCCTCGGCTAGATCACGGCTGATCTTCTGCCAGGTGGCTTGGTCGGTGATGTCGCGAGCCATTTTGCCGTAGCGCTCAACGATGGCATGGCCGCCGGCGAAGTCCTCCCACGGTGTTAATTTGGCCTTGTGCTCCAGCAGTATGGTTCGGCCGCCGCCGTCACCGATGTTTTCGTCAATAATGCCGTTCACGACCAGGCCGATACCGATACCAGTGCTGACGGTTATATACAGGACACTTTGGTACTTATCTTTGAGCAGCATGGCTTCGGATAGGGCTGCGAGCTTGGCATCATTGTCGACGGCTATCGGACAGTCGAAGACGCGTTCGGTGTCAGCTTGCATCGGTACATTACGCCAGGGTAAATTGCTGAAATTCACCCCTCTTCCGTGTTTGCGGTCGAAGGTGGTCACCGGCATGCCGACTGCGCCAGCTCTATAGTCTTGCTGTTTGAAATGAGCCTTGGCGTGCCGTAATTCCAGCACGAAGTTATCATAACTTTTAGGTGTCGGAAATTTGGTTTCTTCCCTGATGACACCATCTTCATTGAGCACCGCGACCAAGGTCTTAGTGCCGCCGATATCTACCCCCACGTACATGCTGTTCAGTGTAGCATCGGTTATCGACTCTTAGCAATGACGGCGGCAACCGTACTGTGCTGCTCACGTAGTGCGTTACACGCGGGACAGCTAACGCTGTTCCGGTTGCACTACGCTTGACCCTGCCCCCTCTCTTTACCAAAAAGCTTCCATGGGGTACAATAGAGGTAATCTTACAGTCAGCAAACTAACTGGTTTTAAGTGGAGAGCGTGAGTTCGTACACAATGATCGCTGTTTGCTGCTGAAGAAATACACTACGAAGGAGGCATGGTAAGAACATGTCAAGTACAGTAACAATGGATGAGCTGCTAGCGGGCAGTGACATCAACGGGTTAACAACAGGCGAGGTCGTCGAAGGCGTCGTCACCGCTGTCAAGAAAAATCAGGTCTGGATTGACCTCGGTGCGCGAGGCGTCGGCATTGTGTTGCGCCGCGAAATCGGTTACGGCCAGCAGATCGAAATGGATCAAACGGTGACGGTCAGCGTCATCGATCCCGAAATGGACGAGGGCTATGCGCTGCTCAGTATGAAGCGGGCGGTCAAGGATCGAGGCTGGGACGAACTCCAACGAGTCCACGAAGCTAACGAGATTGTCGAGGTTGTACCATACGACGCCAACCGAGGTGGATTATTGGTCGAGCTCGAAGGTATCCGCGGCTTCTTACCGGTATCGCAATTGGCGGCTGGTCACTATCCACGGGTTTCGGGTGCCGATAAGGACGAGATTTTACAGAAGTTACACGCGCTGACCAACAAGCCGCTGCGCGTCCGCGTGCTCGATGTCAGCCGCAAGGACAACAAGCTGATCTTCTCCGAAAAAGAAGCTGTCAAAGATGACATGCAAGCTCGGTTCTCTGAGCTGAAGGTCGGTGATGAGGTCGAAGGTGTTGTAACGGGTGTGATCGACTTCGGTGCATTCGTGAATGTCGATGGTATCGAGGGACTGATTCATATTTCAGAGATCTCTTGGGAGCGCGTCGACAACCCGCGCAACTATGTCAAGGTTGGCGAGACCGTCAAAGCCAAGATCATCGCTATCGACAAGGATCGCCTGTCACTCAGTTTGAAGCAGATGAGCGAAGACCCTTGGCTCGAGCAGGTTAAAGCCTTCAAGAAGGGCGACGTCGTCGAGGGCAAAGTCACGCGCATCACGCCATTTGGTGCCTTCGTACAGCTGAGCCCGAGTGTCGAAGCCCTGGTACATGTTTCTGAAATGAGCGATGACGAGGCGGTGGATCCGGAGCAGTTGTTCCAGTTGAATGAGAAGAAGCAATTCAAAGTTCTAGACATAGACACCGAGAACCGCAAAATCGCCCTGTCCTTAAAGGAAGCCAAAGGCGCTAAGAAGTAGGACTTCCCAGATGCAGCACATTACGGCGTTAGAAGGGGCTTCCCAGATGATACACATTGCGGCGTTGCCAGCTCCAGTGCTCCTCCATCGTACCGTACAGTACGATTCCGTCCGCGCTTCGCTGGCGCCTTGCACTGTGCACCATCTGGAAACCCCCGTGTTTTCCCCAGTAGATTCAAATTTCAGCATGTAGATTGGTAAATAAATTGGCCAGAGGGCCGGGAAAGGTCGACAATTATGGCAGAGGATACAGCCCAAACCACCACTATCGAAATCGAAGACATGATCACCGTCGGCACTCTGGCCGAGCGTTTGTCCATCCCTGTTTCGCGACTTATTGGTGAGTTGATGAAGAACGGTGTCATGGCGACGGTCAATGAGCGAATAGACTTCGACACGGCGCAAATTATTGTCGAAGAGCTTAATCTGGGCGTGCAGCTCAGCAAGCAAGCCACCGCCGAAGTCGTCGTCCCTAAGCGAGACAAACCGACCGCCAGCGCCAAGGCCGAAACCCGGCCACCCGTTGTAGCCGTCATGGGTCATGTCGACCACGGCAAAACCAGCCTGTTGGACGCCATTCGCGGCGCCGAAGTTGCCAAGGGCGAAGCCGGCGGCATCACCCAGCACATTTCAGCCTACCAAGTGAAGCACGGCGACCGTGCCCTGACATTCTTGGATACGCCTGGCCATGAAGCCTTTGCCGCAATTCGTGAGCATGGTGCGTTGCTAACAGATGTAGTTGTGCTGGTAGTAGCCGCTGACGATGGCATTAAACCCCAGACAATTGAAGCGATTCGTTTTGCTCGCAAGGCTGGAGTGAAGATTATCGTCGCTGCCAACAAGATGGACAAGGAAGGCGCTGATCTGAACCGACTCAAGCAGCAGCTTTCTGAGCACGATTTATTAACTGAGGAGTGGGGCGGCGACACGGTAGTCATGCCGGTGTCGGCCAAGACCAAGGACGGAATCCCGGAGTTGCTAGACATGATCCTGTTGGTGACCGATGTAGAGGAGCTCAAGGCTGATGTCGATGTGCCGGCCCGCGGACTGATTATTGAAGCTCACGTTGAACAGGGACGGGGGCCGGTAGCACAGGCCTTGGTTGAAACTGGAACGCTCCAACCGGGCGATTTCGTCGTGGCCGGCGGTAGTTATGCCAAGGTACGTAATTTGGAGACTACCGATAATAAGCCTCTCAAACGTGCCACACCTTCAATGCCGGTAGTGATTACCGGTTTCAAAACATTGCCGGAGTTCGGTGATGAATTCACCACTGTTAAGAACGAGAAGCTGGCGCGAACTGAGGCTGCCGGAACTGCAGCCGGCAAACAAACCAGCGGCGGCCATCTGGACATTGGCAGTAGCGAACTGATCCGGCTCATTAACCGTGACAACAAACTCCAAGAGCTAAACATCATTATCAAGGCCGATGTTCAGGGTTCTTTGACCTCTGTGATTGACAGCCTCAAAGCCATGGACACTGATGAAGTATCTGTTCGTATCGTCGGTGCTGGCGTCGGGCCGATTGGCGAGAACGACCTCCATCTGGCACACAGCTCTGGCGCCATCGTGTACGGCTTCAATGTTGGCCTGCCGACTAGCAGCAAGCAGAAAGCTGGCCGCGACAAGATACGAATTCGTCTCTACAAGGTGATTTACGAGCTGATCGATGATGTCAAAGCCGAACTTTCCAATCTCCTCAGCCCCGAAATCATCGAAACCGAGCTCGGCCGCCTGATCGTCAAAGGCGTTTTCAAGACCACCAAAACCGAAGTCATCTGTGGCGGCGAAGTCACTAAGGGCAAATTAACCGCTCCTGCTCTCGCCAAAGTCACCCGCGGCGATGAACAACTGGCCGAAGTCACCGTCACCGGTCTCAAGCGGGGCCCCGCCGAAGCCAAAGAAATTGTCGAAGGCGAAATGTGTGGCATGAGCCTCAAAACGGACAAGCGTCTGGAATTGCAAGAGGGTGATCGCATCGAAGTATTTACCCGCGAAGCGGTGCAACGCCAGCTCTAGGCTGCTACTCGTGGAGTTAATTTCAGCGGGTAATACTAGGTATCGCTGCGTAGCGTAAGCGTTATCTGATTGACAAGATAGAGTGAGCGGCTATACTTTCTTATAGGCAAAAGCATTTTCTAGCCTGGATAGAAGGTATTCAGTACTACAAGGATAAATACGCCAGCATGACGATACACAAACACTCAATTTTCAAAGTAGCGTTTATATTTATTTTCCTAGTGGCCAGCCTACTGATGCACGACATAGCGGCTCCGAGCCAAACAGCGCTGGCCGCTGCTGATTCCTGCACACCACCAGCCACGACATACGGTACTGATACAATGACCATTTCTATTCCGGCCGCTGCTACGTACACTATCTGGACACGCATTCAGGCACCGACCTCAACCAGCAATTCCATCCTGCTCAATATCGATAACGGTACCAGTTGTTACAACGTCGGTGGCAATGCCGCGATGCCTACTGGTCAATGGACATGGGTTAACTATAATGACGGCGTATCGAGCAATGTTATCAATGTATCACTCAGCCAAGGTACGCACACCTTCCTTCTAACTGGTACAGAAGCCGGTGTTTCTGTCGACCGCATTGAGGCGCTGACTGACGGCACCTGCATACCAAGCGGTAGCGGTACTGGGAGTGGCGACAACTGTGCGCCACCAAATTCGGCACCGACAATAAGCATGACTGCGCCTGCTAATGGCGCTACAGTGAACGGCACCACCAATGTTACCGCTACCGCTACGGCTAATGGGAGTGGCGCCACTATCAGTAACGTCCAGTTTAAACTTGATGGCAGCAACCTCGGCGGTCTCGACACAACCAGCCCCTACAGCGCTAGCTGGAACACCACGAGCGCCTCAAACGGTACCCATACCTTAACAGCGGTGGCTACCGATTCAGTGGGGCTTACGACGACCGCCACCTCGATCACGGTGACAGTCAATAATGGTGGTGCGGATACGACGCCGCCAGTTACCAGTATCAGTTCGGGGCCGCCGAGTTCCGGTACTAGTACCAGCGCCACGTTTAGTTTTGCCGGAACTGACAATATCACGGCAGCTAATCTTCTGACCTTCCAGTGTCAATTGGACGGTGGTGCCTATGGTAGCTGTACTTCGCCCAAGGCTTATACTGGCCTGAGCCTCGGTGCACATACCTTTAACGTGAGAGCTATTGATGCGGCCAACAACACCGATCCTACGCCGGCCACCCAGACTTGGACAGTTACGGCTGCCTTAGTCGGCGACCTCGACGGCGATAGCCACGTCACCGGGCACGACCTCAGCATACTGTTGTCGCACTATGGTACGAATTACGCACCAGCTGAGTTTGATGGTACGCCAGTCGTCGAAGCGCATGACCTCAGTTTGCTACTGAGCAACTATGGTAAGTAGGGCCGGCGTGGACAGACATCTCCAAGCATATACAACAACGTTTGGTGAGTCATAATTCGAAATGGTACAATGCCTACATAACCTAGGACACATATTATGCTAAAAATTGACAACAGTTTACTACAAGAAGTCGGTCTGGGTGCTTTGCCCGACGCTGAGAAGAATAGCTTTTTGAAACATATCTACGAAACGCTAGAAATGCGCGTCGGCATCCGTCTAGCCGATCAGATGAGTAATGAGCAGCTGGATGAGTTCGAGCGTTACTTCGAAGCCAAAGATGACGCTGGTGCATTCAAGTGGCTGGAGACGAATTTCCCCAATTACAAGGATATTGTGCAGCAGGAGTTCGACAAGCTTAAGGCCGAAGTCGCCCAGTCAGCACCCCAAATCCTAGCTGCCAGCCAGGCTCAAGCTGCTCAAGCCGCAGTACAACCACCAGGTGCTGCACAGGTTCCAGCCGGTTCGCCAGCCCCAGATCCTTCAGGTGCCACGCAAGCCGCCTACGCTGATCCTGCGGCAAGCCAGGCCGCTGCGCCGCCGTCGAACCTACCCACTAGCCAACCAGCACCACCAGCTCAGCCGAGCGCCGATCCGCCAGCCCCAGCACCGCAGCAACCAGCTGCACCGCCGCCCCAATGGTCAGAGCCGCCTTCCGAGCAGCCACCAGCCGGCCCGCCAGCATAGACTTAGTAAATTTATTGCGAATAGTAAGATCAAACCACCGGCTTACCACCCTGTGAGTCTGAAATTTTACAGCAAAGCATAAGTAGATTTGCTATAAATGGCATACTGTAAAGTTGAATGGAAGGGTGTGGCGATGGAGTCAGACAGGATGCCGTCAAATGAGGTACGTGGTGAGGAATACACACAGCTAGAACTACGATTACAAAAACTTATGGCAACAGGCAGATTAGTAATCGGTTGGGACATGCCACCACCAGATGACACCAGTGGCGAATTTGCCGTCATGCCACCTGACGGAATACCGCCATATATAGGCAGCACTCTGTTACGACCACCAACTCCTGAAATGCCCTTGGCAGCCTAACTGTTCAGGGTGTGTGACCGGCCAGGAACGCCTGGGCGGTCATTTCTTTTTTGCCAGAGGGGATGAGTCGCTCTATTTCGAGTGCTCCCCATTTGCAAAACATCACTAATCTGCCGTCATCAAGTTTGAGCGCACCCGGCGCTCCAACCATATCCAATACCTTAGCTGCTGTTATGATAATTTGCTTGTTGCCTATCATTGTTTGGCTTCGCGGCCAATCTTTGTAGGCCAAAATTTCTCGAAATAATTGATCGGCACTTTTTTGCCAATCTATAATGCCGTCCTTTTTTTGTATAAGTTTGTCGTAGGTAGCTTCATTCTCGTCTTGGGCGATTGGCTGTAGTGATCCGTCGAGGATTGCTGGCAGATGTTCGATTAGTAAATCGCTGCCCTGCGAGAGCAGTGCGTAGGCCAGCAGCTCTTTGGAAAATGGCTTCGGCCCTAGAGGAAGCTTTGTTTGTGCATATACGGGGCCGGCATCCATTTTGGCGGTCAATTGCATCAGCGAGACACCAGTTTCTTGGTCGCCATCCAAAATAGCACTTTCAATTGGCGTGGAACCGCGATGCTTTGGTAGCAGAGAGGGATGAATATTGATAATGCCGCTTGGAAAAAGGTCAATAATAGACTGAGGAACAATCTTGCCATAGGCTACCAGCACGCCAGCAACAGCGTTATATGCCGCCAGCTGCTCTTGAGCTTCGCTGAGCTTTGCTGGTGCAATGACGGGGATGCCATGTTCGGCAGCCACCTCAGCGATCTCGAGTGGCCGACTTTTACGCGAAGCGCCGACCTCTTTTTGAGCCACAACCACTGCGCCTATATCGTAACTAGCTTTGATTAAGGCTCGCAATGTAAGTGCCAACGTAGGGGTAGCCGTGGCCAGGCGCTCATTACCAAAGAATAGGATTCTGCTGGATGTCTTTTTCATAATCGATAGGTGCTAACTTGCCATCTTCCATGAGGCGGAAAAAAGCTTCGGGGGTATCTTTGATATGGTCAATGAAGACGATGCCGTTGGTGTGATCAATCTCGTGCTGGAAGATACGAGCCAAGAAGCCTTCGGCACTAACCCGAAACTCCTTGCCGCTCAGATCAAGCGCCTTGACGCGCACCTTGGCGTAGCGCGGAACCTTCCCATAAATATCCGGCACGCTCAAACAGCCCTCGTAATCCTCTTCGATTTCACCTTCAAACTTAGTTATCTTGGGGTTGATGAAGGTAGTGAAGGTGCGATCTTCCTTGCTGTCATGATTGTTACGCACCACAACAATCTTGTACAAACGGTCGATCTGAACGGCGGCCAGCGCCACGCCAACTTCGTGCTCGCGGCTTTCATCCCAGTTGATGGTGGCTGACTGCATATCCGCAACAATTTGTTGAATTTCCGGCGTAATAACACCAACTCGTTGTGATTTTTGCCTCAAATGGGGGTTTGGCAGGGCGATAATATCGTCTTTGGTCATAATCCCGCTCATTATACCTGAAACACTAGCCTGTCGGGAAATTATTAACAGATTACGTCGACATATATAAGAATAAATTATATAATACGGTGATGAAACACGTTGATGCCCTCGTTCTGGTAGGTTTTGCCGAAAATATAGCCTCCCAGGCGTCATTCCACGAAGCAGATGAGCTGAGCAAAAACCTACACCGTATCGAACATGAGCAGCAATGGCCTGACGGTCAGCCGATCACCGAAGAAGATCGTAACAATGTACTCGCCAGTGCTGTATTCATAAACCTCGGCAAGGTGGTTATGAACCGCATACTCAGGCTGGAAACCGTATCTGACCTCCCGGTCAATCCGTTTCTAGACAAGGCCAGACTGACAGTTGATGCGGTATCACCGTACGCTTCGGATGAAGCCATCGACCCGATTGCGCTGTCTATCCCAGAGATGCTCTCACCTCAACCGGCTGCTACCACTAATAAGACCGATATGGCAGCAGTCTATAGTGAGTGCGTCGTAGCTGACAGTAACGAAGCTCGGGAATTTGCCCAAAAGATGGAAGTTGCAATAGAGATTTATCGCCGTCGGGGAAAGAGCACCGTCGAAAGGTATGCCGTAAAACCTTTACTGGACGCCATAAGAGCGCTTGATACCAAGGCAATACCTCCGGAGGCCGTATCATTCGGGCCTGATCTAGAAATACGGAGTGAAACTCGCAGCGTCGGTGATATAGTAGCTCGCACAGGAGTTACCCCGCGCCAGGTGCGGATACCGTATTATCAAACGTTTCGATCCAATAAGAACGGGGTTTTGCTGCTCGATTACGCCCTAGAAGATATCCAAGAACTCGGCGAGCGACTCGCCGTGATTTCTGTCTCAAATGTGGATTCGGCAGGGCGATAATATCGTCTTTGGTCATATATCTGTTCCAGTAAACCTGAAAGTGGAACTAGTTTGTAGGGAAAAGATGCCTACAGTGCTACTGCTTGCATAGCCATAAAGAAATAATCATAATGAGCTCACAAGATATGGAGGTGAATAACATGGGACTCGCAGAATTTGTCGATACAAAGAAAGAGGCTATTGATAAAAGATCACAAAGGCGGGAGTGTGCTCAAAATGCTACCGCAATCGCCAAACAGATAATGAGTGTACCCGGTATGGTTGAAATTGGGAGATCATTTACAGAAAAAAGTGATGACGCACACCAAACAAGCTTCGAATGCCTGGAAACACCTTTTGTGGATTTTGAAGACAAAGAAATCGCCATAAGACAACTGATACATCCTATTGATGAGATTGGTGTCGATTCATTCCAGTTAGTTGTCAAGATCGATAACTCTATTTCGGAAGTTTATGCAACAGTTGATGTTAATCGAATGCCAAAACTGATAGACTTTATTCCGATACAATACAGTACTAAGGACGTTTGCTTTGAGGACGCCGATCAAGAGGTAGTTCGAGCTTTCTCCGCGGTTGCTACGGCGATGAATGAGAGGATGGGTGCTTTGGTTCAGCCCGGTGCTGTTTAATAGTGTTTAGCCAAAGACATTGCTTGCCGTACCTCTAGGCAGCTACATTCAAAAAAAGAAGAGGGTAACTATCCTTATATCAAGAAAAAAGCTGTTTAGAGCAAATCCATCGGATCAATATCATACGACCAATTAGCCGGTAGATCAGCAATGATCTTGAGCAGCTCGGAGCGCTCGCGGGCTTTGACGACTAGTTGCCACTGGTATTTGTTCTGGAAACGTTCGTAGAAGCTGGGGGCGGGGCCTTCGACGCGGACGCGGTAACCAGACTGCTCGATGTCTGATTTCAGTTTGGTGGCGGCCTCTTCGGCTGATTTGATAGTGGCCCGCCGAACAGATAGTTTCAACAGATAACAGAAGGGCGGGAACAAGAATTGCTTGCGGCTGGCCAGTTCTTGTTCGTAAAATGTCTGGTAATCGCCATCGATCGCCGCTTGCAGTATGGGGTGCTCCGGATGGTAGGTTTGAATAATCGCCCGGCCGGCCACATGACCGCGCCCAATCCGTCCCAGCACCTGACTAATCAGTTGAAATGTCCGCTCCTGCGCCGAGAAATCCGGCAAGTACAGACTAGTATCCGCCAGCAATATCCCCAGTGTGCTCAACCGGGGTAAATCAAGACCCTTGGCTAGCAGCTGCGTACCAACCAAGATATCAACATCACCCCGACGTACCGCATCATAGTGCTGCTCGAAGCGCTCAGCCTTCAGGTTATCGGTATCGAAACGGGCAACGCGGGCTTGCGGAAACAGCCGCTGAACCTCATCGACAATGGCCTTGGTGCCAGCGGTTTTGAACAGCACACTAGGGTGCTTACAGGCCGGGCAGCTGGTCGGCGCCGCCGCATGGTAGTTACAGCTGTGACAGCGTAGCTGGTGGTGGTCGCCGTGATAAGTTAGCGGGATGTCGCAGTGCGGACAGCTGGCTTGCCAGCCGCAGTTTTCGCACATTACCAGGCGGGCGGTGCCGCGGCGGTTGAGGTAGAGCAGGCTTTGCTCCTTGCGAGCCAGAGAGCCTTCGACGGCCTGGACAAGTGGCAGGCTAAGATAAGACGAACGACTGAAAAGGCTGTGATCTTTGCGGTCTACCAGGACAACCACGGGCTTGCCCAAGGGCTCATCCTTAGCTGAGTCGGAAGATCGCGCACCGTTAACCCCGGACTCACGAGAGGCCTCAGTTTTGCTCAGAATAACCGGCTTGGAGCTAGCCAGTTTAGTGAGTCGGATAATGGGTTTCTGTTTCTGCTGAGCCAGATAGTAATCGCTAACTGCTGGTGTGGCCGAACCCAGGATGAGCGTTGCACGCGTCAGACGTGCGAGATAGGCCGCCACCCGGCCCGTTTGGTACTGCGGCGCCTGTTCTTGCTTGTAGGCACCTTCATGGGCCTCGTCGAGGACGATCAGGCCAAGTGTGGCAACGGGCGTGAACAATGCCGAGCGCGGGCCGATCATTATGATTGGCTTGGTAGCTCGCAAGCTCGTTAGCCAGGCCTGTTGGCGTTCAGCAGGAGTTTGTTGCGAGTGTTGAACGATAACCTGGTCACCGAAGACCTGGCGGAAACTAGCCGCTAATTGCGTCGTCAAACTGATCTCCGGCGTCAGAATGATGGCTGATTTTCCCTCAGCTACCATTCGAAGCGCCAATTCAATATAAATCCGAGTTTTGCCGCTGCCAGTCGCCCCGTGCAACAGATAGCTGTCATGTTCAGAAATTGCTTCTAGTGCCATTTTTTGTTCAGCGGTCAGTGGCGGCAAACCAGCAATTTTCGGCGATACTGTTGTCGTAGCTGCTGTTGCCGCAAGTTGTTTTTCTGACAAATGCACCGGTAACAGCTGCTGCGTAATAATACCCAACGGCGCCGGATAGTAAGTTTGTAGCCAGCTGCTCAGCTTCAAGAGGTGGGCGGGCAAGGGGGGCAGCTCGAACACGCGGTCTATAGCCTTGGTTTGAAAACGCGGCTTAGTGGTCGACCCGGTGACAACCCCGAGAACTAGCTCCTTTTGCAGCTCAACCTGTACAACACTGCCGGTTACCAGCCGCTGTTCACTGGCGTAGGTCAAGGCATCCTTGCCGTGATAACGGTTACTGCGCACCCAAACGAAGTAGTAATACATAGGGGTAGTGTATCGTTTATTGACTATGGTTGGTAGCGGAATGTTTACCAGCCACCCTCTACGGGTTGCAAATAATACAGAGGTGAACCATTCAAAAAAGCTATTCTGAAACGAAAATTAAAAAAATCTTGCCAAAGCCAAATCAACCGACTATACTAAAAACTACCGTTGTTTGGACAACAATAAGAAGCTTATGTTAGATGTATTTATTACTTCCCGAGTACGCCGCAAAATCATTGTGATTTATGCCAAGTACCCTGACTTCAAGACCCATGTACGGGGCTTAGCCAAGCTTATCAAAGAAGACGCCGGCAACATCCAGCGCGAACTCAAGCGCCTCGAGAAGGTCGGTTTCCTGATCAGCGAGCGCCAAGGCAATACCAAAGTCTACTCCACCAACAAACAGTTCCCCATCCTCCGCGAACTCCAAAGTATAGTGTTGAAGTCACAACGATCCACCCAGCAAAAGCGCATTACTGGTTAGACTCCTCTCCAGAGTATCACCCCTGACCAGCAATCATTGACAACGGTCTATTTTTTAAGTATAGTTTTTAATTAATTGATTAGGAGCTGAGCACTTATGGCAGAGACGATTAGCGAGCCGCGTCACCACGAGTTAATTTCGAATGATGAATCAATACGCCTAGTGGCGACACACACTCCAGGCGACATTCATCAAGTTGACATCGAAGAAAGCTGGCCGGTTGGTCTCACGGTTGAGGAGGTGCAGCATACCCTGGCTGCCGAAGCCCATGAGAAGGGTATTGATACCCACGGCGAACTCAGTGATTTTATCTGGAATCTTAGTCCGCGGAATAGCCTAGACAAGATCGCTACGGCACCACGTTTTACGGGGCTGTTAGCTAATTTGGGCTACAGTGTGGAGAGCGATACTCACGACCAGAATGGCCAGCACATAACCAAGAAAGTCTGCCGCTACCCATCGGTCGATCGTGCCAATAATCTGCTATTTCGTTTAGGCGTTCTTGAGGAAGATGAGGACGAGCCGGGAAAAGGTATAACGTTCGAGGAGTTTAGGGGCGGTGAGTATAGCCTTGAGGATTTCATGACGTACTTCGTAGAAGAGGGCAAGGTTTTGATGGCCTCTGACCAGCCCTACCAAATACACGATATGTCCAACCATCTCTTGGGGTGGATCGGTATGGATCCGCAGCTTATAGACTTCATGCGCGCAGGCCTTGACGACTACAGATCGCTGTCTGAAGAGACCGAACAGGCCATGAAGCGACTGCCATTGAGCAGCGAGCGGCGTCAGGACAAAGACGTGCGCACATTCTTATCGCCCGCTTCAGTTGTCTTGCAGCGAGCGATGAGCGGCTTCGAAGTATTCACGGCATCACTCGCTCAAAGATTTATATTTGATCAAAACCACGAAACGATTGACGAGGATTTCATGTGGTGGGTGCGTCATTCCACCGCTCGATTTATTAACCTTGAGTATGGAGACAATGCTGTGGGGGGTATGGATCTCACGCCAAGTGGCTTGCTCGGGAAAGGGCCTGACCGCTTCAAAACAGCTAAACGTACACAGCTGCGTTACCTCTTCGCCCAACAGGTAAGCCATGACATGAGGGTCGCTTGACGAGAAAGTCTGCAATAACAGTTGCAAATAGTACCTCTGTTGTGTAAAATAGTCTTCGATGATACAAGTAACCCGCAAAGACGCTAAGGAATCAACCGAGAACCTGCTCAGGCGTTTTAATCGTAAGGTGCAGCAGTCCGGTGCGATTGCTGTCGTCAAGCAGAATCAGTTCTTCCAGAAGCCGACGAGCAAGCCCGAGCGGCGTCGTAAGGCGATTATTCGACAAGAACGAAAAGCTATCAAGCTCAAGAAAATCAAACTAGGCCTCCGCTAGGAACAGGACTTCCGCAAAGATGCACATTTTGCTCCAAAAACTGCGCTTCGATGCTCGCCGTACCGCTAGTACGCCTGCGCTTCGATGCTCATTTTTGAATCAAACTGCACATCTTTGCGGAAGTCCTAAGAGGTAGCACATGCTGGAAGGCACGACTATCTGGGCTGGCCGAACTGCACTATTGCCTGCGGTTCCTGGCCTCGTGAGAAGCAGGGAGCCGTAATGCTGGAAGAAGGCAAGACTATTTGGGCTAGCAGAGCTACACTATTATGCGCGGCTCCTAGCATGATAACAGGGGGTGAACAGTGACTTTAGAACAGAGACTTGAGCAGGACATCAAGACGGCTTTGCTGGCTGGTGACAAGCAGCGGGTCAGTGCGCTCAGAGGACTCAAGAGTGTGCTGCTGAATGTCAAAGTCGCCACAGGTAAGCGCGAGAGTGGCCTGAGCGACGAAGAAGTGCTGCCGGTTTTGAGCAAAGAAGCCAAGAAGCGCCAAGAGAGCGCTGATTTGTACGTCCAAGGTGGCAATCAAGAACGCGCCGATGCCGAACTGGCCGAGAAGAAGATTATCGAAGAATATTTGCCGGCTCAGTTGAGTGAAGCCGAGGTTGCGCAGCTCGTTGACGAGGCCATTACCGAAACGGGTGCTGAAGGTCAAGCTGCCATGGGCAAAGTTATCGGAGCGGTACGCGCCAAGGCCGGAGCCACGGCTGATGGCGGACTAATTGCACGTGTAGTAAAGGAGAGACTCGGATTATGATTATACTGATGGGCGTTGCTGGAGCGGGCAAGAGTATGCAGGGGCGTTTATTCGCAGATGAGCACGGCTATGCCTGGATTTCGACCGGAGAGCTGTTCCGCGTGCTAGTCACCGGCAAACGGCGCCAGCAGATGCTAGAGGGCAAGCTGCTGAGCGACGATGAGGTCATCAAGCTGGTCGACAAGACGCTCAAGCTGATTGACGTCGACAAAGAATTCCTGCTCGATGGCTTCCCGCGCACCAAAACCCAGGCCGACTGGCTGCTCAAACAAATCCACGCCGGCAGCCTCAAGCTAACCGCGGTCATCAACCTAGCTGCTTCCCCAGAAGTAGTCAAGCAGCGTCTCCTCAGCCGCGGGCGCCTGGATGACACCGAGGCCGCCATCAAGAAGCGCTTCGACGAATACGAGGCAGTAACGCTGCCCATCCTGGGATACTTCCGTCAAGAAGGCTGCCCGGTGTACGACATCAATGCCGACCAGGATCCAATTACCGTCCACGATCAGATCATGCGCCACATTGACACTGAATCTTAATTTTGAAGCTCGTGAGTGATGTCTTCTGGTGTTTAACCAGAGATTATTGCTATCATTAATGAATAATTATGCAGACCAAAGTAAAAACCGACTCCGAAATCCAAGCCATGCGCGACAGCGGCCACATGCTGGCCACGGTGTTGCAGAGCTTGCGTTCACGCGTTGAGCCGGGCATTTCGACCAAACAGCTGGCAGACTATGCCGCCAGTGAACTGAAGGCGCTGGGCGGCGAAGCCAGTTTCTTGGGCTACCAAGGTTTCCCAGAGGTAATTTGTATATCCGTCAATGACGAGGTGGTACACGGCATCCCGCGGGCTGACAAGATCATTGCTGACGGCGACATCGTAGGCCTCGATTTCGGCGTCACCTATCGAGGCATGATCACCGACTCGGCTATCAGCGTGATTGCCGGACGACCCCAGCAGCGTGGCCACATCGCCCTGCTCAAAGATACCGAAGAAGCGCTGGCAATCGGCATCGCCACGGTGCATGATCAAGTACGAACCGGCGACATCGGTGCCGCTATCGAGGAGTTTCTCAACAAGCATCGCTACGGCATAGTCCGTGACCTGGTCGGCCACGGCGTTGGCCACCAAGTGCACGAAGACCCGAATATTCCCAACTACGGTCGCCCTAACACCGGCCCCTGGCTGAGCAAAGGTATGACCATTGCTATCGAGCCAATGGTCACCCTCGGCAGCGACCACGTCCATGTTGCTAATGATGGCTGGACAGTGCTGACCGCTGATGGTTCACGGAGCGCTCACTTCGAGCACACGGTATTGATTACCGACAGCGGCGCTGAAATTCTAACTACGCTGTAAGCCGCTTTTTCAGCTGTCCGTGTGCAGACGGATGACCTCGCTGAGCCAGGCATCTAACGGCCGGCCACGGGCTAGCAGGCCGCCCCGTATCGTCTGCAGCTCATTAACAGTACGGTTCTGGCTTAGCTTCCGTCTGACGACCACATTATCGGGGGTCATAGGGATGCGGAAGCCACCTATGGCGGACAGCATTGCCTCAAGATAACTGTCCGCTACTGCGTCCAAAGAGGAGGGGGCCTCCATATTCGCTTCCTCGCGTTCGGTCAACCGGTTGAGATGTTCCCTGGTTTCTTCCCGCTTCAGTGGCTCGGCGACACCTGTAACGTGGACAGTTTCGAAGTCCCATGTCGGTGCGTCCGGCTCCTCATACCAGCCTGCTGAGATATAGCCGTGAGCGCCGGTAAATAATGCCAAAGCAGTTCGGCCGGCCATCAGATCGGGGTATTGGGCAAAGTACTGCGGTATATGGAAAACCAGTTGGTCGGCATGGTCTTGCGATATAACTTCAAACGGCAGGCTGCAGCCTCGCGGCACACCGTTGTCGCCAACTGTTACCAAGTTGCCGAGACCAACGGGATTAATTATATCTTTCGCCGTTTCTGGCGGCGCAGACCACCGATTGTACATACCCATAATAATAAATATTATATCATAAGAGTTTATTCTGGGGAAGTGTTATACAGAGAAGTGGTGGGCTTGGCAGGACTCGAACCTGCGACCTCGTCATTATCAGTGACGCGCTCTAACCAGCTGAGCTACAAGCCCCCGACCACCTCTCGCTATGACCAACGGCAGCATATCTTGCTCGGGCTGGGGCAAATCTAGCAAACACTACTCCAGCAGCCCGTGTAACTCCGTTGCTAGATCATTAAGACCGCCGTCAATGGTTGTGAGTTGGTAAGGTGAAACGGTTCCATACCCTAGGAGTATAAAACGTGGTGGAGCATATCGGATTCGAACCGATGACCCCCTGCTTGCAAAGCAGGTGCTCTAGCCAGCTGAGCTAATGCCCCTCGTGAGATGATCTGCTGTACAGCTAATTTGCAAACGCTTCAGTAGCGCCCACGATCAATCCTCAATTATTACCAACCACCGAAGTATTCTACCTAAAAAAAGCATAAAACTCAAATCTGGTTCGAAACAAGTACATAAAAAAATCAGATCAAAACCTCCAACTCGTCGGAGGCACACACAATAATGTATACAACTATCTAGAGAATTATAATGTAAATAATACATTATAATAAGCCAATTACATCTGTAAAACAGACAGGCATGCAGTGATAACAAAAAAAGCTAATTTAATGTATTCTTCATGTATCAAATCGATGAAAGTACTACAATAGAGACAGCCGAGACTAATCCGGCAAAGAGCCTAGAGGATAAGGGGTAATATTGCTATAATCATAATCAGTATGCGTTATGCACGCCATGTGAGATTATTTGTAACAGGGGTAGTGGGCGCCCTGACCATCTTAGGTTTTGCCTCGACAGGAGCTTCATCCGCGAACCTGTCACACTCCTACCAGGCGACTGGCACCATACCCAACGGTAGCATTGTCAGCCTGGACTCACGCCAACAGGGTTATGTGCAGCTTGCCAACACCGACAACGGCAACCGTATTCTCGGGGTGGCACTGCTCAGCAAGGATTCATTGCTGGCTGTTGACGCTACTACCGGTACCATACAGGTGGCTACCAATGGGAGCGTTAATACCTTAGTAAGCACGGTGGATGGCGCGATTGGAGTAGGGGATCAGGTCAGTGTTTCACCCTTTGCCGGGATAGGGATGAAGGCGACCCCCGGCAGCCATGTCGTAGGTGTTGCTCAAACGGCCTTTAGCGAAAGCTCCGCCGGCGCTACGACCGAGACGGTCAAAGACAAAACAGGCAAGAGCCAACAGATTAAACTCGGCTATGTTCGGGTCGGTATTGCTATTGGTAGCGCTGGCGTAACGGGTGCCGGTAGTGCTGATAGCGCCCAGGTTAACTTCGTGCAGCAAGTCGTCAAATCCTTGACTGGTCACACTGTTTCGACAGTTCGCATTGTACTCAGCCTGGTAGTCACGATAATATCACTAACATCACTAATTACACTGATTTACGCCTCGGTATACGGCAGTATTATCTCCATTGGCCGCAATCCGCTGGCGCGCGGCGCCGTCTTTCGAACGCTGAGCTCTGTTCTGATAGTGGCTGTTCTGACGGTGGTGGTCGCCGGCGTGACAATTTACTACCTGTTGCGTTAGATTCTGAGCCGGGATTCGGCAAGGGCGATAGACGGAGTGTGTACTCTTTAATGAATTTTTAATATTTCACCCAGAGGTGGACAAGGGGTGAAAAATGAATAAATTTGTTATACATTTTTAGGCGGTTTGTTTGCAACCCTGTACGAGCAGGGGTACAATATAATCACGTCTTATAGTGCCCATAAAACACTTAAAACTAAATAGTCCAACAAGAAACAAATGGAAAACGAAAACAACAGATCGAATGGCGGTTACGAAGGCTCAGTCTACGACTCGAGTCTGGAATCTCCTGCCGATCCACAGGCGCAACAGTCTGCTACAGTGAGTCAACCGTTGGGACGTCGCCATTTGTTCAGTTCCCGACACCGGCGGACGCTGTTCATGATCAATGGCGTGGTGTTGCTGATCATTGCACTTATCGGGGGCATAAGTTTCTTCTTGTCGAGTGCTAAGCAAGCGACCCCAAGCAGTGTCCACAAAGCGACTAACTACGCACTATCTTCGCTACCGGTCACAAATGTGCAGCCTAGTGAGCAACTCCTGGCCGGCCAGGCAGATCATTTGACCATTAACGGGCAGGTGACTGTTGGTAATACCTTGGTGCTGACGCCGACGGCCACACCGACTAGCCCGATTAACGGACAGATTTATTACAATCAAGCCGATAACACGCCGTATTACTACAATGGGACGCAGTTTATCAGCCTTGCCTCATCGCAGCATATTACTTCGCTGGGCGGGATTGCTGGGGTTATTGGGCTGGGTGATGGCCTGAGCATTAGCGGTAATCAACTGAGCGTTTCTAACTCGTTGCTGCAAGCGGTGGCTAATGCTAGTTTGAGCGGTAAACGGGTGACGAGTTTGCAAGGCTTGACTGGTGATGTGACGCTGACAGCTGGCTCGGGGATTGCTATCAGCGGCACGACCATTACCAATAACGGAGTGGTCAGCTTGACGGGCGGTGGTAATTTGATCGTCACCAACGACGGTAGCGGTAACTACACCGTCAGCGAGAACAGCGGCAGCGGTACGGTGAATCTGGGCCCGACAGTTCCTCAGGTGGACAACGGTAGTACCTCGTCGATTAACATTAATAAAACGGGTTCTGGCAACCTACTGCAATTAGCCAATAACGGTGTTAATAGCTTTGTGGTGAATCAGACGGGGCAGATTACCAGTGGGACGATTGACTTTAGCCAGGTTCAAAATGTTCCGGGTTTCGTCAGCTCGATTGGTGGTGCTAGCGGGACGTTGACGCTGGGAACGGGCTTGTCGGTGGCTGGCACAACGCTGTCGAACAGTGGTGTTACGGGTCTGACAGGTACGGCCAATCAGATTAGCGTTTCGGGTGCAACGGGGAATATCACGCTGTCGTTGCCACAGAATATCGGGACGGCTTCGACGCCGACATTTGGCGGTTTGACGCTGACTACGGCGCTCAATGTATCGAGCGGTGGTACGGGGGCTGGTAGCTTCACGGCCAACGGCATTCTCTACGGTAATGGTACCAGCGCCTTGCAAGTCACGGGGGCGGCGGCCAACAGTATTTTGGCGACGAACGGTGTTAGCGCGCCGGCGCTCACCCAGACACTACCAGGGGCGGTGCAGGGTAATATTACTGCTACGGGAGCGCTGGCCAGCGGCAGTATTGTTAATGGCTTCGGCACTATTTCGACAGGCAATAGCATTACGACGACGGCGGCATTGCAGAGTGGCAGCTTGAGCGTGGCGTCTGGTAACTTTAGCGTTGATGGCTCTGGTAATCTGGCGGTGCAGGGCAGCACGGGCATTACGGTGGGTGTAGCTGGTGGCACGGTGGGCAATCTCAATTTGGCCAATGCTACTAGTACTCGATTGGTGCGTCTCCAGGGTCTGAATCCTTCTGGTCTCGGGAATGCCACGGTTCAAATACCGAGTATTCCTGGTAGCAGTACAGATACGGTTTGTTTGTTGACGCTGGCTAACTGTGTGGGGACAGGGGGCAGCATTTCTGGCTCTGGTACGCTGCACAGCATCCCGGTGTTTACGGGTACGAATAGTGTCGGTAATTCAGCTATTACTGATGATGGTACGAATGTTACGGTTGTCGGCGAGGGGCTGGTGGCTGGTACGGTTACGGCAACGACGCTCCAGAGCGCTGGTACGCTGGCTATTACGCCGGGCGGTGCTTTCACAGCGGGTGCAACCAATCAGCAGTTCACACTGCAAGGCAATGGCGGTTCGACGATTCAAATCAGTTCCAGCGGCAACAAAACAACGGTTGGTTTCGTTGCGCCGACTACCAACCGCACAATTAATTTCCCGAACGAAACGGGGACTGTTTGTCTGCAGGGCTCAGTAAACTGTGGGTTCGCAGCTGCCGGTAGCGGCGTAACAGCGCTCAATACCTCTGTCGGCGCGATTACTTTGGCCAATGCTTCGACTGGTGGCGGCAGTACGATCACGATCAATAATGCGGCGGCCGATGGCGTGACGAAAGGTATTGCAACGTTTAACAGTACGAACTTTAGCGCTAGTGGCGGGGTTATCAACACGATACAGGGGATTAGTACGGTTGCGGCGGTGCAGTTTGGCAGCTTCGGGATAGGCATTGCCCCGACGGGCGTGAGTGGCGACGTAAACCTGTTGCCAACGGGCACGCTATACACCGATACGATTAAGACCACGGCGACTGGCAGTGGTAATTTGTCGATTTCTTCAGATGGAGTAGGGAGTAATATCACGTTCCTAACGAGCGGTGGAGCCAACAGCTTCACCTTCCCGAGTACTGGCGGCCCGGGGCAGATTATTTGTACCAGCGGCATTAGTTGTGCGTCGGGTGGCGGCCAGGCGGTTATCTTGGAGCCGGGTACTGGTAGCGGCACGCGCCAGGATGCTAATGCAAACCGGCCAGCTATTTGGGTGAATAAAGCCTCCGGCACGGGAGATCTGATCGAGCTACAGGCCGGCGGCACAGACGCGTTTACGATAGATAACACCGGTAACACGACGATTACAGCTGGCGGCGTTACCAACGGCTTCACGATCGGTGGCGCGCTGGGTGTTAACACGATAACGCCGAGTGGTGCGCTGACAATTGGTGCGACGGGGCAGGGTTTCACGCTTCAGGGAGATAGCAGCTCGGCTATAACGGCGACCGGTGGCGGCGCGTTGACTACGGTGAACTTCAAGATCGGCAGTGGCGGTACGGCGCCGAATGGCAATGTGACGTATCAGTTCGAGAATGATAACACCGTGGCAGCCGGCACCTACAACATCTGTACGACCTCTGGTAACTGTACAGGCGTCGGCGGCGCGATTACTGGTAGTGGTAGTGCGGGCAGTATTGCTAAGTTCAGCGCCCCAGGCAATATTGTTAACTCTATCTTGACGGATAATGGCACGACGGTGACGGCTGGTGGTAATTTGGCCGTCGGTACTAGCGGCGCCAGTCAGTTGTCGATTGGTGTCGGGTCAACTGCTAAAGGCAGCCTAGTTCTTTATAACAACACGGACGCTTTCAAGGTCACATTGCAGCGAGTTGCTACCACGCCAGGCGCTGACGTTACTATTAATGTGCCGAATCAAGCCGGTACGCTGGCAGTCGCAGCAACGGGACCGTTATCACTTGATGCGACGACTGGTCAGCTGTCTTGCGCAACCTGTTTGACCAGCGGTGGCGGGGGTAGCGGCGGGGTTTCGTCGATTATTGGTACAGCTGGCGGTTCGGTGGCCATTAATGGTGCTTTGACCTTGAACAACTCCGGTACTACGGGCACCACGATTACGATCGACAATGCTTTGGCTGATGGCAGCACCAAGGGTATCGCGACGTTTAATGGCACGAACTTTAGCGCCAGTGGTGGCGTGGTTAATACTGTTCAGGATATTGCTACTAGCTCCAGCCCGACGTTTACGAATTTGACGGTGCAGGGTGCTACGGGCTTGACGGTCGGTAGTTCAACCAATCTGGGGCAACTGGCTTTCCGAGATGGCACGACTGATAGCGGGAATAATTACACGGCTAAATTCAGCTCAGCTACCCTGACCGGTAATCGGGCAATTACTATCCCCGATGCTTCGGGTACATTGGCGGTGTCGGCCTCTGGTAATTTGAGTTTGTCGGCGCAGGGCGCTTTGACGATTAGCGCTACGCCGTCATTCACGGGCTTAACGGTAACAGGTAGTACGGGTGTAGCGATTGGCCAGGCCGGCACCACTACCGGTAACTTAGTCTTGTACAACACTAGTAATGCGCATAGCACCACCTTGCAGGGCCTGGCGCCAAGCGGCCAAAACCAAACAATCACCATTCCGGCTACGACTGCTGGCGGCGGCACTGATACAGTTTGTTTATTGACATTGGCTAACTGTGTCGGATCGGGCGGCAGTGTTACTACGAGCGGCGGTACGCAGAATTTCATAACCAAGTACACGAACGGCACTGCGACCCAGATCGGCAACTCTGAGCTCTACGACAACGGCGTCGGTGTCAGCATCGGCAACGCCAGCCCCGCCGGACTCTTCAATGTCGGGGCGACTAATCAGTTCCAGGTGAGTAGTGCGGGAGCTGTTACGGCTGTCGGTGTCGACAGCGGCGCTGGCTTGTTGCAGGGTAGCGGTGGCTTCACACTGACGGGGACTACCAATCTAAACGCCACCGGTACTGCCAATACCAGCATCGGTAACGCTAGCGGTACTTTCGGACTGACTTCAACGGGCTTGAATGTCACCACTGCCGGAGCCTTGACGGGGATTACTACCATCGGGGCTTCGGGCGCCATTACAGCTGCCACGAGCAGTAATACTATAAATGGACTGGTTGTTAACAGCGGCGCGCTGAGTTCGGTGACTGGCCTGACTTTCGCGAGCGGTAACTTCGACCAGTCCGGGAGCAGCGGCACCTTCCAGACGGGAACAGGGAATGTTACGCTCAATGGCAACACCAGCGTGAGCGGCTCAAAAACCCTGACTGTTGGCACTGGTGCCACCTCGTTTGGCGGCACGCTCGGTGTAACTGGTCTTGGTACCTTCAATGGCGGCCTGACCATCGCTACCGGTTCGACATTTACCAATGCCAGCAGTACCTTGCTCACCTCGATTGCCGTTGCAAATCATGCCGGCGGTGGTAACATCGGCACGGCTGCCGTCACGGTCGACGTCGCCACGACTTTTGATGTAACTCAGACAACAGCTGGACAAACGTTGACCTTGCCCAATCCTACCAATACCACCTCTGGACGTGTTGTATATATTAATAGTTTGGCTGGTAATGCTGCCTTTACTATGTACGGGGTAAATATTACCGCTAGCAGCAGCGCCTCATTTATCTGGAATGGCTCTGCTTGGATAGCTACGGCTACCGGTGGCACCGGTGTTAATACGGTTGGTACTATTGATACGCAAACCAAGTCAGCCAACGGTGCGGTCATAAGCGGCTCCACGATTTACTTACAGAGTGCTGATGCCACGCATGTCGGTCTAGTTAACATAGGTTCTCAGACATTTGGGGGCGCTAAGACCTTCAGCGATGACGTAATTTTGAACGGCGCCAGCACCGGGCTGAGCGTTGCCAATGATGCCAATATTAGCGGTAGTGTTACTGCTGGTACTGGATTGACGGTTACCAGTGGTGGGGAGGCTATCACTGCTGGAGACTTGGCGCTCACGGGCGGCAACCTCACGACCGGTGGCGTCCAGCGACTGAGTAACGCCGGTGCTCTCAGCAATATTACGGGCTATGCGCAGAGTAGCGGTGCCTTCCTCCAGAGTGGAGTAGGCACCTTCGGCACTGGTAGCGGCGCAGTCAGTCTCAACGGGCCGACCTCTGTAACAGGTACCAATACTTTTGCTGTCGGTACCGGAGCAACCACCCTAGGCGGAACCTTGGGTGTAACTGGGTTAGGCACCTTCAACGGTGGCATAACCGACACCGCCGCCTTCCTCCAGAGTGGTAGCGGCACCTTCGGCACTGGTAGCGGCGCAGTCAGTCTCAACGGGCCGACCTCTGTAACAGGTACCAATACTTTTGCTGTCGGTACCGGAGCAACCACTTTGGGTGGAACACTCGGTGTTACTGGTCTTGGTACCTTCAACGGCGGGCTAACGGTAGCTAGCGGCACTACCACCTTCAGCACGCTTAGCACAGGCATTGCTCATCTTGATAGTAGCGGCGTGCTGAGTTCCAGCCTGGTTGTCCTTGGCACTGATACATCCGGTCAGTACGTATCAGGCTTGAATACGCACGGCGGTGCCATCACCATAGCCAACTCTAGTTACAGTGCCGGTACTATAACTATCGACAGTGCCGATGCGACGCATAATGGTTTGATCACTACTGGTAATCAGACGATTGCCGGGGCCAAAACTTTCAACTCCAGTCTTACTGTCGGCACCTCTGCCGCGCAAGGCACACTGATTCTAAACGACGGCAATGGCGGCAGTAACCAGACGGCAACGCTCCAGTCAGCTGCTACGCTCGGTCAGAGTACGGTCTATACACTGCCAGACCCCACCACAGCCACCGCTACCATATGTGTTCTAAACTCTAGCTCAGTCAGTAACTGCGCCGGTTTGGGCGGCTCGGTCGCCACTACGGCTACCGGCAGCGGTAACTTGAACTATGTCACGAAGTTTAGCAATACTACCGGCACGACGATTGTTAACTCACAGGTATATGACAACGCCTCTTTCGTTGGTATTAATACTACGACTGACAGCGGTCGGCTCTCAGTTGTTAGTACCACAACAGGAGAGAGCGGCCTATATGTACAGGCCAATGTTTCCAGCGCCACGGTACCTGTAGCGGTTATACAGGGTGGAGCTACTCCAGGGGCCGGTGCTGATCTACTGGACCTAAAGAGTTCCGCCGCTCTTGTGACAAAGTTTGATAATGCCGGTAACCTCCAATTTCAACAGGCCAGCACTGTTAACATAGCTTCGGCGACTACAGGCACCCAATTAACTGTCCAAGGTGGTGCAGCCACCACCGGTACAAATGTCGGCGGCAACCTCTTATTGCAAGGTGGTGCTGGAGCAAGTACGGGCGCTAGTGGCTCAGTCGTTGTGGAGTCTAATACCAATAACTCCACTACAGCTTTCCAGGTACAGAATGCTAGCACGACGGGACTACTCACTGCGGACACTACCAACATGCGCCTAGGGGTTGGTGTGACCTACGCGGCCATGCTCGCGCCGGCCAGCCCATCGGTCTTTTCTAGCTCCGGCAGCGGTGGCGCTCTGGGTATACATAATTACTTCTACAAAATAACGGCCCTTGACGCGGCTGGCGGCGAAACACCGTTCTCCACTGAAGTGAACCAGAACTTCGCGAGCGGCACGACCAACCAACTGACCCTGCACTGGACGAGCGTCTGCGGCGCTGTCAGCTACCGAGTGTACCGCGGTCTGAGCACCGGTACAGAGACCGGTTACTACAACACCAATGGCTCCACAGCCTCCACTACCTCGGCCTGTGGGACCAAAGTCGTCTCATTTACTGATACTGGCCTGACTCAGAACAACACCACGGCTATCGCGCCAGGGGCACTTGCCGCCTACGCTCCTACTAATACGTCTACTAACAATCTTCAATTGAGCGTCGGCGGTAGAGGCACGCCAACCGGCCAGGTATATGTCTCAGGCACCGTACCTACCACTGTTCTAAGTACGATCAATGCTTTCGCTGGCTCACAGGGTGTCTATGTCCAGGGTGCCTACGCCTACGGAATAAGTGCCAGCAACTTACTGCAAATCATTGACATTTCTAATCCGGCCGCGCCGTTCCAGACAGCTACTATCTCTACCGGCACCGCCCCGAATGCCGTGTCTGTCCAAGGCCGCTACGCCTACGTAACCAATGGTACTAGCGCTACACTGCAAATCTTCGATATTTCTAACCCTACTAGCCCTGCCAGTGTCGGCACTGTCGCTACCGGCACCGCTCCAGATGCCTTGTATATCGCGGGCCGCTACGCCTATGTGACAAACAATACCAGTGCTACACTGCAAATCTTCGACGTCTCTAACCCCGCTAGTCCCGTTAATGTTGGCACCGCAACGACTGGTTCTGGTCCTAACGGCGTCTTCGTCCAAGGCCGTTATGCTTACGTGAGCAATACCGGTAGCATTCAAATCTTTGACATTAGCAACCCTGCCAGTCCTGCCAATGTCGGCAGCATCGCTACCGCTGATGCTCCCCAGCCACGGTCTATCTACGTTGCAGGCCGCTACGCCTATGTAGGCGGTAGTACTTTCCTGCAAGTCTATGATGTTTCCAACCCGTCTAGCCCAACACTCCTAACGAAGGTGAGTGCCGCTGCTACTACCAAAGGCGTGTTCGTCCAGGGCCGTTACGCCTACCTGACGGAGAATAGCGGTTTTACCTTCCAGATTATGGATATCTCCGATCCGGCCCTGCCTGTTTCTGTCGGCACCTTAGCTACTAGCGGCAGTGGCAATGGCCTCTTTGTCCAAGGCCGCTACGCCTACCTGTCAAACAACAGCGGTTTTATACAGATCCTTGATATCGGCGGTACCTACGACCAGCAGCTGCAAGCGGGCGGTGCCCAGGTTGGCACCCTTCAGGTTGATACGAGCGCTGCTATCGGCGGGGACGCTGCCATCCAGGGCGGCCTGAGCCTGGGTGCCAACTTACAGGTAGCCGGCAGTGCCGGTATCAACGGCAACCTGAACTTAACTGCCAGCAGCATCAGCGCGCCCGCGGCCGCGGAGGAGGCATCCCAGGCGCGCGTCATGTCGAGGGCGCGGCGCGTCTGCTCACTGAGCAGGTCATTGCGCTCGCCCGGATCGTGTCCGAGGTGGAAGAGCTGGGGATGGCTCCCGTCC
>DAINPB010000015.1:0-30209 GCA_036743655.1 Candidatus Saccharimonadota bacterium
AATCGATAGGGGGGAGTAATCCCCCGCGAGGGTTCGAATCCCTCTCTCTCCGCCAAGCTATTTGTTTGTTATTTGAACTTTATATAAGCAGAGTCTTGATCTTAAAATATGTTGCGCTATTTGCGTAGTGTTACTTTTGGTATTATAATTTCTTTCATGAGAATACTTAGAGCCCCTCGTATACCCGATCTCCCTGAACGACCCGTTGCGCTTGATTATACTGACTTAGAGGCATCTGTCCTGCCAGATCCGGTGGCCATAAAAGCTGCCTGGGAAGCTACACTGGATGAACCCAATCGTCGAGAAGCATGCAGGCGCATACTTAGCTTACGCTTGAATAGTGGCACGCCGCCGAGTTCGAGTATTGGAAGTGCTGAGAAATTCACGCTATTTGATGGGCTTGCAACCCCTGACGGAATTCTCCTACAAGTCGCTCGGGCAGCGCTCAAAGATGAAGTTGGCGCATTGATAGTAGGCTAGGGCTGGGCGAAGGCAATAGCTTCGACGCGTCGAGCGCCGGCAGCTCTGAGCACTGTTGCTGCAGCTTCCAGTGTGGCGCCGGTGGTTACGACATCGTCAACTAGGATAATGTGAGCGTCGCTCACGAGTGTCTGTTGTTTGACGCGGAAGGCGTTTGTTATTTGGGTTAAACGCTCCTGGCGTGATCTGGTGTGCTGATGGGCCTGGCCGTGGCGTGCCAGATAGTCACCGTAGATAAACTTCGTCCGTCTCGATAGCTCGCGCGCCAAGAGTTTGGCCTGATCATACCCGCGTTGACGGGCCCGGCTAGTGGCGGTCGGCACCGGGACAAGTACCGCTCCGGGCTCAATGTGCTTGATCAAGGGTGCTAGGTGTATGGCCATGTCTCGAGCAGCAACCTGGGCACCAGCCAGCTTCAGCTGCCAAATCAAAGCCTTGGCAACGCTCACGTAGGCAGTACCAACCCGCACGCTATATAGACTGCTGCCTTTGCGACAGGCGGAGCAGGTGAGCGCGCCCTCTGAAGCTTTGCGACAGCGATAACAACGTTCTGGTATAGCGGCCAGTCGTAGCTTGCAAGCCACGCAGAGCAGGCCCCCTTCCATGCCGCAGCCGACGCATTCATGGGGGACTAGTGAACTAATTAGTTGATCAAGTAAGCTCATGTTGTGTTTAATGTGTTGTAAATATGTGCAACAAAAGTTGCGTAGCCTTTACCGCCTAAGCTATACTGCTACTAAGATAAAAATGCAAGCTTCGATAAGAAGTACTTAATTACTAAAGGGCTTTTTATTAACTGGCACAGCTCAAAACTCTAGAGCGCCAGAGTCCGTATACTAAGGTAGTGGAGGGTAACACTATTATGGCGCGACGCAATCGCGACGACGATCTGTTGCTAGAAGAAGATGAATTAACGGCAGCCTTTTTGGGTGACGAGGCAGCGGTACCAACCGACGCCGATCAACCGGCTGGCGCTTCAGGAGCCCCCGCTGCTGATGATGAATGGGATGAGGACGACAATGTACCTGGCCAGTTAGCCGTTGATGTTTATGAGACGCGTGAAAAGCTCGTTGTTAAGGCTCGGACTGCCGGCGTTAATAAAGGCGACTTAGATGTCAGCATATCCGACAATCAGTTAACGATACGCGGCACGCTCAGCTCAGGCAACGAAGATGGCGTTGAGAATTATTTCTTGCAAGAGTGTTACTGGGGCGAGTTCTCGCGCACTATCGCGCTACCCGTACCCGTCAAAGAAGAAGAGATCGAGGCCGTGCTCAAAGATGGCGTTCTGACTATCAGCTTTGGCAAGGTTCAGCAGGATACTGTCAAGAAGATTCAGGTCTTGTAGCCCCGGGTTGTTCACATAAGTCCTGGTTTACCCCAGGGCTTGAACGCTCGAATACGAAAAAGGTTCCGCAACCAGCGGAACCTTTTTCGTTGTCTCTGTCGCTAATGACGAAGACTGTCGAGAGGTAACTAAGCTCTAGGTACCGTTACCGGCAGCGTTGTTGGCGTTGCTTAGTACAAAGTGTACCAATGCCTGAGCTACCGCTACGATGATTAAGCCGACGATGGCATAAATAAGCGTGTTCTTGGCATTGCCAACTCTGGTGCTATCGCCGCCAGAGGTGATGTAGCGGAAGCCGCCATAAATCACCATGAAGACCGAAGCCGCACCAACGATAATCGAGAAGACAGCAACTACCTTCTTGGCTAGGCTGGAAACAACACTCGTACTATTGTCGGATGTAGCGGTATTATCACAACTTACAGAGCTGCCACTGGCATCAGTAGCACCCGTAGCAACCTGATCTGCAATACCTGGACAGGCAGCAACAGCTACAGCGCTCGGAATAAGCGGAAGGACGCCTGGAGCGCCGACTGCTAACAGTAGCAGTCCCGAGAGAACAAAACTTTTGATTTTTCTGATCATGTGTACCTTTCTTTACGTTTACTTAAATTTATACTACACCTTTGCCGCTAAAAGCAAGTCGCTTATGACCTGTTCGTAGTACGGCTAACTGATTATAGCCCATGACTTCAAGTACTCTTAACGGCGTTGCTGAGGACGAAGTGAACCAGGGCTTGGGCGGTAGCCGCCACTGCCAGACCAACCAAGGCGTATATCAGCGCTGTTTTGGCTGAGCTAACCTTGGACGATTCGCCACCGGAAGTTATGTACTTAAAGGCGCTGACCAGTATCATAATGACCGCAGCAATACCAACTATGATGCTTAGCACCGAGACAACTGCAGAAATCGTTCCGGTAAAGCTTGCGCCGCCACCGCCCACCTGACTAAGTCCGTTTTGGGCATCGCCTTTGAGATCTGCCAGTATCGGATTTGGCGCCAGCGCACTGGCCAGTGCAGGCACAAATATAGCCAAACTGGTTACATTAAGCACGAGTGCCGCAATTGCAATTCTTATATGTTTCATCTGTTAACTCCTCTATTTTATCTTGTCTAGGACGAAGACTACTATTGTCTGCGCGAGCGCTGTTACGGCAACACCAATTAGTGAATATACGAGACCCGTACGTGCCGAAGCGGCTGCATTAGCATCACCGCCGGAAGTAACCATACGTAACGCACTGACCACTATACCGATTATAGCCGCTATGCCGACAATGTAGGACATGATGTCGATGGCAGTTTTAATGATTTTGACGATTGGGTTGTTCTTGCCATTGTTAGCGCCCTGAGCGCTCACTTCACTACAAACGTCGGGGGTGCCACCGGCTGTGTTGTGGCCACAATTTGAAAATATGTCAACAGCGCCAGCTTGGCTGGTTACTGCGAGTGCAGGAACGAGCAGTAGGCCTAAAAGTCCGAGCATTATTACTAGACGTCTCATAGTTTACCCAGTACTAACGATACTATTGCTTCGGCTGTCAGAGCAACTGCCAAACCCACCAGCGCGTAGATAATGGTGTTACGGGCTTTGGCCGTTTCTTGTGGATTGCCCTGAGCAGTGATAAACCGCAAGCCGGCAGCTACTATAAACAAGGCTGTCAGAGCAGCCAGAATAGCGAAAAATATCTGTAAGATCTGTTGGAAGTCAGTACTACTGGCGGTAGCCGTCGGCAATCCAGTGTCACAACCAGCACCAATACCACCAGGATCACAGAAGTTCGCTCCAAACCGTTCCGTTAATCGCAAAATTACTAGATGAATCATGTTATGCTCTTGGCGATAAACGCCACAATAGCGGCTGACGTGACCGCTATAGCCAGACCAACAAGCGCATTAATAATAGTGCTCTTTGCTCGGCTCGTCTTATCGGGCTCACCTTGACTAATCGTGTACGACACGGCACCGTAAATAACAAAAATGACGGCCACCAGCGCAGCCACCCTGAGCAGAATCTCGATTATTGCCGCCACAATTAACCAAACGTCATTAAGACTACTAATCTGTGGGCTACACAAGCCGCTAGAATCGGTCGTACCAGGCAAATACTCGTACCACTTCGGAAAGAATAGGAAGTTGCCGCCACCACAGCTTGCAGCGAAATGAGAAAGTAGTGCGCCTAACATTAGTGAAGAAACCCTGCTGGAATAATAAAGTTCAGTATGGCGTAGCCAAAGATGTACAGCAAGAGCGCAATGACTGTACTGCGTATGCGGCCAATCGCAATGGCCGTAGCCTGCGGGTCACCACGCGAAGCCGAGTACTGAATACCGCCGACAACAATGGAGCCGATGATTACCAGACCGACGCCGTCAGACAACACTCGAATAATGGCAAAGGTGGCATCGGCTATGGGGTTGCCCTTGCCCTTACAACCTATATCTATACTAGTCGAGACAGCGTCAGTGCCGCCACCACAACTGTGGCCGGTGAGTGTTGCGCCGTTGACTCCTCCGGGCCCCAGCGGTGTTGTAATGCCTGAGGCCTTGGTGCTGTCGTAGAGGGTACACTGTGTTTTTAGTTGTTTCTTGCCGTATTTGCTGCAGATATTTTTCTCGGCCTTGTCGAGATCCGACTGCTTGGTATAGTCTTTGCAGTTACTGTAGAGCTTCTGGCCTTTAATCTTCTGTAGGGCAGGGCAGATTTGGGTGTCGAGGACTTGCTGAAGCGCTGGGTTCAGATCGGTCGCTTCAGCTTTGGGTGGGCTGGAAAACGCTGCGCCGGCCACTGCCAAGAGCAGTACTGCGCTGACCAGGAAAAAAGTGTGAATAATACGCTGTTGCATGCTTTGTATTTCTTTATATACCTTACTACTATAGATTATTATGGAATTTCGTAAATAGAAAAACAAGTCCAGGTCAGAAAATCATGTATTACTCAGTGCAGTATCTACCGCCGTGCTTGTGGTATAGTAAAGAAAGCAAGTGATAGATAATAAATAAAAATGAAACGCTTTCTATATTTGACCCACAAAATTTTTCGCGTTCAATCGAACACACCAACAACTACTCAAAAGCTTAGTTCGGGGAGTTGTGGCAATGCTAATGGCCCCGCCAGCGATCGTCCCGTAAAATTGCTTAAAAGCAGTGTTCTGCTTGGATTAGTTATATGCCTGTTGGTCAGCCTGATCCTGCCTCTATTAAGCGCTCGGCTTGGCGGCTTAGCTCAGGCAAGCCCTGTGGGTGGAGGTAACAGTGAAGGGTATGTGATCGCATACCCCGGCGGCGGCAAGGCGGCGCTGGACACTTGTTTGCTTGCTGGAAACTGCAGTCAATCGGATTTGCAAAGCATGGTAGTTTTTGCCAAAGATGGAGTTTTTGGATCTACCGCTATCCAGATGAAGTACGAGCCACGAGCCTTTACTACTTTGCCCGACTTTGCCGTCACCGGTAACTATAGTTGTCAAAACTTCTCAATCTCTGCCTTAGTAGTCTTGCATAATCTCAATAACCTGGAAGGGTCAACTTATCAAGCACAAATATTCCTAGATAACGTTAGAAACACCACAACACATAAAGACACTACTGCAGCCAGCAATGGGCGGGATTCTTGGCTGAGTGCTGCGCAGTTGGGTGCTCCAGGCAGTACCGGAGGATCGGTCGGCCCTGCAGGAAAACTTCCAGCACAGTGTTTCCCGACAAACGTTAACACGGGTCAATCAAACATACCTATAACCGTAGGGAACTACGGCTCATTGTCCTCCTCAGCACAGAGTTCTTGGGGTTCCAGCGCTAGCAGTTTATTCGGCAGCGCTAGCAATAACGGGGTCGGGGGAGGTAGCACACCTGCGACCAAGCCCACTTGTGACGCCGGTACTTTTTCGCTCAACTGGATACTGTGCCCTATCTATAACGGCATTTCGTCAGCCTCGGATTGGATGCTCAACAACATCATCCAGCCCGAATTGCAGACCGAACCGATCTGTCTGGATGCCTCCGGGGCAAGCTGTTCGGATAAGAAGAATATAACGTATCAGGTGTGGTCGAATTTCCGGTTGTACGGTGATGTCTTCCTGGTTATTGCCCTATTGGTCATCGTGTTCGGCGAGAGCATCGGCGGCGGTCTGATAGACGCATACACGATCAAGAAAGTGCTGCCGCGCTTGCTGGCGGCCGCCATACTAATCAATTTGTCCATCTATATCGTGGCTTTCCTGGTGGATATAACCAATGTTATTGGTGGCGGTATTGGCCAAATAATAACCGCGCCGCTAGCCAGTAAAGGGGCCTTCACTATTCAGCCCAGCGGTATTGCGCAAGGAACCATTGCCGGTGGTGCACTGATCGCTGGAGCTGTTGGCGCCGCACCGTTAGCGGCGCTGATTAGCATCGAAGGCGGCACACTTATCCTCATCGGGTTGGTACTGCCGGCAGCGCTGGCCATACTAGCCGTTTTCGTGACTATTACGCTCCGGAAGGCCATCATCTTGGCGTTGATACTGGTTTCTCCAGTAGCTTTTGCGCTGTACTGTCTGCCCAATACCGAAAAATACTTTAGGAAGTGGTGGAATACATTATTCGAGATGCTGATTATTTATCCGCTGATTATTCTGATTTTCTCTATTGCGGACATCCTATCAGTTATTACCGGTAATATTAATTCCAGTAACCCTTTGAATGCCATTATCTCGTTCATGCTGCTGATTATTCCGCTGTTCCTCATTCCGTACGCATTCCGCTTGGCTGGCGGCACGCTCAGTAGACTACACGATGGCGTGTCGGCTGGTAGACAAAAGCTACATGGCATGACGCAAACCAAACGCGATCGGGCCAAACAGCAATTCGGCCGCCGGGTCACTTCCAAGCGTTCCCAAATGTATGACTCTGAGCGCGCACAAGCACTGAACCGGCGCCTCGGCAGTTCAACGCTTGGTCGTCGATCCGGATTGAGCTATCTCATGGGTCGCCGCATGGAAGCTGTTGACCAAGAGCGGCGTCGCCTGGCCGAAGAAATGAGCCGAGACCCGAATGCCACCGCTGTTAAGAACGACGACAACACCTTGCGTGCCAAGACACAGCGCAGCTACAAGGATGCTGTGTCCGCTGTTGAGAAGCACCTACAGGTGAGTCAGCCGACTATGTCTGCCGAAGATCGCACCAGAGAAGCCCAGCGTGCCGCCCGAGCAGCACAGGTATCCGGTGGCTTCGGCGCTTCGCAAGCTACCTGGGCATTGGAACAAATGGCCCAAACCGGTACCGCACTGCGCGACAACCAGGATCAAGCCGAACTTATCGCCCAAGCCTCTGGCGGCAATGTCAGCACCATGGCTAGCCTGGCCGGTAATCTTAACGCGGTCAACAAGCAGGTCGGCCGACATGACCTCGCACCGAACTTCGCCAACTTGTGGCAGCTGGCGCAACAAGAGAACGCCAAGCAAAGAGGCCAGGGAACTGGTCCCTCGGCCGGCGACTACGGAGTGGCTGCCGAGAACGCTTGGCAGAGCGCTTCGCTCTACCAACACGCTAATGACAAGCCGCAGAATATTCAGGCCGCCATCAAGCACTTCAGCTCACGCCTCAATCACGCTGATGAAGGCGAGCGTGAAAAAGCTGCAGTCTTCTTCAATGAGCTCAAGGCTATGTCACCCAATGCTACTGGTGCCGTCAAAGTTCACATAGATGAAGCACTGGAAAGCAATGCCGCCGCCCTCGGCGCCAGCGTAGGCGCATTGCCCGCTACACCAGTCAGTCCAGAAACAGAAAAGGGCGTTTACGAAGAGCGTCAAGTCCGCGATGCAGCTACCGGCGACTACGTCAAGCAAACTCAGCAGGTCGGTACTCGCGCCGAGAGCGCTAAGGAGCGCATCGAGAGAAGATCAAGAACTTACGAAAGAGTTGATCCAAATAACTTATAAGGGTGGAGCTTCGGCCGGGCTTCGTTTGAACACTGGTCAGTCCAAATTAGTCGCTGAATTACTTGCTTTTACAGATGTTTTGTGATATAAATAAAGCATGGGCGAATTCCTAGATACACTCGACGGCAATAGAGATACTGAAGGCCTGCGCTTAGCCGGTCAGCAGGCTCGCGCAGGCTACATGGCCATTGAAACCATGGCTCCGCACCTGGAGCGCATATCCGGTGACTCGAATGGCTCGTGTCTAGAAGACTTCTTTGACGAAGCTGACGTGGCGATCTCTCAAGAGGCTTTGACCTACGGCAGACACCGTAATTGGCCGAACGCGGTGGAGCTGAGTATGCAAAAGCGCCGGTCGGGCAAAGATGCCTGGAGCAAGCCAGAAGATGCTGCAGCGGGCATACTGACACGGCCCTACAGGACTGAAACCGTCTGGTCAGGCAAGGGTTATTACGTTGGTGATCTTGAGATGGACAACGGAATCCTAAAAGTCATGCTCTGTACTGACGGTCGGTTACGCTGTTGGCGCAACCCAAGCGTTTTCGTACGCAGCCAAGCTTGGGGCTATGGTACACTCCCCGAACCATTGCAGGGACGAGAGCCTATCAAGGTACCGGGCGACAAATTAGCCAAACAGCTCGCTGGACAATTCAAAAACACCTAGACCCGCAATCATTATCATCAAGATACGCAGACCACGAGCTTGATTTTTGTTATAATTAATCTCAGTAATGGCGACATACAAACTCATTCAAGATATTGAGGCTGAGGATCACATCCTGGGGCCGTTGACGCTACGGCAATTTATCTTTGCGCTGATTGCGGTATTTTGCTTCTATATGTGCTTCATAGCCATAACCCGGAATGTTGCGTTCTTGCTGGTACTATTCTTGCCGCCGGGGTTGTTCTGTGCCTTCTTCGCTTTCCCCTTCGGCAAAGATCAGCCAACAGAGGTATGGGCGCTGGCCAAAATCCGCTTCTTATTCAAACCGCGGCGCCGTATATGGGATCAGAGTGGTATGAAAGAGTTGGTGACCATCACCGTTCCTAAGAAGATCGAGACCGTCCGCACCAACGGTTTGAGCCAGATTGAAGTCGAGAGTCGCCTCAAGGCGTTGGCTAACACTATCGATAGTCGCGGTTGGGCCATTAAGAATGTCAATGTTAACACCTACAGTCAGCCTGATCCGTTTATCAATCAAGCTTCTGACCGGTTGATTGATATCTCCAGTATTCCCCAAGAGGTTCCAACGTTTGATGTGCGCCCTGACGAAGATATGCTGGATGAAGCTAGCAATCCGATTGCGCAGCAGTTTGACCACATGATTACTGCGTCGACGCAGGCGCATCACCAACAGCTGATCGATCAGTTCAACAGCCCGGTTAGCGCTCAGCCGAATCCGCCCGTTAACTACTGGTTTATGAACCAGCCCTCGATGCCAGCCTCGATGCCACAAGGCCAAACTATGTTCAATAGCCAGGTGGTGGTGCAGCCCGGCAGTGCTACCGCTGCCACGCAACCAGCCACCGAAAATGACGATGCCTTGACAGCTCGGCTGAAGGCTCAACACGGTAGCCAAGAGGGCTCGTATGCACGCCTGCGAACTATTCAGCCGCTCGGCAATAACCCGGCGCCAGTCGCGACGCCAGTGGTTACTGCTGTTCCGGTAGCGGCACCGGTTGCGCCAGCTGCAAGTACCCCGCCAACATCTGGCGCCACGAGCTCTGATCCTGCTATACTATCTTTGGCAAATAACAATGACTTGAATGTGGCAACTATCGCTCGCCAGGCACACAAAACCAAGGGCGGCGATAAGCTACCGGATGGCGAGGTTGTTATTTCACTCCATTGACCAAGCGTTGCCGCGCGGTCGATTGTGAACGACAAACAAAGGTGGGCTCAGATACATGAACGCTTCGATAGGAAATCAGACATTTACCGTTTACCGTGTGCCGGCTGTATGCTATCCGCACGCTGCTGGCCGTGCAGTGCTATCTGAGCTGTGCACTAGTATGCAGCCGGTGGCTACTGCATTGAGCATGGTACATCGTAAGCTGAGCGTAGCTTCCGAAGGAGGCCTATGAATCCCCCGCTAACCGATCCAAACGCGCCGGCGCCAAACGGTGGCCCTCAGGAGATACCCCCGCAGGCTGTTTCGCCGATTATCACCCAAGCTATGCCGGAGTATCCGGTGCCGCCACAACCCGTAGCTGTAGCACAGCCCTTGCCACCGCAACCAGTCGCAGCTCCCGCGCCGGCGCCGCAATTCCAGCCGCAACCTTTGCCGCCACCAGCGCCCACAGCGCTGCCACAACCTCAGCCACAAGGCCCGACTGTCGCGCCACCAACCAAGCCCCATGCCAGCGCCAATAGCACCCAGAATTCGCTGCAAATCGCCGAAATCCGTGACGGCATTGTCATCATGAATGACGGCTCATACCGATCGGTGGTGATGGTCAAGAGCATCAACTTCGATTTGATGAGTGCGCAGGAGCAGGAGGCGGTGGAGTACAGCTATCAGGGGTTTTTGAACTCGCTCTATTTCCCGATTCAGATCTTCATTCGTTCGCAAAAGGTGGATTTGCAACCGTATATCGAGAAGCTCGACAAGATTCGTACCGAACATGACAATATGCTGCTGGCACTGCTGATGGAGGATTACATCGGCTACATTGATTCGCTGAGCCAGCAGACCAATATTATGGATAAGAAATTCTATGTGGTTATTCCATTCTTCCCGGTTATCAACGCCCAAAAAGCGCTGTCGCAGAGTAAGAACTTCCTGAGCGGCCTGACCAGCTTATTCGATAACAAAGAGCAGCATGTCGTTATCAATGAGGCCGATCTGGAAAACGCCAAAACCGAACTGCGCAACCGCGTCCAGTCTGTACTCTCCGGCCTGTTGCAGTCAGGCATTCAAGGTCTGCCGCTCGATACACAAGAGCTTATTGAGCTCTACTACGATACCTATAATCCAGACACGGCTACCCGGCAGCAGCTCAAGAACTTCAACGACCTGTCGGCTGATATCATTACCAAGGGCCAGGGCGTTGCGCCGCAGGCGCATTTGCAGAGGGAGTTGCAGTGAGTCGTCAGCCTTCCGTCTACCGTTTACCGCTTGTCGGGTGTTATCCGTTTACCGTTGCCCAGGCCTCGCTGGCCAAGGTGCGTACTAGTGCGGGGCTGGTTGTTCACGCATTGAAAATTGAAAATAGTGCATCGCGAGCCGCCGCCGAAGGAGGCCTGTAATGGCTATCGGCCGCAAGAAACAACCTCCGGTTGACCCCGTAGCCATCGCCCAAGCCCAGCGGGCCCGCGAAGAGCAGGAGGTTCAGGCCGCCTTCCAGAAGGGTATTACTGCGCTACGCGATTTCATCGCTCCAAGCTCGCTAGAGTTCAGTAGTACGCACTTTCAGCTCGGCACGCGCTACGCTCGCACCTACTATATTTATGGCTATCCGCGACAAATTTATACTGGCTGGCTGAGCAGCATGGTCAACCTCGACGAAGTTATTGATATGAGTATGTACATTTATCCGGTAGAAAGCCAGGTGGTGCTGGAAAACCTGCGCAAGAAAGTCACGCAGCTGGAAGCCGGTATCCAGATTGACGGCGAGAAGGGCAGAGTACGCGATCCGGGCAAACAGGCGGCAATTCTGGACGCCGAGGAAATGCGCGACAAACTCCAGGTTGGCGAAGAGCGTTTCTTCCGTTTCGGTTTGTATTTCACCGTCTATGCCGGCAGCATGGACGAGCTAGAATTTGTTAGCCACAAGGTCGAATCGATGCTTGGGCAGCAACTGGTTTATAGCAAACCGGCTAGTAGCCAGCAGGAGCAGGGTCTTAACAGTAATGTGCCGCAGATGGTTGATCAGCTGCAGATTCGCCGCAATATGAGCACCGGCGCGCTGAGTACCAGCTTCCCGTTCACCAGTGCTGACCTTAGCCAGGATAACGGCATTCTTTATGGTATTAATATGCACAACTCGGGACTGGTTATTTTCGACCGGTTCTCTCTGGAGAATGGCAATTCGGTGGTATTTGCTAAGTCGGGTGCAGGTAAGAGTTTCACGGTCAAGCTGGAGGCCTTGCGGAGCATGATGTTTGGTACTGAAATTTTCATTATCGATCCCGAAAACGAGTATCAGCGAATGTGTGAAGCCGTTGGCGGGGCCTATGTTCGTTTGAGCCTGAACTCAGCCACCCGAATCAATCCCTTCGACCTACCCAAAGTCGTCGACAGCGAGGAGGCCGACAACGCCCTGCGCAGCAACCTCATCACCTTGCACGGTCTGTTACGCCTGATGATGGGCGGTGCTCAGACGCAAATGCTGGGCGGTGCCGCCACCGTCATGCCCGCGCTGGCGCCAAGCGAGGAGGCCGACCTGGATGCTGCCCTAATCGCGACTTATGCCAAGGCCGGTATCACCAACGATCCACTAACCCATACCGGTACGCCGCCAGCGATTACTGATCTGTATGACACACTGCTGCACATGGGTGGCACGGGGCCGCAGTTGGCGCAGCGGTTGCGTAAGTACACGACAGGTACGTTTGCCGGTATTTTCAGCCAGCAGAGCAATATTGATATTAATAATCCCCTGGTGGTTTTCAACTTGCGCGATCTGGAAGATGAACTGCGGCCGGTGGCTATGTATATCGTCCTGAACTACATTTGGAACAAGACCAAAACAGATCAAAAACGCCGTATTTTGATCGTTGATGAAGCCTGGCAGTTAATGAAATATGAGGATTCGGCTAATTTCCTCTTCTCTCTGGCGAAACGGGCACGCAAGTACAATCTAGGCATCACTACCATCACCCAGGACGTCGAGGACTTCATGGGTTCGCGTATGGGCCGAGCCATTGTCGCCAACGCTTCTATGCAGTTCCTGCTCAAACAGTCGCCGAGCGCCGTTGATGTACTCAGTGAAGTCTTCAAGCTGACCGAGGAAGAGCGGAAACGCCTCAGCCAGTTCCCGGTGGGCCAAGGTCTCTTCTTCGCCGGTCAGAATCACGTGCACATCCAAATCGTCGCCAGCCCCACCGAAACCGGCCTGATTACTACCAACCCAGAACAAGTCCAGCAGATCAACGCCGCAGCGGCCGGGCAAGCCGGTGAGTTCAGCCAGCCGCAAGGCACCATTGATCTGGGGAATCGGCTGACTCCGGGAAGCGGTTAGGGAGTAGTTTGTCAGCTTGCATATGGCGGTGAATGTTTTCAGTAGTTTACGGCAGTCTTTCGTGATTCAAGGGAATAGAGCATGGGAAACATGCAATGAGCAGCAAACGACTGGACATGGGTGGAGTTGCTATTCCCGAGTCGGGTATAATACGAACATAAGGATTTAAGCTACAAGCGCAACAAACATGGCAGACACTGAGAGCAAGCTACCCCAGGAGGATCAAGCAGATATATCACCGGATATACCAGGCTTACGTACCCAAGAGGGGGCTGGCGGCGAAGCATCTGGTGGGTCAGCGGGCGGTTCTGAGCAAGCAGGAGGTGAAACTGGAGGTGGCGACAGCCATGGATCATCACCGCTCGGCGGCACTGACTTAGCCGAGAAAGAATCGGCCCCAGGTTCCTCCGATGGTGTTATTGGTGGCGGTTTCCAGTCGCACGACATGATCTCTCGCAAGGAGATGATGAAGGCCTTGGTGAACCGCAATAAGCGCAAGGCGCTATTCGGCGGCCTCGGTATGGGTGTGATAATTGGGATTATTATGTCTGCTTCACTTGTCTCTGGGCCACTGGAGCTGGTAAACCTTTCTCAAGTACTCCAGAAAGGTCTCTCTGGCGACAATAAGACGAGTAGCGAACGAACACGTGGCCTGTTGCGATATGCGAAGAGCGGTAGTATTGGCGAGACTCGCGTGGGTCTGGTCGGCAGTAAGGTGTTCGGTAATGTGTCGGATCAGTTGCGGGGTGTTGGCATTGATTTTCAAACTAACACTAACGATCAAGTCAAGTCAGCCACCATAGACACCGCTAAATTGTCACAAAAGTTTCCAGAACTGGAACATATGTCTGTAGCGGAGCGGCGTAGCTTTCTGGCTGATAAATTTAGTCTCTCCGAAAGTCAGCTAGGTAAAATCTCGGGAAGCGCCCATGGCACAAAGTTTGCGGTGAACACCAGGGATTTTGGGGTCAAATCGACGCGAGCACTGGTTAAGAATTCCTTGAGCATACTTGACGACGGAAAGGTGGTGACAGCTGTAAAGTTTCGGGTTATGGCGCAATTCTTTGATTTGCCCGGATTATTTCATCCCCTCAAAAGAGCGGCGGCTGGCGCCTCAGACAAAGCCTTTACCGCGGCTGAGCGCAAAACGGCGGAAGTCAATCGCAATAAGGCCGTGGAAACCCCTGTCGAAGACACGGGAGCGGATGCTGTGGGCAGTCTGCGGGGCAAACTGGGCGGCCTCAGCTTAAGGGCTGGCGTTGGCGTAGCCTTGCTGGCCACTGCCGGCATGTGCATTATTCGATCATCAGCTGGTGACATTGTGAAGGTCAATCGGGCTGAAATCGTTGGTCCGGCAGCGGTAGACGCTGTCGACAAAACGGCTGTTGGCTCACAAGTACAGTCGGGGCAAGACATCACGCTGTCGGGAGCAGGTGACGTCGAACAGGGCTTTACGGATAGCAGTGGTCAGACTATTTGGAAAGGTAAGGCCCTGCAAGTGCTGTCCGGGATGCCAAGCGCCAATGGCCAAGACCTCAGCAACGACTACAGGCAAGCTTTTTCGCCGGACACTACCGCTGATCATATAGACTCCTACCTGGGTGGGGGTGGTATTGGTGCTGTGGCCTGCAGCTTGCCGGGACAAATTATTCAAGGAGTGATAGGACTAGGCCTTGTCATATCAGGCTTCCTTGATGCTGGAGCAAGCTGGGGAGCAAAAGCGGCCGTAGAGGGGGCCTCAGCGGCCGGAACGGCTGGTGCTGTAACCTTATTGCAGCATCAGTTCGTCAATATTGTGAGAAACAAAGCGATTTTTCCAGCGGTAGCGGCCGGAGCAGTCGGTGGAAACCTATTGGCCTACGGCGCTCGCGAGAGTGGTAATATGATCGCTCGTTCCTCAGGAGGTGTGGCTCTGCCCAATACCAACAACGTTGCTTATGACAAAACGGAGGCGGCCTATGATCAGGCCAGTTTCTCGAAGGAAAGCTTCTTCGCCCGGACGTTCGATACCAATGACTACAGATCGGCGGTCTCGCGTTTGGCGGACAGCATAAATATAAATATGGGGAGCGGCATAAGCTCGTTCTTAGCAAGCTTTACGCACGTCGGCAGCCTGTTTTCAACTGCTGCAACACCCTTCATGCCGAGAGCCTCTGCGGCTGGTACGGGCTATGATTGGGGTTTCCCAGAGTATGGTATACCGGATAATATTCTTAATGATCCGCAGTTTGCTGATCCATACGCCAACGGCGATACTGTTTCCAAGCTGCTTGATAGCCCCAGCGGCCAAACATACATAGACAAGGCTAAGAAATGCTTTGGCGTGAACATTACCAAAGGCACTGACGGCTGGGATGCAGTACCGCAGGATGCTGTTAATCCGAACAGCGACGCCTATTCGAATGCGGGTTGTAGTGATTTGAGCGACATGAACTGGGAGCGCATCATGGTATTCGTTACCGATACCCAAACCATGGCGGCTATTGATTGCTTCAACGGTGGCTCCGACTCCTCGGATCAGTCCTGTCAAAACATCGGCTTCGGCAGCCCTGTCAGCACAGCCAGCGCAACAACGCCAACACCTACCACGGGTAGCCTCTCTATAGACAACCAAGCGGCTCAAAAAGCGGCTCAAGCTGCCAGCACGGGCAGCACAAAGGTAGGCTACGCCCTCTATGACGCCAGCGGCAACCAACAAGCCAGCTACAATGCCAGTTCTACCAATAGTGGTGCTTCGATAACCAAGTCAATGTTGCTCGTCGCCTACCTCAAACAGGCTAATAGGGGGGGGGGCTGGATTCAACAGCCAAAAGCGAGCTTACCAACATGATCGAGAACTCGGACAACGCTTCAGCGGACTGGGTCTACTCACACTTAAGCAACGGGTCTTCTGACGTGAAAGCCGTTGCATCAGCCGCCGGAATGAGCGGCTTTAGCATCGATACGAGCGACCCCGTTTATGTGCTTGGTCAGTCAAAAATCACCGCCGACGACTTCGCCAAGTTCTTCTCGAAGATTGATACACTTACGCCAGACTCGCAGAAGAGTTTCGGGCTCGACCTCCTCTCACACCTTTCATCTGCCGACCAGAACGGCCTGCTACAGGCTGGCCTACCTGGAACCGTTTACTCCAAAGAGGGTTGGAAACCAGAAACCGTCGCATCGGATGGAGCACCTTATGTCGTCAACCAGGCCGCCCAGTTCAGCAGCGGCGGAACAACCTATGGCGTGGCCGTGACGGTTAGCGGAACCTCGGATCAGGCTTCGGGCGAAGCTATTGTCAAAAATGTCGTTTCGGCACTAATTTCATCAAATTAAGTGGTGTTTATGATGAAAAAAATTCTTAGTAAAGACAGCGTGAAGACAGTTTTGTACCTACTGTCTGTTATTGTAGTCATTGTAGGCTGTAACAGTCCGGCTTTTGCCGCGTTATCAGACACTCAGAGGCAGCTTTTGCAAAACAACGTACTGTACTTTGACTCAAGCACCTGCGGAAACACAACAAGCACCACCACTAGCTCGCCTAATTCTTCAACGCTTACCGAAGATCAAAAAATTGCCCAAACTTTCATCGTAGGGTTTGACGCCAGTATGCCAAAGTCAGTTATCCAAGACCTTGTCAGTAAATATCACATTGGCGGTATGTATCTTATTGGTACTACTGACGCCGCTGCGGCAGGTTTTAATAAACAGTTCTTCGATGGCTTAAATCAGGCAGCCGGCACTCCGCTAACTATTGCTAGCGATGAAGAAGGTGGGTTGGTTCACCGATTTAGCTACCCCGACATCAGCGGCGGTTTTCCGAGCGCCAAACAAATGGGCTCAATGAGCGATAGTCAAGTGCAGCAAATCGGCAAGCAGGTTGGTAACGACTTGAAGGCTGGTGGCGTAACAACAGATCTAGCGCCGGTACTAGATCTGGATGATGGGTCTAATATCATTGCTCAAAACGGTCGTTCTTTCTCGTCAAACTCCGGTGTAGTTGCCGAGAAAGCCCAAGAGTTTGCCCAAGGATTAGCAAGTAGCGGTGTCACTCCGTTATTTAAACACTTTCCGGGCTTTGGCGGTGCAGGCTCAGGCAACACCGATACTACAGCCGTAACTACGCCCTCAACCTATGATCTGAAAGCCAATATCGCCCCTTACCAAAAGCTCTTGAGCCAAAACAGCAAAAGCGGGGTCATGCTTAGTAATCTTTTCGTGCCCCAGCTGACAAAAGGGAAACCAGCGAGTATAAGCCCAGATGCGGTTACGTACTTACGGAATGTCTTGAGCTATAATGGCCCGATCACAACTGACGATTTAGCTGCTTTGAGTAATTATGGAGCTCGGTCAGTAGGGTTGTCGACAGCCATATCTGACGCTCTACAGGCAGGTGTCGACATGCCATTGTTTGGTATAGGCACTTCCGATCAAACAGCAGCAGAATCAAAAATACAATCAGCTATAGATGCCGTAAAAGCAAATGTCACGGGCAGCACGATTGATGCGGCTGTTACTCAAGTGATGGGCTTTAAAGGCACCTCCTCGAGCACACCGGCTTTAACCCCAACAACCAGTACTAGCTGTTCCTGTTCCAGCGGATCGAGTGCGACAAGCTTATCCGGTTCTGATAAAGAGACGCAGATTTGGAATTATTTCAAAACCCAGGGTCTTAGCGACGAACAAACAGCCGGAGTCATGGGGAACATCGAGCAAGAGTCGAGTTTTAATCCAACGGAGATAGAGAGCGGCGGAAACAGCAACAATCCTGCGGATGCTGGTAGTGGAGGGTGGGGTCTGGTTCAATGGACTCCTGGGTCAACTGCCTTGACTGCTCAAAGCGATAATCACATCTCCGGCAACATATACGATCCTCTGACTCAGCTGAATGTCATTTGGGCTCAAATGAAAGGAACAAGTCCGAAAGGCGAAACGAATATACTTAAAGGGCTGCAGGCGATCAATGATCCATCTCAGGCAGCCACTTATTTTAATGCGCACTTTGAGGGTGGAACTGACCCCAGTAATGTGCGCGAAACAAATGCTGTAACGATCCTAAGCAAATACAAAGGTTCGGGTGGCGGTCCTGTTGGCACGAGCACTGGAGGTTGCGCCCCTTCAGCCTCTAGTAGCCCTGACTGCACGACAGCAGCGGGCGATACTAAGATCTTATGCGAAGCCAAGCAGTATGATCCGGTTAGCTATAGCGAGTCTGCGGCCGGTAATCATATGGCCGGTGGTAATCCAGCTTGGCTCAAAACATGTCCTCAGATTGGACCGAGCTGCTATCTTGATTGTAGTGGATTGGTCAACATCGCAGTGTATGATGCATTCGGTTATGACTTAAAAGAAAATACTACTGCTGAGGCTGCCGACACAGCAAATTGGAAACATATCTCTCTCAGCCAACTACAGCCTGGCGACCTTATTCAGCCCGCTGCAGAAGCTGGTGGTCACGTAGAGATTGTTGATCATGTGAAGGGTGGTACTATTTACACGTTCGGCGCGCATCAATCTGGTGTTCCTCAGCCGGATCAGGTGTCACCGGCTTCGTTCCAGCCCGCCACCGGAGATCTGTATCTTCATTGGATTGGTCAAGGTTCATCATGAGACAGGGAGTACAATACTACTAAGCTATGCGTAGAAACTCTTTTGTGATTATGGCGAGGTTTTTGGTTTTACTCTATGTGGTTGTAGCAATAATGCATCGCGTCGTATTAGGAGGGGTGGCAGTTGTCAAACTCGGGCCGAGTATTCCACTGGCAGGCCAGGTATCTCAGAGTTTAGGCCCAGATGCACGAGGCACCTTGCCAATTGTTGGCAAGGACTATAGTCTGGCGACCCATTACTTCGATAACGATGCTTGGGTGGTAGCACTAGTGAGTCCTCTTAAAGACGGCTTTAATGCCAGTGTGCTTATTATGGAAAAGCGTGGTGGAACATACACGGCGGTACTTGGACCGGCCAGTGCCTTTACTAACGACCAGGTTCAAAGCCTACCGGTCGATGTAGCCAACTTTGTAGCCACGCATGTGGGGGTGTATGAACCGCTTCCCAGTCAATAATATTAGTAGGGGTAGGTAGGGTATGAATGTAGCTGTCAGGCGGTTGTTGTGGGGAGGAGTTTTTATCCTCACGTTTGTTGCTGTATATCAATTGGTTATGGTCATCATGACTGCTCAGAACACAGGGGTTTTAGAGGTTAGTGCTTCTAGCACCAGTGCCTGGATAAGCATCAGTCAAGACAGTCGACAGGCAAAGGTTATCGGAGTTGGCACTGCTCGTGCCAGAGTAGCCCCTGGCAACTATTTGTTAGCTGCAACTGATGCTGGCCGTCAAGTTGTCACAGTTGTTAGTGTTGGCAAAAAGACCGTTACAAACAAGTACTTAAATCTCTCTGGTTCATCAGGTCTAGCCTCGGTCGACAACATACAGTTTGAAAATATGGATGCCCTAATCAATAGCGGGATCACAACAACCCAAATTAATATTTTGAGACAGGATTTTTACAATTTTAATCACTCTGCGAAAACAGTTAGTGTCATTGCTGACAGTGTTGCGCCGGGCCCCCATAACCCAGATGTCGATACCTCATTTACGATGAGCTTCGGTGTTGCCGTTGATTCTAATTCATACAGCGCTGTAATAAAATATTCAGGTGCGGATAGTGTGCAATTAAGTCTGTTCGACTCTCGCAGTAACATTCAGGTATATGACTCTGGATCTACTGCTCAGGCAGGAAACTAGTTAACTCAATGGGATCACATTGCAGCGTTCCGTGAAGTGTTTGAGGACGATGTCGGCGTCGGTGGTGGTGATGAAGGTTTGGTAGGGGGCAAGGTAGTCGGTGAGGGCGTGGCGGCGTTTGCCGTCGAGTTCGGAGAAGACGTCGTCGAGGAGGAGCAGGGGCGTGGTGCCGCGGGCGGCTTGGACGGTGTTCAGCTCGCAGATTTTGAGGGCTAGGATGGCGGTGCGGGTTTCACCGCGCGAGGCGGTTTCTTGGGCTGGCCGATCGTCGAATAGTACGACAATATCTTCGCGGTGCGGGCCGGTGCTGGTGAAGCCGCGCAAACTGTCGAGCTCCAGGCTGGCCTCTAGTTTGTTCAGGAAGTTGCTTTCGTAGGCATCGGCTGGCCAGCGACTGGCGTATTGTAAGCCAACCTTGGTTTTGGTGTGTGATAGGGCTTGGTAGAGTTCGCCGATTTGATCGTGTATCTCTGTTGCTAGTTGACTACGGGCTCGGACAATTTGGCCGGCGAGTTGGCTGAGGCGTAGGTTCCAGGGGAATATTCTGGTCTGAACGTCGTGGCCGGGCTGCTTGAGCAAGGCGTTACGCTGTGCCAGCGCCCGGCGATATTGGCGACGAACGGTGCCATAGCCTGGGGTTGTCTGTTCTAATAGATCGTCCAGGTACTCGCGGCGACGCTCTGGGCCGCCGGAGAGTAGTTGTAGGTGGTTTGGTTCGAACAGAACGGTTGGCACGGTGTGGTTGAGTGTTAGGCGCTTGTATGCCTTGCTGTCGAGCTCGTAGGTCTTGCTGGGTGTTGGCTCGGCTACTATTTTTACCGTGCGCTGACCGCCGTTTGCTAAATGACCATCCAGTCGAGCCCAGGGCTGCTCGAATCGCACCAGCTCATTGTCTTTTACCCGGTAAGAACCGCCGCGGGCCAATACCAGGAGTGCTTCTAAGAGATTGGTTTTGCCGCTGGCGTTTGGGCCAACAACTAGGTTCACACCAGGACTAAACTCAAATGAATCGTCGTCGTAGGATCGGAAGTCTTGCAGGCGCAGATCAGTGATCATGCTTATATTGTAGCTGCTAACTCTTCAGGGGCATGATGACATGCTGGTAGTCGGTAGCGGCTGCGTCGCGCAACAGTGTCGGTTCCAGCTTGCCGTTAAAACCGAAGGTCACCTCGTCACCGCTCAAGACATTGAGCGCGTCGAGTAGGTAGCGCGAGTTAAGCGTGATGCTGCCGCTGCCGGTGACTTTGGCGGTGGCGGTGGCGGTGTTCTCGCCGAGCTGGGAGGCCACGGAACGGATGCTGATTTGGCCGGATTTCTCGTCGGCTTCGATGGTGATACTGCCAGCGCTCTCGCGAGCGAATAGGCTTGAAACTTTGGTGATGTTCACCAGATCGGCGCGCTTGAGCTTCGCTTCGGTGGTGAACTTCTCAGGGATAAGCTTGCGGTAGTCCGGGTATTTGCCCTCGACTAGTCGGGTTACCAGTTCTACATCAGCTACCTGGAAGAGCACTTGCTGGTCATCGTGTGTTACTTGTAGCTTCTCGTCGCCGTCGCCAAGCACGCGCAACAGGTCTTGCATGGCGGAAGCTGGGATCAGTAATTGTACATCTTGCTTGTTGGCGCCCAGTTGCTTCTCGGCCAGGCGGTAGCTGTCGGTGGCGGCCATGTGCAGTTTACCCTCTAGGGTTTGGAGTAATACGCCGGTTAGAACAGGGCGAGTTTCGTCGTTCGAGGCGGCAAAAACCACTTGCTGTAAGCCTTTTTTGAACAGAGCGCTGTCGAGCGTCCAGCTCTTGCCGTCAGCAATCGCCGGCATGATAGGGAAGTCGTCAGCCACAATACCATTGACCACTGATTTGTACTGATCGGTGGTGACGTGTAGTTTGGTCTCTTGAAGATCCAGCTCAATAACACCTTCGGGTAGGCTGCCGACGAAGTCTTGCATCAGTCGAGCCGGAACAGTAATCGAACCCTCTTCGCTCACCTTAGCACCGATGTAGTGGGTAATGGCAATGTCGAGATTGGTTGCTGATAAGCTGAGCCGGTTGTTACTGGTTTTGATGAGTACATTGGCTAGAATTGGTAGGGTACCGCGAGTATTGGCAACCCGGGCTACGGAGTTCAGCGCCCGGTTTAGGTTTTCCTGGGTAACTTGTAGTTTCATGTAACCTCCTGATAGTTATAACAATAAAGTAATGTAATACATTTGTAGTTGTTGTTATAGGCCCTGTGTATTCGGAGTATAAACTCCTCCATAACAGCGATAAAATTCATAATTCCGCGGTGGAAAACCGCTTGCAAAACCTGGTTCAAAAATGCGTACAAACCGGTTGTTGTACCCAGGCTGCATATGGGCGAAACCGAAACAGTGCACAAACCAGCCCCGCGTCCACTACCCATCCGCAGCTTAACCACAGGCCACCCACAGGTACTAGCCCATGAAGACACTGAACTTACTATTGATTTACGCATACAAATGCTCCCGAATATCAGCAATTGCCATGCGCAGTGTGGCGTCGAGCTGAGACTCTTTCTCGATCTTGTCGACGGAGTGAATAGCGGTGGTGTGGTCTTTGCGGCCTAGTTCGCGGGCTATCTTGGGGAAGCTGAGGTGCAGCTCGGTGCGCAGGATGTACATGGCGACTTGGCGCGGCACAACAATGTCCTTGTCGCGCTTGGGCCCCAACATTTCATCAATCGGAATCTGGAAATGACGGGCGGTGCGCTCAATGATCTGCTTGGCGCTCAAATGCTTCGGGCGCTTATTATCACTCAGAAGGCTGGCTGCAACTGCCAACGTCGGTTCCAGGCCGCGCATTTCACAGAAGGCCAATAACTGATTGAGCGCGCCCTCCAGCTCGCGAATGTTGGTCTGAATATTAGTCGCCAAGTACTCGACCACTTCTTGCTCTAGAATGACGTTGTGGTTCTGGGACTTGGTCTGGACGATGGCGCAGCGGGTCTCGAGGTCGGGAATTTGCATGTCGATGCTCATACCGCCAGCGAAGCGCGATCGTAAACGGTCTTCTAGGGTTGGAATGTCCTTGGGTGGCTTGTCAGCGCTAATAATAATCTGTTTGTTGGCTTGGTGTAGCGCATTGAAGGTGTGGAAGAACTCTTCCTGCACCTTTTCTTTGCCGGCAATAAACTGCACATCATCGACGATCAGAACATCAGCCGTTCGATAATACCCCGTGAAATCCGCCGTCTTGCGGAAACGTAGCGCATCGACGAACTCCTGCACAAACTGCTCAGTCGAAATGTAAAGCACCTTAGCACCAGGCTGCCGAGCGGCTAAGATGTTGCCGACTGCCTGAATAAGGTGTGTTTTGCCAATACCGACGCCGCCATATAGAAAGAGCGGGTTGTACTTAGTGCCCGGCTGCTGAGTAATGGCCTGGCAGGCCGCAAAAGCCAGCTCGTTGCTGGCGCCAACAATGAAATTATCGAAGGTGTAGCGCTCATTTAACCCTTGGCGATAGGAGTGCGCTAGGCTGTTCCCGGCCTTCGGTTGACGATAGGCGTCAGTTGTAGCCTGTCCACTAGACGAACCCGGCGCCGTCGAATCTGTTACCGACGTGTCCTCCACCGGCTGCTGTTGGGCTGAGGCCGGGGCGATTTTGTACTCGATACGCACGTCATCAATGCCATTCTTGTGCAACATGTCAGCGATCAGGCCGCCATACTTTCGCTCCAACTGCTGTTTGATAAAAATATTGGGCACGCCGACGACAATTTCCTCGTCGGACTGCTTGAGCAAGCACGTGTTCTTGAACCAAGTGACGAAGTTACCCCTTGAAACGGAGAGTTCTATCTCCCCTAAGACTGCCTGCCACAGGCTGTTCTGCTGCATCACCGTTCCCATACGTACTATTCAATATACGCGACAATGAGTTGGTTTTCCACATACTCACACTGTAAAGTAGCATACGATGAACAAAACGCCGCAACCGAGGTAGAGTTGTACACAGGCTCATGCCGTATCTGTAAAACTGTGGAAAATAGTTTGCATACAGTGGAAAACCTTTCACGATTAGCGACTAAGTATTGTCAAAACCACATGTAATATTGACGCGCCCGAACCGCTATGATACAAATCCACCGCCCCAAGCCGACTTTACAAACAGCCCATAAACAGATATAGTCATCTGGACAACACACCACTAGACTAGAAGGAATCACAGCATGCCAAAACGGACACACCAACCCAAGAAACGCTCTCGCGCTCGCGAACACGGCTTCTTGAAGCGCATGGCCACCAAGGCTGGACGCAACGTCGTTAAGCGTCGCCGTACTCGAGGCCGTTCGCGCCTCACGGCCTAAGCTCCTAAGCTAGAGCCACATTTGCGCTTCCGGGTACAGAGCCGGGTTTAAGTGAACGATCTGTTAAATCGGTGAGCTACTAGCCAGTGCTCCCCGAGGTCTATAAACTAGCTATATGTTATCGCAGCGTCATCGTTTTCACGGTTATAACAGCTTGCAACCGGTGTATCGCCAGGGCAAAACCGTTCGTGGCCCCCAACTAAGCCTGAAATTTGCCAAACGCGATCCTCGGCGCCCGTACCGTGTGGCCGTCGTCGTCAGTCGCAAAGTCAGCAAGTCGGCTGTCGTACGTAATCGTATTCGCCGGCGAATATATGAAAGCATTCGGCGCAATGATGCCGACATAGCACCCGGCACTGATCTGGTGTTCACCGTTTTCAGCGACGAAACCGCAACTATGCAGTCCGAGAGGCTGGAGGCGATAGTCGGTGATTTGTTGCACAAAGCGTCAAAACAATAGCAGGCGTTTTGAATAAGCCAGCCCAAATACTCGAATTTTATACCCGCAACTTGCTACCATGACGAACCTATGATTAAATGAGCGCACAATGGCCTGGAATCTAGAGATAAGACAAGACAGTCAGCACGCAGATGCTAGTGAGTGCCATGAGGGTGTTACGCTGAGATTTATAAGGACTCGTGTGGAGTCTGGTGATCTCGTCTACATGGGCGAAGTTCTACAAGCCAAAAGCAAGACGGGCGATCATATAGCATCACTTATTTTGCGAGAGATGTATTTTCCCGATGCCGGTATAGATGCTGACGGTGTAAAAGCGAGCATTACAGAAAATAACCAAGGCGGCTATCTGGCTACCATCCCCGAAGCCGTAGAATTCTGGGGACTTAGAGTTTCTCCTGAATAAAATAGCAGCTAACAGCTAAGGCCAGGACGCACTGAAATACTTATTGGTGTACGTTCGTTTACTACACTAGCGGACTGATCCCCACCTCCTGTATAGTGGTGCTAAGAGAAAATAAACGGGAAGTAATGCAATACACATGTTTACGACACTTATAGTTCAACCTATCTTCAACCTGCTGGTACTGATTTATGCCTTGCTGCCCGGCCACAACTTTGGGCTGAGCCTGATTATCTTCACGATTATCATCCGTTTACTGCTCTGGCCGCTGGTCAAGAAGCAATTGCACCAGGCCAAGGCCATGCGCCTCCTCCAACCAGAGATCAAGCGCGTCAAACAAGCCGCCAAAGGTGACCGCCAAAAGGAGTCGCAGTTGCTCATGGAGCTGTACAAAGAGCGCGACATCAACCCGTTTAGCACCTTCCCGATCTTAATCGTCCAACTGGTCGTATTGATTGGTTTATACAGCGGTTTGCGCCGAGTGATCACCAATCCGCACAACCTTATTACGTTCGCCTACCCCAGCTTGCAACACCTGGGCTGGATGCAAGAACTGGCACATAACATCCATCGCTTCGACAATACCTTGTTCGGCGTAGTGAATCTCGGGCGGGCAGCCTTGAACCACGGCGGCGGAGTCTACTGGCCAGCCATGCTGATCGTATTCGGCAGCGCAGTAGCGCAATACTACCAGAGCAAACAGCTCTTACCGACCACCAAAGATCAGCGCGGTCTGCGCGCCATTCTCAAGGACGCTGGCGACGGCAAGCAGGCCGACCAGGGCGAGGTGAATGCCGCCGTCGGGCGCAGCACCCGGTACTTGCTGCCAGTGATGATCTTCCTCTTCACCGTCAATATCGCCTCGGCGCTCAGTCTGTACTGGCTAACCGGCGGCATCGTCGCCTATATCCAGCAAGCACTCGTGCTACGTAAGGACGAAACCGAAATGGAAGCGATTGCCGACGGCAAGCCTTCCAAAGATGTTGCTGCCATCCCCGAAGCCGAAATCGTCAAACAGCCTTCCAAGAAATCTTCTCCAAAATCCAAAAAAAGCACCAAAAAACGGAGGAAGAAATCATGAATGACTCAATGGAAGAAGCTATCCAGTATGCCAAGAAGTATCTCGAAGACCTCCTGTCCTTCTTCGGTCTTAACACCGATGTTTACGCTACTAGCGATGATGAGGTCATCCAGCTGAATGTGCCAAGCACCCACCTCAACGGTTTCCTGATCGGTCAACGTGGTGAGAACATGCGCTCCTTGCAGTATTTGACCAGCACAGCCCTCAAGAACAGTAACTTTGCACACAACCGTGTCAACGTCGACATCGCCGAATACAAAAAACAGCGCGCTGACCGCTTGCGAGAACGTGCCGAGGAGTGGGTGAAGCAAGTTCGTGACAGCGGTGAACCAATGGATCTCGAGCCTATGAACGCCGCTGATCGGCGCGTGATACACCAACTGGCCGCCGAATATAGCCTGACGAGCGAGTCGGCGGGTGAAGGCCGCGACCGGCATATTGTTCTGAAGACAAGCAGTTGACCAAATTCCAAATAAAAGTTATAATAATATAATTATGACATCTGGACGACCGGAGATAGTGTTTGCAAATGCTAATTTGGCTGATTCACGCTACTTGCTGACTCCGCCGGCTCAAATGGGTCAATTCGCCGAAGAAGCTGGTTTTGACGGTGTCGAGTGGCACCCGCTGTTCTACCCGGCGCATCTGGTAACTCGGGCGGTGCGGCGAGGTGATTTGAAGATAAACTCGCTCCATCAATCATTTCGTATTAATGCCCAAGATGGTGACACTGACAACTACGAATCAGAGCCCACGCTGCAAGCCAAGGTTGTTGCGGGCCCGCTTGGGAGACTGGTAATGCCGGGAGTGCTGCAATCGGCTGCGTTTATGGCTACTGTCCAAGCCGAGACGGGCCCCTTGCCGGCAGTTCTGTACCCTCAGAGTGACACAGAACAAGACCGGCAAGCACTACAAAAAGCTCAGGCTGCCTACAACATCTTCCAGCCGACCGATCACGTGGCTCGCTTGCTTGGTGCGCAGACGGCCGAAGACTTGCTGACTGAGTCGGCTGCACGTGGCTACAGCGGGCTGTGCATCGACACCTTCCACACCCAGCGTCGATACCAGCGCGAACAACCTGGGCCGATTAGTGATCTCGATGCAGCCCTGCCGATTCTGGCGCCGCACACCCAAGCGCTCCATGTATCACTCAACCGCCGGGATATCGCCAGCGAATCGCACATACCGACCGAGCAAGATTTGCACGATGCGCTGCAGGGTCGTTTCCGTGGAGCGACACGCGAGATACTGGATGCGGTCAGTGAACTGGGCTCCGCGCAGTTTGTTGTTCTGGAACTAACTGCCGGCAGTCTGGCCGAAGTAACTGGTCACACCAAGCGTGATGACATCCAAAAAGATTACCGGCAATTGCGAGATAGCCTCGCCGACTACTTCGATTCAGTACCCAGCACCGTATCGTAAATAGCCAGCGTTTGCTGGGCGGTGCGGCGCCATGAGTATCTTTGAACTTGCTGTCGGCCTTTTGCGATGAGCTGACCGCGCAAATCTTTGTCCGTGATAACTTCGTTAATGGCATCGGCCATGGCTTGCACGCTGAGCGGGTCAAAATAGTGCGCGGCGTCGCCATACACCTCAGGCAAGCAAGAAGCGTTACTGCTGACGACGGGCGCCCCGTGCAGCATGGCCTCTAATCCCGGCAGTCCGAAGCCCTCGCTGAGCGACGGGAAAACATAGGCTGCACAGTGCTCATACAGCCAACGCAGCTGGCCCTCGGATACAAAGTCGGTGAAGGCCACGCCTTTTATAGCTTGTTCTCGAACCAGGGCTTCGATCCGTTGATAGTTGGCGTCTTTTTTGCCGGCTAAGGCCAGTACCAAGTCCGGGTGTTGGGCGCGGAGCAAGCCGAAGGCCTTGATGAGACGCTCTAAGTTCTTGTGCGGCATTGGGCGGCCGACGTACATGATGAAGCGCTTGTTCTCAAGCTGCGGCAAGGGCTCAGGTTTATCGGTTATGGCATCGGCTGCCAGCGGAGTTACAGTGATCTTCGCAGGATCAATGCTGGCGAATCGTGCCACATCGTCTTTGACGAACTGACTGTAGGTTAGTAGGGCGGCCGATTTACGAGCAACGCGTTTATTGAGCCAGGTATACACCCAGCGTTTGATGGTGAACACCAACCACTGTTTGTTGGGGTTGCGGTACCGAACACTGGTCAAGTCGTTCATGGTGGTTACGACAGTGCCGCGGTATAGAACTGGCTGCTGGACGATAGGGAAGTGCACGACATCTGGTTTGAGATCGCGTAGCTGCCAGTAGAAGCCGAGCTGTTCGTCGAAGGTGAATTCCTTATGGTCGCAGGCGATAATTTCGAAGTCAGGGGCTAGGTTGGTCAAAAGCTCCATGCGGTGGCGCTTGGCTAGAATAACGAAGCTATAGGTAGGCTTGAGCGCGTGCAAGTACTCAACCAACTTGTCGACATAGCGTCCCGTGGTTGTGCCTGACTCTCTGGCGTCGATAACGATTTTTTTCATACTCACTACGTATACTAACTGCTGTTGTTAAATAAAACTACAGATAGCCTTTTTTACAAGGTATACTTTATATTACGATTATTGTAGCGATTAGTGGAGGCAGTGCATGACAAAAAAGGCGTTAGTGACAGGTATTACCGGCCAAGATGGCTACCATTTAGCAAAACTATTACACGAAAAAGGCTACGAAGTCTACGGCCTGATACGCGGCCAACACAATCCAAAGCGCCTGACAGTCGAACAAGAACAACCCTACATTACCTTGATTGAGGGTGATTTACTCGATCCATCATCACTACTGCGCGCCATCAAGTTGTCCGAGCCAGACGAAGTGTACAACCTGGCGGCCATCAGCCATGTCGGCTACTCGTTCAAAACACCGCAATTAGTCGCTGATGTCACCGGCAAAGGAGTGCTCAATATTCTGGAAGCTATTCGTCAGAGCGGCGGCGAGAAAACCATACACTTCTATCAGGCCTCGACTTCTGAAATGTTCGGCGGCTTGGACTACAACCGGCCGGGCAAAGGTTACGACGAAGAAGCCCTCTTCCATCCGCGCAGCCCGTACGGCGTTGCCAAACTATACGGCCACTGGATTACCAAGAACTACCGCGAAAGTTACGGCATTCACGCCAGCTGCGGCATTTTATTCAATCATGAAGGCGAGCGCCGTGGTTTGGAGTTTGTGACCCGCAAGATCACCAATGCCGTCGCCCGCATCCACTTGGGCAAGCAAAAGTTTATCGAACTCGGCAATCTGGACGCCAAGCGCGACTGGGGCTACGCCGGTGATTATGTAGAGGGCATGTGGCGCATGCTGCAGCAGGACAAACCGGGCGACTATGTGCTGGCGACGGGCGAGACACACTCTATTGGCGACTTCCTGGAACAGGCGTTTCAAGAGGTTGGCATTGACGACTGGAAGCCGTACGTTAAGCAGAATCCGGCATTTATGCGCCCATCAGAGGTGGATATTCTGCTCGGGAACCCTGCTAAGGCCGAAGAGCAACTGGGGTGGAAGCGCCAAGTCGACTTCAAGGGTCTGGTTAAGCTAATGGTAGAGAACGACATCAAGCTTGAATCGGCCAACGGCTCGAAATAGGTAACTAGCTACCTCTTCAGAACAAGTACACGCTTGAACACAGGGCTGTTTAATCGCTTCAAAGAGATAGTTGTGCTCAAGCCAAAATAGCGCTTGCGAGTTGCGCTAAACGCGGCTGCGCCAATCTGTTATAACATCGGCCAGAGTTGTTTCGAATGGGATAGTTGGCTGCCAGCCGGTGTCAGCGGTCAGCTTACCGGAGTCGCCGTAAATAATAGGGGTGTCAGAAGGGCGCATTTTGGCAGCATCCTGCTTGGTCTCGGCCTGACAATCAGCGGCGGCCAGCAAGCCCTTAAGGATCTCGTGACCGCTGCGCGCCTTGCCGGAACAGATGTTATACACCTCACCCACCTTACCTTTTTGCAATAACAGACAATAAGCTCGGGCAATATCCCGGACATCGGTGTAATCACGTTGAGCGTCCAAGTTCCCTACCAAAACCTCGCGATCAGCACCTTGCTCGACTTCGACAATCTGCTTGGCCAAGTCCGGTACGATGAAACCCAGACCTTGGCCTGGCCCGAAGTGGTTGAAGGGCCGGGCAATAACTGACTCGAAACCTCGATTATTGTAGTAGCGCGCCATTTCTTCTTGGCTGAGTTTGCTCACGGCGTAAGGTGAGCTGGCTTTTACCCGGGAGGTTTCGGTGAGCGGCAAGGGCGCAGTAGCGTCGTACAGGCTACCGCTGCTGATAA
>DAINPB010000016.1:0-27942 GCA_036743655.1 Candidatus Saccharimonadota bacterium
GACGCAAAGTAATGGTTTTGCTCATTATTTTGTCTCCTCGCTCGGACTAGTCTTTGTGGCCTTGGGGGTCTTCGCAGCTGGCACATCGCCGAGCCGTTCAGTGACAATGGCGAGTGACTTCTGGCTTATCACGATACAGTCCGCATTCATGACGTCATAGACATTGAGATAGTTAGCGCTGACGGCCTTTACTCTTGGCAAATTGCGGGTAGCACGCTCAACGAGATCATCCTTGAGACTGACAACGATGAGGATATTGCCGGTAGCGTCAATCTTCTTGAGTAAATTGGCTGTCTGGGCGACCTTGCCGTCTTTGCAGGCAAATGTTTCGATAACTTTGATAGCGTCACTCTTGAGGCTCAGTGCTTGTCGGAGCGCCAGGCGCTTAGCCTTGATGTTCAGCTGCTTGGAATAGTTCTCTTGTCCGGTTGGGCCGAAGGTAATACCACCGCCGCGCCAAATAGGCACGCGAGACGAACCGAAACGCGCCCGGCCAGTCCCCTTCTGCTTCCAAGGCTTCTTGCCGCCACCACGTACCAAGCCACGCGTCTTAACTACTGCGAGATTGTCGCGGCCATTGGCCAGGTAGGCAGTGTAGGCAGCCTTGAGCAGTTCGTGGTTCTTGGTCTCAACGCCGAAGACGGCCTGATCGAGCTTGGCCGCTGCTGTGGCCTTGGTGCCGGTCTTGGTGTAGGTCGCGACAGCCATTACTTGACTCCCTTTATAATAATGACACCTTTGTTGGGGCCGGGGACGGCACCGGTGACACCGATGACGTTGTTTTCCATGTCAATTAATGCGACCTTGAGGCCTTTGACAGTGATTTGCTCGTGGCCAAGCTGACCAGCCATACGTGTTCCTTTGAAAATGTGCTGCGGATACATTGAGCCGATAGAGCCGGGCTTACGAGTGTTGCCCTTGCCACCGTGCGTCTTGCGCTGGCGGTGGAAGTTGTGGCGACGGATGGTGCCGGCCCAGCCCTTACCCTTAGTCAGACCGGTAACTTGTACGCTATCGCCGACACTAAAAACGTCGGCGCTGAGTTTGCTGCCGACGTTGAGTTCTTCTGGGATTTCATCAATACGGAATTCACGAATGAGCTTGGGCATGACCTTGACGCCTTTGACGTGTCCGGCAACGCTCTTGCTGAGCTTCTTGGCGGTCTCGGTGCCGACTTGTACGGCGGTGTAGCCGTCCTTGTCCTCAGTCTTATGATGTAGCACGGTGTGTTCCGCGACAGAAAGCAGGGTAACAGCCTGCACCACCCCATCTTCTGCGATGGTGCTGGTCATGCCAAGTTTGCGGGTAATGAGTGCTTTCATATATATGCTTTTGTATCGAAGACTGACATAAAAACACCTGGTTACGAGTGGTTTCTACCTCTGTTATTGGTAGACCTACTGGCGCAAACCAAGTACACGTCTTGTTGAGATACCATACTAGAGTACCACGAGAAACTTACCCCTGTCAAGCTGTTGCAAATTCTACACTAAAATATCATCACCCTACACCAGAAATTCAAGCTATATTCTTCAATTTACTAGTAATGCCATATGACAAAAATTATTTACTGACTACTGGCAACGGCGTCTATGACTCGCGTGTAGATTTCATCAACCTCGCGCTTGTTTGTCTTTTGGGCTACTGTCGGTCGTAGGCGCTGATTATTCTGCAGAACAATGTGAATTACTTCCCGCAAGCCATACGCCACATGACCATCACCTCTGTATTGAGTGACATTGCCGCGTTGTTGAGGGTTACTATCACTCGCACTCAAAGCCATTCGGCCAAATCCTGTAAAGATACTCTCCAGCTGATTGATGGTCAGCTGCTTATCATGTCCGAATGCACTGCCAAATGTTTGGGCAATTTCTGTGGCTCTATCTTCCACTGCTTGCAACCGAGCTTTTTTCTTCTCTCCTGCAGCGTGTCTCTTAGGAGACTTCCTAGAAGACCTGCGTACAGGAGCTGCTGCAGAAGCAGGCTTAGGCTTTGCTGCCACAGCTCTTGGTTGTGTTCGTTCAGCTTGCTTTGGCTGCTTGCTAGTCTCAGCTCTACTTCGCTCAACTGTGCTCTTCACTAGGGGAGGAGTGGCGGTTTGCGTCCCCTGACGAACAGGAGTAGGTTTTGGAATCGGCCAAATAACATGCTGCTGCCGATCAACGATTTCATGTGCGGTTCCGTCTAGCACGCCTTTGCCACGCAAGTCGATTTGAGTACTTATTTTCTTAGAACCAATAAGCCGATTAACAAACTGCAGGTCTTCTGGCTTGTCCAGGAGGTCGGTCAGGTATTCAACAAACTCTGTAGCCGCAGTATTTTCGCCCAGACATTCAATCAACTTTATAAACTTCTCCTCGTCCTCGAATACTGCCTGAACCTCATCAAGAACAGCCTCCCGATACTCAAGCAGCTTTTGCTCGTCATTATCCAGCATCGACAAATCAGGCTGGTAGTCCTTGAGACTTTGCACCAGCTCAGTGGTTATAGAAGGTTTGTCATACGCTGTCAGGACATACTCCAGGCTTGATAGCTTGTGCGCAAGTATATAAAGACTGCCAAGCTTAAGGTCACCAATAGTCTGTTCGGCAAGCGGGGTTTTCGGTTCTTCGGCCTCGGCTTTCTTTGCTGATGGAACTAAAGCGTCAGGACGATCATCTCCTTCCGTTGTCTCCACTTGAAAAGCCGGTGAAACTCTGTAACGAGAGTTAGGCCCTCGCATTCCGTTGTGATTGATAATCTTTTGGTGACGAAAAGTGATATTCTCAAGCCAGCTTCTTACATGAGCCATCCCTTTCTTGCTAAATTCACCGCCTTCACTTGCCGCTGCCCACACTTGGTAGGGGGTAAACTCGGCGTGTCCATTCTCCGCCAAAAAGCGCAATGCCTTGCGGCACTCTTGAGAGAAGTCAAGAGCATTCACCGCCTCACTAATTTGGTATGGTATGAACTGCCCTTTTTTGCCCACCGAAACGCCGCTTGGGCTAAAAATCAGTGTTACCTGCTTGATTGAGCTGGGAGCCTCTGGTCGACTGGCCGCTGGCTGGGTCGGAGCTTGCCTAGAATCAGCTGATCGCGATGGTAGCTCTGTCGATGCCGGTGTCGCCGGCTCCTCTTGTCGCCGTACTGCAGCTTCGGCTGGTTGTTGGCTAGCCCGAACCGCCACTTCTCCGGCGGCGATTGATAGGGTCAAAAAGTTTTGGGACAGCTCAGTCTGCGCCCCGTATTGTTCATAATAGGCCGTCGCGGCAGCCAGCTTAGACTGAATATCGTCCTCCATAGCCGTCAACTCTTGCTCGGGCAAAATACCGCGCAGTGGCTTCAGCTGATTAGCACCCTTGATGGCTTGTAAGCCGATAGCCGCAATCTTGTTCTGGAGTGTAGGGCTCAGGGCGATCTCAGTGCTACGCTCGGCAACGCTAACAAGACCCTGCTCGTAGGCAGCTTTAATCTCAGGGCTTGCGAAGTCATCGCTAGCCAGCTGTTCACTCAGAACAGCCTTTTGCGACTCAAGCTCTCTTAACTCCTGATACTCTGGTATATCCTGTAGCGAGGATACTATTTGTTCACTCACGGAGATATATTATACTATATGGTAGAGTTATTAGCAATTCTGTCCTGCAGCAGCCATAATAATCACGCGATGACTAGCTTTGTAGCCAGTATTTGTACTGAAATATCGTAGGCCTAGCAGCGCTAGAGCAGATTCGATCGGTGATCCAACACGCGATTAAAGGACAGGCCTACTATTACAAGCTATCTAGGACTAAGAAGTGCCGCGGAGCTTAGTTATCGGCATTAGCCGCAACTACGTAGGCAGAAGATTTATCACCCTGGCGATCAACTATCCCGGCGTCCATGAAACCTACCTGGCAATTGCTTGCCTGCAACACGTTTTGTGTCTGTAGATCCACCGGCTTGAGGGGCCCGGGACCATCGATCCCTTCGAAATGGAGTTCAGGTGAACCAGCATGGCTAGACCGAACAATAAGCATGTCTAGATTAGTATTAGCCTGGCGGGCCTTGGCAGCTGCAGTTGGCACGCTCCCAGGGGCACTGGCCAATGAGAATACTCCGCTGGAGTAACTCTTGGTAGCGTCGCCGGCTATGTTATATGCAGTGTTTTGCAAACATCCGTTATTAAATAAAAAGCTGTAGTTTTGGTCTTTACCTCCAAGAACTTCCGTATACGGTTCTTCAATCTTTGTCGCCAATAAGTACTGGAGGATGTATTTACCAGCAGGGCTGGCTTGCTGCCAAGTATTCTGGTATTCGCTCTCAGCATCCTGCCGGGCCTGATCGGGTGGATGCGCAAGTGTCATACAGCCAGTTAGCAATCCGCTCAGGGCGAGAGCGCCCGCGCTGAGCCCTACTCTGGTTAAATTCTTAGCTCTGTTACCGACAGATCGACTAGTTTCGTACATAGGAATCCCTTCTTCCCACCTCATATATTGAGCAGGGATTCAGTATGCTCGCCGTCGACCCTCAATGTCAAGCTTAAGCGATGAGGCCGTTCCGCACTTTATTTGGGCCGCACGTTCGGGAAGCCGCTTAACCAAAAGTGTTATGAAACAATCTTTTTATCAATGGCGACCTGGTAACTCTTTTGAAACTGCGAGTGCAGTGGTGTGGGCAAGTTTTGGCTCGTGAACCAGCCGACTTCGGTTATTTTATCCGGCTCGCCGATCTTGATCTTGGCCGGGTCAACTTTGATGGCATGGACAAGCGCCACCCAGTGCGTCTTCGCCCCGTTATGCTGGCGATGAGCATCGTACGCGACTAAGAAGTCGACCTTGAGCGGTTCGCAACAATACTCTTCTGCAATTTCGCGTCGAATGGCCTGATCGGTTGATTCGCCGAATTCGATGGCACCACCGCCGATGTCCCACCGACCTTGCTCGTCGCGTGCTTTGGGCCCCCGTTTTTGAAGCAGGATCTGCCCCTCGCCATCATGGACGATAAAGCACACACAAACGCCAATATAATCAATACCCCGGCGCAAATCAGCTACATCATCTGGTTGGATCATAAGATTACCCTCTTTTTTTTCATTACGCAAATTCAGAATATACCCTTACTCAACTCTTAGGCAGCCACAGCTTGTGGCGCCTCAAACAGGGACGTTGCGCCCGATTGCATTTCAATAAGCTCAGCATCTAACGTGGTCCGCCCCAGTCGCTGAGCTACATGCTGAGCATAACGCCGGAAGAGAGGCTCTCGCTCCCGAGCGGTCATACCGAAGTTCGCTCGAGCGTATACCAGCGTCTGGCTGCCATCGGGTGTAGCAAACTCTCGCAAAGCCATGACGCCCTGAGCAGGACTGTCAATGGTCTCGTTGGCTTCAAGCGGTGGCATGACGCTAACATAGAAGAAAGACTCGGTCTTGCCTAGGCGCATCTCTCTTGCTAAACCTGGCTGTCGGGCCATGGCTTAGCTTAATCCCTGCATCTCGGTTTGTAGCACCCTTGAGCCTAGGTGCCCTGCGATCAGGTGTGCATAAGCAAGAAAGTCCCGGTCGCTCTTCAACCCGAAGACGCGTGACTCGAAAGCCAGCGTAGAAGTGTCCCCCTCTTCGTAAACACCAAGGAAATCGGTGGTCTCTATACCCTCTGACCCGAACGATCGTGGTCGGGGCAAGCTAGTAAACTCTGCCGCTGTGAGCGCAGGGCTGACAGTGATCGTCGAAAACTCGTCGTTTCGTGCAGTTTCGACTGATCGTTCGGCACTCATTACTACATCTTAATTTCGACGTCGCAACCGGCAGGCAGACTGAGGTTCATCAGGCTGTCGATGGTCTTGGGCGTTGGCTCGAATACATCGATAAGGCGTTTGTGAACGCGCATTTCGAATTGTTCGCGGCCCTTCTTGTAGACGTGTGGGCTTTTAATCACCGTAAAGGTGCTGCGGCGGGTGGGCAAAGGGATTGGCCCCGCCAGTGAAGCGCCGGTGCGCAAAGCGGTGTCAATAATCTGTTTGGCGGCTTGGTCAATGACCTTGTGATCATAGGCCTTCAGGCGAATGCGAATCCGTTGTTTCGGATCAGTACCCGCTGCTTTAGTAGTGGTTTTGGCGTCTGCCATAGGTGTTATTCCTTCCCCCGATTACTCGGGACTTGCTGTAACATCGATTTATCTTGCAAAAACGACTTTTAGTCAGCAAACATTAGTTCATTGTAAGGTTATTTTAACAGATACCCGACTAAGATGTAAAGGGAGACCTATCGCGGCAATGTAATGCCGGCATGTTTGGCTACGGCTGAAAGCCCGTGCTGCATTTTGGCGAGCATATGATAGATTTCTTTGACATCATTCTCGAGAGTGATAACCTTGTTCTCGAGTGGAGCAACTTCTTCACGAACAATCGTTCGAATAGCCTGGAGATCGGTTGCGGTCAAACTCATAGTGCTATACATTTTAACCCAAATCTTTACTCAGACACAAACGAGACTGAACAAAATTAACAATTATTTAATTGCTATAGCTTGTCAGTGAGCACAGGAGTCAGCCAAAAGCCACGGCAGACGAACTACTCGATCAATAAGGCACGATTTGCGCCCAAAGGCCCGTATCAAACAAAGCCGTACCGAGCATCGCAATCCTGCTGATGTCTCTTAGCTCGTCCCTGCCAACTCGACGTACCCTAGCGCGTTCATCGTATCCAAATACCTCAGCAATCTGGTCATATCGGCTTTGGCCGTTGTCCTGAAAGTGACCTACCAGATATCGCTGCGGCACGGTGTCACGAGTTAACTTGACCGTTACTTCATACGCAGGTTCGGTAATTGGCATGTGCAGGGCTATTGGGGGTGGTAGTTCTCCCCGTTCTAGATTATAGGGATAAATCCCTGGGTTGCTCACCTCTGATCTTAATTCCGGTGCGAGTGTATTCATGGTTTCATATTTTACACTAATTGGCTAAAATATTCAACTGCTCAGTAAACGTGGCCGACGCTAAGGTTGCGACTGTTTGGAACCTTGCCGGTTAAAACCCGGTTCAACGCGGTGCAGATAACCTTGTCTGGCCTGATCGTTCGCGGCAACACCGAGGCTGACTCACAGCCCTTGAAGGCTGCCTCAACTTCAAAAGCAGCTACATTACCGACACTCAACACCGCCCGATACATCGGCTTCTCAGCCCGTAGCCTGTTTCGTGTCTGCTCATATAAGACTTCGAAGCTGATTACGTTAATCAGCGTTTTCTCGGCACCGCTGCCCACCTGTACGCCGTAGGCTGGCCAGAAACCCTCGTACTCAGCCTGCCGCAAAGGGCAAGAGTCGCACAGACTCTCTAGCTGAAAGTCTGTGCGATCCATAAGATGCTCAGGAGGAAGGGCTTTTTCTTCTTGAAGCATAGCTATGCCTTACGATTTATCGTAAGTTTAAGTCTGATCTATACCAGCGCTACTTAACAATTTTGGTAACAACACCGGCGCCAACAGTGCGACCGCCTTCGCGGATAGCGAAGCGGAGACCTTGTTCCATGGCGATTGGGGCGAGTAGCTTAACCTTGAAGGTGATGGTGTCACCAGGCATGACCATTTCTTTGTCAGCTGGTAGCTCAACTTCACCGGTAACGTCAGTAGTACGGAAGTAAAACTGTGGCTTGTAACCCTTGAAGAATGGGGTGTGACGACCGCCCTCTTCCTTGGTCAAAATGTAGACTTCACTATCAAACTCGGTGTGCGGTGTAATCGTACCAGGCTTGGCCAAGACTTGACCACGCTCGATGTCATCGCGCTCAATACCGCGGAGCAGGATACCGACATTGTCGCCAGCTTGACCCTGGTCGAGGTTTTTCTTGAACATTTCAACACCGGTAACCACACTCTTGGTAGTGGGGCGGATACCGACGATTTCGACTTCTTCGTTAACCTTGACGATGCCGGTTTCTACGCGGCCGGTAGCGACAGTGCCACGACCCTTGATGGAGAAAACGTCTTCGATAGGCATCAGGAAAGGCTTGTCGAGTTCGCGCTTAGGCTCTGGGATGGATTCGTCCATAGCCTTGACGAGTTCCATGATGGCGTCTTCGGAAGCGGCATCGCCTTCGAGCGCCTTGGTAGCAGAACCGCGGATGATTGGTGCGTCTTTGTCGAAGCCGTTCTTCTCGAGTAGTTCACGGATTTCTTCTTCGACGAGGTCAACCAATTCAGCGTCAGCCAAGTCCATCTTGTTAAGGAAGACTAGGATGTAAGGTACGCCGACCTGGCGAGCGAGCAGTACGTGCTCGCGGGTTTGGGGCAGTGGACCGTCGTTGGCGCCGACCACCAGGATGGCACCATCAATCTGAGCTGCACCGGTAATCATGTTCTTGACGTAATCGGCGTGGCCGGGCATGTCAACGTGAGCGTAGTGGCGCTTCTCGCTCTCATACTCTTGGTGAGAGGTGGCGATGGTGATACCACGAGCCTTCTCTTCTGGAGCGTTGTCAATCTGATCGTAAGCGATTGGCTGGTTAATCTTGCTTGGGAGCTTCTTGGCTAGAACGGCAGTGATTGCTGCGGTTAGGGTAGTTTTGCCGTGGTCGACGTGACCCATAGTGCCGACGTTGACGTGGGGCTTGCTGCGGTCGAATTGATCTGCCATAAGTTATTTACTCCTTCGTGTTTGCTAATTGATGGCTTGGTTAATAATTGTCTTTGCACGAGAATACTAGAGCTCACGCAAGTTACCGAAGATAGTATAGGGAAAGTCGGATAATTTGTAAAGTGTTTACTCGTAGATACTTTTAGATCGGGGAACGATTGCTTCGGACAGCTTGCCGACAATGAGTTTACCCAAAGGCCCGTAGGGATAACCGATGGCTTTCATTGCTTCTTTGATGTTTGCTTCGAGTTGAACTGGCTCAAGGGGAGTTAGCAGTGAGCCGCGCCGGGAGTCTCCGTACTCGGAGAGCAGGTCTCTGCGGATGCGCTTGAATGCGAACTTGGTGAAGTCAGGGTCAGGGTCTCTATCGATGCCTCGCAAGCTTTCAGTAAGCAGGTCGTATGCCGCAGGAAGTTGCGTGATGCGCAGTGCACCAGAAGTGGCAATCTTACCACCGACAGCAATCAGAGCGCCCCTGGATTGTCGCGCCAGTGCAGGTGCATCCGGCCGATATGTCTCTTGCTCTCCATCCGAAGCACTCCCGGCCATGTGCTGCCGAACATGCTCAATGCCGTCCGAGCAAGTCACCGAACGGAAGCTCACAACTTCACCGAACTTTGCACCGCTACCCATTTTCGGGAAGAGCATAAAAGTTTCTGCAAAAGCGCCGTCAATAACCTGCAAGCTCTGTGCCGTCGCTTCGTTATAGGGGTCGTTATTCACATCGACCACTGCTTCTAGATAGCTCTCTAGGAGCTTCAGATTCTCATTATCACCTGCTACTGTTTCCATAATGCGTATTATTGTACCATTGTTTTACTACTAAGTAAAGTCCTCTACTGGTGCCTGAGAATGAGAGGCACTTTTTTTGAATAAAACGCCGGCCAGGGCCGCCGACGCTCAGTCAATGGTAGCCGCGATAACCGCCAAAGGTGTAGCATCGGCTATGCGCCGACCGCGTTCTGCCAAAATCCCTTGCACGTCAAGCTCGGGGAATTCAGCTTGCAAGGCATATATTTCATTCACGAGCACAAAACCCGTCTGCAAGACATCCAGAGAGGCATTAACCGAGAGTGTGCGGGCAGCTTCGCTCGGAGGCCCTTGATAGTTGGCAACTACCTGTTCGCGCAGCGTTTCGATTTCGTTTCTGGCAACATAATCCTGCCACTCTCTCGGCATTGAATTATAGGATGCCAGCAGGTAATTCGACTGTTCCGCAACAGCGGTGGCGCACCGGTCGCGGTAATAGGCTTCGCTGTGCTGCTCGAGTCTTTCGTGTGACATGCTAATAACCGCTCCTAGGCAGCACTCTCGGCGGCAGCACCGGCAGTAGGCTTATCTACATCGCTAAATTGTGTTACCAAGTTTTGGGCATACTCCTCAAGTACCTCTTGCTGGAGCGTCCACCGGTCGTAAAAAGCTTCGCCGCCCCAACCTTGTCGATGGAACAACACACCCTCATACTCACTAAGCAGCTGGTCATTGAATCGTCTGCGGGCGCTCAATACACCGTAAGCCAACAGCGGATGCAGCGCGTATGCCAGAGCAACATTAGCTATGGCCTTGGCCTGTATCTCGCGTGGCGCTGCTAGCAAGTCGGCATCCGTGTCAAGGTCATACTTTTCTATCAGGCTGTCTGCTCTCAAGGCGTTGCCAGTAGTGGAGAACTCTTTACGCGCCTCCTGGAAAATCCTTGCCCGCGCCACCAGCTCCGAGCTCGGGGGTTGGCGTCCGACGAATTCATCATGCAGCGCAAGTTGTTCCATAGCCATGCTTCGCTAGCCTCCTTCAGCTCTATACTAATCTACACTGTAAGACTATTTGGCGTTCTTGGCAATGATGGCTTCGGCCACGTGCGAGGGGACGTCGGCGTAGTGGTCGAGTTCCATGCTGGAGCTGGCGCGGCCTTGGGTAGAGCTGCGTAAGTTGGTTGTGTAGCCAAACATTTCTCCTAGAGGAACGAAGGCGGTTATCTCCTTGATTCCGGGGCTGAGGTCTTCCATGGACTCGATGCGGCCACGTTTGCTGTTGAGGTCGCCGATGACGTCGCCCATGAATTCTTCGGGGGTGACTACGACAACTTTCATGACAGGTTCAAGCAGTACCGGGCCGGCTTTTTTGACGCCGTCTTGGAGCGCCATAGAACCGGCAATCTTGAAGGCCATTTCCGAGGAGTCGACATCGTGGTAGGAGCCATCATAGAGTTCGGCTTTGACGTCAACCACTGGATAGCCGGCGATAACACCGTTAGCCATGGCTTCTTCGATACCTTGCTGAACAGGTTTAATGTATTCGCTAGGAACGACACCACCCTTGATGGAGTTGATGAACTCGAAGCCGGCACCTTGTTCGTTCTGACTGAGGCGCAGCCAAACGTCACCATACTGACCACGACCACCAGATTGACGAATGAATTTGCCCTGAACTTCGACATCGCTCTTACGGATTGACTCACGGTACGCAACCTGGGGTTGACCGATGTTGGCTTCGACGTCAAATTCGCGTTTCATACGGTCAACGATGATTTCGAGGTGTAGCTCACCCATACCGGAGATAATGGTCTGCCCGGTTTCGTCATCGACTCGGATACGGAAGGTTGGGTCTTCTTCGGCTAAGCGCTGCATAGCAATGCTCATCTTCTCTTGGTCGGCTTTGGTCTTGGGCTCAATGGCAATGCTAACTGGTGGCTCTGGGAAAGTAATACTCTCGAGGACGATCGGGTTGTTGACGTCACATAAAGTATTGCCAGTCGTGGTGCCCTTGAGGCCCACGATGGCAGCGATGTCACCGGCGCCGACTTCAGCAACATCGGCGCGCTTGTCGGCTTGTAAGCGCACGATGCGACCAACGCGTTCTTTGGTGCCAGTCGAGCTGTTCAACACGTATGAGCCAGCGACGAGAGTGCCGGAATAGACACGGAAGTAGGCTAACTTACCGACAAAGGGGTCGGTGGTGATCTTGAAAGCCAAAGCAGCAAAGGGCTCAGCCTCAGCGGGCTTGCGCTCGGTTTCGTCGCCAGTCTTGGGGTGGGTGCCCCAGGTAGAGCCACGATCGAGGGGGCTTGGCAGGTAGTCGTTGACCATGTCGAGGACTTTTTCGACGATGACGCCGCGGCCATCGCCACCGGTGACGGCGAAGAATTTACCGGAGAGTACAGCGCTGCGGATGGCTTGCTTGATTTCGTCGACGCTGAGGCCTTCTTCGCCGACTTCGAAATACTTTTCGAGCATGGCTTCGTCTTCAGCGACGGCGTTTTCAACCAGAAGTGAGCGGTACTTTTTGACCTGATCCATCATGTCGGCAGGGATTTCGGCTTCGACCAAGGCCTTGTCGGTGAATTCCTTGTAGGTGTAGGCCTTCATCTCGACTAGATCGACAATACCGTTAATGGACTGTTCGAAGCCGATGGGCAGGTGCACCGGGAATGCGCGCTTGCTGAGACGGGCGTGAATGGTGTCGAGCGACTTGTAGAAATCGCCACCGGTTTGGTTGATCTTGTTGATGAAACAGATACGCGGCACGCCGTACTTGTCGGCTTGGCGCCAGACGGTTTCGGACTGTGATTCGACGCCCATCTTGCCGTCGAAGACGACGCAGGCACCGTCAAGGACGCGCAGTGAGCGCTCCACTTCGACCGTAAAGTCGATGTGACCAGGAGTATCGATAATGTTGATCTGATTGCCCTTCCAGTAACAGGTTACTGAGGCAGCCACGATGGTGATGCCGCGTTCGCGCTCTTGAGCCATCCAGTCGGTTGTGGTTTCGCCTTCGTGTACGGCACCAATTTTATGATTGAGGCCGGTGCGGTATAAAATACCCTCGGTAGTCGTGGTCTTACCGGCGTCAATATGCGCGATAATGCCGAGGTTACGAATCTTGTCCATTGGTGTTTTCTTGTCTGCCATTATTGTCTAACCCTGCTTTTCATTAATCAGTAAATTTCTCGCCCTGTATATCCTCAATCACACTGCGAACCATAGCATGCCCTATGACCGCTGTGGTAAAAGCATTCTCTGCGGCCTCTTTTAACAGAGGGTTTTCGATCGCTCCGATCCTGTCAGACACCCTGATAGCCATGCGATACGGCAATGCAAGCCCCGCCTCGTCCTCGGCAGTTCCTACCATTGTGTCTATGCGCTCTACAAGTCCAGCGGCATTCGCGTAGACTCCCGTCGCCGCGATGCCCAATACCCTAACCGGCAGATGCGGACTATCTATCACATCTCGTTGAAATGTATCGCCTTCTAAGAGCCTTTGCAGAAAATTAGGGTCGTAGGAAGGTTCGTTAGCTTCATGGCTGCTCGACTGACCCATCGTTTAAGTCCTGGCGAAGTGAGCGAAAGCCCGGTTGGCGTCAGCCATCTTGTGGACGTCTTCGCGCTTCTTAACGGCGGCGCCTTGGTTGTTGTATGCATCCTGTAATTCTTGGGCGATGCGGTCGAGCATGCTCATGCCCTTGCGTGAGCGAGCAGCAGCTACGAACCACATAGTCATCAGGTGCTGCTGGCGTTGTCCTTTGACCTCAAATGGAATCTGGTAGTTGGCCCCGCCGACACGGCGGCTACGGGTCTCAACATGCGGCTGAATGTTCTTCATAGCCTGATCGAAAACATCAAGGGGGTTGTCGACTTTGAGCCGTTCGGCAGCCTTCTGCATACCGCCGTACACGAGACGCTCGGCGATCTGCTTCTTGCCGTGCAGCATGACGCGGTTGATGAGGCGCTGCACTTGCACGCTCTGATATAAGCGGTCGGGCTGGATGTCACGAACTAGGGATTTGGTCTTCTTGCGTGGCATGCTATGCTCCCCTCACAAATTGTCTTTCACTATCGTTTTGTTCCAGCGGACAGCCTAGGGCTCTGTACTCGTTAGGATCTTGAAAACTGCGCACCAGCTCAAGAGCGACGGGTAAAAGTGGAGCCTCGATGCTTCTGGTCGATCTAATACTATACAGATTTCTCAAAACGCTAGCCTGCTCTCGTGCAATGACCACCTCGCGAGAGTTGCCAGTCAGTGGTGCTGGAGTTTCGGTATTAGCGCGCATTACTTGCTGCCTTTCTTGGTGCCGTACTTGGAGCGGCCTTGCTTGCGGTCAGTAACACCTTGGAGGTCAAGCGAGCCGCGAACAATGTGGTACCGAACACCTGGTAAATCTTTTACTCGGCCACCGCGGACGAGCACAACGGCGTGCTCTTGCAGGTTGTGGCCTTCGCCACCGATGTAAGCCCAAACTTCGTAACCATTGCTGAGGCGCACACGGGCAACCTTACGCAAGGCGGAGTTTGGCTTCTTGGGAGTCTTGGTAGTTACCTTGACACAAACACCGCGCTTGAAAGGTGCTGGCTTCTCATAGTTGCGCGTCTTGAGATTGTTGGTGACGCGCTGCATAGCCGGTGACTTGCTCTTGGAAGTCACCTTGGTACGCGGTTTGCGCACTAACTGATTAATTGTTGGCATGCGTTCTCCTTATGGTGCAATCTGCTGCTGCGGGGAGTATGCCGACTTCCCTGGCTCGGATTGCTTACGTTGTTTCCTCAATTGTACCAGATGAGAGACTGATTTACAACAGTTCTTACGACCTGTCCGTTATCACCGTCTATATGTGTGCTTGTTCAAAGTCTTGCATGAATGCAACCAGGCGGTCAACGCCTTCTTCGGGCATTGCATTATAGATGCTGGCTCGTAAGCCACCGACATCGCGGTGACCCTCGAGATTTATCAATCCCTCGGCTCGCGCCTGTGCCAAAAACACTTTCTCAAGCCCGACCTGGGCTAGCGTAAAGGGCACATTCATGCGTGAACGATTCTCGAGACGTACCGCATTAGCATACAGCCCCGAGCCATCAATCGCTTCGTATAGCTTGTCGGCCTTACGTTGATTAACTTCGGCAATACTTGCTAACCCACCCTGTTCTTTGAGCCATTTAAAAACTCGTCCGGCGGCATACCAGGCTGAGGTCGGCGGCGTATTTACCATTGAATGAGCCTCAGCTTGCGCAGTCCAGTCCCATACAATCGGAGTGTGATAGCGAGCATTGCCTAACAGATCGTCACGCACGATTACGACCGTGAGACCGGCTGGGCCGATGTTCTTCTGAGCTCCGGCATAGATAACGCCGAACTTTCTAATATCCAGTGCTTCGCTCAAAATTACAGAGCTCATATCTGCCACAAGCGGCACGTCAACATCTGGGATATTGGCAAAAGCTACGCCGTTGATAGTCTCGTTAGGCGTGATATGCAGATAAGCCGCATCCTCTGAACACTGCCAGTCTGCTTGAGGTGGCACAAATGTATGCTCCTGAGTTTGGGCGACAATAGTAAGGCCGTTGAGGCCCTTCTGTCCTTCGGCTACGGCTTTCTTACCCCAAATCCCAGTCACGACATAGTCGGCACTACCTGCTTGCGTGGTCAGGTTTTGGGGGATTGCTCGGAACTGGCCAGTAGCCCCACCCTGCAGGAACAGGACTTTGTAGTTATCTGGGATGTCTAATAGCTCGCGCAGATCAGTTTCGGCTTCGTTGGCAACGGCTAGAAATTCATCACTGCGATGGCTAATTTCACCGATACCCATGCCCGTATCATTGAAGTTAACCGTGGCTTCGGCCACTTCGCTATTAACAACCTCAGGCATCATTGCTGGGCCGGCGCTGAAGTTGTACAGGCGTTCGGCCATACGCTAGATCTAGCTCTCGGTGACAGGTTCTGGTTGGCCGATGATGTGAGCGGCTTCGGCAGTTAGGTCGGCGGCTTCGGGGTCGTCATCGGTTTTGGCGCCGGTGCCGACGGGGATTTTGCGGCCGAGGATGACGTTTTCTTTCAGGCCGTATAGCTTGTCGACCTTACCGCTGGTGGCGGCGGCGATGAGGACGCGCGTGGTGTCCTGGAAGGAAGCAGCACTCAGGAAGGAGTCGGTGCTCAGGCTGGCCTTGGTAATGCCGAGAAGCAGCTGGTTGTACTTGGCGGGGTGCTTCTTAGTAGCAACCAGGGCTTCATTGGCTTCAACGACGGCTAGCTTGCTGACGATGTCGCCGGTGACGAATTCGCTGTCGACAGCTTCTTCGATCTGGACACGGCTGAACATTTGGCGGACGATGATTTCCAAGTGCTTGTCGGCGATGTTCTGGCCTTGGGCAGCGAAAATCTTCAGGATTTCGTTCATGATGTAGCGCTGGGTGGCTTCGACACCTTGGAGGCGCATCAAATCGTGCAGGTTAATGGAGCCGTTGGTTAGGCGCTGACCGCTGACGACTTTGTCGCCATCCTGGAGTTGCAGCTGCTTGAAACCAGGGATTTCGTAGCGCACAACACTCTGTTTGGTCGGCGTGATGATGACGGCCTTGTTGGTCACTTCGGCTTTACCGGCCATCGGTGCGATGAGCGGCTCTGAGGCATCCTCGAGAGCAGCCACGACATCACCAGCAACGACATCGGTGCCGCTGGCGATTTGAGCTTTGCGCTCACCGAGCTTGAGGGTGACATTCTCTTTGTCGTCGGCAGTAATCTGGACGATGTAGCGATCGCCTTCTTCCCAGGTATTGGCAACACCGGAAATTTCAGTCAAATAGGCTTGGCCCTTCGGTACGCGAACTTCGAAAAGTTCCTCAATACGCGACAGACCCTGCGCAGTATCGTCAGCAATGGCACCACCGGAACGGTGCTTGGAGTCTAGACTCAACTGCGTGCCTGGTTCACCGATACTTTGGGCGGCGATGACGCCGACCGGGTGATGATCGGCAACTATTTTACCGGTTGCGGGATCGAGACCGTAGGACTTCTGAGATACGCCGCGAACGCTGGTACAGCTCAGGCCACTCATGATCTTGACGCCATCGAGGCTTTCGTCGGCCTGGATTTGGTCAGCGATTTCAGGGGTGATCAGTTGAGCTTTCTTAACTACACCCTTGATGGTTACCGCAGCAAAACGTCCAACGAGACGTGAAGCATAGGAAACACCAATTTCTTGGGCATCGGCGCGCAGCATAGCGAAGCCAGGGTCAGTAGTATCGTCCTCAAGGGTGAACACATCTTGCGAGACATCAACTAAGCGTCGCGTTAGGTAGCCAGCATCGGCAGTCTTCAGCGCAATGTCAATCAGCGCCTTACGGGTACCACGGGTACCGGTGAAGTATTCAAGCGGGCTCAAGCCACTGATGTAGCCGGACTTGATCGGAAGCTCAATGACATTACCACCAGCATCCTGGAGCACACCAAGCATACCAACAGCGTTGTTAAGCTGGGATATATTACCACGGGCACCGGAGTTAATGGCGATGGCCATTGAGGAATCCTGGCCTACCATTTGCTCGGATAGTGAATCCTGCACTCTGGTTTCTACCTTAGTCCAGTTGTCGATGGTCAAACGGTGGCGTTCATCATCGGTAATGAAGCCTTCTTCGTATTGATCGGAAATGGCTGCGGCTCGTTCTTCACCGTCATCGAGCAGCTGGCTCATGCCCTTGATGGGTTCGAAGTCGCCCATACCCATACTGAGGCCGGAAAGTGTCGCGTAGTAGAAGCCGAGATCTTTGAGGTCGTCGGCGATTTCGGCGGTCTTCTCTTGGCCGTACTGGGCGTAGACCTTGGCCATTACCTGCTGCAGGCGCTTCTTAGTCATGGTTTCATCCTGCAAGGGGAAATCTTCGGGAAAAATCTCGTTAAAGAGTAGCCGTCCAAGTGTTGTTTGAACAATTGAGCCACGGAATGGCAGACGAACTTGGCCTTGCAATGCAACGCTACCGCCGTCGAGCGCCATCAAGGCTTCTTCGATACTCGAGAAGTTAGCAATGGTAGTATTGTCGGCACCGGGTCGCTCGTAGGTCAGGTAGTAACAACCAAGCACGATATCTTGTTCGACGTGCAGGATTGGCGAACCATCAGCTGGCTTGAGCAGGTTGCGGTTGGCAGCCATGATGTCGCGGGCTTCGGCTTGCGCTTTGTCGCTGAGCGGCAAGTGGACGGCCATTTGGTCGCCATCGAAGTCAGCGTTGAAGCCCTTACAGACCAGCGGGTGGAGCTGGATAGCTCGGCCTTCGATCAGTAATGGCTGGAAAGCCTGGATGCTGAGTCGGTGCAGGGATGGCGCACGGTTCAGGAGAACGTACTTGCCCTTAATCACTTCGTCAAGCGCGTCCCAGACAACGGTTTCACCCATTTCGATCAGGCGTGAAGCACTGCGGATGTTGTGCGCTTGTTCGCGGGCAATTAATTCACCGATGACAAATGGCTTAAAGAGCTCGAGGGCCATCATCTTGGGCAGTCCACACTGATTAATCTTCAGCTCTGGGCCGGCAACGATGACGCTACGGCCGGAGTAGTCGACGCGCTTACCGAGCAGGTTTTGACGGAAGCGGCCTTGCTTGCCCTTCAGCATGTCGCTGAGGGACTTCAAACGACGGCGCTGACCGGTAGCTGCTACAGCACGGCCAGATCGGGCGCTATTGTTATCGATCAGAGCATCGACAGCTTCTTGCAGCATGCGCTGTTCGTTACGGCGAATGACTTCTGGGGCATTCAGGTCGATGAGCTTCTTGAGTCGGTTATTACGGTTAATGACGCGGCGGTACAGGTCGTTAAGGTCAGAGGTTGCAAATCGGCCACCGGTCAGTTGCACCATAGGTCGTAGATCGGGAGGAATCACCGGCAGGACGCTGAGGCACATAGAGCTCGGCTTGATACCGGCGCGATCCATGCTTTCCAGGAGACGCAAGCGCTTCATCAGCTTCTTGCGGCGTTGGCCCTTAGCGTCTTCGGCTTCGGTGCTGAGCGCATCAATGAGCTGCTTGAGGTCGATTTCTTTCAACAGGTCTCGCAGCGCAGCGCCGCCCATACCGACAGTGACCAAGGCGCGAAGTTCGCTTGGCAGGTTTCGGTAATCAGTCTCATTAATAAGACTGAGCGCGACGAGCGCAGTCAGCTGGTCGCGGTAGAGTTCGAAGTCCTTGGTCAGTTGTTCGGTTTCTTTGGTCTGCATTTCGGCCAGCGCCTTAACGTTGGCGTTCTCGGCTTCGGCTTCCTTCTCGTAACGCAGCTTGATGGCTTCTTTGGCGGCGGCGAATTCGGCTTCTTTGTCGGTCAGCAGCTGGTCGCGCTTGGCGAGGTTGACGCTCTTAATGATGTAGCTGGCGAAGTATGCGACACGCTCCAGGTTCTTGACAGTCATGCCCAGGAGCAGACCCATGGCACTCGGAGTGCCACGGAGGAACCAAATGTGCGATACCGGTACAGCCAGGTTAATGTGGCCCATGCGTTCGCGGCGCACAATGCTGCGGGTAACCAGTTCGCCGTTTTTGTCGACGGCGGCCTCGCGGCTACGGACGCCCTTGTACTTAGCATCGTGGGGGTTAATGTCCTTAACGGGACCGAAAATGCGCTCACAGAAGAGTCCGTCACGTTCTGGTTTCTGAGTACGGTAGTTAATGGTTTCGGGCTTGGTAACTTCGCCGTAGCTCCAATCGAGGATATCGTCGGGGCTGGCAATGGCGAGGCGTACCGCGTCGAAGTCGGCAATATCGGTACCAGTGTTGGAATAGCGTTGGGGTGTCATCTTAGGCCTCCTTCTCTTCATTGTCAGTGTCTGCGGCATCATCATCTCCATCAGCGGCAACCAGAGCCATGTCGTCGGCGTTGGCAGTCGCATCGGCACTGCCGTTTTCGTCGACGGTTATGACGCTAAAGTCTTCGCCGGTAGTTTCTTCGGTAACGTCAATGTCTGAAATAGCAGCTTGCGGCACCTCAACTTCAGCCGGATGAGCGGCTTCTTCCTGGATGTTGCTAGCTAGAACGGCCTCGGCGTCAACTACCTTATCGGAGTGCACTAAGTCGACCTTCAGGCCGAGACCTTGGAGCTCCTTGACGAGCACATTGAAGCTCTCTGGAACCTTGGGCCCGACAATTTGTGTCTTCTTAATGATTGACTCGTAGGCCTTGCTACGACCATAGACGTCATCGGACTTGATGGTGAGCATTTCTTGCAGGGTGTTGGCGGCACCATAGGCCTCCAGCGCCCAGACTTCCATTTCGCCGAAGCGCTGACCACCGTTTTGGGCTTTGCCTCCCAGCGGCTGCTGGGTGACCATGGTGTATGGGCCAGTTGAACGGGCGTGAATCTTGTCGGCTACCATGTGGTTCAGCTTAATCATGTACATGCTACCGACCGTCGTGCGCTCAGAAAACGCATCACCGGTGCGGCCATCGAACAATTGCTGCTTGCCGTCTTCGGGTAAGCCGGCTTCCTTGAGGAGCTCTTGGATCTTCTCGGTAGATACTCCGTTAAATGAAGGGCTGGCAACTTTCATACCCAATGCCCGGGCGGCCATGCCTAGGTGGGTCTCAAATAGCTGTCCGACGTTCATACGTGATGGAACGCCCAGCGGGTTGAGCACAATCTCGACTGGCGTACCGTCTTCCATGAATGGCATGTCTTCGACCGGTAGGATACGGGCGATAACGCCCTTGTTACCGTGACGGCCACCGAGCTTGTCGCCGACGGCGATTTTGCGCATTTGGGCTACGAAGACCTGGATTTGCATGATGACGCCAGCCTTGAGTTCGTGGCCATTTTCGCGGCTGAAGACTTTGACGCCGACAACCTTACCGTGCTTGCCATTGCTCATGCGCTGCGAGGTGTCGCGAACTTCCTTGGCTTTTTCGCCGAAGATAGCTCGCAGTAAACGCTCCTCGGAGCTTAGTTCCTGTTCGCCTTTAGGCGTAATCTTACCGACGAGGATATCGCCAGGATGAACCTCAGCGCCGATGCGGACAATGCCGTCTTCGTCGAGGTGGCGCAGGGTTTCTTCGGAAACATTAGGGATGTCAGATGTGACAACTTCTGGCCCCAGCTTGGTTTCGCGGACTTCGATCATGAAATCAACGATATGCACTGAGGTCAGGGTGTCATCTTCGACCAGCTTGCGGCTGATGATGATGGCATCTTCGAAGTTGTAACCAGCCCAAGGCATGAAGGCTACAATCAAATCTTTGCCTAGGGCAAGTTCGCCCTCGGCGATTGACATGCCTTCAATAAGGACATCGCCCTTCTTGACCTTGTCGCCGGTGCTGACGACAGTCTTCTGGTTGATGGACGTGCCTTCGTTGCTGCGAATGAAGCGCTGCGGCTCGTATACGACTGAGCCGTCTTTGTATTTGACAACGACTTCTTGGGCGCTAGCCTTTATGACTTCTCCAGCGGCTTCGGCGAGTACTACCTGACCGGTGTTGCGAGCCGCGTCAATCTCCAGGCCGGTGCCGACAATCGGGTTTGCAGGCTGGATAAGCGGTACGGCCTGTCGCTGCTGGTTACTACCCATAAGCGAGCGGTAGACGTAGTTTTTCTCAATAAATGGAATCAGTCCGGCGCTGGAGCCGATAATCTGATTACGCGAAGCGTCCAAGTGGGTTACATCATTAGCATCAACCTCGCCAGACTTAAGGCGCGAGCGAGCGCTGACACGTTCGTCGATGAAATAACCACTGGCGTCAATTTCACTACCGCCACCGGCAATGATGGCTGATTCTTCTTCGTAAGCGTCAAGGTAGATGATCTCGCTTGTTACCTTGGCTTTGATAGGCCAGGTGGCTCGCTTGGTGACCTTGGCTAGCTTGGCAGCGTCGGCAGCCGTTATCTTGGCACCGTTTTGGACAAGGACTTTGCCCTTGTCATCAGTGAGGTCTTCGCAAGCGATGTGGCCGACACTATCCTTAGCTGGAATAGCGCTGAGTACCTTGCGGTACGGAGTTTCGATGAAGCCGTATTCATTGACTCGGGCAAAGTTTGCCAAGTTCAATACCAGGCCAATGTTAGCACCCTCAGGGGTTTCTACGGCGCAGATTCGGCCATAGTGCGTCGCATGAGCATCGCGAACTTCGAAACCAGCACGTTCACGGCTCAAGCCACCGGGGCCCATCGAACTCAGGCGACGCTTGTGAGCCAATTCACTCAGCGGGTTAATCTGATCCATGAACTGACTGAGCTGCGAGCTGGCGAAGAATTCGCGGACAGCTGCCACCACTGGACGGGCATTAATAAGCTGTCCAGGGACCACGGTTTCGATCTCGGACATGGACATGCGGTCTTTGGTGTTGCGCTCCATGCGCAGCAGGCCGATGCGGAATTGACGCTGTACTAGTTCGCCGACGAGCTTGACGCGGCGATTGGCCAGGCTGTCGATGTCGTCAGCTGGCTCCTGAGTGTTGTTCAGGCGAATTATCTCGGCAATGATGGCTTCGATGTCTTGCAGGCGCATGACGCGGTTCTCGAGCGTATTAGGCACATCGAGGTTGAGACGCTTGTTGATCTTGTAACGACCGACACGGCTGAAGTCGAAACGCTTATAGTTATAGAACATGTTCTCAATCAAGGACTTGGCGTTGTCGACGGTAGCAAGGTCACCGGGGCGCAGACGGCGGTAGACCTCGATTAGGGCGTCGTTTTGGCCATGGGTGGGATCTTTTTCGAGGGTGGCATCGAGATAGTTGAGCTTGCCGGTGTCAACATGTTTGAAGGCTTCGCGCATGCGGCTTTCGGTAACGCCAAGGGCACGTAGCAGCGTTGTAACGGCGATCTTGCGCTTGCGGTCGATCTTGACGAAGAGCGCACCGCTGGCGGCGGTTTCGAACTCCAGCCAGGCTCCACGGCCAGGAATAACTTTGGCGCCGTACAGCGTGGTAGCACTGTTCGGATCACCGGTGAAGAACACACCGGCCGAGCGGATCAGCTGGCTAACAACGACGCGTTCTGCGCCATTAATAACAAACGTACCGCGGCTGGTCATCCAAGGATAGTCGCCGAGATAAATTTCCTGCTCTTTGACTTCGCCGGTAACCTTATTGGTCAGCTCGACATTGGCCATCAGCGGAGTTTCATAACTGACGTTATTCTCACGAGCGGTGGCTTCACTCAGCTTGGGCTCGCCGAAACGATAATCTTTGAAACGTAATGATAATTTGCCACCGGTGTAGTCGTCAATCGGGCTGATTTCGGCAAGCAATTCGCCCAAACCTTCTTCGACGAACCACTGGAACGATCGATTTTGATGATCAACTAAGCTCGGTAGGTCGAGTGCATCATCAGTATTTGTAAAGTAAACGCGCTTCTTGGTAGTCTGTGCCTTGGCCATTAAACCTCCTAAATTTGTAGCTTGTTCGTAGGAATCAACAAAAAGCCCGCCGTGAAAAACTAGTAGTGGTTATACTGTTGAACACAAGTACTTACGCCCAGTTGCTGCTTCCCTGTTTTGATGATCCGTTTGTATATTATTTTGATTCGGCCGAAGATCCTAAGTTGGGGGTGTTTGGCTCGTATAAAATCATAAGCGCCCCAGCTTACACTACTTCTTGCATAGTAGTGTAAGGCAAGTCATGACAACTGTCAAGGGTGCCACATGGCGTAGGCCGGGACTACCTGTTTGAGCCAGGGGAACTCGGCGGCTAGTTCACCTCTAACTTCGCTGACGCTCTGAGCCTGCAGGCGAACTTCTTCAATTTCGGCGCCAGGCACAAGGTCTTTTCTGATATGGGAGCCGGTTGGCTGATAGCCTAAGCTGCCGAGCTTTTCAATCAATGTGGGGTTTGATGCGGCGACATATGTCGTCGGATGTTGTTCTGGCCGGAATAAGCCTAAGCTGGCGTACAGCAAGGCGCTACCAATATGTTTACGCTGTTCTGCAGGCATAACATCAACGTCTGAGACGGCAGCATAAATTTTTTCGGGGTGCTTGAGCCGTTTAACTAATTGCTGAAAGGGGCTGCCGGAAACATCATGTTTGGCACTGGCAAAACCGACCACCTGGCTCGGCATGATAAACTGCCCCAGCTCTTTTATCACTGTATCGTCCGAATCGGCCTCGCCGGACGGAGGACGAATGGCGAACCAGGCACCCTTCTCCCGCGGCCGGTGCGTCGCTCCAATAATGCCGCGCACTAGTGCTGCGTCAAAGTCAGTCCAGTCTGTGCCCTCGATAAAATCGTCCAGGCTTTTATCGTCCAGCTCGCTTTTCAGCCACTCACTCTGGCCCCAGGCCTCTTTGATCACCCGACAGGCACCTATTTCTAGCGTTGCGTCGATGCCAATGCGACCAGGTAGTGCACCAGCCCCGTCAGAACCATGATCGGCGCGCATCAAATTTAATTCGCCGAAAGGAGCCACACCCTCAGGGAACCACCATCTGGTGCTGCTGAGATAGGTTCGCTCTGCGTACTGCTCCGTCATATTATGACTCAACTATAATCAGGGGTGGCTATTTGTCAAGCATAAGCATCATGCCACAAACTATGTTTTCAGCGGAGCGGAGATCACATCGTCGACAATGCCGTACTTCTTAGCTTCGACGGCGGTCAGCCATTTGTCGCGCTCCATGTCTTCGTGAATTTTTTTGGCGGATTGGCCGGTGTTCTTAGCCATAATTTCTTCGAGCAGCTTCTTGATGCGCAGGCTTTCGCGGAGATCAATTTCCTGATCGGTCACCTTGCCGCGCGTGCCTGATGATGGCTGGTGGATCATGACAGTCGAGCTGGGAAGCGCGAAGCGTTTGCCTTTGGTGCCACTACTCAGCAGGAATGCTGCTGCCGAAGCCTGAACACCGATACCGAACGTCTGGATGTCATTTGATACATACTGCATGGTGTCATAGATAGCTAAGGCGTCATAAACGCTGCCCCCTGGGCTATTGATATAGAAGTAAATATCCTTCTTGGGGTCTTCGGCTTGCAGAAACAAGAGTTGAGCAACCACAATGTTGGCGGTCGCCTCGTTAACATCGGAACCCAAGAAAATAATGCGATCCTTAAGCAGGCGGCTATAAATGTCATAGGCCCGCTCATAACGGCCTTCACTCTCGATGACGGTGGGAACTAGTACTGAATTGGTTATATCACTCATAATAGATGGTTACGCTTATCCTTTCTATCGTGTCAGCTGCGTTACTGCGGCATCTCTGCCTTGTTGGCAACCGCCAAGCTTTGGCGTGAATTCAGCTCAACAATCACCGACACTCTTTATAATAAGAAATTAGCACTCTCAAGTCAAGAGTGCTAATTTACATCGGTATTTAAGCTGCCGTTAAATCTACCGAGTCGGCTAACGGCTGCCGTCTTCGCGTATCCATAGCCTTGATGGTGGCTGCCCCCTCTGGCAGCGCCACCACACGAGCTTCTCTCGATCGGCGAATAATGCCCAGACACATTGTAGCCATATCAACGGTCACACCCTCGTAGGATTCGCCGTTGGTCTCTATGGCCGACAAGCCTGCCTCAGCACTGGCTGCCAGCGACTTGCCGATGGTTAACTTGCCGTATTTCTGCTCACGATTGAAGAACTCAAGCTCGTTTGAAGTAACTTCTAGATTTCGTGAATGCCGAAGGATATATTTGGAGTGGGCGTCAGGCTGGCCAAATCCAGCCACGCGGGCTATGATTTCAGCCTCAAACGCAGAATCTATCTGCCAATGACCGTCATGTATTTCCTTCATGGCATTGCTTACCGGAGGAATTATATAGGACTACAGCCGAGCGTCTCTGCGAACTATCTTACACAGCGAGGACATTATCATACCTCTTGATAGACTGCCAGCTGAGATGAATCCACCCCTGATATCGAGCTATTTTGAGGTGGCGTAGGAGCGTAATTTGTTGAGTGTTTTTTCGGTGAGCAGACGGGAATTAATATCACGCCGGTTTTCGGGCTTATCGAGCTCGGCTAGCATCGCGGGGTCGCTATAGCGACCTTTGAGTAATTGGATTTGGATGTCGAGCTCTTCGGGCGTGGTGGTGATTTGCTCGCGCTCGGTAACTTCACCGAGAATCAGGCCGGCTTTGATGCGCTGCTCGGCAGTTTCGCGCTTCTGTTCGCGGTGCGCTTCGGCCGTCACGCCTTCTTGATCGAGGTGTTCTTGCCAGGTTTGGCCACGGTAGGCGAGATTGCGCTTCTCCTCATCTTCGAGGCGCCCGATTTCTTCATCAACCAGCGTTGCCGGTATAGCGACAGTGCTCTTGTCGACGAGCTTGGTGAGTAGCTCGTCGTCCAGCGCGCGCTGGGCTTCTTGCTGCCGCTCGGCGAGCAGCTGCTTCTTGATATCGGCCTTCAGCTCGGCCACCGTCTTGAAGGGGCCAATGCTGGCAGCGAGAGCATCGTCCAGCTTGGGCATGGTCAGCGCCTGAACTTGGTGCACGGTGACAGCAAAGACCACCTGGCGGCTCTGCAAAGCCTTTGATCCATAATCCTTAGGGAACGTGATGGTAAAACTCTTGGTGCCAGCTGGCTTGAGCCCGATAAGCTCATCCTCGAAGCCCGGGATGAAGGATTTGCTGCCCAGAACTAGAGGGTAGTTCTTGCCGTCGGCGCCGGCAATTGGCTCCTTGGTCTTGGCATCGGTGCCACTGAAGTCAATGGTCACTTCGTCGCCAGTCTTAGCAGCTCGCTCAACCGGTGCCTTGGTGGCGCTGCGCTGACGCAAGTTATCGAGCACTTCATCGACATCTTTGGCGGCCACAACGGGCTTCTTCAGGGTTAGCTTGATGCGCTTATAATCACCGAGCTTGACCGCTCCGACGACTTCAACTTCGGCCGCGAACTCTAGAGCCGTGAACGGTACGAATTTGGTAAGTGTAACCTGTGGCGGCGCTACCGGCCGCAATTGTCCTTCTCGGGCGGCAGCCACATAGAGCTGGTTGACTGCTTCGTCGAGGAACTCGGTTTGCAGGACTGCCTGATCAAGCTGTTTTTCAACTAGATGAGCTGGCGCCTTGCCGGGACGAAAACCGGCGACTTTGACATTATTAGAGAGTTTTTGAAGTATCTGTTGTTTGACCGTGTCAATCAGGGCTTGATCGGCGGTAATAGTAAGTTTTAACTTGGTGGGGTTGCGTTGCTCTTTGGTGACGTGCATAAGGAGTTAGTTTACCAGCTTCTGGCTATTCTTGCTAGGCCTAGTGAAAAAGTGAGGCCATCATGGTTATCATTGCCGCGAACCACACGATTTCTACAACGCCGCCGATTGGGCGTTCGAACCACTGTATATCCTTGGCAAAGCGAGTATACCAGTTGTGCTGCCAATGCTTATTGCGCACTGCGTCTAGGTATCGAGGCAGCGACAGTAAGTCCGGCGAGGCAGCTGCAAAAGCGCATATGACTGCCAACTGCCAGTGCTGCGGCTGAAATACCGCCAGCGCCGCGACAATAGCTACACAGACCACAAACTCCAGTATCAGGTAGTGGCGGAACCAGGCGGATTTGAGCAAAGCTTTTTCTGGCATATTACGGCCGAAGTGTGGCAGTGCATCGCACACAAAGTGCGAAGCCAGCGCCGCCGGCAAGGCAATAAGCGGCTGCCCGACAATCAGGCCAATAAAAGCCCCGGTTAGCGCATGATTGGTAGCAGTCATGGTTTCGATCCCTTCAGTTGCTTAATTAACGTCTCGAGGCTGGCAGTTTGTTCGGCCCCGGTTTCCAGATTCTTCAGCTTGAATTTGCCGCTCTTGAGTTCCTGCTCGCCCACTACCAGCACCTGCTTGATCCCTTTTTTGTCAGCGGCCTTGAGCTGATCGCCAAGCTTACGGCCAGAGAGGTCAACGGCTACGTTAATACCGGCTGCCCGCAACTGGGCGATGGGTTGTTGTGCAACTGAGGCAATCTCCCCAGCCAAGGCCACACAGACAACTGTTTCCGGCTTAAGCTCTGGCAGCAAGTGGTGCAGTTCGAGGAAATTGGCCAGCGTTACGTCGCCCCAACCGAAGCCGACGGTGGGCACCGCTGCCACGCCGAACAAGCCCACCAAGCCATCATACCGGCCGCCACCAAGCATGGAGCGATTATTATCAGGGTGCTTGTCGAAGACTTCAAAGACGATATCGGTATAGTAGTCGAAGCCGCGCATCAGCGTCACGTCGAAGGTGGTGTTGTCAATGCCCGCCGTCTTGAGGCGCTTGAGCACCAGCTTAAGCTCAGCGACTGAAGCGTGTTTTTGCAGCTCAGCTGGTAGTTGAGATAAATCTTCAACAGCCAGGAATGCCAGCAACCTCTCGACAACGCCAGCTTCTCGCGCCTTCGGGCTGCAAACAGCGTCAACGGCAGCGATGAACTTGCTGCGCTCCATTTTGGCCATACGGTCGATCAGCTTACTAATGTCGTGTGCTTCGGTTTTATTGAAACCAAGATAGGTGCCCAGCGCATAGTCCATCAGCTGACGGCTATTGAGGCGGATTTCATACATTTCACGCGTCGCGCCAAAAGCCTTGAACATGGCATCAACCAGCGTAATAACCTCATATTCGGCCTCGATACCGGCCACGCCGAAGATATCAACATTCAGCTGCCAGTGCTCGCGCAGCCGTCCCCGTTGCGGCCGTTCGTAGCGCCACAGGT
>DAINPB010000017.1:0-24640 GCA_036743655.1 Candidatus Saccharimonadota bacterium
CAGGCTACCGCTGCTGATAATCAAAAAGCGTGGGTTGGCGTGCTGGGCAAGTGCCGCTTCGAACAAGTTTACTTCAATACCGACGTTGGTGGTGATATAGCGCATCGGCTCATCGAAGGAGGCGCCCACCGCAGCTAGTCCAGCAAGGTGAATCACCCCGTCAATATCCTTGAAATCAATGCGCGCCGCATCCTTCGGCTGCGTCAGATCAAGCTCCAAATAGTCTGCAACATGCGGCTGCACACTGCTGGCACCGCCCGGCCCGCCAATCGCGACGACCGTTATGCCCTGCTCTGCTAGTTCATGCACCAAATGCTGCCCGACAAAACCATTAGCGCCAGTAACCAGAACACGTTTCATGCTACTAGCGTACAGCAGGTGAGAAGCTTCACCAAGCGCCATTGCCACAGGAGTAAAATACCGATAAAATGAACGGACGTGCACAAGCTTACCCAACGCTATCGCTACTCCACGATTTTGCTCAAGCAACTGGTCAAGACTGATTTCAAGCTGCGCTATCAAGGCTCGGCGCTCGGTTACGTCTGGTCGTTGCTCAAGCCGCTACTAATGTTTGCCATTCTCTATGTCGTATTCGGGGTATTTCTGAAAGCCAAAGGCAATATTCCGCACTACCCGGTCTACTTGCTGCTCGGCATCGTGCTGTGGAATTACTTCGGCGAGGTGACCAGTGGCAGCGTGGGCGCTATCGTCGGCAAGGGCGAGCTGCTGCGCAAAATTAACTTTCCGAAATATGTCATTATTCTGGCGGGCTCGCTGTCGGCGTTTATTAATTTACTCTTAAACTTCGTCGTGATAGCCATCCTCATGGTTATTACGCATGTGAGTGTTTCCTGGCATGCGCTGATCTTGCTGCCACTGATTGGGGAGCTATTTATCTTCTCGATTGCGGTGGCGTTTTTCCTGAGTGCGTTATATGTGAAGTTTCGCGACGTTACTTATATCTGGGAAGTGCTCATGCAGGCGGCTTTTTATGCCACGCCGATTCTCTACCCTATGAGCTATGTTCCGGCCAAGGTTGGCAAGCTGATGCTACTGAATCCGATGGCGCAGATGATTCAAGATGCCCGACACGTCTTGGTCACACCGGCTTCGCAGACCATCTACGATTTTTGGGGTGGCGACCGCTGGATATGGGCGCTGCCATTGGGGCTAAGTCTGGTGATAGCGCTGACGGCGGCAACCTACTTCAGAAGCCGCTCGAAGTACTTTGCGGAGGAAGTTTAGCATGTCCGAAGACGACATTGCCGTTCGCGTTGAGCATGTTTCCAAGGACTTTGTGCTACCGCACGAGAAGGTGAGCTCGGTAAAAAGCCTCTTCACCAGCGCTGCTCAGCGGCGCGGCAAAGGCGGCAACGAAACCCAGCACGCCCTCAAAGACATTTCGTTCGAGATCAAAAAAGGCGAATTCTTCGGCATCGTCGGCCGCAACGGCAGCGGCAAGAGCACGCTGCTTAAGATCCTGGCTGGAATCTACCAGCCGACCAAGGGGAGCATCAGTACGCATGGCAAGCTTGTGCCATTTATCGAACTAGGGGTTGGCTTCAACCCGGAGCTTACGGGTCGGGAGAATGTCTATCTCAATGGGGCGCTACTTGGTTTTTCACGCAAGGAGGTAGCCGCCATGTACAAGGACATTGTTGACTTCGCCGAACTGGAAAAATTCATGGATCAAAAGCTCAAGAACTATTCATCCGGCATGCAAGTCCGGCTGGCGTTCTCCATGGCGGTGCGCGCCGAGGCCGACATTTTGCTGGTCGATGAAGTGCTGGCTGTGGGGGATGCTGATTTCCAGCGCAAGTGTTTCAACTATTTCCGCAAACTCAAAAAAGATAAAAAAACCGTAGTCTTTGTTAGCCATGACATGGAGGCCGTCAGGGAGTACTGTGATCGAGCAATGCTCGTGGAGAAGAATGCAGTTTTGGTTAGTGGGACGACGGCAGAAGTTACCAAAGAATACACACGCCTATTTATGGTTCGGGAAGATTCAAATGACGAACAAGGCGAAGATAAAAACCGTTGGGGCGATCGCGCTGCCACCGTGACGAACATGCACACCAAAGTCACCGACAAGGCCATAGAGATCCATCAGACAATTACAGCTGGTGTCGATATGGAGCAGCCAATAGTAGGTTTTCGAATACGTGATGCGTCCGGCAAAGAGATCACAGGAACTAACACGCGCGTTGAGCAGCAGCAATTACCAGATTTAATTAAGGGGCAGTCGCTAAAACTTGTCTGGCGCTTGCCAAATATACTCAGCGACGGGCAGTATACAATTGATCCGGCTGTACTGCATATCGACGGCCTGACGGTTGCCGATTGGTGGGATGATGCCCTGCAGCTCAGAATTAAGAAATCGCGTCACTTGCCATACGCCGTTGATCCATCATTTGAGCTGAAGGTGGAAAAGGTTTCATGATCGATCCAGAAACCATCACTACGTACGCTCAGTACAACGAAGATCTCATACTATTGGCGTTGTTTCACGACGTGCATAAAGGTTTCTACGTGGATGTTGGCGCGAACTACCCCGTTATAGATTCAGTTACAAAATTATTCTACGAAAAGGGGTGGACAGGCATTAACATTGAGCCGATTGAGAGCTTATATAAGCAGTTCCTTGAAGTTCGTCCTAAAGATATCAATCTGCAGTGCGGAGCGGGCGACAAAAACGGCACCGCAACCTTGCGCGAGTATGTCGATATCTCCGGGCATTCCACATTCAATGCCACGCAGAAGAAGCAACATGATGCATCGCTAAAATATGTCGATTATGAAGTTGCTATCAGGACGCTCAAAGATATTTTCGCAGAGTACAAGCCGCGACACATACATTTTCTCAAGATTGATGTTGAGGGTTTTGAGTACGAAGTTGTGGCTGGTAATGACTGGAAAAAAATTCGACCTGAAGTTGTCTGCATCGAAGCAAATCACGACTCACGTGACTGGAAAAAAATTCTTGAGCAGGCACGCTACCGGTTTTTTATTTCAGACGGACTCAACGAGTATTATGTGGCGTCTGAGGCCTGGCAGAGAACCGATGGCTTTGAAGAACGAATCATAAAGCTTGAATACCACGCGCTCAAGCAGCACCAGCAACAGTCATGGTCAAAAGACTCCGAGAAGATAGTAGAGTTGAACGCCATGCTCAATAAGCAGGCGGCTCATATCCAAGCGCTCGACGAAGAGCTGGAGACAATAGCGTCCCTGTCGCTCAAAAACCGGCCTTACCGTAGTCGCCTAAAACGTTCAGTCTATGGGCTCACTGTCGACTGGATACGATTCAAGAAGAGTCACAAGGCGAGCACTAAGCGTGCCGACTGAGCTCGCTTAGTATGCGTTCAGAGGTTTTTGCCCAGTCATATTTTCGAGCTTGCTTGAGACCTGCTTGACGTATTCGTTTTAGGTCTGCCGCGGGAGCCGACAAAAGTTTGAGTATATTGACCCGCAAATCTTCGGCGTTTTCAACATATATAGGAGTATCGCCAGCGACTTCCTGCGTTGCGCTGTTCTTATAGCTGATGACTAGGCACTCGTGAGCCATGGCTTCCAGGACAGGCAGGCCAAAGCCTTCATAACGGCTCGGGAAGACGTATGCTAGGGCGTGTTTGTAGAGCCAATCACGGAGTTCATCACCAACGAAACCCATGAACACAATATCCTCCAGGTATGATGAATCTTTTAAGGCGCCTTGAATTTCTTCGGTTGAAATATTCTCAGGCCCGCGCATGCTGTCACCGGCCAGCACTAGTTTGATAGTATGTCCTTGAGCGCGCAAATTGTTGAATGCTGTCAGGAGATCTTGTAGCTTCCGGCGTTTATCAGCACCACCCACGAATAGCAGAAAGGGTTCTTCTGAGTCAAAGGTCACCGGCCGGGCTATATAACCCCAGCCCGAGTGGGTATATTCATGCAGAGCTGGTTTACCGGAGTGCTCATCCGGCATAGAAACGCCGAGTGGCGTAACTACGATTTTCTTAGCTGGCGTGCGGAGTAGCTGGACGAAGTCGTTTTTTGTCTGCTCCGAAATTGCTAGTAATATCTTGGCGCGCCGAACATTAACGCGCAGTTTATGGGCATACAGAAACCGACGAACATGGCACCGGAACGCAGCTTTGCGTGAAAAGCCGTGTAGCTTGCGAGCGGTTTTATACGACCACAAGTACTCCCACTCCAGTGCGTACGGTATGACATCGTAGAGAATGAGCGCCTTTCTGGCACGGCCGCGCCGCGGCAAGCTCTGCGATTGGTCTGTTTGCAAAAAAACATCGAGTCCTTTGAGGCTTGAGATGCGCGAGTCGCCAAAATACAAATCACGAATTTCAACCAACTGGTTCAGCACGCTATTAAGCAGGTTGAGCCGACCGGGGAGTGGCCGTGAAAAACGTTTGCGTTTGCGAAGCGTTCGAACTTCGTAGTCCATGCCATGTGTATCAAGCAGCTCAAGCGGGTCACCGTGCAGTGATTCGGCCTCAGGGAAGACATAAAAGATAAACTGATGTCTTGACCGGACATCGTCAGGCAGATTATTGATGAGATTGAGGATGGTATAGCCGATACCGCGCATACGATGCGGGCCTTGCAGCGGTGATAGATCGATGCCGATTGTCATTTTTCGATCTCCTGCGCAACATCTAGGAACGTTTGAGCGCTCTTTACCCAATCAAACTTCCGTGCCTGCTCGGGGCCAGTCGTTGCCGTCACTGCAGTTTTGGCATCGATAGTATCCAAGTACTGCCGCATGGTTTCTAGCAGCTTATCCTTGTCGTCACTCGGTATCAATGCGCCGGCTTTGCCAACTACTTCAGGCAGGGATGAGTTGTCCGCCGAAATGACGGGTACGCCACAAGCCAACGCCTCGAGTGGCGGCATGCCGAACCCTTCATAATGGCTGGGGTAGACTAACATTTTAGCGCCACTGATAATCGCCGGCTTATCCTTGTCGAGCACGTAGGAAGCGGGGCGAATAATGTTGTATCCGGCTTCGGCTTTCTCTACGATGTCCTGAAAAAGCTTTTCAGTTTTCCAGCCGCTGACGCCAACCAACAGCAAAGCGGTTTTGTCGGTGATACTCTTCGGCAGCCGACAGTAGACATCAACCAGTGTGTCGAGATTTTTACGGGGTTCCAAATTCGAAAGAGCCAGTATGTAATCGCCCTGGATGCCGTACTTTCGTTTGACATGCTCAATCTCGTCAGCGCTTCGTCGGTAAAATAAGGCCGGATCAGTCGCTGGTGTTGCCACCACTACGTCAGAAGGCTTGAGCTTGTAGAACGCAACAATTTCTTTGCGAGCGTTTTCAGATATGGCGATAATCTTTTTGGTAGTTTTGACTGAGTTTTTAACCCTTTTTGATAAGAATACTGCATTGCCTTCGTCGGAGTATTGGCGGTAGAGCTCAAAAGACAGATCAAAGATGACCAAGGCGGACTTGCTAAAAAGCAGCGGCATGCTCACGAACCGTGGAAAAATATACGTGCCACGACCACACCATAAGTCTATCGGCGGAAGCTTACCGCGGTACCATAAGGCGCTCATCACCCTAAAAGAGAGCGGAAAGGACTTGCAGCCAATGTGCCGGAACCCGTAGGTTCGAAACTTAGCTACTGTATTGCGCGGGACTATAACACAGACTTCTGGTGCTGGTCGCCCTGCATATTTGTCGCTCTCCAGTATTTCGTCAATACCACGTAGGATTCCAAGAATATATTGCCCAACGCCGCTAAAATGACCCTCTACTAGCCCCAGGCCGTCGATGAATATGGTTTTTTGCTTCATTACCAAGTTAGTCCATTGTAACAGATAAAAAGCACCAGTGTTAGTAGTTGAGAACAAGCTTCAAAGCTATTGAAAACGGCGACACAAAACTTTACTGAGCGCCCTGTGTAGCGGTATTCCAGTAAGGTGTATTACTGTTGTTGTACAGAACCAGATTACCATCTTGCTGAACCACCAGGTGCAGCAGTCCATAGCCAGCAGTTCTGCTATACCATAAAGGATTGCCGCTCTGATCATACAGCACTAAATTGCCGTCACTTTGCATAGCTAGAAAGGCGGCAGACCTACCATCGGTACCGGTTGCCCACAAGGCGTGTGTAGGCGAATACAGTACTAAGTTGCCATCGCCTTGTAGTATCAGATGGAACCGTCGGTCGGCAGTGCTAATACTCTGTCCGGGGTATAGCCGGCCAGGATTAAAGGTCGTGTTAACGTATGAAAGATGATCCGGATTGCTCGTCGTGTAAGTGGCCCACAAAGCGACATTTGTAGTACTGTAAATGACCATATTGCCATCAGTCTGCAACACCAGCCGTGCACCGGAGTTACCGCTGGTCTGGGAGCTCCAGAGCGCAACATTGCTTTGGCTATAGAGGACTAGGTTTCCATCGGCCTGCATGACTAATCTGCTGGTGGAACTGCCTAGGGGGCCAGTGTCCCAAGACGTTTGGAAGTTTGAGTACAATGCCAGATCCCCATTACTCTGTATGGCAAGAGCAGATTCCGAGTCTGGTGATAACAGGTAGCTGCCCTTGGTCAGCGTTTGACCAGAGCTGAGCGTGGAGGGGTTGCTGTTGTTCGGCGAGGCGGCAGAATTAACATTTACCTGTACCCAAAAACCCGGATCGTCCAGCCAAGTTACGCCCTCAACCAGGAGGTTAAAGTACTCTCCATAAGTGCCGACGCTGCCGGGGGACTGCATCTCAAACTGGAAGGTACCGACATCACCTGGGACAACTGAACTCTCAAGCAGTTTAGTAGGCCTAGTGTTGGACAGCCAGTTTGCGTCGGCAAAAGCGCTGGCCCGATCCATGGGGTGAGATGTGCCGAGATGCAAGGTGGACTGGGTCCAGGTTTGATAGCCCACGTTTCGAGCTTTCAGGGTAACGTAGAGCTTGCCTCCGGGGGCTGTAGTAGGAGTGGCGGTAAACGGTTGTGTTCGTCCGGCGTCCGAATAGGCCCATTGACCCTCGTAAGCCCAGGCATAGGGCGTTGACACCTGCGTCGCGCCAAACCATAACTGATAGTAGTAGACGAAGTTATAGCTGCCGGAATAGCCGGTTACCCAGATGGGGCCCACATACGGTGTGTAGCAGTAGAATGAGGCGGTGGCGGCGTTGGCTAGGGTGATGGTTTCTGGGGTGCCGCCCGAGTCGGCGAAGGTCACCGTATTGCCGGGACGAAGCGCTGCAGAGTAGAAGCCGGGCTGGGGGTTAGCACAGGGGTAATTGGCGCCCGGGTGCCAGCTTAACCAGTTAGCGTGGCCAGCGGCGCCTTCGTAGTTGTAGCGTAGTATCCAGGTGCCATTGTCGATTTGGGTGAAAAAGCCAACGTAGTTAGTGCAGGAGTTGTAGCCCATGGCGCAGTTTATTTGAGAGGCGCCGGGCGAGGGGTCGGTGACCAGGGATTGCTCCTTTTCCATAGTGGCCAGAATTGCTCTCGGGTTGATGCCGTAGGCTTGGGCTGAGTCGTAGATTATTTGGGCGGCTGAGATTCTTTGACCGCAATGGCTGTAATAGGGCGCAATCGTGGCGTCGCAGGCTTCGGTGTCTGCATAGCCTGCTAGACCGCTGCCCGTGCTTGAGAGAAAGGCCTGAATCTGTCCGGCGCTCATCGTACCGCTGTTAATAAGGGTCGGGTTATCGATAAGATTGCTCGGATTGTAGTTGGGGGTGAAGGCGTGCGCTGACTGTGTCGATATGAAAATGCTGGCTACTAGCAGCAGGCAGAGCAAGGCAACTGCATATGTTGATCGGCGTTTTTTCGCCGGTTTATTATTGCGGGCTAAAGCTAACATTGATCTCTATTATATCCTCTTCTGCACCATTTGTCGAGTTGGGGTAGTAGACTTCGAGTTTGCCTGTCTTGGCGTGGGGCGTGAACTGTAGGGTGCCGGAGAATTTGCCATTTACTACCGCTAGGTTACCTTGGGCGATCAGGCCGACTGAGTCGTCTTTGAGAATAAATTGTACGCTGCTGACTTTTGCTAAACCGCTCAGACTGTCACCTGGGTGCACTACGGTGTTAGGCGAAGGCTGCTGCAGCGTAATCGCACCTGAGGTAGACGAAACCCAGAGTGAAGCTGGCGGCAAAGTGCTGCTGGTTTTCCCGTTGTGATCGATGACGCCACCCTGGTTTGAGACGCCGTTGTTGGTGGCGGCTTGGTGCGGGGTGGGTTTGGAGGTGGTGCCTTTGACGGGGGTTTGGCTGCTCTGGTTGGCGGCTAGGTTCGGGCTCTTCTTGTGATTATGTAGGTACAGCAGGGCGCCGAGCACGACCAACAGAATGACCAAGAGGCCCACAAACAGTTTTTTGGTACCGGAATGTTTACGCTGTGTATACATGTATTTATCTTACGTATTCTATATATTACTGTAGCACAGTTTTTTGACACAAATACGATAGAATAGGGTATATGCTAAACAAAAAACAACCACTCGTCTCCGTCATCATGCCCGTCTATAACTGCGAACAGTACGTCGAGGCCGCGCTCGACAGTATTACGCAACAGACCTACACGAATCTGGAAATCATAGCCGTCGACGACTGCAGCAAAGATAACAGCTGGCAAGTACTTCAGCAGTGTGCCAAAAAAGACCCACGCATCAAACTCCTACGCAACAAACAGAACATCAAACAGACCCGCACCCGCAACTTCGCTATCGGCCAGGCCAAGGGCGACTACGTGACCTTCATGGACGCCGACGATGAGCGCATACTCACCAGCATTGAGAAACAGGTGCAGTATCTGGAAGACCACCCCAAGGCCGTCGTCGTCGGTGGGGCCGCCGAGTTCTGCGACGAGACCATGAACCGTATCAACGATCGCTTCTACCCGACGGATGACCAGGCAATACGCCGGGCGTTCTTTCGCTACTCGCCCTTCTGTCTGGCCAGCATGATGACCAGGCGCGAGTGTCTCGACAAGGATCAGCCGTACAAGGTAGCTATGGAGCCGGCCGAGGATATTGACTTGGCTATGCGTCTCGGTACAATCGGCGAGATGGGTAACCTGAACGAAGTTATCTACCGGGTGCGGACACACAAACAATCGGTTACCCAAACCTACGCGCGGGTTATGGAGAAGAATACACTGTACTTACGCATCAAGGCGGTTCTGGAGTACGGTTACACAATAACGCTGGCAGATAAGTTCTACTTCGTCGCGCAGCTGATGACCATGTATCTCATGCCGGGACGTTTCCGATTCTGGCTGTTTAACAAATTGCGGGCAAGCTAGTGGGCAAGAAATGCATTGCCTACCACATGCCCTACCCGACAACCGTCTACGCCACCCGGTATGTCTACCTGGGTTTTAAGAACGCTTTTGAGGATATGGGGCATACGTTTCAGAGCTTCACGCCTGGCCAGGATCTGAAAACGTTTCTCGAAGAGCATCGGCCGGATGTCTTTATAACGGCTAGTCACTTCTTTTATCGTAAAGCTTTGGACTTCGAGCTGCTCAAGGAATATCGCCAAAAACACGGCATGGTGCTGCTGACCAAGATTGACTTCTGGGATTCGCCGCTCAACAAAAACCGCGTCAACGAAGCCCCGAGCATGAAAGACGACACCAAAGCAAAGAAACTGATCAAGCAAGGCCTTCTCGGCGACTACTACTTCAGCGTGACGGCCCAAGCCGATGCTCGGATGCGCGGCTTCAAAAAGTTTGCCGGCCAGGGCTATCTTACTATCCCGTTGGCGGCCGACAGTATCACGTTGCGACCGAGTCGTGAGGCGCGTTTTGCAGCCGACATATCGTTTATCGGGACAAATTTACCGCAGAAGCGCGAGTTCTTCCGGGAATGGCTGTTTCCCTTGCAGGAGACCTATGATCTCAAATTGTATGGGCAGGATTGGACGCAGCGCGACCGGCTGCTTGGCTTGGTGACCAAGGCAGGGCAGTATTTCAATGTCCCCGTTATCAAGTCGCTTCAGAAACCGGCGCTGCAACTGGGCGATGAGGCGAAGATTTATGCCAGTTCCAAACTGCTGGTTAATATTCATGAAGATTATCAACGGCAGTTCGGTGGAGACTGTAATGAACGAACCTTCAAAATCCCGTTTTGCGGCGGCCTGGAAATCAGTGATGATGTGGCGGTCATCAGAGACTACTTCGTAGAAGACAAGGAGATCGTGATTGCCCACAACAAGGATGATTGGTTCGACAAAATCCGCTACTACTATGATCATCCAACGGCCGCCAAGCGCATTGCTACCGCTGGCCAGAAGCGCGTTGCCCGCGACCACACGTATCATAATCGTGCGCGGCAAATATTAGGTATAATTGCCTAGTGAGCAGGAGGGAACAATCAGTTTTGGACAAAAAAGCGTATTGCAATATTTGTGCGCAGAACAGAGAGTTTATTAAGCTGTTCACGCATCATGACAACACCTACTTTGTCGACAAAAAGAAATTTACCCTAGTTAAATGCGCAGCCTGCCAGGTTGCAACCATCCAGAACAAGCCGAACCCCAAGCAGCTCAAGAAATATTACGAGCGCAACTATTATTCCTACGATACTTCAGCCAGCTTCTTCTTCCGCCTCAAAGAAAAATGGGCTGACCGCGCAAACCAAATCAAGAACGAGGCGCTTGCTAACCGCCTGGTCTTCGGCCTACTGTTCAAGCGCGCAACCACCCCAAACGCAAAAGTCCTCGACATCGGCTGCGGCGATGGCTCGGCGCTGTCCATGCTCAAACGCATGGGCTATGATCATCTATACGGCTCTGAGATAGACCCGGAACTGTGCAAGCGGGTAGAGAAGAAGGGCATCAAAACGTTTTGTACTGTAGATATCACCGACGCCAAACTCAAGAACCACTTCTTCGACCTGGTGCGTATGAGTCATGTTCTCGAGCATGTCTATAATCCGCGTGAAACCATCGTTTTCTTACGGGATAAAATCAGCCCGAACGGATCGCTGATGATTGGCGTGCCGAACTCCGGCTCGCTGGCTGCTCGGCTGTTCGGCCGATACTTCTGCGGCCTGCAGCTGCCCACTCATCTCTATCAATTTAATAAGAAAAATATAAAACAGCTGCTTCACGATGAGAACTTTGAACTGGTCGACCTCCGGACAACCGGCTTCTCCGGCATCAGCTACTCGCTCTTAACCGTTCTCAAAGACAAGCTGGGTATCAAGGAGATTCCAAACACCATCGCCATGCTGCTGGTCGGGCTGTTCTTGCCGCTAGAAGTATTGCTGAACGCCATTGGCCAGGGTTATATATTGAATGTGCGGGCGGTGAAGCGCGAGGCTGAGTAGCAAGTATATTGTTCGGGCTGCTAGGTGCTGACTGCTACAATCGGAATTTGAGCCAAGGGAGTTTTCGATAACCAAAAAAACTGCTACCGGAGCGCCCTACTCCTTCACAATATACAGTGGCCGATCCTGAACCTCGGTATAAATCCGCGCCACATAGACAGCCAGTAAGCCCTGCCCAATTAGCAAGACGCCCACCAAGAACAAGATCAACACCGCCAGAATGGCCGTGCCGGTAATATTGAGACCCAACGGGTCGTGCAGGAAGTACTTCTCGACGACTGCTACGATGCTCAGAATAAAGCTCAGCAGCGTGATCAGCATGCCGACATAGCCTGACAGGTACAGGGGTGTGAAGCTGAGCGAGACAAAGCCATTGAGCGCAAGCTGCACTAACTTCTTGTGCGAGTACGATGCTTCGCCGTGCTGCCGAGGATGGGCGGTGAAGTGTATAAATACTTTTTCGTAACCAAGCCAGTCGATTAATGCCCGGGTGACTCTATTGTGGTCGGTCAGTTTCTTGAAGCTTTCAATAACTTGACGGTCGATGAGGCGGAAGTCAGTTGAGCCTGGTACGACGCCGCTGACGCCGAGCAGAGACAGCATTTTGTAGAATAATTTTGAGCCGCCTTGCTTGATGAAACCTTCCTTCTGGTTGGCAGTGCGGATGCCGACGACGACGTGGGCGCCAGCCCGCCACTCCTTGATGAACTTCGGGATAAGCTCGACGGGATGTTGCCCATCGGCGTCAACAATAATGGCTGCTCGGCCGTGGGCGGCGTGCAGGCCGGCAGTGGTGGCTGCTTCTTTGCCGAAATTGCGGGAGAGGAAGATTGGTTTGAGCTGAGCATTTTTGCGGGCTAAATCCTTGATAATGGCGGTTGAGCCATCGGTGCTGCCGTCGTCGACGTAGATAAGTTCGTACGTCAGCGATTGGGTTTTTAGGAGACCGAGCAGCGCTTGGTGAAAATGCTCCAAGCCGATCGCCTCGTTGAAAACAGGCACAATTACGGAGAGTTCGATGTCTTTAGTCTTGTTTATAGCCATACACTTGCCAGATTTGCACTAAGCTGATCACTACTATGATAGCAAAACCCCACGTCAGTGCCGAAACCATCGCACGCGGCGATTGATGATGCGACATAACTAGAGCGATAAGTCCGCCGAGGGCGGCTAGGCAGATAAGGGCGGTTTGCTTGCTTCTGTAGAAGGCGCTTACTTGCAGCAGTAGTGTAATGAGCGACAGTAGTGCCATCAGTACACCGAGCCGCCAGAGCAAGTAAGCAAAGCTGGTGTATTGACTGCCGAAGATGGAGAGTAGCGGACGGGGAAACAATGCAAACACCGCCGTGCCAAACAGACCGCACGATAGCACCATGCCACTGGTTCGGAACAACACCTTTCTGCTCAGCCGAAGCTGGCCGGTATGCAAGTGTGGCAGCAGTACCCCAATCAGCGGCACGCAGACGAAAATAATGGCGTTGGACAGTGTAGATGCTCCGGCGTACAATCCACTGGTTAATGTTCCAAAGTAGTGACGGGCAGAAATGATATCGAACGATATGAACAGCACCAGCAGCACATTAACAACGAAGATAGACCCAATCGAGCCGGCCAATGGCCGTAGCTGCGCTAGCTCTTGTCGTCGCGGCGGCGTCAAAGCATACAAGATACTGTGATCCCAAACAGCTATCCGCAGCAGCTTGCTGACCAGCCAATACAGTGCCACACCGAAGACTTGGCCAAGACTGAAGCCGAGCAAAGCGCCCACCACACCCCAACGGCTCGTCGCGGCGAAGCCGAGCACCAGCTTGGTGCCAACCATGGTGATCTGCAAACTGCCGGCCGCGAAGAAGCGTTTGTGCGCTTGAAGGTTGCCATACGCCAGGATGAATGGAATAACGGTCAGCAAATCGAGCGCTACAATGAATAGGTAGAGTCGTTTGTCCAGGTGCAGGAAGCGTAGCAGCACGTTTTGGCCGAGGATTACGATGACGATCAAGGCGGCAAAGAACGAGATTGTCAGCTTTTGTAATGTTTCGATAGCTTGGCGTGACTTCTCGGGGCTTAGCTTCTGCACCAAGAAAATAACCACCAGATTAAGCCCTGAAAAAATCGACCCAACCTGCAGCAACAAGGCAATCAATACCTGCGCTGCACCGAAGTTACTCGGCGACAAAATATGGGCAATAACCGGATAATACGCATAGTTAAGCGTGGCCGCAATCAGCGAGAGCGCTACGAATAGAGCGCTGCTCCACACAAATAGATGACGTTTATAAAGTTGCGTGAAATGTTTTGTCATAAATAGTAATAGGTAGTGAGACCTCTGACGGGCAACGACACCTTGCCACCACGGAGTGCGTTACACGCGGGACAGCTGATGCTGTTCCGGTTGCACTACGCTTGACCCTCCGTGCCGCCAAGGTGGAGTTGCCCTTTGGATAGTATACAATAGGAGTCGTATGCTGACTGATGGACTGCGTAGCTTCGTTCTTGACCTCAAGAAATGGTATCGCCAGAACTGGCTGCAATGGCTTACCGCCGCGCTTGTTTTCTTCCTGATCTCTTGGTTTTATGCGGGTTCTGCCGTTCAGAGCTGCAATGTGGCTAGCCCGGCTTTTAATAGTGATACTACCGGTGGCGTGGCGTGGTTCCAGTGGGCGAGCGGTAATGGCCTCAGCTGGACATCGACCCATAAGAGCAATTATCCAATAGGCGAGTCGCTCAACCGGCCGCAATATATAACTTCTGAAACGTTTGATATGCCGTATCGGGCATTGGCGGCACTGACCTCACCGCTTTGCGGGGTCAATCTGATGATCTTGCTGGCCTATATGTCGACGGCGCTGGTGATGTTCGGGCTGATTAAGTGGTTGCTCAGGAAACAGACTATTGCTTACTTCGCCGGGTATGCGGCGGCGTTCGTGCCGTACTATCAGTTCAAATCGCATAGTCATATTATTTATATGTTTGGCGGGGTGTTTGCGGGTATGCTGTGGGCCTTCTTGTGGTTTGTGCAGCGGCCATCGTATAAACGGCTGGGTTTGTTTGCGCTGGTCACTGCTTTTGCCATGTATATGGATGGGTATTTTGTGCTGATCGCGGCTTTGCTGACGGCGGGCTTGTTTGGGGCTAATTTGCTGCGCGGGACGTTGCCGATTGCGGTTAAGAAGGGTTTGATCGGCATTAGTTTTTCATACTGGCGGTTTTGGCGGAATGTGAAGCAGCAGTTTCGCTACATCGTACTGTTTGGACTGGCAGTCCTGGTGCTCGTCGTACCGATTCTGATAGTCCAAAAAATTCACGGTGCCGACATAAGCCGCACGCTAACAATGGCTCGCGGCAATATCCAGATTGAAACTATGGAGTACGGTGCCCGGCCAGTGGAGTTCCTGCTGCCGCCGCTGAATAATCCGCTGCTACCAAGTGCGTATGTTAACTGGCGGGCGTCGGCTACTGAACAGCATTACTCGAACCCTAGTGAAAACACGCTGTATCTGGGTATCACCGTGGTAGTTCTGGTCGTCGTGGTGCTTGCCTACAGCACGCGTCGGCGGGTTCGGCAGCTGGTGCTGCGGGACAATATCACGTATGGATCACTGACGGGAATCCTTGGGTTTTGCTTGGTGATTACGGTTTTGTTTTCGCTCGAAGCGCACTTTACGCTGCATGGACATGTGCTACCGGCGCCGTTTGATCTGCTGCTCAAGGTGACGCACAACTGGCGGGTGCCGGCTCGGATTTTCTTGGCAATTGATCCGCTGGCGGTCACCTTGGCGGCGCTCGGGCTGTACGTCATTACTAAGAGCTGGCGACCGTCGCGTTATTTTGGGCTGATCTTGCTCTGTAGTGTGGTTATATTTCTGGAGTACCTGCCGACACTGCCACTCCACAACGGCAACATCGTCAGCGACACTCCGCAGGTCTACCACCAGATAGCCCGAGATTCAAGCGTCCGAACCATTGCAGAGTACCCCATTCTGGCGCAGCAATACGGGCCATCAAGCTTCACCTTCCAGCAGTATCATCATAAGAATCTCTTCAACGCTAACGATTCGGCAACCAGTCAGTCGCCGTTTAGTCAGAGTATTGCCGGGCTGGCTGATGTGCAGACGCTAGGTATTCTCAAGACGCGCGGCGTCGACGTAGTGACGACATTTGGCCTGAATGCCGATGGACTGCCCGGGCTCGCGACGTACCGGTCAGTTGATACGACTGATAAGAAGCTCGGACTGCCGCCAATTTACTCTTATAAATTAACTGCTGACGTTGCGCCACGGGTGGTGGCCTTAGTGGCTCAAAAAGGCTTCAACACGGCGACCGTTGACGACCAGCAAATCAGCCACCACGTGCTCAGTATTCCCGGCGTGCTGCAGGTAGATAGGCCAAACGGCACCAGCGCCGCAACCGGTAATTACGAGATTGCTTTTGACGTGGTGCCGTATCTAGCCAAACCAGCTCGCCTAACCTTGCGAGCCGACAATCAGGTCGTGTGGACAGATGTAGTGACGGCTACCCAGAACAACTACATTGTTATAAATACGGCCAGCCCCAATGTTACAATCACTGTAAGCAGCCCGATTGACATCACCAATCTGAGCGCACACTCGATCAGTTATCGCAACAATTAGATGAATGTAATACGTATGAAGAAGGGAAAAGCATGACTAAATTTTTGATCACCGGCGGTGCAGGCTTCATCGGCAGCAACTTGGCCGCCAAGCTTTCGGAGGATCCGGATAACCAAGTTACGGTAGTCGACAACTTACTGACCGGCTATGCCAAGTATTTATCGAAGCGGCCGAACCTCAGATTCGTCAAAGCCAGTGTTAATAATTTTCACGATATCTCGAGCGTTTTCTACGCTGGTGGTTTCGACTACGTCTATCACTATGCCGCCGTCGTGGGTGTTGCCAGAACCCTGCAAAACCCGGTCATGGTGCTGGAAGACATCGACGGCATCAAAAACATCCTGGAACTGTCGAAGAACACCGGCGTCAAACGCGTCCTCTATGCCTCCTCCTCAGAAGTCTACGGCGAACCAGTAGAGCTGCCGCAACACGAAGAAACCACACCGCTGAACTCGCGCCTGCCCTACGCTGTCGTCAAGAACATCGGCGAATGCTTCCTGCGATCATACAAGGAGGAGTTCGGCCTGGACTACACCATCTTCCGCTTCTTCAATACATTCGGCCCGCACCAGAGCAATGACTTCGTTATGACCAAATTCCTCACCGCCGCCTTGAAAGACCAAGATATAACGGTCTACGGTGACGGCCTGCAAACCCGGACATTCTGCTATGTCGCCGACAATGTCGAAGCAACCATCAACGCCCTCCAAAGCAAAGACGCCCTCAATGATGTGGTAAACATTGGCAGTGACGCCGAAATTACCATCGTCGACCTGGCCGCCAAGTTAATCAAGATCACCGACTCAAAATCCAAAATAGTGCACCTACCGGCTCTTAAAGAAGGTGATATGACGCGCCGCCAGCCGGACGCTGCCAAGATGAATAAGCTCCTCGGTCGCCCGCTGACATCTATGGACGACGGCATTCAAAAACTAGTAGACTACAAGACCAAAACTTAGCGGCCAATGCCCCGATAGATAATGCCTGCTTGCGTGAAGCTCGAGGCGTCGCAGACGTTCTTGCCGTCTACGAAGACCTTGACTTTGAGCTGCTTGGGATCGATAGCTTGGAACTCGCGGTGGCTGGTGGCTAGTACTACGGCATCTTGGTTCATGAGCACTTCCTCCAGGCTGCTGGCTGAAGACTTGGCTGATAAGTAGGGATCAAACGTTGCGACTTTGGCGCCTTTTTCCTTGAGAATGGTTATCAGCTTGTAAGAGGGGCTTTCGCGGTCGTCGGCGACATTGGCTTTGTAGGAAAGACCGAGTACGGCAACTTTCGCGCCTTTTATGGCTAGCCCTGCCTCGCTGAGCCCGTCAATCAGCCGTTCCACGGTGAATTCCGGCATATGATTGTTGATAGCGCGTGCCAACGACAAGAATTCATGCTCGAAGTCATAGCCTCGAGCATACTCAATCAGGTAATACGGATCGACGGGAATGCAGTGCCCGCCGACGCCGACGCTTGGATAGTGTGGCATGAAGGCGAAGGGTTTGGTGGCGGCGCCGTCGATGACGTTCTTGACGTCAATGCCTAATTTGGTGAAGGACATGGCCAGCTCATTCACGAAAGCCAGGTTCACATCGCGGAACGAGTTCTCGACAATCTTGACGGCTTCGGCTTCTTTGATGGTGGCCATTGGCTTGATTTGGGCGTCGATGACTCTTTCGTAGAATGCTACGGTCAGCTTCAGGCCCTCGTCATTGCTGCTGCCAACCACGCGCGGAATGTTCTCGACAAACCACTTGGTATCGCCGGGATTGATGCGCTCCGGGCAGTGTGAGACGTAGAAATCCTGATTAATCTTGAGGCCGGACTTGTGCTCCAGTAGTGGTATAACGACTTCGTCGCAGACGCCGGGATTGATGGTCGATTCAACGATAATTAAGGCGCCCTTCGTCATGCGCTCAGCGACCAGCTCGACGGCGCTTTTGAGGGGTGTCAGGTCGGGGACGTAGCCGTTTTTGACGGGTGTAGGAACGCAGATTACGGTGATCTGGCTGGTGGCTATAGCGTCAAAATTGTCGGCGGCCTGCAGTGTGGTCGAGGCGATATTATCGGCTATGTACTTGTCGCCAATGGGATCGCGGCGTTCGTTGATGGCGGCTATTTTGTCTTTGTCCAGGTCGACGCCCACGACTTCAAAGCCTTTGCTGGCCGTCAGCAAAGCCAGCGGTAAACCCACATAGCCCAGCCCAACTATAGAAATTTTCTTAGGAGTCGTCATTTATTCCCAGTAATAATACCACAGATGAAACAGGAGCGACTCAGCCCATACAGTGATTAGTCCAAGAGGCTGGTTAGGTAGTTTCCGTAGCCGGACTTCTTGAGCGACTTGGCTATGGCCGCCAGCTGATTCTTGGAGATAAAGCCTTGCCGATAAGCGACCTCTTCGATACAGCCGATCTTTATGCCGGTGCGTTTTTCCATGACGCGGATGTACTCGCTGGCGTCGTTCATGGAGCCGAAGGTGCCAGTGTCCAGCCAGGCGGTACCGCGTTCCAGTAGGCAGACTTTGAGCTTGCCGCGCTGCAAGTAGGCGTCGAGCACGGAGGTGATTTCGATTTCGCCGCGGGGGCTGAGCTTGACGTGCTTGGCAATCTCGACGACGTCATTGTCGCAAAAGTAGAGGCCGGTGTTGGCGTAGTTCGATAATGGCCGTGTCGGCTTCTCCTGGATGGAGAGAACTTGCATATTCTTGTCGAATTCATAGACGCCGTAGCGTTCCGGGTCCGTTACCTGAGCAGCTAGCCCGACCGCGCCATCGACGTTGGTGAGTGCTTGCAATTTCTCTTCGAGACCGGCGCCGTAGAAGATATTATCGCCTAGAATCATCGCTACTTTATCCTGGCCAATGAAGTCGGCGCCCACGATAAAGGCATCGGCCAGCCCACGCGGCTCCTCCTGAATCTTGTAGGTAAAATTGCAGCCAACCTGCTCGCCCGAACCAAGCAGTTGCTCGAAGTGCGGCAAATCGCGCGGCGTAGAAATAATCAAGATGTCGCGAATACCGATGCTCATGAGCGTGCTGAGCGGATAGTAAATCATCGGCTTGTCGTATATCGGGATCAGCTGCTTACTAACGGCTATGGTGATGGGGTACAAGCGCGTGCCGGAGCCGCCGGCTAGGATGATGCCTTTCATTTTCTTAGTGTCCTTCCTGGGGGTGCCCTTGGGCGGTACTTAGGCTTGCTTGGTCTGCGCCGCCGCTTTGGCTGGGTGAATAGATTGTGTGAAAGATGGGTTCAGGGAGCGCGCAATAGTTAGTAAGTGTAGTAATACTAACCTTCTCGTTGCTGTCAGCACCCCCGGTCGCAAGAATTTTCATACGGCTATAGTATAGCAAGCTTTATGAGGTAGCTTATTTTTTTGCTATCATGCAAGTAATGATAGTTGTGATTATTGCGGGAGGTTCTGGAACGCGGCTGTGGCCGCTGTCTACGCCTGATTACCCGAAACATTTGCTCAAAATTAACGGCGACCATTATTCGTTACTGCAGAATACTTATAAGCGGGCCCAACAGTTAACCGACAAGATTTATGTGGCCAGCGAAATTGGCCACATCCAGCACGTCAAAGAGCAATTGCCGGAGCTGCCGGACAGTGCCTACGTCGTGGAACCGGCCCGTCGCGGCACCGCCAGCTGTATCTTGGCTTCGCTGGTGCACATCGCTAAGACTGAGGGTGTCGACGAGCCGATAGCATTCCTGGCGGCCGATCATTATGTGCGTGATACACGCGGTTTTGTGCATAGCTTTGGGCTGGCAGCTGATGCTTCTCAAAAAAACGGCCGCATTGTCCTGCTTGGCGTCGAGCCGGATCACCCGGCCACGGGCTTTGGGTATATCCGAAAAGACGAACTGCTCGATGAGCAGGCCTTTATATTTAACGTACATTCTTTCAAGGAAAAGCCCGATCACAGCACGGCGTTGGAGTATATGAACAGCGGCAATTACTTGTGGAATTGCAGCTACTTCGTGGGCTCGATTAACACCTTCAAGAAAGCCATGAATGATTGTGCGCCGGAGCTGATGGCCGACTATCAACAGCTGGCTGCCGCTACACCTGAAGACTACGAAAAAACGTACTTGGCCTTTCAGAGCAACTCAATTGACTATGCCTTGATCGAAAAAGTTAAAGATCTGCTGGTACTACCGGCGTCATTTGACTGGATGGATCTCGGCTCGTTCTCCGATATTGCCAAAGCTATCGGTTCTGATGCGGATGGTAATCACACCAGCGGCAATGTTGCGTTAGAAGATGTCGAGAATACGCTTGTCCAAAATCTCGAAGATAAGCCGCTGGCCATCATTGGCTTGGATAACTGCGTGGTTATCAACACGCCTGCCGGCATTCTGGTAGTGCGCAAGGACTTAGCTCAAAAAGTCGGTGATGTCAGCAAACGCCTCGGGAAATAAACCGTGCAATTAATCGAAAGCCTGACGCATAAGCCGGTTGCCCTAGCCTTCGGGACCTCAGGTTTGCGCGGTCTGGTTAGTGATATGAGTGAGCTGGAGTGCTACATAAACGCTGCTGGCTTTTTGGAATTTTTGAAAGAGCAGGATCAGCTAGCTGCCGGTGCTACCGTGTATCTGGCCGGTGACTTACGAGACAGCACCCCGCGCATCATGGCGGTGATGGTCGCTGCCATTGAAGACAGCGGCTTCAAGGTGGTGAATGGCGGCAAGGTACCGACGCCAGCCTTGGCGTACTATGCGCTGCAGCACAATGCTCCCTGTATTGTGGTGACCGGCAGTCACATCCCAGCCGATCGCAACGGTATCAAATTCTACCGGCTGGTCGGCGAGTTGCTCAAAACCGACGAACCAATTATGCAGCAACATGTCGCCAAGGTGCGCCAAGCTGTATACGAAGCGTCTCTAGAAACCTCGGCTTTCGACAATAGCGGCAGCCTCAAGTCATTACCAGTGCTACCTGCTGTGGATCCGGATATTGAGATGAGTTACCTTAGGCGCTACACCAGCGTATTCGACGCCGACAGTTTCTCGGGTAAACAAGTGGTCGTCTATCAACACAGTGCCGTTGGCCGTGACTTTTTCGTGAATTTGTTCAAGGCTCTGGGTGCGTCAGTGGTGGCTGTTGAACGATCAGAAGTGTTTATCCCTATCGACACCGAGCATATCCGCGCCGAGGATCAGGCCTTGTTTCAAAAACTGAGCCAGGAGTATCCGCAGGCCTTTGCTATTATTTCGACCGATGGCGATAGCGACCGGCCGTTTGTGATTGACGAAACAGGCAGGTTTCATCCCGGCGATGTATTGGGTGCCGTGGTTGCGGATTATTTGGGCGCGAAATTCGCTGCCGTGCCCATCAGTTGCAACGATGCGGTCGATGCATTCTGCGAGGCCAAAGGCGTTACGCTTGCGCATACCAAGGTCGGCTCGCCGTACGTAATTGCGGCCATGCAAGCCGCTGACCAGTCACTGACCCCGCTGACTTCGTGGGAGGTAAACGGCGGTTTCTTGCTCGGCAGTGACCTCACGCTGAACGGCCAACCGCTCAAGGCCTTGCCGACACGAGATGCGGCGCTGCCGATCGTCTGCGCCTTGTTAGCGGCTCAGCAAAAAGGTCTTACGGTTTCTGAATTGTTCGCGCAGCTACCACGTCGTTTTACGAGCTCCAGCTTAATTGACAATATTGACCCTGACCAAATCGCGGCTTTTCGCAGTCTGTCCACCGACACTGATGCCATGCAGCGTCTAGCTACTACTGTCTTTGGCGGGACGCCGCTTGGTGCTGTCGAGCAGCTAGATAGCACTGACGGACTGCGACTGCACTTTGCTTCTGGCGACGTTATTCATTTGCGGCCTTCGGGGAATGCGCCGCAGTTTCGGGTTTACTCCAATGCCTCATCGCAAGTTCATGCGGATGAACTAGCGAACAAGGCAGTTACTCCCGAGGGTTACATTGCGCAGTTGTTAAAGGTTTTGGAAACCGCTAGTCACGAGTAGCGGTAAGTTTGTGCCAAATTTGGGGAGTCGACACAGCGAGGCCTAGGCCAGCCTACTCCACTGTAACCGATTTTGCCAGATTGCGGGGATGATCAATGTCTAGCCCCTTCTCCACTGCTATGTAGTAGGCGAATAACTGCAAAACCACACCGTTGAGGATGGGCTGTGTTTGCTCCAGGCTGTCCGGCACATACAGGACATCGCTGGCCACGCGCGCAATCGCCTCATTGCCCTCTGTAGCGAGTGCTAGCACCGGGCCTTCGCGGGTTCTGATCTCTTCGATGTTGGACATGGTCTTGGGGAGTTGGTGGCTGTTGGTGGCAATAGCTAGCGTGGGGAAGTCTTCGTCAATCATGGCCAAGGGTCCGTGCTTCATTTCACCAGCACCATAGCCTTCGGCGTGAATATAGCTGATCTCTTTAAGCTTGAGGGCACCCTCCAAGGCGTTAGGATAGTTATAGCCTCTGCCGATGAACAAGAAGTTGGTATAGTGGGCGTACTTCTTGGCGGCCGCTTCGATGGACGAAGTATCTGCTAATATGGCTTCGATTTTTTCGGGGAGATTGGTCAATTCCTCCATAAGCTGGTGGTTGAGCTTGCTGCTCTCCTTGGCGAGCGACATGGCGATTTCGGTCAGGACGGTCACTTGCGAGGTAAAGGCCTTGGTACTGGCCACCGAGATTTCCGGCCCGGCCTGGCAGTACACACCGGCCTCAGTCATTCTGGAAATCGTTGAGCCCGGCGTGTTGACGACACCCAGTCTGAGCAATCCATGGGCTTCGGCTTTCTTGAGCGCAGCAATGGTGTCGGCGGTTTCGCCGGATTGGGATATGGCGAGCACAGCAGTGTGTTTTTTGAGGGGCTGCGTTCTGTAATTAAATTCTGAGGCAAACTCGACCTCAACCGGGATACCGGCAATCTCTTCTATCAGCGACTCGCCAATGAGCCCGGCATAATAGGAAGTGCCGCAGGCGACGATAATGATGCGCTCAATGTCTTTGAGGCGGCCTTCGACTGACTCTAGGCCGCCGAGTTTAATAATGTTTTCATTTGGCCTGACGCGGCCTCTGGTTGCTGAGCGAACCGTTTCGGGGGAGTCATAAATTTCTTTGAGCATAAAATCGGCGAAGTCGCCCTTCTCAGTTCGCTGATAAATACTGTCAATGTCCTCGGGCTGGCGAATGGCGCTGGCCGCGTTCCGAGAACTGATTATCCCCCAGCCATCTCTCGACAGCTTGGCCGCGTCATAATCTTCAAGATATACGGCTTGCTTGTCAGTATGATCAACGAAAACCGCCGGATCAGAAGCGGCAAAATGTTCGTGACTGTTGACGCCGACCACTAGCGGGCTGCCGACCTTGGCGGCGTACACGGTGCCGGGAAGTTCTGCACAGAGCGCAACGATGGCGTAAGCCCCTGCTAGCCGGCGCATAGTATTGATGAAGGCTTCGTCTGGCTCGGCGCCCTCGCGCAAGTAGTAGTCGAACAAATGCGGAACAACCTCGGTGTCGGTCTGTGAGGAGAATTCGTAACCATTGTCTATGAGCTCTGACTTCAACGCTGCGTAGTTCTCGATGTTGCCATTGCAAACCGATGCAATCGTACCGGCTGTGTTGGTGTGCGGATGGGTGTTTTGCAGGGTTACTTTGCCATGCGTTGCCCAGCGCGTGTGGCCAATCGCGGTATCAGAACTGCCTTGGTGCGGGACTTCGGCTAGCTGTCGCCGAACGTTCTCCGGTCGTCCAATAGCTCTGACTATATCGATGCCACACTCTGTCTCGAAGGCGATGCCGGCCGAATCATAGCCGCGGTACTCCAGCGCTTCCAAAGCTCCAACCACAAACTCCGGAGCCTGTTCATGGCCGACGCAACCGGCAATGCCGCACATAACTAACGCTTGTCCTTTGCGTACGTGGCTATGGCGGCTCGCATATGCTTCTGGAAGTTTGCGGTTGAGAATTGGTTAGCGTGTTCGGTGATGGCTTCGTAGTCGAATGACTTGGTGAGGGCGGTTTCCAGGACTTTTATTAGGCCTTTGACGGTCTGCTTGTCGAAGAAAAGACCGGTTTTGCCCGGGATAATATAATCTAGGGCGCCACCTTTTTGAAAGGCAATAACCGGCGTGCCGGCGGCCATGGCTTCGACAGCTACAATGCCGAAGTCATCCATATTGGGCATGATAAAACCTAGTGCTGACTGAAAGTGATCGACGATATCATAATCGTTAACACTGGTCAGGAAGGTGACGTTACGAGCGGCCAGCTTCTCGAGCCGTTTGTGGTCAGGGCCGTCGCCGATGACGACGAGGGGTACTTTTAATTCATTGCAGGCTTCGACGGCCAGGCCGATGCGTTTGTAGGGGGTTTGCCGACCAGCGATAACAAAGCCGTGTCTGAGCGGTGGCTTGCCGGTGAACTTGAAGCGAGCGGTTTCAACGGGCGGGAAAATGATGTTTGCGTCGCGGCGGTAGTAGCGTTTGATCATGGCCTGGGTGTGTGTCGAGTTGGCGATGAGTACATCGGGTCGCTGAGCAGCACGATAATCCCAGCGCCGCAGCGGGCCGAGCAGGAGTTTGAGACTGAGCTTAGCCAGCCAGTTGAAGCCGCGCGGAAAGCCGGGACGTTCCAAGTATTCGTCGCTACGAATCCAATAGTAATGTGTCGGGGAGTGACAGTACGAAATGTGCAGCGTGTTGGGGCCGGTTTTGACGCCCTTTGCTTCGGCGCCACTGGAGGATAGCACGAGGTCG
>DAINPB010000018.1:0-24002 GCA_036743655.1 Candidatus Saccharimonadota bacterium
CAGATTCGGGATGCTATCCCAGCGCAGCGGACAGGCCAGCTCTTGGCGCTTGGCAGCCACCATTCGGCTGACCGTCGGTGTCATCTCGGGCCGGATAACCACCTTGCGGCCGCCCCGGTCTTCGAAGACATAGGTTTGTTCATTGACGATTTCCTGGCCGGTTTTGGCGAGATAAATTTCTAGCGGCTCCAGGATTGGCGCATCATATTCTTCGTAACCGAAGCGTTCGGCGACCTCACGCCACTTGCCGAACATATACTTCTGCAAACGTTTGTCCGGCGGGTAAAAATCCCGGGCGCCCTTATACGGTTGTGTCGACAGTGCCATAATCTTCTCCTTATCTTAAACTAATTCGTCGGCTTCTTCCAGACGGCAGTAATTGCTAGTACTTGCAAATTGTCCGCAATGATCTTGAGGTTGTTGGCGCGCATAGTTTTGCCGCTACTGACAATATCGAACACGGCGTCAATCTCGGGATCATCATCCGGCGCACTCTCAACCGCCCCGCCCAGCACCACAATCTCGCGCAGGCGAAAACCATACCGCGCCGCCGTTATTTCAAGCTGACGCGGGTTACTGGTGGCAATAGTTAACGGTGTTTTGTTGCGCAGGCGCTGGGTGGTTTGCTCAACCTCTTCTGCCCGCGCCGCGATTGCGAAACGGGCGACTAGTGGGAAGATAGGATTTGTCTCGAGACCGCGCCGCACGCTGGCGTCGGTTTCCACCAGTGCGTCACTACCCACAAAGCCGAGGCAGTTCACGCGCCGCCCAACCAGCTTAGGAATATCCTTATCCCGCCGAAAGCCGACGCGCTGCCCCTGTATTGAGACCGTGAAGACACTCCTTCGGCAGATCGGGAATGGGTAGCCCGTGGCGCCTTAAGAACGTTACTACTGATTTTTTGTTCTCGCCCTTGGGGACGAGCAGACGATTGAACTTCGCTTTTTCGTACATAATTATATCCTTTCAAATGTATTACTTATTGTTTGCTAACGCGCATACCCCGACAAACCGCCGGAGTATTTCCAGCCCCGCCCGACCGGATTTCTCGGGATGAAATTGCACGCCATACACATCCTGACGACGCACTAGACTCGGGATCTCATATGCTGGAGCCTCGACGTGAGGCAAGTGTGTGACCGCCGCAACATCCGTAACGGCTTCAGCATGCGCTGCATATCCGTGAAGGTGATAGAGATACGAGTTCTGAGGTAGCGTATCCGTTAATGGATTACGCCGTTTAACAGACACTTCACGCCAGCCGATATTCGGTCGAATCGGCATCGTTATCTCCTGTACGGTGCCACGTAGCAGGCCCAGGCCGGCACGCCAGCCCGCTTCATATGAGCCGTCGAACAGCAGCTGCTCGCCGAGACAGACCCCCAAAATGGGTTTTCCGGCTGCCGCCTGCAGTTGCACAATCTCCGCCACGCCATCCTCTTGTAAGCGCTGCATTGCTGGCTGGAAAGCACCGACCCCAGGCAGCACGATACCATCTGAACCGGCCAGCTCCCGAGCATCACCAGTCTTGGTAACACGCGCTCCGACACGCTCCAGCGCTTTCTGTATCGAGTAGTGGTTGCCGACACCGTAGTCGACAATGGCGATATTCGGGCTTGTGGCAGTAGTCTGCAATTGTTCCACCGGATACTCAGCGTCAGCTCCCGTGGGACGAATGGGAATACCCTGGGCGCTAAGGCTGGCTTTCACCGCTGCAATACCCATCTGGCCTGTATGAAACTGCGAAGCCGCCAGCACCGCCTCAGCACCCCCGTCGTTAATTGCCTGACTGAAGTGCTCTAGCTCCCCCGCACCGCCCGAAGCAATTACCGGCACCCGCAACACCTTCGTCAACGCCCTGGTAAGGTCGAGGTCGTAGCCGGTTTGCGTGCCGTCACGATCAATACTGGTCAGCAACACTTCGCCCGCGCCTCGCTGCACCGTCTCTGAAGCCCATGCCAAAGCCTGACGACCAGTCGCGCTCCTGCCGCCCGCAGCATAGACCTCCCAGCCTCCTCGATCGTCTCGCTTAGCATCAATAGCAGCGACGACGCACTGCCTGCCAAAACGTGATGCTAACTGATTGAGCAGCTCCGGGTCGGCTAGGGCTGCGGAGTTAACGGCTACCTTGTCAGCGCCAGCCTCGAGCAAAGCTTGCGCATCAGCCACTGATCGAACGCCACCGCCTACAGTAAACGGTATGAAGACATTGGCGGCCGTCCGCCGAACAATGTCCGTTAGTATGGCGCGCGACGCCAGCGTGGCCGTAGTGTCCAAAAACACCAGTTCATCCGCTCCAGCGGCTTCGTAGCCCTGGGCCATTACCGCCGGATCGCCAACTTCCTGCATATCCGTAAATTCGACCCCTTTTACTACTCTGCCTTTGTCAATGTCCAGGCATGGGATGACGCGCTTCGGCAACATTACTCACTCTCTTTCATCTATTACAATTTATTCGCTACTAAAAACGCCGGAACGATGTCCGGCGTCTAAGCTTTTTGAGGCAAAAGAGAACTAACCGACTCGCTCCGGCAGAAGATGCAGATGATGCTGGTTAGTGAACGTATTCATAATCAGGATATATTATACCATATGAGGTCAAACATCAAACTTACACAGCCCGGTGCCGTAATGCTCGTATATCGACAGCGTGCAGGTCAACGATGGCTGCCGTTCGGTCGAGTTTGTCTTCCAAGCGATCTAAGCGGGCTTCGATTCTGTCAAAGCGCTTATCAACAGCGTCGAAGCGTTCAGAGATAAGCTGCAAGGCGTCGCCAACGACTTGACCGACTATGCGGCCGACAATCTCTTCGACATCCTGTTTGGTGAGCAGCTGACTGGTATGCATGGTCACTTAATTTTACGCGCCATTAGTCCGCCTGCCAACTGATTATGCCCAAAAACTTAAATTATTTAATATGCTTCGCCTGCCGCTTGAGAAAACCGATAAGACTCGGAGCGCCTAGGGTTATACCGTAAACAATGGCGTGTCCGTGCTTGATGGCCGGTAGGCGCTCCTCTTGCACACCGGGAATGACCGCATCTGCGTGCGGAACAACTATATCGGTAGGCGAATAATATGTGCGGATGTGCTCGGATTTGGCGGGCGTGGCTAGCTGAGCCGAGTTACGTTGCAGCAATGCAAGTGACTCTTTGAATGCGGGGTTGTCGGCATAGGTTTTTGGGCTGACCGCTTCCGGGCGGTTGATCTTGGGGCACAGCAATACGACTCCGCTTACCTGTTTGGGCCGCTCAATGTATGCATTCAACACCGCGCTCGCTCCGGCACTAGCACCCGCTAGAGAGACGTAATGACCTTGGGCTGCGTATCGATCGATTTCGTCTAGAAGATATTGAAATTTCGTCTTGAAGTCTTCTTCGCTACCGCGCCATGGCATGACGTGACAGTGCCCGCGCACGCCGTACAGTCGCCAGCTTTTGATAACTATGCTCTGGACGTGGAACACATTATCCATGATGCCGGGTACATATATGACGTGGTGCTGTCGAGACATACGCCTAGCTTACAGTGGAGGTGATCTAGCCACAATAGATCGGCCCTTCAAGGTAGTTACCCACATAGCGGCATTCATCAACAATTGTACTTGTGCATAACAAGCTGTGGCCGTAAATAACAGATGGAAGTTATACACAGATGCCCACTTGCCGATCCAAATCGGCAAGTACTTGCTTTAAGGCAATTAGAGGCTTACTATTAGTGGATGGCTAGCAATCAAGAAATCGAGGCATACGTAAAGAAACAGCTAGCGATTAGTGATGTGCGTACCAAGAACTCGATCAGAGACAGGGTTACCGGCAAAATTTTTCCTCGGCGAAGCGCAATCTTGAAACTACAGCTACTTGTTAGAAACTTTCAAGCCGGCAAAGACCCACGATGGATAGCGATTTTAGGGCTGCGTGGCGTCGGGAAGACTACGATGATCTCCCAGTTGTTTCAGTCAATCAGGTGTGAGCCGATTCGTAAAATATTTATCTCTATCGATAACGCCAAGGACACGCTCGAGATTGGGGTCAAAGAAATTGCTCAAGCTTACGAGAAAATACTCGGGCTGGCGTACGAGGAGCTGGAAGAGCCGGTATACATTTTTCTGGATGAAGTCCACTTTGACCCCAATTGGGCGCTATCGCTAAAAACTCTCACTGACAGAAGCGACAATATTTTTGTAGTCAGTACCGGCTCTTCCGTGTCTGAAATTAAAAAAGCGCTGGACAGCGATACAGCCCGTCGAATACTGTCCGAAACACTCCATCCCATGTCATTCACTGAGTACTTACTCCTCAGAGATGGCAAAAGACCCATAGCTGGATTAGGTGCAAGAATTCGTGAAATAATCTATCAGGGCGAGGACTTAGATTCAATCTATCGGCACTTACTCGAGCTCAGAGAGAGTGTTAAGAGTTACTGGGCAGACGTTAGCCAGCAGGACATTGATAAATACATAAAGTACGCAAACTTACCCTTCACTCTTACGTATAACGATAACGAGCAATACATATATCAGCAAATAGCTCAGATTATTACAACTATCGCCAACAAAGATTTACGTGCGCTTGGCAATTTTGACTTCCCGACAATCAAAAAGGTCAGTCCTCTGCTTTACACATTAGCAAGTTCGTCGACTACCAACATTAGTGCACTGTCAAGACATCACGGAATTGATAGAACCGTACTGACTAACCTTATGGATGCGCTCGAAAAAGCAAGCCTGATACAAAGAATTTATCCGTACGCCCAACATCAGGCACAGACAACAAAACCTTCCAAGTATTTATTCGTTTCATCCGCATATCGTAGTATGTATTTTAATTTCGTGGGGAGCGTAACACCGTACAACGATTATAAAGGCTACCTGCTTGAAGACATTGTCGGCCTGTATCTATCCATATTGATTCGTCAAGGCTTAGCAAATATGGCAGGAGGGCTTAGCATTACATATGACAGTTCTAATATTGGTGCTGACTTTATTGTTTCAAATGATGATAGACGAATCTGTATAGAGGTTGGGTATGGTAATAAAAAACCTATGCAGGCAAATACTAGCAAGGTGCGCCATAAGTGTAGATATGGAATTACAGTTAGTTCGGCACCCTTGGGCAAAAGTACCGACTCAATAACGTTGCCGTTGAGTTACTTCTTGCTGACAGCATGACTCTAATACGACCAGCGGGTGCTCAAACTACTCAGAAGGAAGACCAAAGACAAACGCCAACTCAGTATTAGACTCTTGGTTGGTGGGGATGAAAGGACTTGAACCTTCACGCCTTGCGGCACTAGCTCCTAAGGCTAGCGTGTCTACCAATTCCACCACATCCCCGTCGTGCTTGGTACCGAAGTATTTTAGCTAACTTTTTGATAAAAAACCAGTTGGGCGTCGCCGTAGTTCTTGGTTTGTACCGCTTCGAGCCCGGCAAACTTGAGTGGTTCGGCGTTGCCGGGCCAAGAAAGTACCAGCGTGCCTTTGTCCGCTAAATGCCGTGGCAAATGCTTGAGGTCACGGTACGGGATATTGTCATAGGGCGGATCGGCGAATATCAGATCGAAGTGTTCGGCCTGATGCCGCGTAGACCAGGCGCCGGCGAAAGCGCGAACGGCTTTGATGCGGCTGTCGAGATCGAGTGCTTTTATATTCTCTACGATGACAGTGTGGGCTCTTTTGTCCACCTCAATCGCTACGGCGTGACTGGCACCCCGACTGACGGCCTCGATAGCCAGGGCTCCGCTGCCGGCGAAGGCGTCAAACACGCTGAGGCCCTTGATATCGCCCAAGACGCCGAACAGGGCGCCGCGCATTTTGTCACTCATGGGATGGGTGCGGTGGCCGCCCGGACTGGCTATGGTGCGCCCGCCGAGGTAACCAGCAATAATTCTCATGGAGTTATTGTATATCGTTTCGGTGATCGGTTGTATTATTCTGCGGCTTCTTTGGCCGCACCATACCACACCAGCGCCACGGCCTGTATCAGAACCGGTGCTAGTTGGCTGCGCACGCGACGCGCCAGTGGAATTGTCCAGCCTGACTGATAAAACGCGTCGTACAGTTCGAGACGGGCGATGTCCTGCGCCAGCTGACGGAACCAATACCCGAGCGGCTGAGCTTCAAAGCTGGTGATCTTGTCGATGGTGGGCTGTGTCCGGCGGCGCAATCTCATCGGTGCCAGCAATATGGCCACGCCCCATTCGAAGCCAGTGTGCGTGATAAACAAGCCCTTTGGTCCCCACATTTTCCAGTTATTCCTGATCTGGCGGCTGCGGTTTTCGCCGGGCATCAGAATTTTCTCTTTGATGGTTGTCCGGGTTGCAATGCTCTTACCGCTTAATAATTCGACCAGTTTTTCCTCATAGGGATAGTGATGCGCCGGTGTTAATCCATCAACGATGGCGTGGGCTAGCCAAGCGGCTTCGAAGGCCGAACGCACCTGGTCTTTGCAGCGCAAGGCCTTCACCAGCATCTGGTAGTGCTCTTCGATAAGTTCAATCAGTTGGGTATCTGTTTCGTCAAAGGGGCGCAGGTAGTGCCACGGTTCGTCTTTGGCCGGACTCTTGCGCTTGATAGCGTCCGGGCCATTGCCGCCTTCGAAGTGCAGGATCGAGCGCACACTCGGGAAATGGCTGCTCGGCAGTAGTCGTTCAAGCTGACGCCGTGCCACCCGGTCAATCTTCTGATGCGCACCAAGCACACGGCCGGAGAATGACGTGAAGGTTGTACCGGAATACATTATCGGCTTCCGTTTTGGTTAGTACGCTGGCTTATTGGCGCACGCTTATTAGCACTTTTAAAATGATCTGTTTGCCAGTTACTAATTTTTTACGCTCCCGTTGCTAGTTGTTAGTTAAGATTGGTCACCACTCGTAAGCGGTTCACGTGTTGCATTAGCTCTTTGTATTGTAGCAAATTTTCATGCCGATCGAGCAAGTCCTGCGCTGCTGAGCGGGCTGCTGCGATTAATTTGGTGTCGCTGAGCTTGGCAATGCGCAAGTCGAGTTGGCCGTGCTGCATGGTGCCATAGATAGCGCCGGGGCCACGCAGTTCAAGGTCAAGTTCGGCCAGCTTGAAGCCGTCATTGGAGCTTTCCAGCGCCCGTAAACGCCGGGTTGGCGGTTGAGAATCACTCAACATAAGATAGCAATAACCTTGGCGTTGATCCCGTCCGACACGACCACGCAGCTGGTGTAACTGAGCCAAACCGAAACGTTCAGCACTCTCAATCAGCATAATGCTGGCGTTCGGCACATCGACACCGACCTCGATAACGGTGGTGGAAACTAGTATGTCGAGCTTGCGCTGCACGAACTGTTCCATGACAGCCTGTTTCTCGGCTGGTTTCAGCTTGCCGTGCAGGAGGCCGACTCGACGGTGCTTGAAATCACGATTTTTGAGCAGCTCGTAGACTTTTTCGGTCGAAGTGAGTTCCAGCACGTCGGAGTCAGTGATCAGCGGACAAACGACAAACATTTGGCGGCCAGCGGTTAACTCCTGGTCGAGCTTCTTATATAGTTGCGCCCGGGAGTTCGGCGAAACAATTTTCGTCAGTACCGGCTGGCGGCCAGCCGGCTTATCGGCGAGCACCGAAATATCAAGCTCGCCATAGAGGGTCAACGCCAGCGAACGCGGTATTGGCGTCGCTGTTAGGCTGAGTACATGCGGCATATGCCCCGCCTTGGCCATCAATGCCTTACGCTGTTGCACCCCGAACCGATGCTGTTCGTCAATGATAATCAGAGCCAGCTTGTGCATACCCACCTGCTCCTGAATGAGCGCTTGCGTACCGATAATAAACTGGGCTTGGCCGCTGGCGATAGCCGCCCGGGCTTGAGCCTTTTGAGGAGCCTTAAGGCTACCAACCAGCAAATCAACCAGCTTCTCCTGCCCCAACGACGCAAGCAAGCTGTGAATGGTGTCGGCATGCTGCCGCGCCAGTAGTTCGGTCGGCGCCATCAACGCCACCTGCCACCCCTGAGCCAAAGCCATCAGCGCCGCCATTGTGGCCACGACTGTCTTGCCAGAACCAACATCACCCTCTATCAGACGATTCATTGGCTGATCTTTCTGAATGTCTTTGTAAATGCGCATAACGGCCAGGCGCTGGGCATCAGTCAACTTGAAGGGCAGCGACTTGGAGAACTGCACGGCTAATTGCTCGTCATAGGTGATTTTGACGGCTTGTTCGTGCTGGTTCTCCTGCTTGTTGAGCAGGCTGGCCAGGCTCAGTTGGAAGACTTCGTCAAAACCCAGTCGACGCTGAGCGGCCTGTAGCTGCTCGGAAGAAGTCGGCTGGTGGATAAGCTTCAGCGCCTCGGAGCGACTGAGTAACTTTTGTTGCTTGACGATCTCGGGCGGCAGTGTTTCCTTAATCTTCTTGATGGCCGGCAGAATCTGCTGCACGGCCAAACGAATCTGGCGCGATGTCAGCCCCTTGGTTTCGCGGTAGACGGCTAGGATTCGCGCAGCGTTCACGGGAAGGTCGCTGGCCATTTCAACGCTGGGATTCATAATCGAGAACCGTCGATAGCTCAGCTCGTACTGACCTGAGATGAAGTAGCTTTGGCCAGCTTTCAGCGCAGCTGCCCGATATGGCTGGTTGAACCATATCAATCGGGTGCTACCTGTCTCGTCGCTAGCAATGGCCTCAGTGATGTGCAGCCCACGGCGCACGTAACGACCCGCTGCTTGCTTGATGACGGCTTCAATCGTGACCGCGCCCGGGCGCAAACCCTTGATGGGCGTCACCGTTGAATAATCCTCGTAGCGCCGGGGGTAATACTGGGCGAGATCGCTCACCGTCTTAACGCTGAGCAATGCGAACTTCTTGGCCTGCGCTTCGCCTACACCTTTGATCTCCGTTACTGAACTGCTGAGTGTCATGCACCCAGTATACGGAACTATGCGGTTTCGAGCTTGGTTAGGCGGGTTTCGTGATTGTGCAAAGTTTTGCTTTGATCTTTGATGACTACTCGCATGGACACATGTTCACTCAATAAGGCATCGAACTTGCTCTCTATGGCAGCCAAGCGCTTTGGCACTCCAGCAAGGGCTGAGGTACCTTCCAGAATGAGCTGCATTGTGTGCTTCAACTCTTCTAGCAAGGCACCTTCATAGTGGTCATCCGATTTACTCATATACAAGCATTATACGTTCGCGCACACCCTGAAGGCAACTAGTTTTAGCTCGATTTAAGGAAAGATTAACAAGCCTGTCAATTTGAGGTCTTGCGCACCAAGAAGAATATGCTAGGCCCGAAGTAAATCGGCGCCAAAGGCCGCTGCAAAATCTTCTCGGCACCGAGCATGACCTCACGCGGCATAATCTTCTTCAATCGAACGCTACGCAGATTGGATACAGAGAGGGCCGCTTCAACATGCAAGCCAGCATGCTCTAATTGGCGCAAGACAGTGTAGGGATTGTGGTTCACGAACGGGATTTCATCATCGCGCTGATTGGCGGCCGAGCGGATATCAATCGGCTTGACCGGCATGCGCTCGCGGCGCGCCAGATGCTTGAGGCGATTGCGGATATGCAGATAATTAGCTACTTCGATAATCGCGTAGCCGTCAGGGCTGAGCACTCGAGCAATCTCGCCGAATTCAGGGCTGGGATCGGGCAAATGGTGCATAACCCGCACCATAGTCAACAGATCAATACTGCCATCTTCGAACTTGAGGTCATCGGCCTGCATAAGTTTGCGCTCAATCTCCGAGTGGTCTTTGAGAAACTGCTTGGCGATGTCGAGCTGCTGTTGGCTCGGTTCAGCCAACGTCACTTCGTCTGCATACAATTCCAACAGCAGACACAGTCGGCCATAGCCGCCACCGACGTCAACGGCCGTTTTGAAATGATGGCCGCGCAGCAATTTGCGAATGGCAATTTCTTCGGCAGCGTGCTCATACTCACGTCCCTGCCAGTATTTCAGGTAGTTGTGCTTGGGGTCGTTGTATTGATCGGCCTTGCGCTTGGCTTTAGGGTTGGGCTTGGTGGATTTGGCAGATGGTTTGGGCATGGATACTCCGGATTTACTATAAGAAGTATATCAAGCTCATCAGATTAACCAAGCTCAATCAGGGCGGTATCTTTAAATGCCTTGCCGCGGCGTAGTAGCAAACGACTCTGTTGGAAGTCAGCAGCTTCGAAATGCTCGCGCCGAATCTTCTGGCCATTAACAGCGATGGCGTTAGCTTGGAGCAGACGACGCGCATCACTATTGGAGCTGGCCAGGCCGCTCTTCGCCAGCGCCTCGATCACCGAGCCAGTCTCGGCGGCTTGGGCAGTCGGGATGTTACGCCGAATCTCGGCAATAACTTCATCATCGGCTTCGCCGATTGCCTGCTGGCCGACGAGATACGCCGTTACCGTTTGGGCAAATGTGGTAGCTTGTTCGCCGTGCACTAGGGTGGTGACGGCTTCGGCTAACTTGGTTTGGGCTAAGCGTTCCTGCGGCCGCTCTTGGTGCTTTTCGACAAGACTGTCGATGGTTTCTTTGTCGAGCAAGGTATAAATCTTAAGGTAGTCGGCAACGCCGGCGTCATCACAGTTAATCCAGAATTGATAGAATTGTGTCGGCGATGTTTTGGCCGGATCAAGCCAGACGGCGCCCGCTTCGCTCTTGCCGAATTTAACACCGGTTGCTTTGTTAACTACTAGCGGCAGCGACCAGACATGCGCCTCGTCACCCGTTACCCTGCGGATAAGCTCAACCCCCGCAATGCTATTGCCCCACTGGTCGGCGCCACAAACTTGCAGATCGATGCCATGCTCTCGATGTAAATGCAGGAAGTCATAGCCCTGTATCAACGAGTAACTGAACTCGGCGTAGTTGATGCCGTCTTCGCCCAGTCGGCTTTTGACAAACTCGCGGCCGAGCATTTGGGTCAGCGGCACATGCTTGCCAACTTCTCTTAGGAATTCTAAGTACGTCATGTTTCTGAACCAGTCCAGATTGTCCACCAGTTCAAATAGCTGGCCCGCGAAAAGCGTATGGTATTGGTCAACGATCTTTGACTTATTATGTTCGATCTCTTCGGCCGGCTTAAGCTCGCGCGCAGCGGTCTTGCCGTCAGGGTCACCGATCAAACCGGTAGCACCGCCGATCAGCAAGGTGGCTTTGTGGTCGTATTCAATAAAATGCCGCACCATCATGGCCGCGGCCAGATTACCGACAGTCATGGAGTCAGCGCTCGGGTCAACACCCCAGTAGAAGTTTATTGGTTGGCCGTCAATTGCGGTGATGTCTTTGTAGGTGGTCTGATTAACGAAACCACGCCAGGAGAGTTCTTCGGAAAGCGTCATACTATAGCTTTATATAAGAAGCGTGGGGATAACTGAATGATCCTCGTGCTGTCTAGTGTTACACCTTTATTATGTTGACTCCTCAAGTATACCGTATTCTGGAGATCGCAGCCAAGCTGAGCACTAGCTGAGCAGCGCGATAAAAAACGTAGACTTTTTGCCGGGCAGGTTTGCTATAATTAGCCATAAGGTTTTATGAGGAGACGTAAAAACAATCTATGAATCCACGTAAACGGGGCGGCCGCAGCCGCGCACGTAACACTGTTACTACCAAAAGTGGCAAGACGCTCAAGTTGAACCGCTCGCTTAGTGATCGCGCTAAGGCCAGTCAAGCAGCCCGCGCCGCCGCCAAGGCCACCTACCTCAGCACGCTGCCCAAGAATCGCTGGAAGCGCCTGCTCTACCGGATGCATCCTCGACGTGTAGCACAGTATTGGTTCAGCCGCGAGGGCGGCATTATGGCACTCAAAGTGATTGGTGTGGCTATTGTGGTCGGTTTCTTCATGACCATTGGCCTCTTCGCTTATTTCCGCAAAGACTTACCGAAGATCAAAGACATTTCTGGCGATAACCTCGGCGGCAGCATCACTTATTACGACAGTACGGGTCAAACCGTACTCTGGCAGGATTACAACGCCGTCAAACGCATACCGGTTCAGGGCGATCAAGTTTCACCCTATATGAAAGAGGCCACCGTTGCTATCGAAGATAAGGACTTTTTCAAGCACGGCGCCTTCGACGTTCGCGGCATTATGCGCGCCGCTTATCACGATGCCAGCGGCACCAGCGGCTCCGTGCAGGGCGGCTCAACTATCACCCAGCAACTCGTCAAACTCAACGAAAACTGGACGGACAATCGCACCGTTACCCGTAAGGTCAAAGAGCTAATCTTGGCTGTTGAGCTGGAACGCGAGTACTCCAAGAATGATATCCTGACCGGTTATCTTAATATTGCCCCTTATGGTGGCGTGGAGTATGGCGTGGAAAGCGCTGCCGAGGATTATTTCCAGACCAGCGCCAAGAATTTGACCCTGCCGGAAGCAGCCATGTTAGCCGCCATACCCCAGTCGCCAAGTTACTATTCACCTTATGCCAGCAGCCAATACAACCAAGCAGTGACCACTGACACCTTCAACGCACCGGCCCTGATTGGCCGCCAGCACTACATCCTTGAACATATGGCGCTGCAGGGCTACATCACAAAGCAACAAGTTGCCGATGCCGAAAAAGTTGACGTTCTAGCGCTCATTCACGAGCAAGCCCCCAAGTATCAAGGCATGCGGGCTCCTTACTTCGTGCTCGCTGCCAAGCAAGAGCTAGAACAAACCTACGGCGCTACAACCGTGCAACGAGGCGGCTGGAAGGTTGTCACAACACTCAACATGGATCTGCAAGGCAAAGCCGAACAGCTAGTGGACTCAAACCTGTCAAACGTCAAACGTTATGGTGCCGACGAAGAAGCAATGGTTGGCGAAGATGTTCAAACCGGTAAAATCGTGTCCCTGGTAGGTGGCACTGACTTCAATAATGCAGACCACGGACAGAACAACTATGCTGCCGGCATTCTGATACCGCCTGGTTCCAGCTTTAAGCCTTACGACTATACGACGCTGATTAACGATAATAATAACGTGGGTGCTGGTTCCGTGCTCTACGACACCCAAACCGTCCTGCCCGGCTACCCATGTACTAATCACACGCTGCCGCCACCAAAAGGTCAGGGCAACTGTCTTGAGGACTACGACTTCATCTATCCCGGTCCTATCACCCTGCGCTATGCCATTGGCGGCTCGCGTAACGTGCCAGCAGTCAAAGCTATGCTAGAATCAAAGCCAAATGACACCAGCAGTGGTCACGTTGCCTCTATTAATAATGTCATTCATACCGCTGCAGCCATGATGGACAACACCTACGATCAGACACACCACATCAGCCCCTACAACTGCTATGCCGATGCAGCATTAACCAAGACAACGCAGTGCTACGGCGCTTCAGCTATCGGCGATGGTGCATTCCTCAATCTCGACGACCATGTCAACGGTCTGTCTACCCTTGCCCGCGAAGGCGTAGCTATACCTCGTACCTTCATCCTGAAAATCACCGACTCCGCCAACAAAACAGTTTACCAGTGGAAACAGCCCAAAGGCACCCAAGCCGTTAAGCGCGATGCCGCCTACATTGTCGATAATATGGCCAGCGATCCAAGAGCCAGCTATTTGCCAGGCAGCTGTACGGCTACGACCTGTACGACTCTTGGCCAAGGCGGCTACAAGTTCCAGCGCTACAATGGATGGAATTTTGCAGTCAAAACGGGTACTACCAACAACGGCTTTGACGGATTAATGACCAGTTGGTCAACTAAGTACGCGGTAGTTTCATGGGTTGGCAATCATACCCGTAATGTTGCCCTGAATACTTCAATGGAGTATCTCACCGAGCCGCTAACTCGTGCTTGGATGGAATACGCCCACCAAACCTTAAAACCCGTCAATTGGACGCAGCCGAGCGATATTAAGACCCTGCCAGCGTTCGTGGTGCACAACCACATCCACTTCGGCGATCAAGAGCCCAGCCCTACGGACGATATTTTCCCGTCGTGGTATGTCGGCGGCAGCGGTAGCGGCGGTAAGGTCACTTCTACAGTAGTTGATAAAGTTTCGGGTAAACTAGCGACCAGCTGTACACCAGCTTCAGCCAAACAAACTACTTTCAACGGTAATGCAGCCTCCTGGAACATCGATCTTTTCGTCAATAACGGCAAACCGAATATTGGCTCTGCCCCTGCCGCTAACAGCAGTACCACAGCCTCCGCCACCGACGACGTCCACAACTGTAACGACAGCCCGCCGACTGTAACCCTGACCGCACCTTCCAACTGCCAAAACAGCTGTACCATCACTGCCACCGTCACTCAAGGCACACACGCCCTGAGCGACCCTCAGTATCCTCAGGATCCTGGCACCGTAGTCTTCACGCTTGGTGGTCAGACCATACACACATCCTCTGTTAGCGATTCACCGAGCACCGTTTCGTTCACCTATAACCCGTCATCGTCAGGTAATGGAACTTTGACCGCTACGGTCACCGACAGTGTGCTGTACTCCGGCAACCAAAGCACACCATTCAGTTACAGTGTCCCTTCCCCAACACCTGCGCCGCAAAGCCTGACCCTGCAGCTAGGCACACATCCAGGCAGCAACGCGAACTTCAGCTGGAATGATGTAGGCGCTTCGAGCTATCAACTATGCTGGAACGGCTTCAGCTCAGGCTGTACGTCAACGGGCGGCACCAGCGCTTCGGCAAGCGGCCTGACGCCCAACAAAACTTACAGTGCAACAGTCACGCCTAGTGGCGGCTCGGCGTCCAATACCGTTTCCTGGACTCAGTAGCTACCTGCTTCGTAAGCGCCCACAGCTCTAATGAGTCGATGCATCTGTAGCATATATATTGAGCGACGCCAGCGAGTGACACAAACTAACGCCGTTTGCGATGCCCAGTTAACAACTACAGGCCTGAAGTCAGAAATGCGCCCAGTGTAGCAGCGTGAAGACGCCGTTCACGAGCAAGCCAAGCCCTAGCATGGAGCTTACAACCACCACTAGCTGATTGGCATAGCGCACCAACAAGCTATGCACCCTGTCCAGTGTTCGCCGGCGATGCTTGGATGGAGTAACAATGTAGGCAATAACTACAGCACTTTGCAGCACCAAGGCGGTCACGGCATAGGTGGCCACCGCAGCTCCCAAGGCTAGTAATGATAAGTGAATTTGCCCAATACGGATCATGGCAATCACAAAAACTACGTCAACAATCGACTGGACGGCCACTAAGCCAGCACCGATCAAAAACAAATGCCAGCTACCAAACCGCAACCGCCGCACCATGGCATCCGATGGCTCAGTAGACGTTCGTCCAGCTCTAATTTGCCAGAATACCGTCGCAGCAATACCTCCTAGCGCTAGACCCGCTACCACCTCTACCGTCGGCACCAACCAGGTGTGGATATTCTCGAAATGCAGCACCGTAACACCAAGACCATGCGCAAATAATAGACCCATCGCCATCAGCGACACAAAACTACCGCCGAGAAAGATAAAACTTCGTCTCAGCGGATGCCTCTGGGTAAGCAGTATCGGCATTGCCGCAATACCGATAGGATCAATCGCTGCCAGACCGAGCACCGCCAGAGAAATGAATAAGCCCACCATCAGGTCTAATCTTTCTCTAAGAATTGATTGAGGGCGCTTCGAACATCGCTAACCCCATAGAGGCCAGTGAGTTTCTTGCCGGTCTTTTGCTGCGGGCCAATCGCGCCATCAAAACCAAGCTTCTTGGCTTCTGCCAATCGCTTGTCGGCATGTGGCACGTGTCGGACTTCCCCGCTGAGGCCGACTTCACCGAAGATAACCGCGTTCTGCTTGAGCTGCAAGCCCTTAGCGGCCGAGCCGATAGCTAGGCAAATGGCCAGGTCAGCAGCCGGCTCCCTGATCTGGATACCACCAACAATGTTGATGTAAATGTCATGCTCGGCTAATTTCAACTTAGTCCGACGCTCTAACATGGCCACCAATAAATTGAGCCGATTGAGGTCAAAACCGCTGGCTGCTCGCTTAGGGTAGCCGTAGCTTGTCCGATTAACCAATGCCTGTACTTCGACCAGTAGCGGCCGCGTGCCTTCCAGCGTCGCCAGCACAATTGACCCATCGCTGACCTGACGCTCTGATAACAATGCGGCTGACGGGTTCTCGACTGGCTGCAAGCCTTGTTCGACCATTTCGAAGATACCGGCCTCATTGGTCGAGCCAAAACGATTCTTGATAGCCCGCAGCAGCTTGAATCCTCCGTAACGATCACCCTCCAGCTGCAAAACCACATCAACAACGTGCTCCAACACCTTCGGGCCAGCAATGGCGCCCTCCTTGGTCACGTGTCCAACTAAGACAACGGCAGTATTGGACTGCTTGGCAGCGAGTGTTAACAGCTGTGTGCTGTTAGTGATCTGGGACACGGTGCCCGCAGCCGAGGCGATAGCGCTGCAGCTAACCGTCTGGATAGAGTCAACAATGACCAGCGGATAGGTACCACTGGCAATAGTGGCGGCAATATCGTCAGCCGAGGTGCTGGTAGCCAGCTGGAGTTCCGGCCGCAGCGTACCAAGCCGCTCAGCCCGCAAGCCGATCTGGTGCGCCGATTCCTCACCGCTAACATATAACACGGGCTGCTTGGCGGCCACGGCATACGCCAGCTGCAACAATAACGTACTCTTACCAATACCTGGCTGCCCCGCGATCAAGTTGACGCTGCCAGCGACAATACCGCCGCCGAACACATCGTCAATCTCGCTTATCCCCGTTGTCAGCCTCGCTTGATCGGCAGCCACCGATCTATCGACTGACTGGGATTTGAGCACCCGTCCGCTCGCTACACTACCCGCAACAGTGATAGCCGTCAGCTGCTCTTCGAGCGTATTCCACTCGCCGCACTGGGGACACTTGCCGCTCCAGCTGCTGGTCATTGCGCCGCAGCTACTGCAGATATATTGAGTCGCTGGTTTCTTCGCCAAAGTTCCTCCTCATTGTGCTCCTAAAAGTGTAGCATTACTTTCTTAACTATTCCTTGTCGCTCTTGGATTCAGCGCGGCGTCTGTGCAGTCAATCGGGTATCAAGTGCATTGTCGAGCGTTGTTAACTGGCCGGCGATCAGGTTACGAGCGACTACCAACTGATTGTAGGTACTGATTGTACTGCGCAAAGCTGCGACGCCGCCATTATAGCCATCGACTTCGTTGTTATAGGCTGGGATGGCTGCGTTGTAACCGGCAGTTTGGCCTGCGTTCAATAAACCACTTAGCTTACTTTGATCACTGCGAATTTTGTTGAGCCCAGTAGTCAGCGCCGTTTCCTGGGCGTCAATCTGTTGCTTCATGGCCCCTAGCTGCTGGTCATCTCGGGTAACGGCAGTCTGTCGACTAGTAAAAGCACCCTCATATTGCTGTTCAAAAGCCACGATAACTGATCGTTTGGCGAAGTAACGCTGGTAGTAGGCCTCGAGTGGCGCTGGGAGGTTGGCAATTTCGGTGCCGAAGGTGGAGTGCATTTCATCCATGACGGCGCCCGGTTCTGTTTGTTTATATATCTTGATCTCGGATTGGACATGCGGATCACGCAGCCCATGCAAGTAGTAATCTTCGAGCAAGCCATTAACGTATGTCCGATCTTTGGCACTCAATCTGGCGTAAACGGCGTGCAAGGTTTCGTGAGCCGCCGTTACCTGCTGCACGCCAGCCAGCGTTGGGTCGGACACATTATAGATGTAAATACCGTTCTCGCCAGAATGGTAGCAGCCCAGCACGATAGTATCCTTGTTCTCCGGACAAAACTCTCGAAAACTGGTAACGGTCGTCGGCAACTGCGGGTTATTCAGATAAAACAAGTGCCGCGCGTAGTCGTTCATGGTATCCTGATCTGCCAAGTGGCTAATCGCCACAGGCGGCTGGTAATTCCTGAGCCGCCACCAGTCACTGATACGCACTCGATTGACCAATAACAGTCCCAGTAAACCCACCCAAATCGCCATCATCAGCAACAGCACCAGCCACTTCAGCTTCGGTCGCTGAGGGCTGGCTACGGGCACAGGTGGTATGTCGACAAGTAAGGGTGTTTGATTATTCGGTAGCGGTGACATATGCAAGTTCGCCGTTTTTGCTGGCTACTTGAATAATATCACCCTTTGAATATTTCTCGTCGAGAACATCGAGGGCCAATTGATCTTCGATAGTGTCTTGAATGAGTCGACGTAATGGTCGAACGCCATTCTTGGCGTCATAGCCATGCTCTATCAAGTATTGCTTGGCGCTGGTACTGAGCTGAACGCTGAGACCCTTGCGGTGTATACGTGCCTTGAGCTCATCAATCTGCAGATCGATAATCTTGTAAATATCCTTCTGCGTCAGCGCGCGGAAAACGATGGTCTTGTCAATACGGTTGAGCAGCTCCGGTCGAAGCAGCTTCTTTAGTTCATCTTGAACGCGCACTCTGTTCGTCTCGTGCAGCGCATCTAAGTCCTTGAGGTCGCTGGAGTTGGTGGCATGAAACCCGAAGTTGGCTTCCTTCTGTAGCTTCTCAGCGCCGACGTTGCTAGTCATGATGACAATGGTATTGGTGAAGTCGATGCGTCGCCCCTTGGCATCTGTTAGGTAACCATCTTCGAGCATTTGCAGGAGCATGTTGAAGACATCGGGGTGAGCTTTTTCGATTTCGTCGAAGAGCACCAGACTGTAGGGCTGACGACGGATTTTGTCGGTGAGTTGACCGCCATCATCGTAACCAACATAGCCGGCAGGCGCACCGACGAGACGCGAAACATTGTGATGTTCGCCGAACTCCGACATGTCGATCTTGATCAGCGCGTTTTCGCTACCGAAGAATTCACGGGCGAGCACGCGAGCTAGCTCGGTCTTGCCAACTCCAGTGGGGCCTAGGAAGATGAAGGAGCCGATTGGTCGCTTATCGCTACTTATACCGCTACGATTGCGCCGGACGGCCTTAGCAACGGCTTCGACGGCCTCATTCTGCCCGATGATGTACTTGCCGAGTGTCTTCTCGAGCGTTAACAAGTATTTGGCTTCACTGCGAATCACCTTCTTAACGGGTACGCCGGTCATGCGGGAGACGACATCAGCCAGGTCTTCGCTACTAACGGTCAGGCGCTTGGCCTGTCTGGTGTTGGCGTGTTCGCGCGTTAGCTGCTCGTTGATCTGGGAGGCGCGGGTTTTGGCCTTGGCGGCGCGTTCGTAGTCTTCGGCGTCGACGGCTTCTTCAATCTGGGCGTTGACGAGTTTGAGCTCCTTCTGGAGTTTACGGACTTCGGGGCTGGTCTTGGCCTTGTCGACGCGCAAATATGCTGAGGTTTCGTCAATCAGATCAATAGCTTTGTCGGGCATGAAGCGGTCGTTGACGTAGCGTTTGGCCAAGGTGACAGCGTCTTCGAGAACTTCGTCACTGAGTTTGACGCCGTGGAAGTCTTCGTAGTGCTTGCGCAGACCCTTCAAGATAGCCAGGGTCTCGCCAGGGGTGGTTTCTGGTACTTGGATGGGCTGGAAGCGTCGCTCCAGCGCCGCATCTTTCTCGATGTGCTTGGTGTATTCAACAGTGGTCGTAGCACCGATTACCTGGATTTTGCCGCGGGCCAGCGCTGGTTTAAGGATATTGCCAGCGTCCATGGCGCCTTCGGCAGCTCCGGCACCGACGATTAGGTGTAATTCGTCGATGAAGACGATGGTCTTGTTGTCCTTCTCAAGCTCAGACATGACTTTCTTGAGACGCTCTTCGAATTCGCCCCGGTACTTGGTGCCAGCGATCATGCCGGCCAGATCGAGCATAACAATACGCTTATCGAGCAGACTGTCGGGGACGTCTTCGGTGACGATACGCTGCGCTAGGCCTTCAACAATGGCCGTCTTGCCCACACCCGGCTCACCGATTAGCACGGGGTTGTTCTTGGTACGACGGTTCAGGATAGTAACTACGCGGCGAATCTGATTCTCGCGACCCACGACAGGGTCAAGCTTGCCTTGTCGAGCCTGGGCAGTCAGATCGGTACCGAAGAAGTCGAGCGCGGTTTTCTTGGTTTTCTTGCCGCCACGGCGTCGGTTGCCGCCAACTTCATTCTCTTCATACTGTTGGTGATTGAGGAACTGTTCCAGCTCGTTACTCATGGTATCAACATCAATGTTCATGTCGCGTAGTAAGATCGTGGCGCGGGCGTTCTTCTGCGAGAGGATGCTATATAGAATGTGCTCCGTACCGCAGTATTCCTGGCTGTAATCTTGAGCTACATCATAGGCCATCTTGAGTGTCAGCTTGGCCGTCTCGCTGAGGCCTTTGGCGCCGACGTTGATAACCAATGTTTTGGGCGTCATATTGAGGGCTAGGCGGGCGCGATCCAGCGTAACACTGGCGCTTTCAAGGATTTTGGCGCCCATACTGCCCTCTTGGGCCAAAATACCGAGTAATAAATGCTCTGTACCTACATAGGCACTGCCGAAGCTGCGTGCAATGGCATCGGCATGCTTCAGACTCTGCAAGGCATTATTAGTTAAATGATTCAGAAACTCTTGAAAATCGGGGGAATTCGGCATCATAGTTATGTACCACCTTTCCTTCGTTTATGTGTCATCTTGACCGAAGTGGAGAAGTCTCATTTCTTGCATCACCCAAGTTGTTGCTCGATGATTGAGACTCTTTGGTTTCGCCTAGAATGACAAGGTGCTGCGGCTATTCTTTAATAAAATAAAAGCCTACTACCATAATAGCACTTAGCACTCTCACGTCAAGAGTGCTAATTTTACGCAGTTGGGTTACTACATACCGTTGTTGTAGTCTTGATTATGCTTACTAGCATCACAACCCGCTCCCTCCAAAACCTGACGCGTGAGCTGGTTCAACGGCTGGATGGGAAGGGTAAGGTTGTTAAACCCGGTGAACTGCAGTTCCGCTAAGCCGCCAGTACTCGGCTGAACATCAATGATGCCAGACTGAGGCGAACCTCCTTGCCAGGTGACTACAACCTTACTCGACGCATAGGGCGTATTGTGAAGGCAGCCAGTCTTTTCTGGTAATGCACCGAGCGGGCCGGTACTTCCCCAATCTTCTCCATAATCAAAACCATAGCGATTGGTCGGGTTTGTTGAGGCTTCTTTGCGATTATCGACGGCGCTCCTGCCGCATGCCGCTAGAGTGAACACCGCCAACATGGCTGTAGCCGCCGCTGGTAATTTTCTAAATTCAGGGGTTCTCATAGATTCGCTCCTCTTGTCCACCCGTAAATTTAGTTTTACTATACCATATTGAATATATTGATGGTTCTTATTCGCCGTGTTCTTCGATAGCTTCCAGCAGGGAGCTTTCCAGCTCGTTCTTTTTCTTGAGTTTGGGTTGCTTGGGGAGTTCGGTGGTTTGGACTTTGCCTGATTCGGGGTTGTCAGAGCTCTCGGGAGTCTTGTCGGCAGCAACTTCATCAGCAACCGGGGCAGCAGCTTTGACCTGCTCGGCTTCGATATCGAGTTCATAGCCTGTAAGTTTGCTGGCTAGGCGGACGTTTTGGCCGTTCTTGCCGATGGCGATGCTCAGTTGGTCTTCGGGGACGATGACGCGGGCTTTTTGGTGCTTGTCGTCGAGGACTACCTTGGCGACTTTGGTGGGGCTCAGGGCTTCGGCGATAAATTCGGCAGCGTCTTCTTTCCAGACAATGATGTCGATCTTCTCTTGCTCGCCAACTTCGGAAACTACGGCGTTAACGCGCGTACCGTGGCCACCGACAAAGGTACCGACAGGATCAACACCTGGCACGCTGCTGGCAACGGCAATCTTGCTGCGCACACCGGCTTCGCGGGCAATGCCCTTGATCTCGACAGCACCGCTTTCCATCTCTGGTACTTCGGCTCGGAACAGCCACTCGATGAATGGCGTATTGCCACGTGATACGACCAGCTGCGGGCCGCGGAAACCGCGCTCCACATCCTTCAAAAACACCTTGAGACGCTGACCGGGATAGTAACGTTCGCCTTGGATCTGCTCGCTGCGGGGCATAATACCCTGTGCTTTACCAAGATCAATGCGCACGATGTTACCTTCGACGCGAGCGACGGTGGCGTTGATGACAGTGCCGATCTTGTCTTCGTATTCGGCCATGATGATTTCGCGCTCTGCTTCGCGCAGGCGTTGCAAGACCACCTGTTTGGCCGTCTGGGCAGCGACGCGACCGAAGGTGTCGGGCTTCTGGTGGATTTCAACTGTTTCGCCGACCTTGGCGTTCTTACGCATTACTTGGGCGTCTTTGAGGCTGATTTCGTAGGCTTCGTCTTCTACTTTGTCGACGATTTCTTTGCTGACGTAGGCGTCGATATCACCGGTGTTAAGATTCATGCTAACGCGGATTTCCTGTTCGCGGTCTCCGTAGTCACGGCGATAAGCGGCGGCCAAGGCTTGCTCGACGACTTCCTGCACCTTTTCTTCGGGTAAATTCTTCTCTTCGGCAATCGTCCGGATGGCGACGGCCAGTTGTTTCATGTCTAAATCCATGCTGTTTTCCTCTCTTTATATATCCTAATTGTCGAGCTTCTAAATGAAAAAAGCCGACCACTTCGGCCGGACTTGCCCTCATTGTAGCACACTGCTGATCAGGCGGCAAGTTGCTGTAACGCTAGCTCAATCTTTTGGGCAAAAACGATGCGTAATAAAATAACTAGCTAGATGAACCTTCGTTTTTCACTAAAGCTCCAAGTACAGCGGGCGCTGCTGCCCTGCATACTCTTTGATACGATACTGCGTATGCGCTGTCAGATTCACGTAAATGAGGGGTCTCGCATTGGGCAGCTCGTGTCTTGATCGCTTCGAGTAAGGTGCTCGGATTTTGGCTCAGTAATTTAAAAAATTCATCTGATCTCACCGCTCCATCTAAAGGCGTAGTCTCGACAAGCTTAGGGCCTCTTCGTGAATCTACACTATAGGCCGTTGGGACTACTGCTATTACTTTATTTGAGATGCCGTCACTATCGGTTGCGACAATAGCCACGCCAGTATATGCATCACCACCTTCTACACGACGCACTCGTTCTTGAGTATCAAGGGAGACGGCGCCTACACAAAGCCCTCTGATGGGGCAGCCTGCACAAAGTTCTACATTTTCTATCATACTGATCAGTATTATATATAATAAAGGCGTATTTGTCAAGCATTCTGCGTCATTGTGTGAAGCCAAGCATCTCAGGTACAATGTCTCTATATGAGTAAAAAGGTCACGCGGCTGTTCGAGCAGTTTCAGCCGGAGCATTATCAGTTGCAGTTGGTGCTGGATCGGGATGCAATGACATTCAGCGGTTCGGTGACAGTGCGCGGGAAGAAGATAGGACGACCTTCGCAGCGCATTACCTTTCACCAACAAGAGCTGAAAATCACTTCTGCCACCCTCGTTAAGCACGATAAAAAAGGCGACAAAACGCTTGGCATAGCCCGCATCAACAATCAAGACAGCTTCGATGAAGTACGTTTGCATGCCGAGGAAATGGTCTATCCCGGCGAATACACCGTAACCATGGAATTCAAAGGTGTTATTACCCGGCCAATGAACGGTATCTACCCCTGTCTCTTCAAGCACAAGGGCAAAGACAAGAAGCTGATCGCCACCCAGTTCGAGAGTCATCACGCCCGCGAAGCCTTCCCCTGTATTGACGAGCCGGAAGCCAAGGCGACGTTTGACCTGACTATCGTTACCCCTGATAACGGCGAAACCGTCCTCGGAAACACGCCGATCAAAGACCAGCAAACCAAGGACGGCGAGCGCTACACCAGCTTCGAAACAACGCCGAAGATGTCCGCCTATCTGTTGGCATTTGTCTATGGCGAGATGGACTTCCGAAGCGCTCAAACCAAGAATGGCATCGAAGTACGCAGCTATGCCACGCCTGATAATGCCGCCCTGACCTCTTATAGCGTAGAGAGCGCCGTCAAGGCGCTGGAGTTCTGCGAGGACTATTTCGGCACTCCGTACCCGCTGCCCAAGCTTGATCTGGTCGCGCTACCTGACTTCAGCAGTGGTGCCATGGAGAACTGGGGTCTCATGACGTTCCGCGAATCGGTGATGCTCTATGACAAGAAGAGTAGTAGTATCGAGACCAAGCAATGGTGCGCGCTAGTTGTC
>DAINPB010000019.1:0-23357 GCA_036743655.1 Candidatus Saccharimonadota bacterium
GTCCCCGCCTGAGCGAAAAGACCTACGGCCTCAGTGAGCGTCGTGTCTACGTCGTCGAAATTCCTAAGGACGTCAACAAGCACTCCGTGGCTCGTGCTGTCGAAGCCCAGTTTGAAGTCAAGGTCGAGAAGGTCAACATTGCGAATATTCCCGGCAAGGCCAAGCGTATTATCAGCATTTCCGGCAAGCGTATGAAGAATGCCCAAGGTAAGCGCAGCGGCATTAAGAAAGCCTACGTTACTTTGGCCGAGGGGCACAGCCTACCTTTCTTCGCCGCTATAGAGGAAGAAGAGCAGAAGGAACAAGCTACTCAAGAGAAGGTTGACAAGGCAGCGGCTAAGCAAGCTGACAAACAGACCAAGCCAGCCCGTCGTGGCCTGCGCCGCAAGAAAGCCGAGGATAAGTAGATGGCGATTAAGCAGTACAACCCGACGACTCCTGGCCGACGTGGCATGACCAGTCAGGACTTCGACGGCATCACTACCCGCAAGCCGCTACGCTCGCTGTTGGTCGCTAAGCGCCGCGGTAATGGTCGCAACAACCAAGGCCGTATCACTACGCGTCACAAGGGCGGCGGCACCAAGAAGTTTTACCGCATTGTTAACTTCAAACTAGCCGACGGCGTTACGGCTACTATCGAACACATCGAATACGACCCCAACCGCAGCGCCCGCATTGCCCGTATCAAAGAATCAAACGGCACCTATCACTATGTTCTGGCGGCTCAAGGCATGAAAGTCGGCCAGCAGATCAGCAGCGGTGAAGAAGTCACCATCGAGAACGGCAATCGTTTGCCGCTCAAGAACATCCCAATCGGCAGTACGCTTCACGCCATCGAACTGAAGGTCGGCGGCGGTGCGCAATTGGTTCGCAGCGCTGGCAATAGTGCCCAGTTGATGGGCCGCGATAATGGTTACGCGCAGCTGCGTTTGCCGAGCGGTGAAGTTCGCCTTATTAATGAGAATTGCATGGCTTCACTTGGCGTTATCGGTAACGAACAGCACCAGAACGTCAAGATCGGCAAAGCCGGCCGCAACCGCCACAAAGGTAAGCGTCCATCTGTTCGCGGTGTTGTTATGAACGCAGCTGATCACCCGCATGGTGGTGGTGATGGTGGTCGTCACGGTATCGGTGGTGGCAAGAACCACGGTTCTGCGCCGAAGACGCCTTGGGGTCAGAAGACTCTCGGTTTCAAGACGCGCCGCCGCAAGAACACCAGCCAGTTTATCGTAAGGAGCCGTCATGCGGCTAAGAGGAGATAATTATGGGTACTATTGAAAAACTAGTTGGTGGGCAGCACGTAAGAGAAGAGGATCTTTTTCTCGTAGAGTTTATGAATGGCGAAAGCGGTAAACGCAAGAAATCTACTAGATTTGAGGCGGGTCGTGACGCTGCTGAATTAATCTTTGCCGAAAGAGATGTGCCTGGAGACTTGCTAAAAGCAGCAAAACTTGTTTGCAGAGAAGCGGCTTCAACCCCGTATGCAGCTCATGCGGAAACACCAGAATTCAAGCTGGCAGCTGTAATAGCTGCGTATGCAATCGGGAGAGAACAAGCATGAGTAGTATGCCTGAGTTCGCAACACCAGTTACCGGAGAGGAGCCCTATCATGGCGGCGTTCTTCCTTTGTCGCCTCGTCAAGAAGGAGCTGCACGAGTTGGACTCGAAGCTTTGAAGAACTTCCGTGTGTATAGTCCTGAAGCTGATCCTGACCTTAATCTTGCGCTTGCTCAAAGGCAAGACTTTCAGGCTGGGGTGGAAGAAGCCGTCCAAGCTGCAGTACCTGCATATGGCTTGATGGCTGAGTTCGGCCTAGATATTATGCCTGAACAGAGAAAGGTCGCAGCATGAGTCGTTCACTGAAAAAAGGCCCATTTATAGACTTCAAACTCGCCAAGAAGGTTGATGCCCTTGGTGATAACGACCGTACCATTATTAAGACATGGGCACGTGCCAGCACCATTGCGCCAGAATTTGTCGGTAAGACTATCGCTGTGCACAACGGCAAGGTTCACGTCCCGGTATTTGTTACAGAAAACATGGTTGGCCACAAGCTCGGTGAGTTTGCGCCAACCCGTAAGTTCCGCTCTCACGGCGGTAAGCTAGCGAAAGGTAAATAAGGAATAATTATGGCAGTCAAAGCAGTCGCCAAAGGAGTTCAGATGAGCCCACGCAAAGTCGCCGTGGTAGCTGCTCTAGTGCGTGGTCGCAGCGTCGAGGATGCCTTGACTATTCTGAGCCATGTTCCGCGCCGTTCGGCCGTACCAGTTCGCAAAGCTATTGAGAGTGCCAAGGCCAACGCCGATCACAACCACAACCTCAAGCCCGCTACATTGCGCATTGTTGAAATTGGCGTCACGCCGGGGCCTCGCCTCAAACGTTACCGCCCAGCTGCCCATGGCCGCGCCCTACCATTCCAGCGCAAAACTTCGCATATCCGTGTAGTCGTTGACGGCGAAGCTCGTGAAGTTAAGAAACCGGCCAAAGCCGCCGCTAAGACCGAGGAGAAGAAGTAATGGGCCAAAAAGTTAATCCAATCAGCATGCGTCTCCAGGTCAATAAGGACTGGCGTAGCAAGTGGTTCGTAGACAAGCGCGATTATGCTAAGTTTCTGCAGGATGATCTAGAAGTTCGCCGTATGATTACCAAGAAACTTGGTAGCCGTGCCGCTATCAACAAGGTAGAAATCACTCGAACGCCAAACTTGGTGACCGTAACTATCGCCACCGCCAAAGCCGGTGTGGTCATCGGTCGTGGTGGCGCGAGTGCTGCTGATTTGAAAGAAACCATAGAGAAGATTTACGGTATCCCAACCCGCGTCAACATCGAAGAAGTCAAGAAGCCCGACCTGTACGCTAAGCTGGTTGCTGAGAATATTGCTCACCAGCTCGAGCGTCGCATGAGTTTCCGACGAGCCATCAAGTCAACTGCAGCCGCTACTATGCGTGCCGGCGCCAAAGGTGTTCGTATTGAGGTTGCTGGTCGGCTGAACGGCGCTGAGATGTCCCGCCGCGAAAAAGAAGTTGCCGGTTCCGTACCGCTGCACACCCTGCGCGCTGATATTGATTATGCCCAAGTTAATGCGCAAACTGTCGCCGGTATCATCGGTGTTAAAGTCTGGATTTATAAGGGAGAAGCGCCGCTATGAGACGCTCCGCTTTTGAACAGTTTATAGTCTACGGGGGCATTTCATGTTAATGCCTAACCGTCAGAAGCACCGCAAGGTGCGCAAGGGCCGGATCCGCGGTGTTGCTACCAGTGGCCACTACATTGCCTTCGGTGACTACGCGCTGCAGGCGCAAGGCCAGGAACGTATCACTTCACGACAGATTGAAGCCGCCCGTCAGGCCATGACCCGCTACATCAAGCGTGGTGGTAAGATTTGGATCCGTGTTTTCCCGCACACTCCGGTAACTCGCAAACCCCAGGACGTTAAGATGGGTAGCGGTAAAGGTAACCCCGAGTTTTACGTCGCCAAAGTTCGACCCGGCACCATCCTGTTTGAAATGCAAGGTGTTGACGAAGAAACTGCGCGCGAAGCAATGCGCCTAGCCGCCCACAAGCTACCGGTTAAGACCAAATTCCTGGTTCGGGAGGAGGCGTAATTATGAAAGTTACCGATATTCGTAAGCTCTCAACCACCGAACTAACCACGCAGAGCACCAAACTACGTGAAGAGATCACTGAATTAAAGCGCCGCGTACACATGGGAGAAATCCAAAACGTCCGTGTTATCCGCGCCAAGCGCAAAGACCTGGCACGAGTACTCACCGTTCTCGGAGAAGCCCTAATTAAGGAGGCCAAGTAATGTTCGCAATCACAATCAGGGAAAAGAGCAGCCCACGTGACGAATTTACTTCGGCACCTGGCGCGATGATAATTCAAACGTTCAGTGAGAACTATATGCCGAACCGGAATCATTCCTTCCGAGTGAGTAAAAAGAATGATACCGCGAGAAGCTATAGAAAAACCGCTAGGTTTGTCTCATATGAAGTTAAGGAGGCCAAGTAATGGCTAAAACAATCATTGGTATCGTGTCTTCTAATAAAACCGACAAAACTATTGTCGTGACCGTTCACACCCGCAAGACACACCCGCTATACCGCAAACAGTACACCGTCAGCCGGAAATTCATGGCGCACGACGAGAAGAACGAAGCCCAGCCCGGCGACAAAGTAGCCATTGTCGAAACCCGACCAATCAGCGCTCGCAAGCGTTTCATGCTCAGCGAGATTATTGAGAAGCCCGCGCTTCGTGAAGATACGCTCGCAGCTGCTGTCTCCGAAGATACCGGCAAGAAACCAACCAAGCCTGCCAAGCCAGCCGAAGAAGATGAGGCCAAGGAGTAGCCATGATTCAACAGGAATCCCGTCTCATCGTCTGTGATAACAGCGGCGCCAAAGAGCTTCTTTGTATCCGTGTGCTCGGTGGTACTCGTCGTCGCTATGCCCATGTCGGCGACACTATTGTTGCCACTGTTAAGCAGGCTGCGCCTAATGGCACCGTCAAGAAGAAGTCAGTGGTGCGAGCAGTGGTAGTACGTACCCGTAACCAGATTCGCCGTAGTGATGGTTCAACTATCAAGTTTGACGATAACGCCGCTGTCATTATCGATGAAGATAGACAGCCACGAGCCACCCGTATTTTCGGCCCCGTGCCGCGTGAGCTACGCGACCAAGGCTACACCAAAATCGTTTCCCTAGCGCCGGAGGTACTGTAATGAGCAACAAGAAGCAAGCCCCAACTCCAATTTTCAAGATTCGCCTCAAGAAAGGCGACACCGTTATCGTGCGTGCCGGCAAGTATAAGGGCAAAACCGGCAAAATTACTGCCACCCACCCCCGCGAGAACAAAGTGACCGTCGATGGCATCAACATCGTCAAGAAACACATCAAGCCGAACCAGCAGCATCCACAAGGCGCAATCGTCGAATTAACGAAGCCAATCTGGGTCAGTAAGGTCAGCATCATTGATCCGACCAGCAAGAAAGCCACCCGTATCGGCTATCAGCTCGACAAAGACGGCAGTAAAACCCGTATATATAAGAGTACCGGCAAGGAGATCAAGTAATGACTTGGCAGCACATAAGGGAAAAGAGCAGCCCACGTGACGAATTTACTTCGGCACCTGGCGCGATGAGAAAAACCGCTAGGTTTGTCTCATGTTCTGTTAAGGAGATCAAGTAATGGCTACTGCAACAACTACCGCCAAGACTGCTAAGCAAGTTGATACCGGTGCGCGTCTCCGTATCCAGTACAATACGGCCATTGCCAAAGAGCTACAACAAGAGCTGAAGCTCAAGAACATACACCAGGTGCCAAAGCTAGAAAAAGTCGTCATCAACGTCGGCTTAGGCAAGGCCAAAGATGATAAGAAGGTGCTGGAGACGGCAGCCAACACTCTGCGCAAAATAACCGGCCAACAACCAGTCGAAACACTGGCCAAGAACTCTATCGCTGGCTTCAAACTGCGCGAAGGTAACAAGATCGGTCTCAAGGTCACGCTGCGCGGTGAGCGTATGTATGAGTTCGTTGATCGCTTGATCACTATTGTGCTGCCTCGTTTGCGAGACTTCCACGGTGTTAGCTTGAAAGCTTTTGATAAGCAGGGTAACTACGCCATCGGGTTTACTGACCAATCTGTCTTTCCGGAGCTGAGTTTTGAAGAGACCACCACGGCGCATGGCCTACAAGTCGTATTCGTAATTAATGTTAAAGAACGCGAGCATGCTCGTGCCCTACTTGAGAAATTTGGCATGCCGTTTGAGAAGGAGGACAAGTAAGATGGCCAAAAAATCTATCATTGCCCGCGACGCCAAGCGCCTGAAGATGATTGAGCGCTATGCCGCGAAGCGCAAAGAACTGAAAGAGCTCGGTGATCTGGAGGGTCTGGCCAAGTTACCTCGTAACTCCTCACCGACCCGCCGCACCAACCGTTGTATTGAAACCGGTCGCCCCCGAGGCTACATGCGTCAATTTGGGCTGAGCCGTATTAGTTTCCGTGAACACGCCAGCAAGGGTGAAATTCCTGGCATAACGAAGTCGAGCTGGTAGGAGTATATATATGAGTACCACTACCACTGATCCCATCTCCGATATGCTGACCCGTATCCGCAATGCTATTGCAGTACGCAAGGCTGAAGTTAGCCTGCCGCACTCGGCTATCAAAGAGTCGGTTGCCCGTTTGTTGCAAGAAAGTAACTTCATCGACGCTGTATCAGTCAGCGACGCACCTGTCGGTAAGACATTGACCGTCCGAATCAACGACGAACACGCCAACGCCCGCATCACTGAGATTGTCCGTTTGAGCAAGCCTGGTCGTCGCTACTATGTCAACGCCCGTGAAATCCCTATCGTCAAGCGCGGCCGTGGTTTAGTTATTGTTTCCACCAGCAAAGGCCTGATGACCGGTGACCGCGCCAAAAGCGAGCATGTTGGCGGCGAATTAATTTGTAAAGTTTATTAAGGATAGAAGGATAAGATTATGAGTCGAGTAGGAAAACTGCCGATCGCCATCCCGAGCGGTGTGACAATTACTGTCGACGATTCCGAGATTACCGTTGCCGGTAGCAAAGGAACGCTCAAGCAATTCACCATGCCTGACATAACCGTCAAGCATGAAGGCGAGGAGCTGATTGTTAGCCGTGCTAATGACGAGCCAAAGATTCGCGCCAAGCATGGCTTGATGCGCGCCTTGCTTAACAACATGGTAGTTGGCGTCAGTCAGGGCTTCAGCAAGAAGCTGGAGATTAATGGTGTTGGTTATCGTGTCGCCTTAGCCGGTGCCGATTTGAAGCTAAACCTTGGCTTCTCTCACGATGTAATCTACAAAGTACCCGCTGGTATTACCGCAGCCGTCGAGCAAAACACTATTACTGTCAGCGGTGTCAGCAAGCAGCAAGTCGGTCAAGCTGCCGCCGAAATCCGCGCCCTCAAGAAGCCAGAACCCTACAAGGGCAAGGGCATCAAATACGAAGGCGAGCGCATTATCCGTAAGAGCGGTAAGAGCGGTAAGGACAAATAATCATGAGTAAACAACTAGCCCACAAATTACACAACCGCGCCCAGCGCAAAGGTCGCGTTCGCGCCGTCGTTAGCGGCACCGCTACACGTCCTCGATTGAGCATTTACATTAGCAATATGCACATTAGCGCTCAGCTGATTGATGATACCGCACACCGCACGCTTGGCCATGTTACGACACTTGGCCAGAAGTCGCTCAAGGGCACCATGACCGAGAAGGCCGCATGGGTTGGCACCGAAATCGGCGCCCAGGCCAAAGCTGCCAAGATCAAGACTGTCGTATTCGACCGTGGCGGCAAATTATATCACGGCCGTGTTGCCGCTCTGGCTGATGCCGCTCGTAAAGCAGGATTGGAGTTCTAGTATGGCAGAAACGCAAAACAAGGAACGACGCAACCGTCGCCCGGAAATTCAACCCGAAGAAAAGCAGTTCGACGAACGCACCCTGCACATTGATCGCGTAGCTCGTGTGGTCAAGGGCGGTCGACGCTTCCGTTTCCGCGCACTAGTAGTCGTCGGTGACCGTAAGCACAAGGTGGGCATTGGCTCTGCCAAGGGTGCTGACGTTACCGCTGCGGTCAGTAAGGCAACGGAAGTTGCTAAGAAGCATTTCATTGACGTCTCGCTTTACAAGGGCACACTGCCGCACGAAGCTGAAGCCAAGGTCTCCGGCGCACATATCTTATTGAAGCCAGCCAGCGCCGGTACCGGTTTAATTGCCGGCGGTGTCGTACGCAGTGTTCTGGAAGTCGCCGGCGTCAAGAACGCCCTCAGCAAATCGCTCGGTTCTAGTAACAAGACCAACACAGCTTACGCGACTATCGCTGCTCTGCAGAGTCTTGTTCCAGCCAGCAAATGGGTAACTACCACCAACAAGCCCAAGAAACCTGCGGCCAAGAAGCCAGCTGCTGAACCGGCAAAATCCGTCAAACCCGCTGAACCAGTCGCTAAGAAGCCAGCAAAAGCCAAGACGGCCACCGCCAAGAAAACGAAAGCCTAGAACGACAGGAAGCACTCACTATGAAATATCACGAATTACAAACCACCAAGCAAAAATCAGCCAAACGCGTTGGTCGCGGTATCGCTGCCGGCCAAGGTAAGACCGCTGGTCGCGGTACCAAGGGCCAGGGTGCTCGTACCGGTTCTCGCGCCAAGCCTGGATTTGCCGGTGGCACCAACCCGCTTATGCAGCAACTACCTAAGTTGCCAGGCTTCCGCAGCCACAAATTAGCAGCCGAGACCGTCTACACCGGAGAACTTGAACAATTTGGTGGCAAAACCGTTGACGCCAACACGCTAGCCGAAGCTGGGTTAATCAGCAATGCCTACGTCAAGGTTAAGCTGATAACCAAAGGCGAAATAACCAAGAAGGTGACCGTCAAACTACCAGCAGCCAGCGAATCCGCCATTGCGGCCATTCAATCTGCTGGTGGCACGTTCGAGAAGACCGCCCGCCTCAGCCGCCCCAAAACGTCCACCAAGAAAACTGAGAAGTAGCCAATCGACCGCTTGCAAATACGCGAGCACACTCCAACGAACCAGTCCCGTAATCAAACTTTTAGCATGCCTACCGCAAATAGTAGTCTCCAGAAACAGCGTGAAGCCGCCTTGGGCATTGAGTGGGATGGCTCGCGGCAAGTCAGTATTCGGCCGCCTTTGGACGAGCGCATTGCTGACTACGTAGCGGTTACTGCCGGACTGCCAAAGCTGGGTTTTAGTGATAGCTCCTCGTTCCATGTGAGTGAAAGCAGAGAATTGAGAACTGATGACGAAGTGCTGGGTGCCGTAGCCTGTTCGTTGGCGCGACAGGGCTATTTATTGAAGGTTGTCGGGCGATCCGTCGAGCTTGACGGCTCATTCCGTAGTGTTTTTGAACAAATGCCCAAATAAACACTTCACCAAGTTACCAGTTTGTGACATACTGTTACATGATTTGAGAGTTGGTAGAAACACATGAACTGGAAAATTATTGCGCGGTCATTGACCCACAAAGATATGCGGGGCCGCATCCTAGCGGTGCTCGGTATTTTGCTGATTTTCCGTATTCTGGCGCATATCCCCGTACCGCTCAGCAACCCTGAGACGCTGCACCAGGTTCTACAGAACCTTTTTAATTCCAGCAATACGCCGCAGCTGCTCAGCTTCGCCAATGTTTTGACCGGCGGTGCACTGGCTAACTTCTCAATTATGATTGCCGGGATGGGGCCGTATATTAACGCCTCCATTATTATGCAGCTGCTGACCAAGGCTATCCCGCAGCTAGAAGCCCTGCACAAAGAAGGTGAGTTCGGCCAGAAGAAGATCAACCAGTACACCCGTATCCTGACGCTGCCGCTGGCCATTATCCAATCCGTCGGTTCAATTTACTTGGTTCGCCAGTACGCCCAATCCATCGGTGGTATTGGTGACATCACTGCCCATACCTCTATCATGCAGTGGGTGTTGATGGTGACGGCTTTGACCGGTGGCTCGATGTTGCTGATGTGGCTGGGTGAACTGGTGACTGAGCAGAGCGTGGGTAACGGTATTTCTCTGATTATCACCGTTGGTATCGTCAGTCGGCTACCCTCGAGCCTGTCTAATATTCTTAGCTCAGTTCTCAATAAGGGTCATCACTGGAAGCTTTTCGGCCATAGCCTGCCTATCAATAAGGGCGCACTAATTGTTAGTTTAATTATTATCGCTGCGGTGCTGTTGGTCACGTGGCTGGTGGTCATGCTCAACGAAGCAGCTCGCAACCTGACGGTGAATTATGCCAAACGCGTCCAGGGCAATCGTACCTACGGCGGCATCACCACCGTACTGCCTGTCAAACTGATTACGGCTGGAGTGGTGCCAATTATCTTCGCGGTGGCGTTCTTGAGCGTGCCAAGCTTCCTCGGTCAACTACTCGGCAGCAGCCATAGTGCCCACCTGGCGCATATAGGCGCTAACCTTGCAACGTGGTTCCAGACGCCCTCGGCACAGACCTTTGCGACACAAGGTTGGAAGGCCTTCATCTATCCTGTGACCTACTTCTTGCTGGTATTTGTCTTTACCTTCTTCTACACCAGCATTACCTTTAACTCCAAAGAGATCGCCGAGAACTTACACAAACAGGGTGGCTTCATCGAAGGTGTGCGCGGCGGTGAGCAAACCGAGAAATACCTCAGTAAGATAGTTAACCGCCTGACCTTCTTCGGGGCGCTCAGCCTCGGCCTGCTAGCCATCCTGCCCGTGGTTGCCCAGGTCTTCATTAGCACTAACATCACCATCGGTGGCACCAGCGTGCTCATCTTGGTCTCGGTCGCCCTGCAGACCCTTCGAGCCGTTGAGTCGCGCGCCCTCATGGTCACGTATGATCAGTATTCCCAGCCTGATTTCTTCCACGATGTTGAGGACTCCGGTGGTGCTATCAGCAGCAGCGGCCGCTTGCGATTTCTCCGTGGCCGCCGGAAACGGTAGCTTGTCATGGAATCCCGCCCTAAACCGCTACCACCCTTGCGAGGCGAGCGGCTAAAAGCAGCAAAAGCATTATATGGACAGCTGTTTGGTGAAGGCGCACCAGGCGATAATGGCGTCGATACGACAACTGGACAGAGTGGCCATTACGAGCGCGGCGGGTTCTGTGCCGAAATTGACGAGGCAGAGTTTATAGAGGCGATACACGGCTCTGGCCCCAAGGTGGAGATAGTCGAGAGGGCCCAAGCGCTTCTTGACAGTCAGGGCCGCGGAGAATTATAATAATTTCAGAAATAACCGCTAGTGAATTGTTTTGTTAAAAAACTCTTTACAAACTAGCGGAGTAGCTGCTATAATTGACCATTGTTATATTTATGGCAGCAAACAAGGAAGTAATCGAGCTAACAGGAACCATTGTCGAGACCCTTCCAGGGACTCAGTTTCGCGTAGAACTTGAGAACGGCCATAAAATTATAGCTCATGTCGCCGGTAAGATGCGGAAGCATTTCATCCGAATCGTTCCCGGTGATAGCGTTACCGTAGAATTGACGCCTTACGATCTCACGAAGGGTCGGATTACGTACCGCAAGGGGTGAAATCCCATATTAAGAAGCAGTGAGTCATCGCTGAGAGGAGCATGATCCGCATGAAAGTGCGTGCCAGTGTCAAAAAGATTAGTCCTGATGATAAGATCGTCCGCCGCAAGGGACGATTGTATGTTATCAATAAGTTTAAACCTAAGCATAAGCAGAGGCAGGGTTAGTTTATGGCGAGAATTTCCGGTGTAACCATCCCGGCCGAGAAGCAAGTTTGGGTGGCCTTGACCTACGTATACGGTATTGGCCCCAAGAGTGCTAATGACATTTTATCCAAAGCCAATGTCGAGATTACAACGCGCGTCAAGAACCTGACCGATGCCGAAGTTTCCCGCATTCAGGACGTTATTAACGCCGACCTCGTTGTCGAAGGCGAACTCCAGCGACTAGTCAGCGGCAACATCAAGCGCCTCAAGGATATCAACGCCTACCGAGGTCTGCGTCACAAAGCTAATTTACCCTCACGCGGACAGCGCACCAAGACTAATGCTCGTACCCGTCGTGGCCGCAAAGTCACCGTTGGCGGTACCGCCAAGAAAGTAGCATCTAAGACATGATCCAACTAGCCACTAATTTCCGATCACGAGTACTAGCCCCTAGCACCCATTCGCTTATCGCTAGGATAGAAGGGAGCCTATAATGGCCGACAAAGTAGCCGCTACACCACCCGTTGAAGCCGAGACGACAGAGGCTGTTGAGGCAGTCGAAACGGCAGCACCAGCTAAGGTCGCTACCCCTAAGCGCAAAAAAGCCAAGCGAACCGTCGCCAGCGGCCAGGTTCATGTCCAGGCGACCTTCAATAACACCATCGTGACGTTTACCGACAGCCAGGGCAATGTCTTGACCGCTTCCAGCGCCGGCGCTTGCGGTTTCCGCGGTTCCAAGAAGGGAACAGCCTACGCAGCCCAGATAGCCGCCGAGCGAGCCGCACAAGCTGCCAAGCAGCAATACGGCTTCGTCAAAGCCGAAGTACTTATCAAAGGCGTTGGTCTGGGCCGTGATGCCGCCGTTCGTGTCCTCAGCGGCATGGACATTCAAGTAGAGTCCATCAAGGATGTTACCGGTGTGCCGCATGGCGGTGTTCGTCCCCGAAAGGCTAGGAGAATTTAAGTATGGCTCGTGATCGTCAATCAATTGTCAAAATGAGCCGCCGCGAGGGTTACGCCTTGCACCCCAAGGCTCACAAAGCCCTCGTTAAGCGCTCCACGCTACCCGGTCAAGGCCCACAGAGCCGCGGCCCTCGTGGTGGCCGCGCGAGCCAATACTCCTTGCAGCTACGCGAGAAGCAGAAGGTTAAGCGTCTATATGGCCTCTTAGAGCGCCAATTCAGCAATCTGATGAAAGAAGCTGGTCGCCGCGAAGGTCAATCTGGCGAAGTACTATTACAGCTATTAGAGCAACGAGCCGATAACGCCGTCTACCGAGCCGGCCTGGCGCCCAGTCGCCGTGCTGCCCGCCAGTTGATGACCCACGGTCACTTCCTGCTCAATGGTGTTCGTGTCGACATCCCATCGATTCGCCTCAAAGCTGGCGATGTGCTGAGCGTCCGACCGCACAGCCTCAAGACCGTCTATTTCAAGAGTTTGGACGACGTCAGTCCAGCACCGAGCGTTATACCTGACTGGCTAAAAGTTAACCGCAAAAAAGCCGAAGTATCAGTAACCGGCCTACCTGCCCGCGACGACGCCGAACCCGACATCAACGAACAGTTAATCGTAGAGTATTATTCACGCTAAAGAAGGAGCAAGCTGCATGTCAAATATAATTCACACCCCCGGCCTCGTCAAAGTTGACGACCACGGCACCAACAGCGCCACCTTTGCCGTCGAGCCGCTGCACAGCGGTTACGGCATGACCTTGGGCAATAGCTTGCGCCGCGTGCTGCTCTCTAGCATCTCCGGTGCTGCGGTCACCGCCTTTAAGATCGAAGGTGTAACCCACGAGTTCACCGCCGTTGCCGGCGTCAAGGAAGACGTCGTGGATATTATGTTGAACCTCAAGGGAGTCCGTTTCCGTGTTTACGGCGACGAACCTCAAACCTTGCGCATCAGCAAGCAGAAGAAGGGCGTTGTTACCGCCAAAGACATTCAGACCAACGCCGACGTCGAAGTAGTCAACCCCGACCACGTTATCGCTACCATTGATGACGCCAAGGGCGAGCTGATCATCGACCTAACTGTAGAAATCGGCCGTGGCTACCGCACCATCGAAGAAGGCACTGCCAAGAAGGCCAGCGACATGATTGCTGTAGACGCCATCTTCAGCCCTGTATTACGGGTACGCTACAAGGTCGAGAACACCCGTGTTGGACAAGCAACCGACCTCGACAAGCTGCTGTTAACCGTTGACACCGATGGTTCGATTACTCCCCAGGACGCCTTCGAAGAAGCTTCTGCCATCTTGGTAAACCAGTACACGGCACTAGCTGGCAAGACTCGCGTTGCTGCCGAAGCACCGATCGCCGAACAGAGCGATAGCCAGGATTCCGAATTCGGTGGCGATATGCTCGGTGATGAGCCAACCGCGCTGAATACTTCTATCGAAGACCTCAACCTGTCAGCTCGTACCACCAATGCCCTGATCAACAACGACATTCACACCATCCGTGATCTGTTTGCGCTAAACGACGCCGAACTGCGCGACCTCAAAGGTTTCGGCAGCAAAGCTCTTGACGAAGTCAAAGAGAAGCTAGCGGAGTTGGAGCTCTAGATGCACCGCCACGGCTACCAGGGTCGAAAACTGCACCGCGAGCGCGATCAACGCTCAGCTTTGATCAAGGGTCTCGCCGATTCGCTCATCAAGTATGAGTCAATCGAGACCACCTTGCCCAAGGCTAAGGAAGTCGTGCCCTATGTTGAAAAGCTAATTACCAAGGCTAAAAAAGGCGATCTACACAACCGCCGTCAGATAATCAGCAGCCTGCAAACCATCGCCAGCGCCCACAAGCTGGTTGACGAAATCGCCCCCAAGCTCAAGAGCCGCAGCAGCGGTCACTTGCGCATCCAGCGGACTGCCATGCGCCGCGGCGATAACGCCCAGCTGGCACGTGTCAGTTTCGTTGACGACCTCAAGGAAGCGCCCGTTGCTAAGTCAGCCGCCACTGAGACCAAAGAGACCAAGCCAGCAGCTCCAAAAGCAGCCGCTAAACCCAAATCCACCACCGTCAAACTCAAACCGGCAGCTACCGCCAAGCCAGCCAAGACCGCAGCCAAGCCCAAGGAGCAGAAGTCATGAAAACCTACAGCGCCAAACCCACTGACGTCACCCGCAAATGGTATCTCGTTGACGCTAGCGAAGCGCCCCTCGGCCGCGTCGCCACCCGCGTCGCCACCCTACTAACCGGTAAGGGCAAACCACAATTTACCAAGCACATCGACTGCGGCGACTTCGTCGTTATCATCAATGCCCAGAACACCGTTGTTACCGGCAACAAGCTCGACAAGAAAATGTACTACAGCCACAGCAGCTACCCCGGCAACCTCAAAGAGTCCACCCTAGCCGAAAAACTCAAAAAGGACCCAACCTTCGCCATCACCCACGCCATCCGCGGCATGCTGCCCGTCAACAAGTTACGCGACGAGCGCCTCAAGCGCCTCAAGGTTTACGCCGGCGCCGAACACCAGCACGAAGCCCAGAAACCGCAAGCTATTTCACTCAAGGAAGGTAAATAAATGGCCAAAGATACTTACTTCTACGCGCTCGGACGCCGCAAAAGCGCCACTGCCCGCGTGCGCCTGCAAGGTGGCAAAGGTGCTATAACCGTCAATGGCAAGTCTGCCGAGGAATACTTTTCGGCCAGCAAGTACCTGCTCAACAAGTTGCAGCAACCATTTGCCGTACTCGATCAGACCAACAAGTTTGACGTCAGCGCCGTAGTCTCCGGCGGCGGTCACGAAGGCCAGATTGAAGCCATTCGACTCGGTATCTCCAAAGCCCTAGTCGTTATGAACGAAGAAGTCAAAGCCACCCTCAAGCGTGCCGACCTACTCAGCCGCGACTCCCGCGAGAAAGAACGCAAGAAGTTCGGCCTCAAGGGCGCCCGCAAGCAACGCCAGTTCACCAAGCGCTAGATTCACGAGACCACATCTGTTCAGCGCGTACCTTAACGATACTGTACTGCAATTTTTTATTTAGTCTAAGAATTCAAGAAACAAGAACCAGCTCAGCCAGCCAACAAGTCTAGAACGCGCAGCAGCCCATCAGCAGAGGCAATTCGCGCTTCCATCTCTTTATTTTCTTGCGCGAATTCTCCTATTACGAATTTGGGAGAGCTAAAAGCATCCTGTCTAGAGTCGCTGAAGTCAATATACGGCCAGGTGCGCGTTCTCTCATGAATCAGCTGTATCTTTGAAATCGTCTGAAGCTCCACGTACTTGGTCATCAAGGCGTTGTACTCTTTCTCGTACCTGCTGCGCAAGACCCGGTACGTTGGCTCCAGCTGTTCAATCGACATAGCGCTCGTCTGATAATCCTGATTACCCTCAATTACTGATTCATAAAAAGCCTTGCACCCATCTGCCATCCCCCGAATCTTAGCTAGGTGTTCGGCAATCTCAGGAATACCACCCAAAGTAGCCGATACCTTATCAGGATTAGTTGCGCTAATAACGTCAGCAACCTGCAAAATGAGCTCTGCGGACATCTCAGGGCTAAACTGCTTGAGCATGCCGGCAGGTATCTCTTCTCCGATCAGGAGGCTGGGGACACTGGCTTCGGCGTGCGGGGAGACGGTTCGCTCTCCTGGACTGCATCCTTCCACCGAGCCGTTAAAACGGTCAGGAATAAGGCTAAAACCATCGGCCTGCGCTGTCGATATGCTAATTGGCAGAACATTCTTCGGGCCATTGCCGCGCAAATCAACAATATCCGGGCCCAGAATCAGCTCAAAACCCAAGGCATGAGGTGCCGGAACTCTATCTTGCGAAGGTTCGTTCTCGAACCAAATCTCTTCGGGTATCACTCCGGTATAACAGTAGGCGGCCTCAGTATCTGTGCGCTGTGTGGCTTTTGTGGCCTTCACCAGAACGACGGCTATCTCGCCCGCCTTGGCAGCTAACTTCTCCCGGACAGCTTGGTAGGCGGCGATCTGCTCCGGGTCAATCGCCAGGTCTCTGTCGTATAGTCGTGCCCCCAAGACGGCCATCGCGTCTGGGTCACCAGTTCGTTGCTTGCGAGCATCTATCTCTACATGCCACAAATCCCCGAAGTCCACCTCATTAGCCGCTCGCTCATCAATTCGCTTAGTGTGTTCAACGAATACGCTGTCTGGTGCTACTTGGGGGATGAAGTCTGATAAGTGCTGGCGTTCGCTATGCTCAAGGGTTTCTGACATGAGGATACTCTCAATTACAATTATATACTCTACTTTTCAAGTATAGAGACTGGACGAGGAAATGCAATCATATGCGGAATCGGCGAGCGGCACCAACCCCTGATAACAGATAGGATTCAATCTAACGTAACCGCTCTGCGCCACCTCTTGGCGCCCCAGGAGGTAGCAGCAACATTGACATCTATTGACATAAGGTGTATATTACTCCGCATGTCAACAGCACAGAACAACCAGTATTGGTTTACCGACACTACTCGTGGCGGTACGTTCTGCATGTCTGCATAAACCAATAAGCAACCAAGCAACTTGAACACCGCCACCAAGGCGGTTTTTTAATATTTGAGAGATAACGAGAGGAATTATGAACCAAGAAACAGAATTACTGCGATCAGAGAGACTGGCTGAAGCCGAAGCCATCATTGCCATGCTGCCTGAACCTGATTATGGCGTGAATTACCAGGCCGAGTACCCGGATAAGGAGGCTTTGGCAGAAGCAATGGCCGAAAACCTGACGACACAGGGCGTTACTACGCCGCACCGGGCCGCTGCTTTCACCAAAGAGCTGGAGTCGGTGAGTAATCCGCGCAGCCCCGACCTGCTGGTCATTACCGGTAGCTGTCGGGAGGCTATTCAAGCCAGTGTACCGATTACTGAACTTGCTGATATTACTGAGGCAAACTTGGCGGTCATAGCTGGCTCCAAACTCAAGAGAATCAAAGTAGCCCAGCGCGACCGCGGTCAGTACAAAAAACCGCGCTCTGCGGTCGAAGAAGAGGATGCTAAGGGCAATAAAATACCCGTCTATATGGGCGACGTCGTCAACGGTGAGGACGTGCGTGACCGGACACCTGATCCCAGTCGCCTGGTTGCTGGTGGCGTCCAGGCGCGTGATCTGGAAATTGAGCTGACGCGTCGCTTTGGCCACCACGTGGCTGCTGCACACGAGGCGCTGTCGTTGCCGTACGAGCTGCCTTTTATCCGGAAGGACGAGCGCAGCGGGAAGCTATATTCGCACTCGGCTGATCTGCTGTGGGCCGGTCTCCGAACCAACCAACTTACCAGCGAGATTGTTAAACTGCTAATGACCATCGAAAACACCGTCGGCGTCAAGATCGGGGGCTCAAGCGATGAAGCGCACATAGCAGGCCTGGCTGAGCGACTTAACCCGGAAAACCGGGCGGGCAAGCTCATATTTATGCTCCGTCTGGGACTTCAGGAGGTTGATCGATACCCGACTATTCTTCGGGCAATCAACAAGCATGCCTCGAATGCCATCACCATTTTTGACATTCATGGCATGACCGAGAAGCGGCCTGACGGGCTTAAGATTCGTCACGTGCCAAGCATTATCGAGGGGATGACCGTAATGGCGCGCGCCTGCCAGGATGCTGGGGTAAAATTTGGCGGCGTTCATCTCGAAACGACACCCGATAGCACTCGCTTTGAATGTATCGATGAGCTAGATCAATTACCGCTGCACCCTGGCAATATTGACCCGCGGCTCAATCCTCGACAAACGCGGCGTGTGCTGAATGCTTTAGCGAAAATTACTAACCAAACGTAATGGAGCGACACATGATTCGGTATCAGCATAGTTGGCGTTGGCGAATTTGTATCTGGCAGAGCGGTTTATTTGTTATGTGTCAGTGAGCACACAGCAATCTTAGGAATAAAAACCGCTCACCGGCGGTTTTTTTAATGAATAAGGAGATGGATATATGAGTGAATTTTTGAACATTACGCACCAGGATTTTAGCCTGGAAGAAGTGTCGCAGCTGGTAACCGACGGCGTGCCGGTGCGGCGAGGCGTGCATGTCGGCAATCAGAAGCCGCATGACTTGGTCGTCGAGTGCCATTTGCCGAAGGGTGTTGATGTTTGGGCGGCCGACACGATCAATGGCAATGACCGCAGATCGCGGCCGCGCTATATTAGATTTTTCGACTGTGAAATACCGCTGGCGGCCGATAAGTACAGAACCAAAATGGTCACGACTATACCGATCAAAGAGCATCTGCACGATAAGCTGATCGAGCAAGGCCTGTCAGTATTGCCGCAACCTGATGAGACGGTTGCAGCTTTCCATATGCGGGCCATATTGGCACTGGAACCCGCTAACCCACCTGTTTTGGTTAGTGAATTCTTCGCGCAGCATAATCGGCTCTACCGAGCTGTTGTAGGCGCTGCTGCTAACATGGGCGAACGCATGCGTACCGTTACTGCCGAGGGCTCAATTCGGGAAACAACAAGTTTGCCACAAGCAGTTGGAATCTTCGGACTTGACGACAGTACTTCAAGCAATAGCGGTATCTTACCCTCGCTGAACGTCATGATGGTCATGGACATACTAACGGCGGTGCAGGCGGGCGCTGATAGGAGTCTGCACTTAGGCGGTTCGGCAATGGCTGAGTATACGGGCGAGAGCGAAAGAATGGCCTGTGTCGGCAAACTGGTAGCCAAGGTTGCTCACGAAATGGGCTTTGATTTGCCTAAGTACGCCTATGTAATATGTGATGTCACTAGTTTCGGTAACAGCGTTGATCCGAGAACCTACACCTCGCAATATGAGCTACTGCGTTCACGGGCTGCGCTAGAAAGGGTATAATGACTATGAAAATGAGCAAACCAGTAATCCTAACCGGTCTTCGGGCCAATAACGACCTCCACATCGGTAACTACCTCGGCGCTTTGCTGCCGCTGGTGGACATGGCGCGCCAAAAAGCGGGCGAGTATCAGGTTAATCTGTTTCTGCCTGACTTGCATAGCTTCACGACACCGATTGACCATAGCAAGCTGCAGGAGGCTATCAGACAGAGTCTGCGTGTGTTCGTGGCGGCCGGATTGCCGCTGGACAACCCGGATGTATATCTGTATCGACAGAGTTATATTCCGGCGCATAGTGAGCTGGCTTGGATTTTTGACTGCTTCACCGGTTTCGGCGAGTTGAGCCGAATGGCTGAGTTTAAGGATAAATCTGCCCGCTTAGGTGTGGATCATATTGGCGTCGGGCAGTTCAACTATCCACCCCTGATGGCTGCCGATATCCTGCTCTACGGCGCCAGCTATGTGCCGGTGGGCGATGATCAGCGACAGCACATCGAATACACGCGGACGATTGCCGAGCGGCTGAATAGTCGCTTCGGTGAGCTCTTCGTCGTGCCCAAACCGATGCAGGAACAGCATGAATTCTTCGGCAAAGACCAGGGTTTGCGTATCCGCGACCTGCAAAACCCTGATAAGAAAATGAGCAAGAGTGACGATTCCACCAGAGGTGTGATCTTCTTGACTGACAGTCCCGACGACGCGCGTAAGAAGATCATGGGTGCCGAAACTGACAGTCTCGGAGCTGTGCAGTACGACTATAAGCAGCGACCGGGTATCAGTAATTTGCTGGATATTTTGAAACTCTTTGGCGGCGAACCTGATACGTTCATTGGGCAAGACCAGTACGGCCCGCTCAAGACGGCTGTGGCTGATTGCATCAGTGCTTTTCTGGCTGATTTCCAGACGAAATTGGCTGATGTGGACGAAGCGTATATCATGCAGCAACTAGAAACACACGAAGCAGCCATGAGCGAAATGGCCGGCCAGCGCCTCTACAAAGTACAGCAGGCCATCGGCCTGAGACCCACATAATGGCTCAGTGTGTAATGGGGGTAGTGGCCAATGAGTAATCTGGAAATTTCACGCGCCGAGCGGCTCGACCAATATGTTATCCGGCAATTGCCGACACTCAGCCGGGCTGCGGCTGTGCATCTTATTGATGAGGGTGCAGTGGTGGTCAATGGGGTGGCACAGCTCAAAGCTGGCTACAAGCTACGGCCAAACGACAGTATCAAAATCGACTACCATGCAGAGCTGCTACCAGTGTTGCCCCAGATAGAATTACCGATCGTGTTCGAGAATAAGGATTGCGTGGTTATCAATAAGCCGGTTGGTCTGTTGACGCACAGCAAGGGCGCCTTTAATCCCGAGGCGACGGTTGCTAGCTGGTTGGGCGATCATATTTTGGCGAAGTCTAAGCCGGGAGTGTCTCTGGCGACTGGTGACCGAGCGGGCATTGTGCACCGGCTAGATCGGGCGACGAGCGGGGTCATGATTTGCGCTAAGACGCCTGAGGCGCTGGCCTGGCTGCAGAAGCAGTTTTCGCAGCGCAACGTCAAGAAGACCTATGTGGCGATTGTTGAGGGCGTTCTGGAGCAGGAGCAAGCTATTATCGACATGCCGATTGAGCGCAACCCTAAGAAACCGCAAACCTTCCGAGTCGGCCCTAATGGTAAGGCCGCCCAAACAGAGTACCGCGTACTCCAGACATCTAATACGCTGAGTCTCCTGGAGCTAAAGCCTACGACGGGGCGCACGCATCAGCTACGCGTGCATTTGCACCACCTTGGCCATCCCATTCTAGGTGATAGCTTCTATGGCGGGAAGCCTGCCGAGCGGCTGTTCCTGCATGCCCAGAGCCTCGAAGTCACCCTGCCTAATAAGCAGCGCAAAGTTTTCGAGGTGCCCGTACCGCAAAGCTTCGAGGATGCCATGGCCGCATGAGTAAGTTGCTGCTGCACCCTATAACGACACGCCAGCTGGCGGCATTTACGGCTCACCCGTCCCATGCCGTGATCTTGCTCGGATCGGCAGGGAGCGGCAAATTATCACTGGCTGAACAGCTTGCTGAGCACGTACTTGAGCTGTCATCACAGCGTTTCGCCGAGTATGCTTACGGGCAGCATATCAGCCCGGTTGAGGGTAAGGCGATTGGCATTGAAGCCATTCGCGATTTGGAGCACTTCTTGAGCCTCAAAGTGCCCGGCCGGCGGCTTTTCGACCGTGCTGTTATTATCGAGGATGCTCAGTTGCTGACCATCGAAGCTCAAAACGCCTTGCTGAAGACGCTCGAAGAGCCGCCCAAAGGTACGCTACTAATCCTCACCGCTACGCATGAACAGGCGCTGTTGCCCACCATTCGCTCCCGAGTGCAGTCAATCAGCGTTCAACGGCCGGAACGGGCTATGGCCGAGGCTTTCTTCGCCGAACAAGGTGGTTTCGACGACCAGACGGTGAAACGCGCCTATACCATCAGCGCCGGTCTACCCGGTCTGATGCAGGCACTGCTTGCCGAAACCGAACACCCTTTACTGGCGGCTACGGAAACGGCCCGACAGCTATTGAGCAAAACAGCGTACGAACGGCTCTTGCTGGTCGACGAACTGGCTAAGCAGCGCAGCCTGACCAAAGATACACTGGCAATTCTACAGCAAATGGCTCATCTGAGCCTGCAAACAGCAACCGGGTCGGCGGCGCAGCGATGGCAGACGATTCTCGGAGCCAGTTATCGAGCCGCCGAAGACTTGCAGCGGAATGGCCAGCCGAAGTTGGTGCTGACGCAGCTCATGCTGCACTTATAGCCGTTCGTCGCCGATAACCTCTTGAAATTACGGTAAAACTATAAACTCCTCACGCTTTCCTGCTATAATAGGAACCCGTACATGTATGAACTATTGATAGTGGCATTTTTTGGTTTACTGGCCTATCGTAACGCACAAGTTCACGATGATGAGTTCGCCAACGTTTCGCGCCGTGTCGGTGACCGGCTCGGTCGTCTCTGGGACATTGCGCATCAGGGTATGCGCGAGAACCGTTTCCTACGTGCCGAAAAAGCCCTGTTGACCATCCTGAAGATCGACGAGAAGAACGCTGCCGCCTACAATCGCCTTGGCATTCTTTATGCCAAGCAAAAGGAGTATCGCGACGCCATCGACTGCTTCGAAATTGCCTCCAGCATCGAAGCAACACCTTCCAGCCTACACAACCTTGGATTAATTTATTATGAAACAGAGAACTATGAGAAAGCCGCCATCGCCTTCGAACAGGCGCTTAAACTTGAAGATAATCTAGCCGCCCGTCACGTAGCCTATGCCAAGGTACAAGAGAAGTTGGGTAATGATAAGCTCATGTTCCAGGAGCTCGAAAAAGCTTCTGAGCTAGAGCCCAACCGCGAAACCTACACCCTACTACACAAAGCCTACACCAATCACGGCATGGAGGCCGAAGCCGACATTGTCGCCGATCGCCTCAAGAAACTCAAAGTCCCCGCCGGCCGCCGCAAACGCATCCTCCGCCCGCGCCGCGTCGTGGTCTAAATCAGCAGAGTAGCATCACTTGGCAAGACCAGAATTCCATAAGAGCCAATGCCGCAGTTCGCTATATTACTCTAATCGGATATTGCGCCTGCAGGGATAGGGTAGCGAGAGAGGCTTTGCTTATACTGCTGGGCTTGGAAGGTGTGCTATCGCCCCGTCTGAGTTAACACCATCTAGGATGGCCTGCACATCACTCCCGACAAGCGGAAGTTCTTGCCTCGTCAACGGCTGTTCGTCGCCGCTATGAGGTGCTGTTGTGGTGAGGTTGAAGAGCGTGCTTGTGCCAAAATTGCCAGATATAGCCCAGCCTCCGATCTTGGCACCCGTCCAAGGATTAACCCTACTGCTCGTCATAAGGATATCAAACGTATTACCGTTGGGGTCTGCGACAAGAAAATCAACGCTACTAAGCCTGTTGATGTTTGGTTTGCCGTAGGCACCCTTAGGAGCTACGAGATCAAATTCATGAGAGCCCCTGCCTGAAGAGCCATCGCCCCCCGAAATTACATAGTATGCTTCAACTGCATCTCCTTCATCGATAAAATGAACAGACTTGCCCTTGTTCTTAGATCTTGAGAAAACGCTGATAGCCGCTTTTGCATAGTGTACAGCGGTGGATTGCGTTTGGCCTTCTAAGCGTTGCGAAGGATGTCCGGATCCCAAGTATGCACCAACGGCTAAAAGACCAGCTGCTGCTGCAGCCAAAAGCACTTTACGACGCCTATGAGGACTCTCGTTATCGTCGACCTTAGGGCTGTTGTTCGGAGCCATGTTTCCGAAATCATTCATGCGCTAATTCTAACACTGTATGATAATAAAGTCAAGCAG
>DAINPB010000020.1:0-21692 GCA_036743655.1 Candidatus Saccharimonadota bacterium
CATGCTGGTCACGCCACTCTATACCACCGCTGCCTACCGTAACCAGTGGTGGAAACGCCAGCGCACCGAAGCTTGGTCTGGCGGGGCGGCAACCGTCTATCACAAGCTCCACGCCGAGAAACACAAACGCAATATCCCGACTATGGCGGGTCTGATCTTCGTGGTGACCATCACTATCGTGACACTGTTAGTTAACTTGAACCGAGGAGAAACCTGGCTGCCACTGGCTGGCCTCCTCAGCGCGGGTCTGATTGGGCTTGTCGACGATGTTATGAATATCCGCAGCAGCGGGGGAGTGGCCGGCATGTCGGCGCGCGTGAAGTTCGGTTTGTACAGTCTGATGGCGCTGGTTGGCGGCTGGTGGTTTTATTCCAAACTGGGTGTGCATGCTATCTACGTACCGGGTTTGCACCACTGGCATATCGGCGTGCTAGTGATTCTTCTGTTCTGGTTCGTAGTTATTGCGACGGCTATTTCGGTTAATTTCAGTGACGGCCTGGACGGGCTGGCCGGGGGCCTACTGGCGTCGTCGTTCGTAGCCTACACGATCATTGCCGCCGTGGAGCACAAGTTTGCGCTGGCGGGCTTCTGTCTGACAGTGGTGGGGACGTTGCTTAGCTATACTTGGTTTAATATTTTTCCGGCTCGTTTCTTCATGGGCGATGTCGGCTCGTTTGCGCTCGGCACGGCGCTCGGGATTATCGCGGTGCAGACCGATACCATCTACGTCCTGCCGATCATTGGGGCGGTATACATCGTTGAAACAGGCTCAGTCATCATTAATCGCTTATCGCGCAAACTGCGCCATGGCAAAAAAGTCTTTCTCTCCTCACCGATCCACCACCACTTTGAAGCTATTGGCTGGCCCGAGACCAAGGTGACCATGCGTTTCTGGATACTGGGTCAAATCAGCAGCGTACTGGGCCTCATCGTATTCCTGATGACGAGGCAAGGCTAATCATGGCCAGAAACCATGCCTGTGATGCGCTAAGGGGCAGGTAGCCATGCGTCCGCAGACTGCCAGACGTCGTGCGCCAGTCAAGCTGACAGAGCTTAACCTTGGCCGCAAGCACCGGCCTGATTATTGGTTGTTGATCCTGTGTGCAGCGTTGTTGGCCATCGGCTTGATCGTGGTATACGCCATCAGTCCGGCGCTGAGCCAGGCAAACCACGTCAGCGGCAACTACTATGTCGGCAAGCAGCTGCTGGCGATCGGTTTGAGCTTGGTAGCCTTCGCGGTGACGGCTCAGGTGCCACTGAAGTGGTGGCGGCAGGCCTACAAGCCGCTACTCGTCGCTGCGGGCTTGGCGACGCTGTTGGCCTTGGTGCTGCCGGTTAACCCGGCTTATCCGGCGCATCGCTGGGTGCGGCTGGGCAGCCTTTCGTTTCAGTCGGTAGAGCTGGTGAAATTCGCCGTTATGGTTTGGCTGGCGGGCTTCTTGGCGCAGCGCGTGCAACAGGGGACAATTGCGAACGCATACCTTACACTGCGACCGCTGGTGATTGCGCTATTGATTATTGGTTTGGTCGTTGCAGGTATCCAGAGCGACCTCGGTTCAACGGGGGTGATGGTGGCAATTATGGCGACGATGGCCTTTGTGGCTGGTTTGCCCATGAAGCGTGTGCTGCTGATCGGTGGCGTTATCGTGTTGGGCTTGATTCTGGCAGTCTCAACGACGCCCTATCGGCGTCAGCGTCTGGAGAGTTTTTTGCATCCCGAAGCTAACTGTCAGAGCAGTGGTTATCAAGCGTGTCAGGCGCTGATTGCTGTTGGCTCGGGCGGGGTTATCGGACTGGGACTTGGCAGCAGCGTTCAGGCCTACGGCTATCTGCCAGAGGCGGCCAACGACTCGATTTTTGCTATTTATGCGGAGAAGTTCGGCTTCGTCGGTAGTATTATTTTGTTGGCGGTGTTTGCGGGCTTCTTCGCCCGGCTGAAGACAATTGCTGAGCGGTTACCGGATGACTTTAGCCGTTTGCTGGTCATTGGTATTCTGGCTTGGCTCAGCGTTCAGACCTTGATTAATATCGGTGCCATGATTGGGCTGCTGCCCTTGAAGGGTATTACACTGCCGTTTATCAGCTATGGGGGCACCAGTGTGGTCTTCGCGGCTGCTGCCGTCGGGTTAGCATTCCAGGCTTCACGCTACACCGCATCGAGGACGCCTCGAGCCGGTTCAGAAGATGATCATCGACCTCGTTTCCATAATGATACTTTGCGGAGGGCTAACTATTGACTGTTATCCTAACCGGCGGCGGCTCCGGCGGCCACATCACCCCGATTCTGGCGGTTGCTGCCGAACTTAAGCGGCTGCAACCCAAGACGCGGGTTATTTACATTGGTCAAACGGGCGATAAACTGGGCGATATTCCCGCGGCTGATCCCAGTATTGACGAAGTTTTCACGGTCAGGGCAGGGAAGTTCCGGCGCTATCACGGGGAAGGCTGGAAACAGCTGCTTGACCTGCCGACGCTAGTAAAAAATATTCGCGACATGTTCTATGTTCTGATCGGCCTCCACCAGAGTAGAACGTTGCTAAAAAAACTACAACCAGACATAGTCTTCATAAAAGGCGGTTTCGTCGGTGTGCCTGTGGGCCTAGCCGCCGCCAGATTACACATACCATATATTACGCACGACTCTGATGCCATTCCCGGTCTAGCAAACCGTATCATTGCTCGCTGGGCGACTACGCATGCCGTCGCCCTGCCTGAAGAGGTCTACACCTATCCCTCGAACAAAACCATCGCCACCGGTATCCCACTGCAGAAGGACTTCGTGCCGGTGACAGCCGCGCTACGCAAAAGCTACCGCACCGACATCACCGTTCCCGAATCGGCCAAGCTCCTGTTTATCATCGGTGGCGGCTTAGGCTCGCAGCGCGTTAATCGGGCGGTCAGCGAGGCAGTTCCGCACTTACTGGAAGAGTTCAAAGACCTATACGTGGTGCACGTCGTTGGCCGAGCTAACGAGGCTGACATGCAGCAGTACTATCAGGAAACGCTGACCCCTGTTCGGCAGGACAGAGTGCGAGTATTCGGCTTCATCGATGACGTCTATCACTACAGTGGTGCCGCCAACATTGTTATTACCCGAGCAGGCGCAACCAATCTAGCCGAGTTTGCGCTGCAAGGCAAGGCCTGCATTGTGATACCTAGCCCATTTCTGACCGGCGGCCATCAACTCAAGAATGCTCAGTATCTGGCAGCGCAGGGCGCGGCACAGGTGTTAGATGAGGTCGAATTGACGGCCGACCCTAATCGTTTGGCCAAGCAGGTCAGCAAGTTATTGCGTGATCCTACCCAGCAGCGTGACTTGGGCGTGCACCTTCAGGCGTTTGCCAAACCGCAAGCAACTCGAGATATAGCCCGGCTGATACTACACGCTAAACGAGCAAAACTGTCGTGAAGCTGCGGCGCAAGTCACGGCCGCCTTCCGCGCGTCGACAAAGGAGTCCAGCGAGCGATCAGCAAGCTCGAACCGCTTTCTCCTACCGCTCACAGCGCTCTGAGCAGGAGTTAAACGTCGGCCGCCAGACGTCACGCGAGCAGACCAAGGCACAGTCGCAAGCCTATGGCCGGTTCTGGTTGGAGCGTTTCGGCCTGGCCGTCTTGCTGGTGGCCGTGGTGGCCTCTGTTGTCAACGTCCTTACGTTATCCAGTACGGCCAAGGTAGTCTTACTTAATAACACGGGTACCAATTCGTTCCTGCACTCCCAATCCGATTACGAGACCGCGGCTAGCAGGCTGCTGGCCGGTTCCATCCTCAACCGCAACAAGATCACCATCGACAGTGGTCAGGTCAGTCGCGGGCTACGCAGCCAGTTTCCGGAGTTGTCGAGCGTCAGTGTAACCCTACCGCTGTTGGCTCACCGGCCACTGGTGTATATTCAGGCTACGCAGCCAGCGCTGATTCTGAGCACCGCCAATGGCTCGTTCGTGCTTGATACCACCGGTAAGGCGTTACTCATGACCACTGGCTTGTCGTCATCAGATCAGAGTAGTTTACCAACAGTAACTGATGACAGCGGTCTGCAGGTCAAGCTTAATCACCAAATCCTGACCCCCGACAATGTCAGTTTCATTCAGATAGTAGCGGCTCAGCTCGCTTCTAAGCAACAGAGCGTCTCCGTGCTGACGCTGCCGGCAGCTGCCAGCGAGCTGGATGTTCATCTGGTTGGGCAGCCCTATTTCGTGAAATTCAATCTGGAGGCCAACGACGCCCGCCAGCAAGTCGGCACCCTCCTAGCCACCCAAGCTCAGCTGCAAAAACAACATATAACTCCGGCGCAATACGTCGATGTGCGCGTCGATGGCCGGGCCTATTATCAGTAGATGCTATAGGGAGAGCTATAAGCTGTAGGCTGGTGTGCAAACAGGGGTTGAGCGGGCGGCCACTCCTATGCTCACCTCTATAATAACTTTTAGCTTATCTTAGGGAGAGCAGGGCAGCAGCTGCTTGAGCACGGCTTAGAACGCAGTTCCTGGCCTTTTGGCCGCGGTAGACTATCAGCACTAATAGCTTATAAGTAAGCATGTAGGCAGATTAAGATATACAGGTAATCCCCCTGTTCTACTACCCCGCTAGTTCGCAATTTGTTCAGTATTTATTAAACCTACAAAATGCAAAAAACTATATAAACATACAAAGTAGGGCAGAAGTCAAATATTTCACATATTGTACGGCAAGGCAGGGGATTTAATAATTTGAAATAAAAGTCAAGAAAAGCAAGGATTTCACGACATAGCTGTGGAAAAGTCAAATAGTGTTGTAAATCACATCCGAACGCTAGAGGATTCTAGGCAGTACAGGAGCATGGGCTTGAGCGTATATAGTCGCTCAACGGGCTTGGGGTGATGGGTGCATGAAATAGAGTAGCGTTTGCAAAACGAAAAGGCGCACGCGACTTAAAAATACGGACTACGGCAGCACTACTCCCCTACAGCAGGGGTATCAATAGTCATCTATAAATCAAATAGTAGAGTCGCAAAATATACATTGTGCGACATCACGTTTGTATGTAGTATTGAGCCATCAATCACTTACCTGCGCGGCTGGCTGGCATATTATTGCCGCGCAGCAATTATGTTTTTATTGGTCTGCCCTGCAATCCGCCCAGCCCCCGCATTTAGAAGCTATATCATAGCAATGCCCTAACGACCAGCCCATACCTTTGTTCGTAAAATGTTTAGTATTTTAGAGTGTGATATTTCTGAGCAAGCCGTAGACGGCTATTTGGTGCCGGGTAGCAATGTTGGGGTCGGCGTCATGGAGAAACGGCAACTTTGAGCCCGGTAATGTCGAGAACTGTTCGTGGTCGTCAATATCAGTGACGGCCCAGCTTGAGGCGTCACCGGTGCGATAGTATGGAGCCAGAACGTCGCTTTGGAGGCGGCGATACACGGATGCGCTACAGGCTTCCAAATCACGCAGCCAAGGTGTAATGGTAAAGATGTGTTTACGATCATGTGATGGCGTCATAGCGCGAGAAATAACCGCTGAACCCCTGTCAGCCAGCTCACTAAACTGATTGAGTACAAGGCTCACGTATTGGTGAACTGGCGGACAGTGCCTGCCCTGCTTGGCGCGCATTCTGCGGATTGCCCATTGGCCGCAGGCAGATATACGCAAACGCTGTGCCCGTTCGGGGTCGTTATCGTGCTCCATGGGTAATGAGGCTGCCCACAACTGCTCGGCTTCCTGAGGCGGCACTTCAAAGGTTTCATTCAAGGGATTAACAGCGTGAGGTAGGCGTTTCATGACGGAAAAACTGCTTTATTTTAGCATAAGTGAGGCTTGTAGCTGCGCTCGGGAGCGCTACTATTGCTCGGTGTTCGGTGGTCTCCAGAAAAAGTTAGCCGCGCGGTTGAGCCGCGGCCTGTCCTCGAGGTTCATGCGTAGCCCCATGAAGCGACTACCGTATACGACTGCTTCGACTACAAAAGCACTCCCCACGACGTACGAGGAATCGTGCGTAAGCAACGAAACTACACCTGCCGGCGCTTCTATAGCCAGCACAGCTCGCCTAACTCGCTTGAGGTCTAATTGAGGAAATTGCCGTCGCTGAGACTGCTCGATGGCAGGTTGCGGCGCGTGTTCATTGGGCGTCATAAGGCTTTCCAGTATGGCGGCGTGCGACGTTGGTTATTCGGCCAGAGCGTACGTTGCCTTGGCGACGCGCTTGAACTGTGGCTTGCCCTGGAGGTTGAGCAGAATAGTGGTTTCTTTGACGAAACGGCTCTTGAGGACGCGCTTGACGATTTCATCGCGGTGCAATGGCTCGCCAGCTTCCTTGAGAACTTCGGTAATGATATCGGCAACAGTGCCTTTCTCATAACCCCACTCCTTGAGTGCGTAAATACCGCGACCGATAAGCACAAAACGCTTGTCTTTGATCAGCTCATTGTGAATCGCTTGGGTGGTAACATCTTTGCGCTTGAAGTCGCTGCCCTTGATGGCGGCTGAGATTTCGTTGAAGTGCATGTGCTTGCCGTTTTCCTTGAGGATAACGTAGATTTTGTCACGGATGTTCTTGGGGTTAACCATTGGCCATTTGACCAAGCCCCAGCGGTCGTTCAGGGTAGCTAATTGCTTGGAGGTACTGGCTAAGGCAGCAGCGTGCTTAACATCGTCAATACCGGCAGTCTTGGCGATGTCGGCAATGGCTTTGGGCTCGGCGAGCTGCTTGATGGCGTCGATGACCTTGGTGATTGCTGCCTTGAGGGCTTTTTCGTCGTGGGATTGCTTGATGCCGACGCTGTGGTAGTAGTTGTCGTCTTCGTTGATAACGATCAGCTTGGGGCAGAGTTGGCTGAGGAAGGCCACGCGGGCTTGCTCTTCGCGGTTGGCGTCATCGCTGATTCGAGCGGTCAGTTCACTAATACGAGCTACTTGACCCATTTCGCCGAGTAGTTCCAGCGCTTTTGCCTGGAAGTCAGGTACATGCGGTACATTCCCCTGCTCTGCAGTGGTCTTGAGGCGTACAACTACTGATTTTTCGAGCTGACGGACACGTTCACGGGTAATACCCAACATTTCGCCGATTTGTTCCAGCGTTTCCTTGCGATCGAAAAGCCCGAAGCGGCGCGCCACGATCTCACGCTCACGCTCACGCTCGATAGTTGCCAATACATCTCGTACTAGTTGCTCGGTACTTGGTTCGATTGTAGTTGTGGTTTGGGCCATAATTGTGGTCTCTTCCCTTACGTGTTCCGTTACTTTGATAGTATTATAAAACTATAATTTTTAAAAGTCAACACATTTCGTATCTTTTTCGTATCTAGCATTTATTGTAGCACATTCCTGACAGCAATGCGTACTCCATGTTGTAAAAATGTTACCTAGCCATAGGCTTTACCGAGCAGCAAGTTTCCGGTAAAAATCACCGCTGTTGCAGAAGATAGTCAAACTACGACTCTGCCAGACGATCTACGGTTAGATAGGCTCGTTAGAGCCTTACTCTGTATCTAGCTTCCCTAACACTCTTTATTGACATTGACGATATAATCAATGCCAGGTACTGTGTCGGAGTTAAGCAACTGTACGTACTCTTTAGCGCGGCTTAGCCATAGGTCGTCGGGCTTCTTTATTGTGATAGCGGCAAGAGCTGGATAAGAAATGTGCGGCAAGAGATCATTCCCGAGCTCCTGCTCGATTCCTGGGAAACCTGACTGCCTTAACGCTACACCTGCTTCTCTCATTGCAATTCCTGATATTGCTGATGCGCCCATGGCTGCAGTCATTGAATGTGTCCGGGCAAAACGTTCTTGGCGCAGTGCGCGCAACCGGTAGGCTGCACGCATTTGGTGAACTGTCTCTAGCTCCTCAATACGTAGTTGGGTTTCGTCGTGAATTTCTGAAGCTTGTCGAAAGGCCATATCATCACCCTTGTCATAGGCTTCCAGGGCTCGGATCGCCAGATGGCCAGACAATGCCTGTTGTGCTGCTAGTTCCGCTTCGAGCTCGAATGAGGGCGCGACCGCAGATTGTGGCTGTGATTCAGCGTGTATATTCATGAGGCAATGTTATAATAAGCGCCTATAATTGTCAAGTTTGTGGCTCAGGCTTTCTTCTTGGCTGGGCGCTTGCGAAAACTGCGCTTCTTGGCCGGTGCGGCCGCTAAGATAGCCTTGGCTTCGTCCTCTGTTAGCTTGGCCGGGTCCTGGTCTTTGGCGATGCGGGCGTTCTTCTTGCCGTCGGTGACGTACGGGCCGTACGGGCCGTTGAGGATCTTGATGCCGCTGGCGAATTCCTGGATGTGCTTGGCGGCGTCCTTGGCTAGCTTCTCCTCATATAACTCGCGGGCTTCGGCTTCGGTAATGGTCTGCGGGTCGAGTGGCTTGATGGAGACGTAGACTTTATCCACCTGCACATAGGGACCGAACCGGCCAATGTTGGCCTTCATCTCTTGTCCGTCGGCTGTTTTGCCCACGACTTTGGGCAGTTTGAACATCTCCAGGGCTTGTTCTAGGGTGACGGTATCAATCGTCGTGCCGGCTGGCAGTGGCGCAAAGGCCGGCTTCTTGCTCTCATCTTCGGTGTCACCCTTGAGCAGCATCGGCCCATAACGACCGAAACGAGCGTAAATCGGCTCACCACTCTTAGGGTCGGCGCCTAATTCACGGGCTTGCGATACTTCGCTGCGCGGGATGTCGGCGGACTGTTCGACCAGGGGGTGAAAATCTTTATAAAAGCCGCGAATCATCTGTTCCCAGGCCTGTTTGCCATCGGCAATCTTGTCAAAGTCGGCTTCTACGCGCGCCGTGAAATCATAATCCACGACTGCGTGGAAGTGCTTGACCAGGAAGTCAGTGGTGACTTCGGCGATCGGTGTCGGTATCAGCTTGGCCCTGTCGGCGCCGTAGACGGTCTGTGTCTTGGTTTCGGTGATTGCACCGCCCTGTAGCTGTAGCTCGGCTATTTCGCGCTCCTGACCCTCCAGATCGGTCTTCTCGACATAGCCACGGGTTTGCACGGTTGAAATAGTCGGTGCGTAGGTGCTTGGCCGGCCAATGCCGAGTTCTTCGAGCTTGCGCACCAGCGCGGCTTCCGAATAGCGGGCTGGCGGCCGGGTGAAGGTCTCGGTAGCGGTAATTGTCTGCATGTCTAGGGCTTGACCGACTTTGATCGGGGGTAGCAGCACGTCATCCTTAGTGCCGCCGTAGACGCGCATGAAACCGTCGAAGCGCAGAATCTCACCTTTGGCTAGGAAAACTTCGGACTGGCCGCTCACGGATATAGTCACCTCAGTGCGTTCCAGCTTGGCCGGACTCATTTGTGAGGCTAGGGCGCGCTGCCAGATGAGTTGGTAGAGTTTCTGCTGTTGATCGTCGCCGCCGGCCTTGGTTTGACCGAAGTCAGTCGGCCGGATGGCTTCGTGTGCCTCCTGGGCGCTCTGATTCTTGGTTTTGTACTGGCGGACTTGGTGGTATTCGTCGCCGAACTGCTGTTTGATATAACGCTCAGCAGCATTGATGGCCAAGCCGGATAAGGTGGTGCTGTCGGTTCGCATATAGGTGATAAAACCGGCTTCGTAGAGGCGTTGGGCCAGGGTCATGGTCTGGCGAACGCTGTAGCCGAGGCGGCGGCTGGCCTCTTGTTGCAAGGTGCTGGTGGTAAATGGCGCGCCGGGGCTGCGGCTGGCGGGCTTTTGCTCGATGTTGGTTACTTGATAGGTGGAGTTGATAACACCTTCCAGCCAGGCTTTGGCGGCGGCAATATCTGGTAGTTTGGTCTGGAGTTCGGCGGGAATTTCCTGCCCGTTGGCTAAGAAGATGGCAGTGACCTTGAAGGAACTCTGGGCGTTGAAATCGCGGATTTCACGTTCCCGCTCGACAATTAAGCGGACGGCGACTGATTGGACGCGGCCGGCGCTCAGGCCGGTACGGACTTTCTTCCATAACACCGGTGATAACTCGTAGCCGACCAATCGGTCGAGGACGCGCCGGGCCTGCTGGGCGTCGACGAGCTTGGTGTCGACAGTTCGGGGGTTCTTGATGGCGGCGTCGATGGCCGATTTGGTAATCTCGTGGAAGACAATGCGCTTGGTTTTGGCCGGATCAAGCTTGAGGGCGTGCGCCAGATGCCAGGCAATGGCCTCTCCTTCGCGGTCTTCATCGCTGGCTAACCAGACTTCACTGCCGGCAGCGGCTTTTTTGAGTTCGGCGACGACTTTTTTCTTGTCGGCGCTGATTTCATATTTAGGAGCGAAATCGTGCTCAATGTCTATATTTAAGCCCTTCTTGGGCAAGTCTCGAATGTGGCCGAAGCTGCTTTTAACAGAGTAATCCTTACCGAGAAACTTCTCGATAGTTTTGGCCTTGGCCGGACTTTCAACGATGACTAGATTTTTTGCCATAAGCCTCTATATTAAGCGCACCTGCCCTAATAATGCAATGTAATACTTGTGCGGCATTGGAAATATACGTGTTCGTCCAGACCGGAAACTATTGGGGTGGTGCAGCCAGATGGGGCTAAGGCTAGTTGCCGAAATACTGACCAGCCTTGTATCCGGCCCAAATGCCAAAAAATGAGCCGAGCGCGGCCAGAAGAATAGACCAGCCGCTCAACCAGTTGCCGTGGCTCATAAGCGCCCCTAACCAGCCGCCGATGGTACTGAAGACGGTGATGCCGATGAAAATCATAAGCTTCATGGCTCAAGTGTAGCATTTTGCCCTTCCAAAGCGTAAGAATGAGCCACTGTCTCAGAAGTGCTAGGCTGAGGATGCTTATGGTTGCAATACCGCCAGCAAGGGGTACAATATTGGCCAATGAGAGAAGAAGAACCGATAGCCTGGCCGAATCAGTATGTGGCCAACCAGCTTTCTGAACAAATTGCAGCAACTGATCTGCACGAACTCAAGGGCGCGGTCGTCGGTGCGCTCTATCTGGTAGGACAATCAGAGCCTACGTCCTTGGATGCTGCGCTGGCTACCGCCCTGAATGTCAATTATTGGCTGCAGCGACAGGATGGCAAGGCTGGAGACGCTCCACATGTAGCGAAGCCGGATTACGTGGACAAAAGTTTAGGCCGAGTTGCAGATTCGATACGACCAGGTGTATTACGGAGAGGTCAGGCTCGCGCCTTGTTCCATCTGGCTGAGTATAAGTGCTTGAACGGACTGAGTACTGATGTCGGCTCAGTTGCCAAAGACTTTGAAAAACCGTTCGAGGTGGCTACATCATCCTACCAGAGTGTAATGCTGGGGTGGACAACAGCGTATTACAGGAGTTTATTAGAGCAAGAACGAGTGTTAACAAGCGCCGAGTTCTTAGCGGTTCAGGCGACGCGCCAAGTAGCACGAGATCGAGCGCGCTGGTTCGATAAGCCGAGTTTCTATCTCGAAGAAATCTTCAGCAACCGTCATTACAAAAAAGCCATCAAGCGACGCGTTAAGCTCGAAAAGGCCATGCAAGAAGTCGTAACGCACATGGCTTTGAAGCCGCAATCGACCGAATAACAACGTTAGACCTCGAACACATTCAGGAACCTTCTAGCCGATTCGTGCCAGCGCAACAGCGGCGTTGTCGTTGTTGCGGAGGGCAAAGGTCTCTACCAGTAAGTGGGCTAGTGCGTCGAGCGCCAGTCCTGCGGTGATACTATCTTGTATTAGTGCGTCTAGATCGGTGGTCTCCGCTTGGCGGCGCCCCCAGAGCCCATCGGTTCCGACTACCAACAGGCCTGGCCTACGGATCTTCACGGTGGTGACTTCGGCTTCAGCGCTCATGAAAGTATCTTCGCAGTCCCCGACTGCCCGAGTTAGTTTTGCGGTGTTCCACCAAGTGTCTACTATCCTGGAGAACCCCTCGGCCTGCAAGCGGGCAATCTCTTGCGGATTATTGAAGTTGTGCACCGCAGTGAGCGCTTGACTGCGCCGGTCATCTTGGGCGTAGTACTTGGCTGAGCTATCGCCGAGCTGCGCCGTTGCAAGCTTGCCATCTTTGACCACTGCCACGGTTGCGGTTGAACCGCTTAGTTCCGCCTTAGTGTTGCCTACTCGCTGGAAACTGTAATGGAGCGCCAGTAAGGCATCACGGGCGATCTCGGCGCATTGGACAGCGGTTGTTGAGCGCGACAGGTTGTCATGAGCGGCTTCACGTACGGCTGTGGCTGACTTTTGGGCTACGGCAGCTCCATGCGTCCAGTGTCCGTCGAAGACGCCTAAGAGATGCGTGCCGTGTGCCAAGGGTTCGAGGAGCACCACATCTTGCATTTCCGGGCGTAGTCCTTGGGCGCTGGCGGTGGCTGTTTCGCGAATCTTCATATTCGACCTCTAGTGAATCGCCCACTGATTAGCGCCGAGCGAGCGGATTTTGCCGCCGACTTCTAGCATGGTAAGGACTTGATTGAACTCGCTGGTGGATAGTTGACTCTGCTTGAGGAGCTGCTCACCTTCGGCAACTCCTTGAAGCATGAGGTCGAGCACCTGTTGTTCGTGTGCGTTCCGGCCTCGGATATGCTGCATGGCAGTCTGATGTTCTTCGAGGCCAAGTGCGTATAAGACGTCTCGATATGAGGTGATTGGCGCGGCACCGGCCTTGATAAGGTTATTAGTGCCCACCGAGCCGACACTGGTGATGTTACCAGGAACCGCTAACACATCCTTACCTTGCTCTAGGGCGAAACGGGCGGTATGCAAGCTGCCGCTCTTCTCGGCGGCCTCGGTGATCAGGACGGCCTGGCTCAAACCGGCGACCAGGCGGTTGCGGGCGATGAAGTTCTGTTTTTGCGGTGGCGTGCCAGCGGTGTATTCGCTTACTAAGGCGCCGCCACTGTCTAGAATTGTCTGCGCTAATCGGCGATTTGTCGTCGGTACAATGGCTTCTAAGGGGCCGGGCAGCACCGCAATCGCCTGACCACCGGCCTCGATTGCTGCCTGATGCGCCAAGCCGTCTACGCCTAGCGCAAGGCCGCTGACGATGACTACCCCCTGCTCTGCCAGCTGCCGCGCCAGCTGAGTTGTCACCTGCTTGCCATAGGGTGAAACACTGCGACTGCCCACTATGGCTACCCGCGGTCGTCGTAAAAGCTCCTCAAGTGGTGCACCCCTGTGGAACAGCTGCGCCGGCGCACTTGGTATCTGCCGCAACACCTCAGGGAAACCGGGTGAACCGACTAATAACTTGTGGATTACCGGGGAATGACTGTTTGGCTGCTGCATCTCTGGCTGCTCCGCTATTTCTATCTGGTATCAAGGCTTACGTGATCAGGGGTGAACAGCGGTGCTTCAAGCGTAAGCTTGTTGATTTTCATAGAAAATATTTTAAAGTATTGACATAATGACACTCTTTTGCTAAAATAGCAATTCGTGAGTCCTATTCATTTAGGATTCTTGCACCTTTTACCCCCATTCTAACATCTCGCACCGCAACTTTCGTTGCAGCGAGACAAAATTGTTAGATTGTTTTAGAGCGCGCCGTTAGACAAGTTGTTACCCTCCACTTCTCTTGGCTTCGGGCTTTCGCAACTCTGTACAGTGTGAGCGAAACGTCGTTCACGCTTCACGCCACACTGCACGCAGCTGCGAAAGCCCTTAACTGGTTCATCCAGAGCGTTCTAAAACATACTAACCCCTTTAACTAGATTCCTCGATTGTTCTTCGGAACTGTCCCGGGGTCCCCAATTCAAAGTGAGCCTAAATGGTAGCCGCTCCTCGGAGTGGCTGGCACGAGTCATTTATATATTTAGACATCGATGCTTCACTGGGGTGGGTTGAAGGGTTTTGGGCGCGACTCGTTCGTGCCCATTAATGAGCCTCCGGCGGTGCCCACCCCCTCCGGAGGCTCTTTATGTTTGCTAGAACGGATACTCGATATCTGGTAGAATTAATGATTATTTAAAGATACGTAAAGAATAAATTAAAGTATGAACATCAATCGAGCGGGCATTACATTTAACGAGGAAGAGCGCTATATTAGCGGTCTGCCCGATAGGTTGTCGATTGAGGCGATTGGCGTGGCTTTTGGCATAGCGCGGCGAGCTAGAGCGCAGTGCTATAACAGTTTCTTGGAGCTGCTGCTGTGTGATATTGAAGATCTTAGCGATGACAAAGCGGCGACGCTGCAGGCCTACCCGGATCGTTTGCGACGCCTGGATGATCTGTCGGAGCGACTGGTGCCTGTCCTGATGCCACAAATGATTAGCGAGCTGGAGCGCGGCCTGCCGGAGCTGCGCTAGACCAGGAAGTTTCGGGTGTCGTGCGGCAGCTCGGCACCGTAGAGGTACTCGCTGAGAATGGCGTTGACTTCGCGGCTGAGATTGGCGAGTTGATCTTGCTCGGTGGTTGAGAATTTTTGCAGAACGAAGTCCTCGCTCTTGATTCTGGCGGGCGTCTTGGGGCCGACACCGATGCGGATGCGGCCGTAATCTTCGCTAATCTGTTGCGTGATTGATTTGATGCCGTTGTGGCCGGCGCTGCTGCCGCCGACGCGCAGCCGGATTTGACCGAAGTCGATGTCGAGCTCATCGTGAATGACTACGACATGATCCAAGCTGGCTTTATAAAAACTCATAACTGCCTGGACAGCTTCGCCGCTGAGGTTCATGAAAGTCGTTGGCTTGATGGCGATGACGCGGTTTTCACCCAGGCGGCCGCTGCTGAGCAGGCATTTGAGGTTCTTTTTCTGCTGCCAGTCCTCCATCTCGTCGGTCTTGCTGATAAACTCGTCCAGGCAAAAGAAACCGACATTGTGCCGGGTCAAATCATACTCCTTGCCCGGGTTGCCCAGCCCCACCAGGAGCATAGTCTTATTAAGCCCCACCGTATAAAACATTGTCGGGTTACTTACTTGTGGTCGTTTCTGGAGCCAAGCCATGACACAAGTTTGGCATTAGCTAGCAGTATTGTCTAGCGTATGGCCGCAGGCGTTTAGGTTGTGGGGGTGTTCTTGGTGGGACTGGCGCCGTGCTTGTGAGTGAGGTGTTTCTCGATGAACCATAGCTGGATGGGTGTGCCTTCGTAGCCGTAAGCTTTGCGCATGCGGGTTTCGAGATAGCGGCGGTAGCTCCAGTGGACGTAGCGGCTGTGGCTGGCGAAGATTTTGAAAGCGGGTATCGGATTATCGGCTTCTTGCACCATGTAATTGAGTTTCGGGCTGCGATTCTTGAGGCCAGCTGGTGGATGGGCGTCGACGGCTTGGCGTAACCACTTGTTGAGTTCGCTGGTGGTCAGGCGCTTGCGGCGCTGGACGTCGATATCGAGTGCTAGATCGAAGAGTTTGGTGACGTTCTGGCCGCTGACTGAGCTGGTGAAAATGAGTGGGGCCCAGGGTACGAATTCGTAATTGCTGGCGATTTGCGGAGCTAGCTCGTCGCGGGTGTAAGCGTCTTTGCCCTCGACAATGTCCCACTTGCTGACAACTAGGACGAGGCCTTTGCCGGCGTCTTTGATCATGCCGGCGATTTTCTGGTCGAGCTGGACGTTGAGCTCGTTGGCGTCCATCAGCAGCAGGCAGACATCGGCCTGTTCGATGGCGCTGAGCGCGCGGATGACGCTGAAGCGCTCGATGCCGACTTGGATTTTGCCGCTGCGGCGGATGCCGGCGGTGTCGAGGAGTTCGATCTCGCGGCCTTGGTAGCGCACGACAGTGTGATTCACGTCGCGGGTGGTGCCGGCGCGGTCGGCGACGATGGCTTGTTGCTTCTTGGCGAGGGTGTTGAAGAGTTGTGATTTGCCGACGTTAGGGCGGCCGAGAATGGCGATGCGCAGGCGGTCATCGTCTTCTTGTTCGGTGGCTTTGGGGATGATTTTGACCAGGGTGTTCAGCAGTTGCTCAATTCCCCGCTGCTGCGTTACGCTGGTGCGGATAATCGGTTTGATGCCCAGGCGGTCGAATCTACTGAGGTCGGCGCCTTTGGCTTGATCGAGTTTGTTGATGACCAGGAAAACTGGCTTCTTGGAGCGCAGCGCCATCTTGGCCACCCGCCGGTCTTCTTCGGTGATGGGCACACTGGCTTCAACGAGCACCCAGATGACGTCGGCGCTGTCGGCGGCTTGGGTGATCTGCTCTTGGATGGTGAATTCAAATTCGTCCTCTGGATCCTTGACGCCTGCCGTATCGACCAGCCAAAAGTGCTGCTCGTTATATTCGGCCTTGGCCATGATGCTGTCTCGAGTAGTGCCGGCCTCGCGCGCCACTATCGCTTCACGCCGATCGAGGATGGCGTTAAACAAGCTGGACTTGCCAACATTGGCCCGGCCGACGATGGCGACGATTGGTAACTTCTTGCTCATTTACTCTATTCTATAACAGATAAGAGATATTGACAAATTAATATAAAAGTATTGATATAGCGGGCTTTATGTCATGACTGGCCTAGCCGACAATTGCGACGGCCAGAACACGCTTATTCTGGTGCCTGCAATGCGGTCAGGTCATGCCGAGATCACGGGCAAACACTTCTGGCGCCTGCGCTGCCAGATCAACCATGCCGGGCCAGATAGTCTCGACTACCAGCCGAGCGGCCAGGCAGCGCTGCCAATGAGTCGGCAGGTGGTCGCGGTACTGCGGATCAGCGCTATGCTTAGCAAAACGCCTGTCGTTGGCCCGAAGGACTGGCAGACCCCTCTCGCCCTCTTCGAAGCCAAAGCGCCGCGCCCGGAAACCTCCCCGATAATGCCGCAACCCGAAGGCGTACTCTGCCGGTCTGCTGCTATCGATGGGCAGCCACATGAACTTTCGTAATGTCTCGGTATCGTCTTTGAGGGCAGTGCCTAAGTGGTCTAAGTCGCGCGGAATACCTTGCCTTCGGCAGTACTGCTTATAAGCACTGGGCGCCAATGACAGCAGCCGTGCAAGGACGGTAAATCCTAGCTCAGACGCGTTACGAACGTGATACGGCAACTCCGTTTCGCGGGTTCTGAAGAGTTCTGTCTTGGCAAAATCGCCGAGCTTTTCGTATGTCAGCCGCTTGCGGGTTCGCGGTGGCATAAAACGTTCCTTAGGCAATAGTGCCCGAAACGCTTCGGGGTCTAAAGAGAGGTCAGTCTTTGCCTCATGATTACAGGCGATCAAGAGACGGCGTCGCTCCTGTACCATTCCTTCAGAGAAGATAGCCATTTATGTAATTATAGAATAAGAAATGTAATTGTACAAAATTAGAGAACCTGAAGCTCAAAGCTGTGCGCCTGGCATGAGCCACTTTTGATAAACTTGCTTCGATACGGAATGAGGGCGAATCGCAACCCTGCTTCTGCTAGGTAAGGCTGCGACACTCGGCTCGGAGAAGTTAGGGCGTCACCTCTTGCGTCTCCCCTATCCCCAACTGGCCTAAGCTGAACGGGCCGAAGGCTGTACGATGCAGCCGCGTAACAGTGTAACCCAGGGCTTCAAACGTGCGGCGGATTTGGCGATTGCGGCCCTGAGCCATGGTCACGCACCAGTTACGGCCAGACGTTTCTGAGGTGTTGTTACCGGAGATAGAGAGCTGCAAGTGGCTGGTGTAATCCTCTACTGGGACGCCGCTGGCGATGGCTGCTCTGGCGTGATCGGTCAGGGGTTTATCAAGGGTAATCTCGTAGACTTTTTGCTTGGCGGAGCTGGGGTGCGCCAGCTGATTGGCCAGCTGGCCGTCGTCGGTGAGGACGAGCAGGCCTGAGGAGTCTTTGTCGAGGCGGCCGACCGGCTTGAGCTGGTGCAAATGCTTGGGCAACAGATCATAAATAGTCTGACTCCCCTGCCCATTGCGACTACAAATATAGCCCCTCGGCTTGTTGAGGATGATGGTCTGGGCTGTAGCTGGTAGTTGTAATACTTGACCATCCAGCTGTACAACATCGGCGTACGCTACCACATCGCCCATAGCGGCGGGCCGCGAATTGCGGGTTACGCGACCGTCGGCAATGGCTTGATCGGCTGCCCGGCGGCTGAGGCCGGTAGCTTGGGCGATGAATTTGTTGATACGCATAGGCTATCTAAATAGTAGCTTGCTGATAAGTATTGGCAAAGCGCAAACCTACCGGTCGCGTCAGGCTATTATAGCTGGCGACTAGCAGGTCAAAGCGCGACGGTGTTGGGATCCAACGCAGTGCCGCTCGGTGGTGGTGATCCTCCTGAGGGCATATCCTCGCTGGGTATGGCTGCTTGGGCCTCTGCTTTTGCGGCTGCAAATTCGGTGGCGTGTATGGCTGCTACGGGCGCAGCATCTAGTGGTGCGGCTTGGGTGCCTGCTTCGGTAGCGATAATGGCTTGGGGTGCGGACGGTGCTTGCGTAGAATCTTCTCTCGCTGCCTCAAGAGCAAGCAAGGTTTCGATGTCTTGTCGGGGACCGGTGTCGAGCGGTGCGATAACTTTCTTATGGACGGCTGATGCGCTGTTGTCGACCGGAGGCGGTGTGGTCTCTGTTGCTGTTGAAGCGGTGTTGGCTGGCGGTTGAGCCGGAGTAGCGTCAGATGGGACGGCTGGTGCGGTTGATGGCGTAGCTGCATTATTGCCAGACGTAGTTTTTTGCTCAGTATCAGTTATCAAAGTGTTGACGGCCGCCGCCATCAAGCTATCGTCGGTGGTACTTGCTTGACTCTCGCTTGGCGAGCTGACGACTGGCACGGGCACCATAGACGGAGCAGCTGGTGCGGTAGTAACTTCCGGGCTGTCGGTTGTTGCTGGTGGTGCGGGAGCTGGGGCTGGTGGTGTGGCTACCGTTTCGGCGACAGGTGTGGTGTTTGACTGAGGGGTCGGATCTGTGGCCGGGGCTGCGGCGGGTGCCCCCGCACTGTCAGCTGGAGTCTCAGCGTCGGTTGTTGCGCCAGCGATGAAATCTTCGATTTTGGCTTCCACCGTTGCTTCTTCTTGAGCAGCGGACTGGGCGTTATCAGCCGGGGGTGTGGTATCGGTGATGGCAGTCACTGGGGATGCAGTGCTTGTTGAGGGAGCTGCAGCAGGGGCTGCTGGTTCACTCGGGGGGCTGCTAGGAACGGGAGGTGCAGCGGCGACAGGCGCAGCTGGAGGTGTGGTATCGGTGGGTGGCGCAGCTGGTGCGGGCTGGCTCGGACTTGGTGTTGGTACGGCTGGTGCGGTTGGCGGTGTTGGAGCAGCTGGGGCTGGGGTCGCTGGTTCTGGCGGTGCTGCGACAACGGGTATGGTGGCCACTACTGGTGCGGGTGCCGGAGCTGCCGGTGTAGCGGCCGGAGGGGTCGCTGAATCGGTTGTGGCCGGGGTTGCGGCGCTGTCGGGAGCCTTGCCTTCGAGTAGTTCACGGGCGGTTTTGGCAATGTCTTCTAGGGTAACCTGAGATTTGACCAGATAGCGGTCGGCGCCGAGGCTGTCGGCACGTTTCTGGTCGTCGCTCTGTCCGAGGGCGGTGAGCATGATGACTTTAACGTCTTTGAGGCCGTCGGTGTTGCGGAGAATGTCGAGCATTTCGAAGCCGCTGATCTTGGGCATCATGACGTCGGAGATAATAAGGTCAGGTTTTTCGGCCTTGGCGACAACCAGCGCTTCTTCGCCGTCGCTGGCCGAAACAATTACATAGCCCTCAGCCTGCAAACGAGCCTCGTAGATCTCGCGTAAATTGTTGTCATCTTCGACTAGCAATATTTTTGCCATAGTATGGTGCCCTCTGTACGGTTTCGCTTATGGTTGAGTTTGATAGTATTGTATCATGGTGTCGCTGTAGAGTTAACTGGTTCGAGCTGGGAGTTGTTTGTCGAGGCAGCTTGGAGCTCGTCAACTTTCTGATTACTGAGCCGCGGCAAGTTTATATAGAAGGTGCTTCCCTTGCCGACTTCGCTCTCTGCCCAGATACGGCCGTTGTATAGCTCGATAATTTTCCGGCAAATGAATAATCCTAGGCCGGTGCCACCAATAACCCGCGTCGCCGAGTTATCGACCCGATAAAACTTTTGGAAAATATGCCCAATATCGCCGGCCGGAATACCCTGCCCGCTATCACGTATATAGCACTGCGCTACTTGGACATCGCCCGTTAGCCCAATGGATACCTTGCCTTCGTCGGTGTATTTGACGGCATTATCGAATAGGTTGGTGATGGCTTCGCGTAGCCGGTCAGGATCGACGTAGACATTATAAAGCGGCCTGATTACGCGCTCGCCGCCTTCAATGGCGTTGGCGCTAGCGCCGCTAGAACCGGCGACGAATTCGACGAATAAACCTTTCTTCTCAGCCGCAAAGCGCAGATCATTGGTCAATTGCTCAAGGAAACCACCAAGTTCGACGACTGCGGGGTGGCTGGTCAGTCGGCCGTCTTCGGCCTTGGCGCTGGTCAACAGATCTTGGAAGAGGTGGCCGAGGTGTTGGGTAGAGAGATGGGCTTTTTCGAGGTAATCACGGGCGCGTTTGTCGACCGTAGCTACCTTATCGTTCAGGGCGAGCGCAAGATAGCCCTCGATGGCGGCTACAGGGGTGCGCATCTCGTGGCTGGCGGTGCTGATGAAGTCGGCGCGCTGCTGCTCCTCGGCGCGCTCTTCGCTGACATCACGGAAGACGGCAATGGCGTCCGTAACCTGCGAATTGGTCAGAATGGGCGTCACGCTGAGGCTGATGGCAATCTGTTTGTGCTCGCGGGTGAGCAGACTTGCCTTAGCGTCGCGAATAGTCTCAGTACCCTTGAAGACGCGACTAAACGGGCTCTCGCTCTCGGCATAAGGCTGCCCCTTGTCGTCAACCAGCTTCATGACCTGTTCGACGCTAATGCCGGTAGCGTCCTCACACGCCCAGCCGCTGATCTTGCTGGCGCCGGGGTTACAGAGCCGGATGACTCCTTGCTGATCAATAAGAAGCACCCCATCTTCGATATTATTGATGATGACTTCGAATTTCAGCGAGTCATTATGTAGGTCTTTGGCAGCGTTTTTGGACTGGGTACTGACTTCTGGTTTGGGCTTGTCCTGGCGCCGTAGACTAAACATCGTCAACACACCTCGACGCAAATCGCCAGGCCCACTCACTAACGATACTATAAGAAAGGTCGCTACGCATGAATATAACTACAGCTATTATCAATCGCTGAGCGGTTTTATGCAATCCTCTTATGGCTTTCGGGTGGCCGGGCGGTGCTGCAGCACGGGTTCTCGGGCTGGCAAAACACTGTTTTTACGTCCGGCAACCCTATCTGAAGCCTAGACCCGCTGGACGCCCCGTAACAGATGTGATACCATACCCCCGCTGCGGTTCATTTGTGCACTGCTCATCGTACATTGCGTATCGAAACGAAACAACACAACACGGCCTCATCGTCTAGCGGCTAGGACACCAGGTTCTCATCCTGGCAACCGGAGTTCGATTCTCCGTGAGGTCACCACGAAAATGCCCGACTTTGGTCGGGTTTTTTCGTGGTGCTCCCCCCTAGTGGACGAGCTTCGTTTTGAGCTAACTAGCGAAGCTATTTCTAGTTTTTGGGCAGATTGGCACAGGTCGCTCATTAACGATCGAGGCGTTGGGAATTATTACATGGGTTTCATTTTGTCTATTGACGTTCTTGCTCAGCGCGAGAACCTGGGCTACACTGCGATTATCTATGGCACAGAAGAAACACAAACTATCGCAATCCTTCAGCCTATTTGCGCCGGCTAAAAGTAAAGTCGTGATCATCCTGACACTTTTCATCATTGTCGGCAGCGTCTTTGTGATTGTTCGAAGCGCGCATGAGCGAGCCCTCGCAGCGCGGCCGACGGTCGCGACAATTTCTTTCCATGGTCCGACGACCTCGAGCTCATTTACGGTTGATGTGAAAGAC
>DAINPB010000021.1:0-20741 GCA_036743655.1 Candidatus Saccharimonadota bacterium
CGACTCTGACGTTGGCCATAGTGTGTGCCAAGCGTAAGTGCAGTGTTTCGTCCGCAGTACCAATCGCCAAGCTGCCGGCCATCAAAGCCAGCGGCGCATAGTAGAAGTGCATCTCTAACATCGACGGCCGGTTTCGCCACATTTCACCCGTTCTATACGCCAAACGAAAGAACCAAGGCTGCTCACTAACGAACTTCTCCTTCGCAGCAGCGTCCATCGGCTTAACTTTCTCTGGGGTGATACTAGCCATATACTAATTATTACTCATCTACGCCGGGTTGCAAGCATAAGTTTTATGACAAACCGTGATTTCATGAACCCGAGATCAGCGACACAGGCACAACTAACTTTTCAAACAATTCGAGAGCGCTCCAGCCTACAAAACCCTGCTGCTTTTGACCAAGAAGTCTGCCGACTGAGTCTGATCTGCAGGCAGCTGACCCTCCCCAATCGTCACCGCCCAGGTACCGTTATAGGTGGCGTCCCCCGCTTCAGTCTCAATGTAGCTTTCGCCATGCTCGCCATACCATTGGTTCATGTATGCTTCGCCGCACAGAGCTGTAAACTCGTCTTCGCTCAGCCCCGCAGCCATCGCCTCCTCGCGTAACTCGGCGATTTCTTGTTCAGCTACATCTCGGTATGAATGCCCTGGTAACTCGTCTCGAATACGGAAGACAGCCTCCGACAATCTGCCATGGTTGGCCTCCCAAAAACGCTGATTATTCGACAGGTTCTGCAGGTTCTCCATATTTAGGCCGGGTCAGGATTGAACGGAGAGCTGTTCGTACCCATCATGTACAGCGGTTTTTCGTTTACCGTAACTTCACCGTCTCGCAATGCGCCAAGCGCTGTCGCGATTCTATTAGCTTTAGTTTGAGCATGCTGCGTTCTTTCGGCCGGCGAATTGTCTGGAGCACTACCCGCCGTTATCAAAGTGCATGGTGGCTCGAGCATGATCACTTGGGTAATTTCATGCGGGCTATCGATGACTTGGTCGTACCGCATGGCATTCATTTCGCTGTCAGTGAGCGGCGGGGTGACGCCGATCAGCCTGCCGTAATCTGTTCTTCCTATACCAATCCTGGTTTCAATTGTTTCTACCATCGTAAAATCTCCTGCCTATACGCATATTGAACAGCTTTGCACCAAGAAACGCAAGTATAAGCTTCTCGGTAGTGTGCGGCTTTTGTAAATGAAAACTAGCGCGCGTTAGCCTAAAACAATGTTATAGCCCGGGCATTGCCAGCAGCTCAAGGACATCAATAGAGGCGCCGGCTCTTTTGAGATGGGGGTGGGTTTGCAGCAGTGCGATGGCGGCTTCTTTGGAATCGGCTTCCACGAAGGCGTAGCCGGAAACTTGGCTGTCACTGGTTGTTGGGCCATCGGGCGTGATTCGGCTGACGACTTGCAGTGGCAGACCGAAGTCGATTTTGGCCGTCTTGCTGGCTTCGTCACGCCATTGTATCCATTCGTTCATGCTGGCTTTCATCTGTTCTGGACTGGCGTTGGCCATCACTTCGCTGGCTGTTTCCGTTGAGTTATACAAGATTAAAAATTTCGCCATAGTGGATCCCCCTTAGATTAGCTACTTCTATAGTAGTACCGCTGGGTTGGTACGCCAAGGGAAATATCCACGAGTGTGGACATACAGCTATCAGTAAATCGCAACCGCCTAAATTAAATCAGGGTCAGCTACTTGGCTTGGCTAGGAGGTTGCGGAATGCCGTTTTGGTGGCGAAAAGCTTTCTCGGCTATAGCTCCGGCTATAGCTCCTTCGTCTAAGAATGAAAGCACTGTAACAGGGTGGGCGGCCTCTCTAATAATCCTGCCGCCTAGTTGACGCTCGCTATCAGCACGCAGTCGCCGACCAAGTTGCTGTGCTTGGGCGGTGCCGGCTTCGGTTAACTCGGATGTTCCCGTATTGCCAGCAGGATGGCTTTCGGGGGCTTGCTCTGGGCTATCTGCGTGACGTATTACGATTAAAGACTTTTTCATGATTTATATATTAGCATGAGCAGGATATAAAGTCAACCCTCCTAATTCATTTTACAGATAAGAAACTACTTCGTAGTTGCTGTGTCGAGTAGCGTGTGGAGTTCGGTTACTAGGGCTTCGAACTTGGTGTCGGAGATGCCGTTGATGAGCTTAATTGAGTACAGCGAGCCTTCGACTTGCTCGGATAGTTCTGTTAGTTGCTTGCGATCCTTCCCTGGTTGGACGTAGGCGGTGGCGAAGGCTATGGTGTTACTCCTGAGACTATTGATCATTTGGGTGCCGCTACCGAATGCGCCGACGATTCCTGATGAAGCGCCGCCCATGCCTGCATAGCCGGCTTCGATTTTCATTATCTGTTCGACGAATTGATTTAAGCGTGTCGGGGTCATAGCGACGCTACACGATAAAAACTGCTGCTTGTTGGGCGCGGATGATGTCAGCTACTCTTTTTCGATGAGCGGCTATTTCTCTTGCAGTTAGGTGTGCGATTGGGTCGACGAATACGCCTTCCTCGCGTTGCGGAGGAGTGAATGCTTCACGAGCGGAAGGTATTGTCGTCGGGGCTGGCGTGTAGGTATCGCGAGGGGTAAAACCTGTTACACACTCGCTATCGGCTACGCTTAGTGACTCGTGTGTTCTAAAACGACTCATAGTTTTAGTATAGTAAGCGTCTCTGGGGTGCAAGTCAATGCAACAAAGCATGACTTGGTTGGGGTGGAGATTTTATTCTTAAAACCGTTCCTGCAAATTTAGGGCAGTTAAGCTGGTTCTTGGTGCTGGTTTTTAGCGACAAATGCCTCTGGATAAGGAGGCGTTTGAAATGCGCCGTGGTAGGCTGCTTGGATTTCGTCAAGTGAGAATACTTGGCCAACCTCTAGCTCGGCCCAAAGCTCTACTTCGCTGCCCTGCTCATGGGCAAATATCTGCTGAGCGATAGCTGCATCACGCGCATTCAAATTCGCTGATCGCTCGTGGAACTTAGCACCTCGGCGTCCCATTGTTGCAGCAGCAAGTACTAAGAACCCTCCTGAACCCGCACCATCCGGTACATCATTACGCGCTACCAGATTGCCCATAACGGCGAGCGTGCCGGCTGCCATGAACGCTGTCATGAGCCGCTTGATACGACGGTTAGTCACTCTGGAAGTGGCGGCTTGTACATAGGCTGCTTCCAGATCATCACTGAGCTCTCCGTAGACAGCGTCGGGCATTTCCGGGGTGGTTTCGTGACTCATAAATTTTAGAATTTTTGCATGCCGGTGTTCAGCTCTTCGGCGTTTGGTTCGGCTATGCCGTAGTCAAAGGCTTCGACTATTTCAATCTGTTCAGCCGGGACTTCTTCGCGGTGCAAGGCAAGGTAATGAATGGCCAGCGAATTTGTTACATGACCGCTGGGCAAAACGTAGTCGGTGTTGGTGCTATGGGCGCCGCAGCTACACATGTGAAACCCTCTGTAATGTATGCCGGTGCCTTCGGCCTGGCGAAAGGCGGCTACCATTTTTTGGGTGATGTCATCAATCACCGGATTTTCGTCACGGGCAGCATCGGTCTCGATGTACAAAAGTCTGGGTCGAGGGCCTCTGTCAGCTTCAAAACCGGGTCGAGCTTGGCGCGGATCTCTCTCGTTAGTCATAAGGAGATATTACCATAAATACACTGGTCTGTCTATGATGGTGGTCGGCACCTATCCCTGCCCAGCAAGTAGGGTCAAGCGTAGTGCAACCGGAACAGCGTCAGCTGTCCCGCGTGTAACGCACTACTTGCTGGGCAGGGATAGGTGCCTAATAGCTTGCGCTCTTCCCTACTTCGCGATTAGAGATTTGATTCATCGGAGCAATCACGAGCCGCTATGAGCGGAACAAGGGTTACGCCTGTTAGTGCCAGATGATCAAGGCGATCAGGATGCAGGCGATGATGACGACGACCAGGAGTTCTAGTAAGGTGTAGCCGTTTTGGTTGTTGCGTAGTTTTTGCACGGGCAGACTCACTGATTATTTAATAACTTACATCCAGCATAGGGGTACTAAGGGTCGGTAGTCAACACTGGTCGCCTGAAACTGGCCGGGCGGCAATCTGCTGCAACAGATAGCACCTCAGCGATTATTTGCTATAATAATTCTTGAGTTTATTAAATTCATAGAAATGAAAAAGCAAAGACTGATGGGTGCAAAACATGGTGGTCATATAACGAGGTATTTGGGCCTGAAATATGCCAAATTCTGGGTAGCTCTAACGGTGCTCGGCGGCATCCTTGCCACGCCGGCGATGAGCAGCGCCGTGACGTTGATTTCGCAAGGTTTCGTGACCAGCGGCAGTCCACAAGCCGGCGCGATTGTTAGCCTGCAGAAGAATTCTTCTGATCATGTTGAGGCGGCTACGGTGGCCACTACCAGCAATATTTTGGGGGTGGTAATTGGTAGTGACGGCTCGCAGGTGTCGATTTCGTCAGGCCAGAATCAAGTGCAGGTGGCTACCAACGGTGTTGAGCAGGTACTAGTTTCGACTATCAGCGGCAATATCGCCGCTGGCGACCCGATTACAGCTTCGCCAATCAGCGGTGTTGGCATGAAGGCGCTCGACAGCTCCAAGGTGGTCGGCATTGCCCAAGACGCCTTCCCCAACAGCACCGGCAGCCAACAGACTTACACCGAGAAAAACGGCCAGAAGCACAGCGTCACGCTAGGCACCGTGCCAGTGCTGGTCAGCGTCGCCTATTACTACAAGCAACCAGACAAGACGTTAATACCCTCGGCAATCCAGAATATCGCCAACGCGCTGGCGGGTAAAAAGGTCGACTCCCTGCCAATCATAATCAGTATCGGCATCTTCATCGTGACGTTGGTGGTCGTGGTCAGTATTATTTACTCGATGATCCACAGCAGCATTATTTCGGTCGGACGCAACCCCATGTCGCAGGCGGCGGTGTACCGTAATGTCATTCAGTTATCAGCGCTGGTGGTGGTGATTCTGGGAGTTTCGGTTGTGGCAATTTATATGGTGCTGTCGAGGTTTTAATTATGGGGGGTGGCACTTTCTTGCAGATTTTCTTACTGGTAGATGTCTTCATTATGGGAGTACTGGTGGCTGTAGCGGTTCGGCATGCCAATGCACATTTCCGGCCGGCTAAGCATGAAGCTGGGAAGCCGCAGCCAGCGGTCGCGGATGAACACTTACCGACGGCGGTTAAGGAGCATTTGCTCAAGACTTCTCAAGATCAATTCCAGCTGATGCTGGAGCGCTCAATTGGTCAGTTGCAGCACAATCTGGGTGATACTTCGGAGCAAATTAATAATTTGATCAAAAACCTGGCGACAGAGGTGGTCAGCAGCGAATTAGAGCAATATCGGGCAAACCTCGGCAGGCTTCACGCACAAGCCGAAAAAGACCTCGGTGGCATCAAGCAAGCCATGGATGGCTATCAGACCGAGCTGCGAGCCCAAGTAGCCCAAGAGCTGGAGGCCGAAAAGCAGCAATTGATCAAGCAAATCGATACCAAGCTGTCCGACGCCGTTGGCTCCTTCTTGATCGAGACCCTACAGCACAATGTTGATCTGGGTAGCCAGGCGGCGTATTTGACGGCTGTGCTTGAGGAGCATAAGGCTGATTTTATTCGGGAGGTGGCTGATGAAGCTCAACCTGCAGGCTAAGGTATCCTCGCCGCAGGATCTCCGGGCAATTACGCTGGAAGTGCGGCAGTATGCGCAGTGGTTCAGCCAATACAGCATAAAAAAACGTGTTTCCAGCAGTAAATCCGACGCTCCGCCGCCGATGTCGGAAACCGGTGTGGCGCTGATCAAGGAGTTAACCGACAGCAAGCAGCTCAGTCAGGCCGGCCTCGATGAACTAATCGCAGCCCTGGAGAATCTGGAAACCACCTCGCCGCGCATCACCATCACTCTGGCCGCTGCCGCACCCAATAGCCTCAAGAAAACACTGGTGGCCTGGTGCCGTGAGCAGATTGAGCCGAATATTCTGGTTGATTTCCGTTTCAATTCCACGCTGCTGGGCGGCATGGTCGTGCGTTATGGCAGTCATGTCTATGATTGGTCGTTTCGGCGGCAGATTCTAGCGGCGCGTGGTAGTTTCCCGGAGATTTTGCGCCGTGTTTGATAATCAGACATTCCAGCGCTTGGTAGAAGCTAATCAGCTGACGGGTGAGGTGGTGGCTGCCAATAGCTTTATCATCGAGGTTAAAGGCTTGGAAGGCGTGCGTCTTGGCGCGCAGGTGCTCTTCGAGGATGGTCAGCGCGGGCTGGTTCGTGAAGCTTACGGCGACCAAGTCATACTGTTCAATGTCAGCTCTGAGAAGATGGAACCGGGCACCTTGGCAGTCGTCGAGGATGACCTGCTCAGTGTGCCAGTCGGTATGGAATTGGTAGGTCGGGTGGTGTCGCCAATGGGTGAGCCGCTGGATGGCAAAGGGCCGATTCAAGCCAAGGAAAAATCAGGTATTTTCAACCCGGCGCCGGGCATTATGGCTCGAAGCATGCTGAACGAACAACTGGCCAGTGGCGTCGCGGCGGTGGACATGTTCTTCCCTGTTGTGTTGGGCCAGCGTATTGCCATTCTCGGCGATAGCAAGTCTGGTAAAAGCACTTTCTTAAGCCAGTTGAGCGCCAATCAAGCCGGCACCGATCGCATTGTGGTCTACGTCTTAATTGGCAAGCGCAAGGTTGATATTGAAATGCTGCTGGCCGGATTGAAAGCCTCCGGAGCCATGGAACACACCATTGTCGTCCTGGCTGATATTTTCGATTCGCTGACCCAGTCTTACCTGGCGCCCTACGCTGCCTGTGCTATGGCTGAGCATCTGTGGAATGCTGGGCAGGATACGGTGATTATTTATGACGACCTGAGTAGCCATGCCGAGGCCTATCGCCAGTTATCATTGCTCCAAGAAGTTGATCCGGGGCGGGATTCCTATCCGGGCGATATGTTTTATGCGCATTCGTCGCTGTTAGAGCGCGCCGGTAAACTGCTCAAGAATAATAAGACGCTGACTGCTCTGCCGGTCATTGTTACGCCCAATGACGACATTACGGCCTATCTTTCGACTAGTATTATGTCGATTACCGATGGTCAGATTATCTTTGATCTGGGAGTGTTCCGCCAAGGTATACGACCAGCAGTGAATGCCGGACTATCGGTGTCGCGTGTCGGTGGCCAGGCTCAAACCGTTCGCCAGAAGCGGCTGTCCGGCAGCCTGTTCAAGAAACTGGCCAAGTACCACCAGGCCGAAGAGTTCTCGCACTTCGGTTCCAGCCTGTCCAGAGAATCCGGTATTGACCTCCTGATCGGCAAACAGATATACAAGGCGCTGCAACAACCCGTCGAAGAGCGCCACCCCCTGGTTGAGCAACAGCTTATCCTGGAAACCATTCTACTCGGCAAAGGCAAAGTGGAAATCGATGTCGAAGCCTTGAAAGCAGCAGCGCAAAAAGCCAGCACCGAAATAAAAGGCGAGGAAGACTTCGATCGCGTAGAAGCTGAGCTGCTCAAGAAATATTCCAGCGAACTTGCATCAACCGAAGCTGGGCAACCCGGCGCATCACCAGCGCCGGCCGCGCAGCCACAACCGGCTCAAGCACCGCAACCGGCATCCGAAAAACCCCCGTCAAGCCAACCGCCCCAGCCATCAGCGCAACCCGCAACCAAACCCGAGGAGAAAACCCATGCGGCGAGCTAGTGCAATCCAGAAAGAGTCGCAGCAAATCTCGACTGTTGAGGATTTGACCGGTGTATTCGAGAGTATCGCCAGCACGCAGGTGGCTAAGATTAAAAGTCGGGTGGAGCTTTCCAAGGAGTTCTTCGATTTGCTCTGGAAGCGTTACAGCTCGATTCGGATTGATCCTAGATCACGGATCACGCATCGGGAACAGGACAACAATGGCCGGAAAATCTTCGTGATTATTTCGGCTGAGGCTGGCCTGAGCGGTGATATCGACCAACGCCTGATCGAAACCATGCTCAAAGATTACGACAAAGCCACCACCGATATTATCGTACTCGGCACGCATGGTGCTACCCAGCTCAAACAGCGCGGTATCCCGTTCATCCGCTACTTCCAGGTGCCGGCCAGCGAGAACTATGTTGACGTCAGCCCGGTTATCGAAGCTATCACCCCCTATGCCAAAACAACCGTTTACTACGAGGAGTATATCTCGCTGGGCGTCCAGGGAATCAAGAAGATGGATCTGCTATCGACGATTCAAGCAATGGGCAAAGATGCTGATCTCGATGAAGATGTTATGACCGCGCAGGACACTATCTTTGAGCCGTCCTTAGAAGAAATAGCCGACTTAATGGAAACGGCCATGCTGACCCTGGCCTTCAGCCAAGCCATCATGGAATCCAACTTGGCGCAGGATGCCAGCCGTTTCAATGCCATGGCCGGAGCCAAAAAACGCGCGTGGGAGTTGATGAATTACTACAAGCTTGACTATCACCGTGCCAAGCGTTCCGAAGCCGACCGTCGCTCACGCGAAGTCATGATCGGCCTGAAGCGTAAGAAACACTCCAAGAGGGCCCGATGAGCACTGCCCCGCCTAAAAACACGTTGGCGAAAGTCGGCCTTATCCGCTCCCTGCGTGGCCTGATGGTCGAGGTTCAAATATCCGGCCAGCGCCCCGAAGAAAAGGAGCTGTTAGTCGTTGACGATTATCCTGACGTCTTCCTGGAGGTCAGTTTCTTCAAGGCGAATGTCGCAGTTTGCATTAACCTGGCCAACAGCCAGCTACTACGGTGCGGCCAGACCATCAGCCGCAGCAAGACCAAGGTCAGTATTCCCGTCGGCCCGGCCACCCTAGGACGAGTCTTCAACGCCTTAGGGGAACCGCTCGATGACGGTCCGGCAATTCAGGAAAATCGACGGGTTATCAGTGAAGCTACCGGTGTAAAAACCTATCGCAGCAGTGAGAATCTGGAGTTGCTAGAAACTGGGCTCAAAGTCATCGACTTCCTCACTCCCTTCGTCAAAGGCCGCAAAATCGGCATCGTCGGCGGTGCCGGTGTCGGTAAAACCGTCTTGACTATGGAGATGATTCATAACGTCACCAACAACGAGAAAAGTCTGTCGATTTACTGCGGTGTCGGTGAGCGTATTCGTGAAGGTAACGAATTGTACCTAACATTAAAAGAGACTGATGTGCTCAAAAACACCATCATGTTCTTCGGCCAAATGGATGCCACGCCAGCAATCCGATCGATGGTCGGCCCGGCGGCGGCCACGGCAGCCGAATACTTCCGCGACGAAGAAGGCCGCGACATTCTCTTCTTCGTGGACAATATTTATCGTCACATTCAGGCGCTGACCGAGCTTTCGACCAACCTGGGACTGATTCCCTCCGAGGGCGGTTACGCGCCAACCGTATACTCCGAGTTGCGCCGCTTGGAGGATCGCCTCAGCTCAACCGACAAGGGCTCAATAACTTCGGTGCAGGCCGTCTATATTCCGGCGGATGACTTGAGCGATCCGGCGGTGCAAGCCATTCAGCAACAGCTCGATTCTGTGCTAGTGCTCTCTCGTAGCGTGGCCGAAAACGGTATTCGCCCGGCCGTTGATCTGTTAAAAACCACGTCCTCACTCCTCACGCCGCAAATCGTCGGTGAACGCCACTACAAACTGGTTGGCAAAGTCCAGGCCATCATGCAGAAGTACGATTCACTCAAAAACATCATCGCCATCGTCGGTGAAAGCGAACTATCACCGGCCGACCGCAATGACTACCAAAGTGCCAAAAAACTGATTGAATTCTTCTCGCAAGACTTCTCGGTAGCCGAACACCTCACCGGCAAACCCGGCCAGTACTTCACCCGCGAACAAACCCTGGACGGCATTGAGCAGATCCTGAACGCCGCCGCATCAGGTGATAACGCCAAGCCAGAGACCGCTGACGTCGCTGACGCTACGCCGGCGACAACAGCACCTCCCGCAACTGATGGTGCAGTCTCCAAGACCCCGAACGCTGCTCCGGCCGAGGCTACAACACCTCAAGCTGACGTAGCTGCAGCCCAAGTTGCAACTGCAACCATGCCAGCAGCACCAGCCGCACCGCCCCCCGAAGCACCGGGCGGGCCGCAACCAACCAACACGCAACCATGAAGCACAAATCCCAAGTAGCCCCACTCAGTGTGATCGCCCGGGCACCGTTTCATATATATTATGAAGGCCCAGCACGGGTGGTATCGGCACTTAATAAGGTCGGCAAATTCGATGTTTTGCCCGGTCACGCCGATTTCTTCTCGGTCATGAATCCGGGAGAAGTAGTTATCGAAACTGACGCTGAGCCCATAAGTTTCGCCATCAGCGGCGGCATTATCTGCGTCCGCGACGACGAAGTGATGCTGTTCGTTAATATGTAGACTTGCGCCCCCTGGTGGACGGGCTTCGGATTACAGCTAGACCTTAAGGCTGCTCAGGATCGGGAAGTAATAGTTCATGGCACCTTCTTTTAGCTGCTCAAGATAGAGGTTACGAAAGTTGGCGACGGCTCCCTGCTCGTAAAACAGAAGCAATGAGCCCTTGTACTCTTCCTCGTCAACGCTGCGATACGACATTGGCGCGTAACCGTTAGCAATCAATACGGCGTTAGCCAGCAAACGTGACGTGCGTTTATTCCCATCAGCGAAGGGCTGTAAATATGGAATAAGCATAAGGCAAGCCAAGGCTTTTTCCAGGGGCTTTTCGGTCTTATTTATGGTATCTATAATGTCGCGCATACAGGCGGCGATCTCCACCTTACTCCCCGGGGGCGTATATACCGTACCAGTTATGCCGACTGGTTCATTGCGCAAACCAAAATCGACTTCCAGGCCTTCGACCAGCAAGCGGTGAACCTCTTCAATCTGTCGCAATGTTAGCGTCCTAAAATCAGCCTGGTTTTCCCATACATACCTGAAGACTTTCTTATGGTTCAAAATCATTATGGCCTCGCTCTGGGTATGGCCCTGGGCAGAAATCCCGTCCCTGATTAGGCGTTCGGTATCAAGCAGGCTATACGTATTGCCCTCGATTTTTGAACTCTTCCAGCTCAACTCAATCACAAACCGCTCAAGATCCTTGCGTGTTGTCGTGTTATCGCCGCGCTTCTGACGGACGGCCAGCGCGTTATCAATAACAACGTAGACTGATGAAATAATGCCGCCGATCCGACTGAAAAGTTGTGGTTCCATCGCTTGATAACGAACTTGGCGTTGGTCCGGCTCAATAGCCAGATACTCCTCCACGTCCCATATTACACACCCTCGACCTGCTTCCGTAATGGTGTAAACGGTTGCCCTTGCTTCGCCTGAGCTAACAATTAAACCTTGCTCCTGCATCTTGGAAAGCTCACGAAGAACATTATTCCTGGACTCCTGCGTTGACGCTTCAATAGCAGAACGTGACATAGCTTCACCGTCGGCTAGGACGCGCAGAATGCTTTTTGAGCGCTCAGAAATCGTATCATTCATGCGGTCTTATCGTATCAAAGTGAGACGATATACACAACCAATTGATACGATAATGTCTGTTCAGGATCTGTGTGAGGCTGGGCAAGACCGATTATTGTTCGACGATGTAGTCAATGGCGTAGCCGCCGGGTGGCAGGCCGCTGCCGACGGCGACGCTGAAGCCGCTGGAGGTAAGGTTTAAGATATAGAAACTGCCGGCCACGCCAACAGGGCTGACGACAACCCGGGGCGCAATAGCATAATGAGCATGGAAGGCGACATTAACCAGCGTGCCGCCGACCGCACCAGTCCCAATATTGATTGCGATAACGCCGGCCGAATCATTGCCGCTAATTGATATCGTGCCGTTAGAGCCCAGTGCTGCCCCGCCCGGCCCGACAGATGGCGATGAGCCGCCCGTGATAACGTGTCCACCGATGGAGAGCGTGGTGGTCGAGGTCAGACTGTTGGCGCTGAATGTTTTGGTCGACAGTATGCCGCCGACGGCCAGGTTTCCGACCACATTGAGGTTACTGTTAACGGTGAGTAGCTGCCCGATAGTTACCGCTCCCTGGAACTGGGCTGCGCCTTTCACGCCCAGACCATTTCGCAAGCTAAGATTTGACAGCGTAGTATTGCCGTTAACGTCCAGTTGGCTGAGCGATGTATTGCCAGCCTCCAACTGCGTCAGCGTGGCATCACTGGCGCTGAACTTACTGTTCAGTTTGAGCTGGCCGCCGATACTAACATCGCTGGCGACCGTCATTTTGCCATTGAACTGGGCGTCTGGACTCACTACCAGGACTGTCCCTGAATCACCGATAGAGCTGGCGTTGACCCCAACCTTACTCAGAGCGGCAGGACTGATACTCACCTGCTGGCTGGCCGCCGATCCGGATTTCGATTTATTCCTCAGTACGAAGCCGAGAATGCTGGCATTAACGGCCAGGATGAGCACCACCGCGGCCAAGCCGATGAAGGTGGCCTTGTGGCTTGGGCGATACGTGCGATGGTGTAATCGCTTGGTCGGCTCCGGTTTGGCCGTGAGCGAGGACGACGGCGTGGCTTCGGCGGTGGGCGTGCCGTCATCGGCGCGCGGTTTCAGAACCTCGGCTTCGGGGGCTTTTGCTGGTTGATCTTGCGCAGCGGGAGTTGGCGCATTTGTGTTATCCATTTTTATTCCTCAACCCTCTGTCTGACATTATACCGCTTAGGCTTATTTTCGGGTAATTACTCGATCTGGGCATTTTATAGACTATACTAATGACGTGTTAGTGGGCTGGAAAAATAGTATTGATACAGCGGTGGTGACAGCCGGCGTGAAGTTATTGCTCGGCTCGTTGGTAATTGCACTATGTATTGCGGGCTGCTTGGCGTCGGTCACCTTTGCCGATCCGTTAAAATCATCTCACTATCAATTTCAGGAAACGACGCTCGGCGGCATCGGCACCACCGATACGCACTCGACCAGCTACCAAACCGCCGGTACTGGCGGGATTCTCGGGCTTGGCAGTTCAGCTGACGCCGATTTTCAGATTGAAGCTGGCGGCACCACCACGGCCGACCCGGCACTGGCCTTTGCCGTTACCAACGGTAATGTTAGTTTTAGCAACTTTTCTCCCAGCACGCCGACCACTGCAACGTCTTCTTTTCAGGTAAGTAACTACACCAGCTATGGCTATGTGGTACAGATATTTGGCAGTCCTCCCAGTAGTATTGGCGGCCACACCTTGGCAGCAATGGCATCAGCTGCAACGTCGCAGACGGGTATTGAGCAATTCGGCATCAACCTAGTGGCCAACACTTCGCCGGTTTCGTTCGGCGCGAACCCCGATCCTGGGCAATTTGGTGTTGGTAATGCCGAACCTAACTATGCGACAACTGGCAGCTACCGTTATGTAAGCGGAGATCTCATAGCTTATGCACCTAAGAGCTCGGGCGTGGCCACATATACGATTAGTTATCTTATTAATGTCAGTAGCTTAACGCCGGGCGGTAAGTACAGTGGTGGCCAGACCATCATATGTACTGGTACGTATTAAATCGTTACAGATTGTAATAGTTTTTTAATTAAATTGTTGACAAGCTCATGGAAGTCTTGGTACGATTCATGCGTACACTTTTAAAAGGCCGATATGCTACACCGATATCGACCACAAAAAATAAAAACAATGTTACAAAAATTAAAATTCACCAGACCACTTTCACTGATTATGGCAATCTTAATGGTTGGCCTAATGGTTATGACTAGCTCAACCGCCAAAGTCTCGGCCGTCGGAGAGCTTAGTCCCCGCAGCCTAACATTGCAAGGCGTTGGTACGGTTGGCGGGTCGCAAGCTGCTGGCACCGTCAACGACCTTTTCAATTTTACAACTGCTACCACCGGTAATGTTGGCTCCATACTGTTCCAATACTGCACAACGGCTGTCGGCGTTGTCTGTACCACGCCGAGCGGCTTGGATACTACCGGGGCTACTCTGAGTAGCACACAGGTAGGAGCCACTGGCTTTACGATTAATGCCTCTAGCAATGGAGCTCCATACATAACTCGTGGGTCGGTCAGCGTGTCTGCAAGTACGCCGCTGGCATATACGCTACTTGGTGTCAAAAACCCAACTGCAGCTAATCAGACCTTCTACGTCCGCATATCGACGTTTGCCTCGATTGATACTACCGGCAGCCCCACCGATAGTGGTAACGTAGCAGCCAGTACCGCCACCCAGATTGCCCTGACCGGTACCATGCCCGAATCACTAGTCTTCTGCACCGGTGGTACCGTCGGCACCACAGTTGGCGTACCAGACTGTAGTACTGCCACCTCTGGTGCTGTGAATTTCAACCAGCTGTTCTCGCCTACCGACACTGCTATCGCCACCTCACAGATGGCGGCCTCCACCAATGCTGGCTCCGGCTACGCTATAACGGTTAACGGTCCGACGCTAAGCTCCGGCCTCAATACCATTTTAGGTATGAACAGCGCGACTACAAGTACGCATGGTGTTAGCCAGTTCGGCTTAAACCTGAAGCAAAATACTACCCCTGCTGTTGGCACAGAAGTCGTACCGACTTCTAACAGCGCCAACTATAAAGGCGAAGCAACGGTAGGTTCGGGTTATGATACCGCCAATACTTTCAAGTTCACCACCGGGGATGAGACGGCCGATAGTGGTCTTGGTGGCGCCGGGGGTTCAGACGCCCAGATCTTCACTGCATCCTATATCGTCAACGTACCTGGTAGCCAGCCCGCTGGTTCGTACACCACTACCCTGACCTATATCTGTACGCCTACTTTCTAGACCACGACTCACCTGTTTAGCAAACATTTAATCTTTTGACCGTCAGTAAACGCTCGTGGTAATATCTAGCCATGAGTGTGAGTGGCAGACGGGGAGTCTTGCTCGGAGCAGCTGTGGCTGGTTCGATGGCTATTGTGTTGGCAACTTTTTTTCCAGCTGGCACGGCTTCCGCTATCGGCACGTTTAGCCATCGCAGCCTGACGTTGCAAGGCGTTGGTACAGTTGGCGGGTCGCAAGCTGCTGGCATTGTGAACGATTTATTCGGCTTCACTACAGCGTCCGGCGGTAATGTTGGATCTGTCCAGTTTGATTACTGCACCACGGCTGGCGGAACCTGTACTGTACCGAGCGGTCTAGCAACAACCACCGCCACCATGGGCGCCGAGACCGGTGCTACCGGCTTTACAATTGTCACCAGCGGTGGCCCTAATAGTATCACCAATGGACACCCCTATATAACTCGTACGGCGGCCAATATTAATGCGAGCGTGGCCCTCAGCTATATATTGCAGGGCGTCACAAACCCGACCGCGAACAACACGCCGTTCTATGTCCATATCACCAGCTACAGCGGCGCTGATCTTACGGGTTCTGTCGTCGATAACGGTACCGTGGCGGCAAGTACCGCCACTCAAATTGCCCTGACCGGTACCATGCCCGAATCGTTAGTCTTCTGCGCCGGCGGAACTATCGGCCTGAATGGCGGCGGCATACCGGACTGTACCACTGCCACGAGTGGCGCTGTGAGCTTCAACCAGCTATTCTCGCCGACTGCCACCGCGACGGCGACTTCGCAAATGGCCGCCTCTACTAACGCCGCCAACGGCTATGTAATAACCGTCAACGGGCCGACACTAACCGCCGGCAGCAATACTGTCACAGCGATGAGCAGCTCAGGCTCGAGCACTGCTGGCATCAGTCAGTTCGGCATGAATCTGAAGCAGAACACCACCCCAGCAGTCGGCACCGAAGTCACGCCAACTTCTAACAGTACCAACTATAGGGGCGAGGCAGTACCGAGTTCAGGTTACGACGTTGCCAATACTTTTAGATATGTCAGTGGTGCCAGTGTTGCCGATAGCGCCCAAGGTGCTGGCGCGGCACCCACAGATATCCAAATTTATACCGCGGCCTACATCGTCAACGTGAATGGTGCCCAGGCTGTCGGTACTTATACTACTACCCTAACCTACATCTGTACCCCCACCTATTAACCACATGCATAAATACCTCAAACCCACACTTCTCTGGACAGCCATCATGGTCTACTGTCTCGGCCTTGCCGCTCCTGTCGCTTTGGCAGCCACACCCGCGGCACCCAACCCCGCCAACAATGGCCAGGCGCTGGAAATCGCCCCGCCGCTCGTCTACCTGACCGTAAATCCCGGTCAGACCGTCAATACGCACATCCTTATCCGTGACGTTTCTAATGGTGACCTGATCGTTACCGGGCAAGTTAACGACTTTGTGGCTGATGGCGAGACCGGTACACCAAAAGTACTGCTCGACAATAACACCGACAACCCTTACACCCTCAGAGGCTGGGTGGCCCCTTTACCTCAGCTGCTGCTCATCCCTCACCAGATCAAAACCCTGCCCGTCACTCTTCATATCCCGGCCAATGCTTCGCCAGGCGGGCATTACGGTGTCATTCGCTTCACGGCTACGCCACCATCGTTACAGGGGAGTGGCGTGTCTCTCTCTGCCAGCCTCGGGGCACTAGTATTACTCACGGTCAACGGCAAAATTACAGAGAAGCTGTCAGTCCAACAATTTTCCGTCAATCACAACGGCAAAACCGGTACAATGTTCGCATCCGGCCCACTTAAATTCGTAGAAGTCCTTAAGAATACCGGCAATATCCACTCCCAACCAACTGGCCAAGTCACCGTAACTGATATGTTCGGCAAGAAGCTAGCAACCTTAATCGTCAATCAGCCGCCCGGTAATATTCTGCCCGCTAGTAGTCGTAAGTTCAGTCAATCGCTCGATAGCACGGTTCTCGGCAAGAAGAAGCTCTTCGGACGCTACACCGCCAAGCTCAACCTAACATACGGAACTAACAAGAAGACACTTACCAGCAGCCTATCCTTCTGGATCATCCCCTACCGTCTGATCGGAACCCTGATCGTAGTCCTGATAGCCGGCTTCTTCATCCTGCGCTACGCTCTCAAGCGCTACAACCGCTACATCCTCGCCCAGGGCCAGAAACGACGCAACCAGTAGCAGCCGAGCACTCCAAGGGGCAAACGCTCCTTCCATGTTCATCTATAAACACAGCACACAAGTGATATAATAAGTGTGATGCTCTCAAAACTGAAAATAAGCCATCACAAACACAGCGGTCGCCTCCGGCCACACGAGCATACTTCCTATGTGCCCCTAGTCTTGCTGGTGTTGGCTGTCGGCGGCATACTGGCCGGTTTCTCAGTCGGTACCGTCTCAGCCGGTGATCCGCCACCACAAGCAGGCTCCGTAGGTCTAACGGGTAGTGTCCCGGCAAAACCGCCGAAGGTTGCCGCTACAATTACCGCGCCTCGGGCTGGGCAGCATTTCAGCACCTCCCCGATAACCGTTTCGGGCACTTGTCCCGTAGGAACATTGATCGAAATTTACAAAAACAATATCTTCGCCGGCTCCACCCCCTGCGGCAGCGACGGCACCTACACCGTGCAAATTGACCTGCTCTATGGCCAGAATAGTATTACCGCCCAGGTCTACGACGTACTCAACCAGGCAGGGCCGGAATCAAGCCCGATTGTTGTATTTTATGATGCAACGCCACTGCAGCCTGCATCGCTCAGTTTGTTGAATTTTAGTGGCACGCAGCTCGTCCTAAACACCAACGCCGTGTACCGCGGAACCTTCCCCGGACAGCAGCTCAATGTGCCGATTAGCGTGGTCGGCGGCACCGCGCCATTCGCTGTTAACGTGCAGTGGGGCGACTCGAGTAACAAAATTATACCTGTCAGCAACAACGCCGTTTTCAACGCCTCACATACCTACCAGAAGGCCGGAACCTACAAAGTCACCCTGGAGGCCACCGACAGCCAGCAGCAAGTGGCCTTCTTAACCGTTGCGGTCATCGTTAACGGACAGCCCAGCGTCATCAATAGTGTCAATGTTTCTAACAATTCAAAATCGTCACTGAATAAATTATTAGTTCTTTGGCCATTGTTCGCAATTGCTATCACATTAGTGGTTAGTTTCTGGATGGGCGAGCGCCGCGAGAAGCGAATTCTGAGCGTCGTGCCATTGCAGCAAACGTCACCTCTTGGTGTTCAACCACATCCTCCCCTATAAAAAACACTTGCAATATTCGGTACAACGCTTATAGTTAATTAGGTAGAGAAACCTCTGTAAAAAGAAAAATGTGTGTGTCTCTAAGCAAAAACCCTTAAACAAATAACGATACAGATACAAAAAAGATGGATTTGGGTCTCTTGAAGACGAACCGTTGGTTGTTGGTATGCAGTCTCCTGCTAGGTTTATTCAGCGCGACCTTCGTTTCGACAGTCAAATCTACCCCTGTATTCGCCACGAACAACAATCAGACCGTAAATTTCCAGGGACGACTGCTCAACTCGCAAGGCGCTACCGTACCTGATGGCTTCTACAACATTGAGTTTAAGGTATACCAGGATGGTGATGGTCAGAGTGTCGGCGATACCACCGGTTCCCCATCTGGCACGTTGAAATGGACTGAGGATTATCTGGTTGCCAGCAGCCACGGTGTAAAGGTAGTAAACGGTTATCTGTCGGTTAATCTGGGCTCGCTTACTGCTTTCGGTTCCAACATTGACTGGAACCAGGGCAACTTGTGGTTGTCGATGAACATCGGTGGCGGTTCTAACGCTACCGCTTCATGCTCGCCGTTCAGCTCCTGTACCCCTGATGGTGAAATGACACCGATGCAACCGCTCACCGCCGCGCCTTATGCGCTGAACTCCGGTTTACTCGGTGGATTGTCGGGCTCGCAGTATGTCCAGATAGCCCAAGGGTTGCAAACCGATGCCACGAGCAGCACCAACAGTATTTATATAAACAAAACCGGTAGCGGCAACCTACTCGACCTCCAATCTGGCGGCAATGATGCCTTCGTCCTCAGTAACTCCGGTGATATAGCCTTTGGGGCCAATGCCAACCATACTATTTCGGTGGCCACGGCCGGGGCTAGCGTGGCCGGTAAATCGCTCACCGTATCTGGTGGCGCGGCTGGTACCGGTGGTAGCGCCTTGGCCGGCGGTAATTTGGTCTTACAGGGTGGTGCCGGCGGTGGCACCAACGGTAACGGAGGCAATATCACCCTTGATGCCGGTGTCAAAAACGGCACTGGCGCCGACGGCACCATCAACATTGGCACCAATAACGCCAGTGCTGTTAACATCAGTAAATCAGGGGTGGTAACAGCGGTCGGCGGCAGCTTAACAGTGGCCAGCACGATCAATGGGGCGACGATCTCGGGCGGAACGCTGAGCGGCGGTTCGGTATCTGGTGGTACATTGACGTCTACAGCTGTTAACGGATTGAATGTGTCCTCTACGGCGCTGGCGGTTGCTACAGCCGCTACCGGTTTGACCGTGGATGCCGGGACTACGGGAACTATATCTCTGGGGGCTACGTCTACTGGCGACATTTTGTTGGGTGGTGGGTCTGGTTCGACTGGGTGTACGGTGACGAATGCTAGTGGTAATTTGGCTTGTACTGGGACGTTGAATGGAGCTACTATCTCTGGCGGAACGCTCAGTGCGGGCAGTTTCACTGGTGGAACTGTGTCCGGCGGAACGCTGACGGCTAGCGCTGTTAATTCACTGAACGTTAGCGGCACAGCCATATCTGGCACCGGTGCGCTAACTGTTGATGCCAATGGCACGAACACGATTAGCTTAGGGGCTACGTCTACCGGTGATATCTTATTAGGCGGCGGGTCTGGTTCGACAGGTTGTACAGTTACAAATGCGAGTGGTAATTTGGCTTGTACGGGGACTTTGAACGGGGCCACTATCTCTGGTGGTACATTAAGCGCGGGTAGCTTTAGCGGCGGCACTATCTCTGGCGGTACGCTAACCGCCACTGCAGTAAATGGTTTGAATGTTTCGAGCACTGCCCTGGCTGTTTCTACGGCTGCTACTGGTTTGACGATTGATGCTGGAACGACTGGGACGGTTTCAATTGGGGCAACCTCTACTGGCGACATTTTGTTGGGTGGTGGATCCGGTTCTACTGGGTGTACCGTCACGAATGCTAGTGGTAACCTTGCTTGTACTGGAACGTTGAATGGAGCAACAATCAGTGGTGGTACGCTCAGTGCTGGCAGCTTCACTGGTGGTAGTGTTTCGGCCGGTACGATTAGTGGCGGTTCGGTATCGGGCGGTACGCTGACGGCTAGCGCGGTGAACGGACTGAATGTGTCATCTACTGCCCTAGCTGTTTCTACGGCTGCTACGGGGCTCACGATTGATGCGGGGACTACTGGAACGATCTCATTAGGGGCTACATCTACTGGAGATATCTTATTAGGTGGTGGGTCAGGCTCTACCGGGTGTACGGTGACGAATGCCAGTGGTAACTTTGCTTGTACGGGAACATTAAACGGGGCGACTATCTCTGGCGGTACGTTAAGTGGCGGTAGCGTCTCGGCTGGTACGTTTAGTGGTGGTACAGTATCTGGTGGTACGCTGACGGCTACTGCTGTTAATGGATTAAATGTTTCGTCTACTGCTTTGGCCGTTTCTACAGCTGCTACCGGGTTAACGATTGATGCTGGTACTACTGGGACGGTTTCACTGGGAGCAACCTCTACCGGAGATATCTTGTTGGGTGGCGGCTCAGGTTCTACTGGTTGTACCGTTACGAATGCTAGCGGTAATTTGGCTTGTACGGGAACGCTCAATGGGGCTACTATCTCTGGTGGAACCTTGAGCGCAGGTAGTTTCACTGGCGGAACCATCTCGGGCGGAACACTCACGGCTACAGCCGTTAATGGGCTGAACGTTTCTGGTACGGCGTTAGCCGTTTCTA
>DAINPB010000022.1:0-19263 GCA_036743655.1 Candidatus Saccharimonadota bacterium
AATTTTTTGCGATTCTATAGGTAGGGTGACAATCCGCAGGCTGATTTTGCGCAGTCTGTCGACAATAGGGATGATGACTCGGAAGCCGGGCTCTTTGACCTCGCCGCGCACCTTACCGAGGCGGAAAACAACACCACGCTCGTATTGATTGATGATCCGGGCACCATTCGCAATAATGATCAATACGACCGCCAGTAGAAAAATAACGAAACCGCCCATGACATCCTCCCTAGATTATGACTCCATTGTACGACTGCGGTAGCCAGTAAAGCAACAAGGAAGTACAATGGCCGCCGCGGCGCACAGATTTTACAGATGGGCTAACCGACAGGTACACCTTCGGTGGTCTCCTCCGGTGAAGGTGCTTCGAGAATAGCCGGAGCAGTAGCTGTCGCCGCGTGGCCAATCTCGCGAATAGGTCGCTCCTCTTGCCGTGACTGCCGCTTGGCAGCACACTCCGCCTCAAACTCTAGCAACGGCGTAATCTTCCCCGTTCGAGGATGTATGATTACTATGCGCCCGGCCTGTCTGGCAGCGTCGTATTCAGCATTTAGCCTTTTCTGCAACCGGACTAAGTTTTCCTTGTCTTCTCGCTTTTGCATCATATTGGCAGTTTCTATCCTGTGCTTGCTCTTGCTTTCCATACCTTACTCCTAACTTTATTTACATTAAAAAAGCTCCCGATTTCGCGGGAGCTCTATTGATTTGTTGTACTACAAAAAGCGCCCGCTAGTGGGGAGTGACGACGACCTCGACGAGTGACTGCTGCGCGCTGATACGTATCATGCCTTAAATTCTCTCAACTCCTGCCCGATCTGTCAAACCGGACTTAGCCACCAGCGAAGGTGTGGACATGTTTTCTTCGACACATTCGCTGACCAAACAGTCAGTAGGGTAATTAATAAATTTGGTGGAGATACGGGGACTCGAACCCCGGACCTCTTGCATGCCATGCAAGCGCTCTAGCCAACTGAGCTATATCCCCTCTTTTCCCTCTCCCGCGCACGAAAGCTATTCTACCAAAACAGGGGTAAAAAAGAAAGTCATCAGACTGGCGATCAATTATTCTGGAGTGGTTATTGGCGCCGTTGTTACTATGAGCCTCTTTTGTAACAGAAAAGCCAAGCTGTTTTGGCTTGGCTTTTTGTTTTCGTGCGCGCCCACCCGGCGGCGGGCGATAGATTTTTGTTTTTGGAAAAATGTTTGTTTCACGCGCCGCAGTGCGCACGATCTACCCTAAGCATAACTGATATGGCTGATTTGTCAAATAGCAGGCAACTGCTCAGATTAGCACTTACTTCACCCGCAGTGGAGCCACATGATTTTCCTCACCCACACGAGGCAAAATGTAGAACGACAGAACGAGCGCAAACAGCACCGCAAACCCACACATGACGCTCGGAATACCGCTGCGCGTACTAGGGTTGACGATATTAGCAGTAGCCGTCGGCAGCAAGAAGATTAGCCAGCCGATTATTAGCGCTTGTACGATCTTCAACTTGCGGGTTTCGCCGCTCTGCCGGAACTGGTTTGCCCAGCGGATTCCGTAGAATATGCCCGTGAATATCCATCCCATGTAGTAAATCCAGTACAGCCCGCCAGCATGCGGCCGTAAGTGAAAGATAACGTAATTCCCCGTGCACTGGTAATTATCAAATACACCGGGGAAAACCAGGAAAAAGACTATAAAAGCCGTCATTGAAGCATAAGCCGTTGCCACCAGTCGACGAGCAGGCTTACCGGCTACCGCATGCATGAGGTGCAAGCCAAGCGGCGGCAAGGCCGTAATCGCCGCGAAGCCAATCCGTGACCACATAATAGCGTGCCCAACAGAGCCAGTGCAGACGAAGTACTCTGCCAGCTGAAAACCCGCCAGCATGACCAGCGTTGTGGTAGCCAAACGCACCACCGGCGTCATCTTATAGCGCCATACTGCGTATAGTGCCAATAGTACTTCGATCGTCATAGTCGCCACCATCACTGGCGGCGAGAAGCAATTGAGCCGTGTGCCTGTGCGCTCCCGCATATTGCCATGAGTATAGCAGTTGGTAGACGTAAGCACTACCGTTTCTCGTTTTATTTAATCTGTTTTTAACTGCTGTTGGATTTGCTTGCTGGCCAGTTGGAGTTCTTTGACGCCAACATCAAGCACCAAGTGATCCGTTATTTTGGCTTCAAACTCATCGGCCTCACCGAACCGCAAACTCAGCCAGGCGTGCATATCATTGTGTTCTCTGACAATATGCAGTCCAGCTGCGTGAAAACTTGTGAAAACTCCATCCAAGTCATCTGTTAAGTAATCGACGCTGTCGAGACCCAGCGGGTCTTCTGATCCGGAACGCCGCTCCAGAATTTTGAGAATCGGTAGCCCACTAAATGGTTCTCTTAGCGTCGCCGAAGCAATATAGCGGTCGTTGACGGTGCCGATATGTACTTGCTCGATCTCTGCAGCGTTACTCTCTAGGACATCAAACAGGGTCGTCCGGTTGGCTACTTTCCAGCTCAGCGTGGTAGCAACCAACAGCTCGCCTACTTTTTGCAGTTCCGGAGTGGCCAGCAAGCTTTGCCAAGCCGCCTCGTGATTCTCCAGCGCTTCGCCTGCCTCAAGTGTGCCGCCGTTCAGCTTAAGCATGGTCTTCTTCCTCTACAACATACCCTAATACGTCAAAATCGGGATGACGCAGCTCCAAGAGCTCAATACCATTACCGCTTTGTATCGGTTGCACCCGCTCATCTTCGGCATGTGCTTCGCGCAGCGCAGCAAACTCAGCGGTCGGATAGTCACCATAGCCAACTTGCGGACGCTCAGGGTCAGGTCGCCGAACGCCGAGCAGTTTGATTGGCTGATTGGCAACTGTCAAATCAGTTTCTATATAGAGCGTTGTTCCGTGCGTAAAACCCGATTCTTGGCCATACTGTCTGATAAGCCCTTCGATAAAGTTATACTCATCGTCGGTCTGAGTAAATATTGTTAATGTATCGATCGGCAGCTCTTTATGCAGCACAGTATTTGCTAGTTGCGCAGCATTTTCGGCAATATACTGCAGCGCTTGCTGAAAACTGGCTTCGTCCTTGATCGGGCTGAACCCGTGTTGTTCGCTGGTCATATCGTTATCCTCCAATCATTTTTAGAAATGCTGCTTCGGTGAGCTGGGTGGTGCCGAGTTTGGCTGCTTTGGCTAGTTTGCTGGCGCCGACGTTGGCACCGACGACTAGGTAGGTGGTGTCCTTGCCGACTGAGCTTTGGAAGGTGCCGCCAAGCGCGCGGATGTGCTCACCGGCTTCTTCGCGGCCCATGCTTTCCAGGCTACCGGTGACGACGAAGCTTTGGCCGCTAAACTTACCGCCGACACGTTTGACGGGCTCGGGCCAGGCCTGGTTTTTTTTGAACTTGGCGAGCAGTTGCTGGTTGCGCGGCTCACTGAACCACTCTACTGCTGACTCGGCAACAACTTCGCCGACGCCTTCAATCTCGGCCAGTTCATCAATGGTGGCCTCGCTGACAGCTTCTAGGCTACGGAAATGATTGGCCAGGTCAACAGCGGTCTGGACGCCGATGTGCCGAATACCCAAGCCGTAGATGAAGCGGCTCAGCGGCGGTTGTTTCTTGGATTGGATAGCTGCCACTAGTTTGTTGGCTGAAACTTCGGCGAAGCGCTCCAGGCCCAACAGTGCTTCGACTTTTAGCGTGTAGATGTCGGCTTGATCCTTGACGAGTTTGGCGTTCATGAGAGCGATGACGTTTTTCTCACCAAGACCTTCAATATCGAGTGCGCCTTTGCTGGCAAAGTGCTCAATGCGTTTCCAGGCTCTCGAGGGACAGTTCTCGTTTGGGCAGCGCCAGACGGCATCTTCGGCTTTATACTTAACAAGTTTAGTATTGCATTCGGGGCAGTGCGTTGGCATCTTAAAAGGCTGTTCTGAGCCATCCCTGAGCTTGACGAGAGGCTCGACAACTTCGGGGATAATATCTCCCGCTTTGTGGATAATGACCGTGTCACCGATACGAATATCTTTGCGGGCCACTTCACTCTCGTTATGTAAGGTGGCCATTTGTACCGTGCTGCCAGCTACGACTACAGCCTCCAGCATGGCTACCGGAGTTGCGGCACCAGTACGACCGATTGAGACAAAGATATCTTTGACCTTGGTGGTAGCCTGCTCAGCAGCGTATTTGATAGCGACTGCGCCGCGCGGTGCTTTGCCGACAACGCCCAGGCGACGATAGAGCTGTCGGTCGTTCACTTTGACTACCAGGCCATCGGTGTTGAATGGCAAGTCCAGGCGCTTGATCTCCCAGGTCTTGGCAAAACGCGTGAGCTGACTAATGCTTTTGATGACGGTCGCGTCTTTGCCCACCAAGAAGCCGAGGGCGCCGAGCGTTCGATAGGCAGCAGCGTAGGTTGGGATGTCTTGAGCCTCGTCCCGCAACAGATCGTAGGCGCGGAAGTACAGCGGTCGGCTGGCTACCAGCTGTGGGTCGAGTTGGCGGATGGTACCGGCAGCGGTGTTGCGGGGATTAGCGAAGCGCGGCTTGCCTTCTTTGTCTCGCTGTTCATTGAGCTTGGCGAAGTCGGTTTTGTACATGACGATTTCACCGCGTACTTCAGTCCGACCTTTCGAGAAGTGTGCAAATTCTTTTTGATGGCGTAGTCTCAGCGGGATGGAGTCGATAGTTCTGATATTGGCAGTGACATCCTCGCCGACGAAACCGTCGCCGCGCGTGATGCCGTGGACGAGCACCCCGTCTTCGTAGACCAGCGCGCAGGCTAAGCCATCCATTTTGATATCGGCAAAGTACTCCAGCTTGGCGCCACTCGGGAGCAGTTTAGTGATCCGCTCCTGCCAAGCCTGTATTTCCGCTTCGTCAAACACATCATTGAGGCTCAGCATGCGCGAACTGTGCGTAACCTGCTTGAAACCGGGAAGCGGCGCGCCGGCAACGCGTTGGGTGGGTGAATCGGGCGTAATGAGTTCAGGGTACTCAGCCTCGAGCTGTGATAGTTCGTGCTTCAGGCTATCAGCGGCGGCCTCGCTCATAATTGACTCGTCCAACACGTGGTAGTGGTAGCGGTAATCATTAATAAGATCGCGCAGTTTGGCAATTCGTTGAGCGGCTTGTTTTTCAGTCATATTGCCTCCTTGTCGTCATCTCGAGTCTGTCATGAAGCGTTGTGACGAGAGAGCGAGATTCTTCGCTCACACTCAGAATGACGGCGGGCGTATCAAAGAAGCGCTTACTCATCGAGCAACTCCCGATACAGCGTATACATATAGGCATGGGTGGCGACCAACGCGAACATGGTGAGCGCAAAGAACACCCACTGAGTCAGCGGCGTCAGCCACACGATAATCGGCAGCATGATAACCGCAGCCACCACTAGCAGCATGATCGGCAGACAGAGGATTTTGCGCAGCACCGTCCAGCGCCGGTGGCGTACTATCTCGCGCGCCGATCGAAGCGCTTTGCGGGGTGTCATATCCGGCAAAGTAACAATGTACAGCGCGAAGATTGAGGAACTGACCATGTACAAGCTCCCGAGAGCCAGTAGCGCCCATAGCACACCCCAGCCAAGCACCTCATCAAAGTGCACGGCTATGCCATCGGCAGTGACGAGGCCATACAGTACCGAACCGGCAATTAGGGGTATGAGCTGTATGGCAATAACAACGAGTACTAAAACAAAGGGGATCAAAGGATACATACCGCGATAATAGGCGTCTCGAATGCGAAGTTTCGACCCAGCTAACACCTGTCGCAACGCCCAGATAATGGCCAGGCTGGTAATCAATGCCAGGAATACTTGATAGGCACCAGCAGTCTGGCTGGAACCATTACCGGCCGAACCAACCAGTATGACAAAAACGCTCAGACCCGACGTCAATGAGCTGAAATTCCCATGAAATACCTGACTAAACTCATGTTTGAGGCTGCCGACGTCCGTGCCTCCGGCCAAGCCCCTGACAAGAACGAGATTCAATAGGCCGTAAACCAAAGTAATACCGATGAACAAACGCTTGTGCCGCCAAAGAATCAAGCTTGCCGTCTTGGCCATGTGCCAGACATTCGGCAGCTTCACGGGGTGTTTCATTGGCTTCCGTATGCGCACCAGCTTGTATCTGGGTGGTTTTAGTCGCCGGGGGCCGGGAGCGGTAGAGACGGGCTTTGAAGCAAGGGTTTTTGCAGCTGTTTTCTTCTTGACGGCAGCTTTAGTAGCACTTTTTTTGCTCCCCGTTTTCCCAGATTTTTTCGCCATGTAGCTATTATATAAGATGCGCTCTCGAATTAAGTGACATTCTAAAATTCTTTACAGGTTTCAGTCAGGAATTGGGTTAAGACAGCTGTCGCATTAAATATTTGATATCGGCACTGTGCGCTCTTGTGACGGCTTCATGTGCTCTTGTGACAGCTTCGACGACAACTAACCTATCCTCAACTCGTATGAGTCTTTGGTCAACTTCAGCGAGCTTTTGTTTGATAAGTGGTATGTCTTGGACATACTCATGGATAACCTTCAGTTCGTCTGCTAAGACTTCGCCTAGCACTTCTCTCCGTTCGTCATCATTCAAGCTTTGCATCGTAGTAGCAATCATAAATCCTCACCCGCTATTTGGCAATGAATTTATTGGCAGAATTAAGGTGTTTTCAACAACTCTGGGGCGGCAGTCTCTAATGCTGGAGTAGCATAGTATTTTGGCGCGTATTAATTAAGCGTGCGTGCCCATGCTGCGCAGGCGAGCGATGCGATCGTCGATAGGTGGGTGGGTGCTGAAGAGGTTGGCCAGGCTGTGGCCCTTGAGGGGGTTCACGAAGAAGAGATGGGCGGTGGCAGTGTTCTGATGACGGGCAATACTACCGGTTTGTTTGATCTTCTCTAGAGCGCTTGCCAGTGCTTCGGGATAGCGGGTGGTCAGAGCACCGGTGGCATCAGCCAGATACTCGCGTTGTCTTGAAACAGCCAATTGAATGAGCGTCGCGACGATTGGCGCTAAAATAGCAGCCACAATACCGAGTATCAGAAATGCCTGGTTGTCTTCTTCTCGATCGCCGCCGCCGAACCAAGTCAGCCGCAAAATAATGTCGGCAATCAAAGAAATGACGGCCGTTAGCGCAAAAGCAATCATGCTAACACGAATGTCATAATTCTTGACATGACTCATTTCATGCGCCAGCACACCTTGCAGTTCATCGTCGGTCATCATTGTGAGAATGCCGCTCGTCGCGCAGACAGCGGCATGCTTGGGATCGCGACCGGTGGCAAAGGCGTTGGGTGCCGGATCATTCATGATGTAGACGCGCGGCATGGGCAGGCCGTCAGTGATCGATAGGTTCTCGACAATGCGCCAGAGGCGGGGGTTGTCTTTCTTCTGGATTTCTTGGGCCTGGTTGACGGCCAGAGCCATTTTGGCCCCAGAATAGTAGGTGATCAGAGCATAGGCGCAAGCACCGATGATGCCACCATAGAATACGCCGGTACTGCCACCGAGATATTTATCCAGAATCCAAATGACCAGTATAACGAAGATAAGAAAGCCGAACATAATAATGACAGTCTTGCGTTTGTTGGCGGCGATATCTGAGTACACGTTTACTCCCGGTCTATTTAATCTATAATCTTAAAAAAGAACATCCCATATATCAAGAAGCTAGTGATGAGAGCATCTAAACTCCAGAGTACGGTAGCTATGAATTTTGCACTGTTCTGCTTGTCTTTGGCTCGTCGCGAATAATGAATTGCTGCAAAAGTAAGCACTATTAGGAGAAATAATGAAATCAGCAACATTGTTTTAGAACTTGACGTCGACCGGGTTCTGCAAAGCGGCTGCTTGGGCTTCGTCGACTTCGAAAAATTCTTTGTCCTGTTTGAAACCAAGCATGTTGGCAAAGATATTGGTCGGGAAGGTTTTGCGCTTGGTGTTGAAGTCGCGTACTACGCCGTTGTAAAAGCGGCGGGAAGCTTGGATCTTGTCTTCGGTGTCGGTCAGTTCGGCCTGTAGCTCTTGGAAGTTCTGCGAAGCTTTGAGGTCAGGATAGGCTTCGGCGACGGCGAACAGGCTCTTCATGGTCTTCTGGAAGTCGCCTTCGGCTTTGGCAGCCTCACCCGGTGTCTGGGCACTGAGCATGCTGGCACGAGCGGCGGTCACATCATCGAAGACTGACTTTTCGTGTGTGGCGTAGCCTTTGACGGTGTTGACCAAATTAGGGATCAGGTCAGCTCGACGCTTCAGCTGGACGGTGATGTCGCTCCAAGCTTCACTAGACTGCTGGTTCAGGCGCACCAGGCCGTTGTACATGGCGGCCCCGATAGCAATAAGCAAGACGACCACAACAATAACGATAATAACTATGGTCATGCACGACCTCCTTTAGATTACCGTGCTCATTATACAACAGCTCGGCAAAAGCATGTGCTTTTTTTGTACTGGATTGCGGCTACTGTGGAATGCGGTATTTTGCTTAGTCTCGCGGACTGCGGGTGAGCATTTCGACTAAGTGACGTCGCACCTGCGTGAAGCGTTCAGCCGTGCTGCTGGCCATATCTTCTGTTTTGGAAAGCGCCAGGCCGATCATTTCTTCTGGCAGCTTCGAGAACCGTAAAAGCACTCGGGCAGCGGCCAGGGCATCGCGGGCATGACCCCTGAATTCCTGGTCGTATACTCCTGATATCAAGGCCTTTTCTTCGTCGGACAAGTAGTAGCTTAGGTCTTCGTCCATCACCGCCAGGCGATCACTCAAGAATCCGGCTTGGGTACGAAGAAATGTAACGACTCGCGTCGGCTCGTTGAAGAAGTCGTTCAGGCTAAAGTGATTAATCTCCAAATACAGATTGGTCGCGTCCCTGACCATGGTGGAAACGCCCTCCATGATAATGCCGTTAATATCGGCTTCTGCCAGTACGAACTTCAGCAGATCCTTTGAGCCTGTCCGAATAAATGTCTGGATGATTGCGCCGTCCTCGTTTCGCCCGACAGTGGTTGCTATGATGCCGTCCTGGACGCGCGTGATCTGCTCTTCTTCATATCCGGCCTCACGCATAAGCACGCCCGTTCGCTCGGCGCTGCCGCGTTCATTGTCTCCGACAGGCAGGCCAGATTCATTTTTGACGTCGTGTCCGGCGGAAGCTATCATTCCCAGTTCGTACATATCGCTGTCGAACCTGTCGGGAATAACTGTTTCTATTATCTTTATGAGTCGCCAGACGCGAGCCACAATATTCATAGGGTGTTCGCCGTCGTGGTAAGGCTTGTAAGTTTCTTTGGACTTGTCGCCGTGTTCGTGCCAATGCTCTTCCAGTAGCGTAACGGCAACGTTAATGCCTCGCTCCGACAGTGCGTCTTCTGGGATTTCTAACTCAACAGCAAGCGTTTGCAACTGTGCCGCATAATCCGGCATGTCATTGATCGCTTCGTGACTGGGGTCAAATTCACCTGTCATAAGAAATATTCCTTGCTCTCATAATAGTACGCCATGATTTGCAAAATGCAAGTATTAGCAGCTTAATATACTCGTTAAGCTCGGTTCAGCAATCGTCATGTATGATATAAAGAGCTTATGAAGACTCACAGGCGGCGTGGTGGGAGACGGTGGTTGTATGCAGTAGCGGCTGTGGTGATTATTGCTGTTTATGGTTGCTGGGCCTGGAATCGGACGCTGCCGCCGCTCGAACCGTTATCAGCAATCGCTCAGCTCCAGGTACAAAGCCCAGCTTCCAAGCTTGCCTGGCCGAGCGTTGGCGAGAGTGCTGTAGGTGTCGTCGACAGTTCAATTCTCGAAACGCATGGCGTACAGACTCCGCTACCAACCGCCAGCACTGCCAAACTAATCACTGCTCTGGCCGTACTGCACCAAAAACCGCTAACTCTGGGACAACAAGGCCCAACCATAACCCTGACTGCCAGCGATGTGGCGCTCTATACTTCCTACGCCAATCAAGAAGGCTCGGTGGTACAAGTCGCCGCCGGTGAACAGATCAGCGAATACCAGATGCTGGAGGCGCTGCTGCTGCCTTCGGCTAATAATATGGCGGATAGTTTGGCGGTCTGGGCGTTTGGTTCTCTTCGCGCTTACAGTGATTTTGCCAATACTTACGTTAAACAACTCGGCCTGACCAACACGCATATCGGGTCTGACGCCAGCGGCCTCGCCCCTACTACCACCAGCACCGCAAGTGATCTGGTGCGGCTCGGCGAACTGGCCATGCAACAGCCGGTACTGGCACAGATTGTCGGCCAGCCCACGGCCAGCGGCATCCCCATGGTTGGCACCGTCAAGAATGTCAACTTCTTACTCGGTACCGATAATATAGTTGGTATCAAGACGGGAAACAGCAACGAGGTTGGTGGCGTTTTCGTCTCGGCTGCACGCACCACAGTCAATGGCAAACCGGTGACGATTATTACCGCTCTGAGCAATGCCGCTACGCTATTCGAAGCACTGAAATACAGCTTGCCGCTCATCCAGAGTGCTCAAACTAACTTCACCGCCGTTTCCGTCGTAAAGGCTGGCGCCGTGATCGGACACTATCACCAGCCATGGGGCGGCACTCTAACAGCAATTGCCGACAAAAGTATTGCTACTCATATCTGGAATAGTACTGCTATTTCGCCGGTGATACACCTACAGTCAGTATCTACTCGTGCTTCGGTCAGCCAAGTTATCGGCAGCATCACCATCCCTAAACCCGCTATCGGTGACACACAGGCGATAGCCGTCAAACTGCAAATCCCGCCCACCAAGCCAACCATATGGTGGCGCCTCCTTCACCCTCTCGAGTAAGCAAACGCCTAAACACGTTATCTCGAACATTCTACTCTTGGTTGAACGCATTATCGGTAGGAGTTACGGTGAGCAAACTGATCGTCGTACCCGTGATGCCCGCCCCGCTCAAATCCTGGACAATACTATCAGCACAAGCAAAGGAGTTAGTACGGACCAAGCTTAGGTGCGGGATGTATTTATCCACCAGGTCTTCTGCGAAATCACTAGAATCGGGCATAAGCGCGTGCAGCAAAGTCCTCTTATCCTCAATGAACTCCTTAGCTCCATCACCGATTATAGTTGGACCGACAAAACTCAACCGTTTTCCAGTAGGATCTTCTTGCCTAGCCCCAAAAACGCTTATCTCACCAAGCTTTGCATCTATCGCAGGACGCTCTTCGTTAATTGCTCTAATAGTTTCAGAAACTATGCGCCTAAACTTCTTTGAAGACCGTATCCCTTGGCCTGCAAAGTAATATCTTCGAAAGATGAAACGGGCTTCGTTAGTTGTCAACAACGACACTTCGGGTCTTTTGGTCTCCACCATAGGCGACTCGCTGCTAATTACCGGTTTCAAAATTCTTGCAATGCGCGCTTCAGCTACACTGCCGTCTTTAGGACGCTCAAGCAATCGGCGAGCACCGAGAATAGTGACAGCTGTCTCGGCACCACGCCTTGACCGACGAGTCTTCGGCTTAGGTATAAGCCATTTTTTTGACGAAGCTTCAAAAGTCTCAAATTCTAGCCCAGCGTCACTATCATGTAGGTGTATTTTTGGCATAACAAAAATATATTATAAATTACTATCGCGTTGATCACAAGTACTATGGTGAGCGGTGCGATCTCGGGGTAACACTTTATTTCGAGCTCGAGATAACCTTAACCTGACTCAATTCACGCATGCCTATGGCGCCATGTTCGCGGCCCATACCCGAGTTCTTGTAGCCGCCGAACGGATTACATAACAGCCAACGGTCGCCTTCATTGATCTCAACCGTGCCGGCTTGCAACTTAGAGGCCACACGTTCAGCCCGCTCTCTATCGGCAGAAATTACTCGACTGCCCAATCCATAGGGCGTATCGTTGGCCATCCTAATGGCCTGCGCCTCGTCCTTGAATGCCACAACGGGCAACACCGGCCCGAACACTTCCTCCTGCCACACCCGCATATCTTTGGTCAGGTTGTCGAGAATTGTCGGCGGGTAATAGGCGCCTTTGAGCTGTGCTGGAACGTCCAGCTTTGCTGCCACGCTAGCCCCTTTGTCCAGCGCATCCTTGACCTGCGCCTCCAGCAGCTCCACTTGCCGCTTAGCTACTAGGCTACTAATGTCAGTGTTCTCATCGGCCGGATTGCCAAGCGTCTTGCTTTGCAGCAGTTTGCCGAGCTCGGCCAGGAATTCATCCTTAATTGACTCATGAACTATAAGGCGCTTAGTCGCATCGCAAACTTGGCCGCAATTATAGAATCGGCCGTCGTAAACCAGCTGGGCTGCTTTGGGAATATCGACATCCTCGAAGACGATTGCGGGATTTGAGCCACCCATTTCTAGCACTGCTTTGATAAATTTGTCGGCAGCTGTTTTGTATAGCGCGTTGCCGGTCTTACTACTGCCAGTAAACCAAATTAAATTAATGTCGCCTTGCGTCAGTAGCTCGCCAACCTTGCCGTCGCCGTAAACTTCCGCAAACACCCCTTCTGGCAGATCGTGGTTTGCAAACACATCGGCCATAAGTTTGCCGACCAGCGGGCACTCCTCTGATATTTTGAAAACGACCGCATTGCCAGCTAATAGATTCGGCACAATGCCCCAAATCGCCATGCCGTAGGGAAAATTCCAAGGCGTGATAACAGCCGCGGTGCCAAATGGCTCATAGACGATTCTGTGCACTGAGGCATCGTCTTCGTGCGTAATTTCATCCTTGAGGATATCTTCGGCGTGATCCATAAACCACGCGAACTCTTCCGTGTAGCCACTGGCTTCGCCGCGACTGTCGGTTATGGGCTTACCAATCTCTTCGGTAATTAGCTGGGCAATTTCTGCCTGTCGCTGCTTAAATTCAGCTTGGATGGGTCGCAGCAGTTCGATACGCTTAGCCACGCCTAGCTCTTTCCAAGCAGTCTTGGCCTTATTGGCAGCCGCAATCTTAGCAGCTACTTCCTCAGGACTCGAAACCTCTACCTCGCCCACCACAGCGAAATTGTCAGCAGGGTTTGTGGAAAGTAGCTTGCTCATAATGCAAGTATACCAAAACGAATAATTCTTGGTGGGTGATGAGGGATTCGAACCCCCGACCCCCTCGGTGTAAACGAGGTGCTCTAGCCAGCTGAGCTAATCACCCAAGATTTAACTGATAAATTATATCACGGTGAACCAAAGTTATAGCGGCGAAAACGCAGTAACTACGTCATGAGCACTGAATAACCGATCGCTCTTCCCTTCTTCTGGCGCCGCAAGATACTTATCTATAAAGGCTTGGATTTGATTAATTACTTTCTCATCAGTAGTCCGTAGAGTTATTTCGGCATGCCCGAATAGCACCGCAGTCGGATGAAAATTGTGGCTTCCAATATAAGCTACTCTACCGCCATTTTGCTTTTCCATAACCATACTTTTAAGATGGTTAAACTTGCCTGTCGGCAAGTAGTCATGGATTTCTAGTAAGCGACGACGTTTAGGCAGATTAATAGTAGCTATCGCCATAAAGTCCTCGCGTTGTTGCCTCCGTTCGAACAAAGATTGGTGCGGTCTACGAAACTTTTTTAAAGAATTCGTATATATGGTCACTCTTTTATCAGCCTCGGCAATTCCAGCTAAATTATGTAGTAAATGACCAGCAGGAGCATAGCTGGAAGACATACTAACTGCTGCGATATTCTCGTCTGCAAGATCATAAAATACGCTATCCATAATGACCGACTGTCCCGTCTGCCCGTAATCTATAAGTGCGGTGTTCTGATCATCTATGCGGATACTTTCTCCAGGGCCGGCTTCACGCATATTACCTTCATGTGCGACAAAGTCCGTCAAGAAATCTGCAAAAGACACAGACTCGAAATCAAGCATAGCATCGACGCTCTGTCCATAACTATAGTTAGTAAAATTAACTCCCCCGAGCGATAAGATTTTTGAACCAACTGCCAGCGCTTTTATATGTGAGCGATTAGCAATAAACAGTTTATTTGGCTGTTTTGGGCACAGTACTTCATATGAGCCTGGAAACTTCTCTTCGAATTCGTTTCGAGCGTCTTGGTGATGCCTTGGTGGCGTTAGGCGGAAAGATGGGCCACGTTTATGCCCAAAATAGTCTACCGCAGCAATGTCTTGCGTTGAGCCATGCATGATTAAACTGTCTAGGATAGGATTATTAGCAAAGTCAATCGCATAAGTCATGGCTATGACGCGCTCCCCAATACCCCGAGACTGAATCAATTCATTAAAGACAGAGGGAATTTTTTGGGCAGGATGCAGTTCGATGCTCATAGATAGGTATGCAAATGGTGCACGCAGAGGACTTCGGCCTACTTTTCAAAGTGTGGAAGTTGCGGTACGAAGACTGTGGTGCGGACGAGAGGACTTGAACCTCCACGAGTTGCCTCACTACCACCTCAAGGTAGCGCGTCTACCAATTCCGCCACGTCCGCGTGAAAGACCATCATATCGTATCTGTTTTGGTAGTAAAATTCAAGCCTTGGAACGAGGTTTTGGTTTGCGACGCTCGACGATAGAGGTAATCCCTCGCAAGGCCACCACCACCACCACCACCCAGACAACATTTAGCAATACGGTAATGTAGGCTCGGAGATGGATTTGATACGCCCCGATCAAGGCGGCACCGACTAGGTTATCGAGTTCGTAGAGCAAAGATTTGCCCGACCAGCGGCCAATGCTCGTGCGGTAGAATCCGAACAAGATCAGCAGTGAGCCGATGACTCCGATGACGTTATATGCATTTCCCATGGCTATGAGCGTGGTAAGTGGTCGTACAGGTGATCGAGGGTGTAGTCGGAACGAACGATGGCCTTTATATCGTCCAGCGAGCTGCCGAATTTGATGCCCGGGTTGAGCGTACCGTAGGGATCGAAGATCTTTTTGACCTTTTGCAATAGTGCGTAGAGTTCGGCGCCGTACATGGTTTCGAGATATGGGGTGCGCAGGCGGCCATCACCAGTTTCGGCGCTGATGGTGCCGTTCAGCCCAAGAACCAGTTTCTGGTATTCGTCCATGAGACGAAAAGCTCGCTGTCGATCACCGACTTGGCCGATGTTCAGTCTTGGCTGCAAGTGCAGATTAGCGTCACCGCCGTGGCCCCACACTGCTGGGGCGATATTGGCAGCTTCGAGGAGCTGATAGACCCCTTCTAGATATGCTCGCAGGCGATCGGGCGGTACGGCGGCATCGGGGATGAGCGGTACTGCTCGTAGCAAACCCTCATTATGAGATAGTAACGTGCCGGTAGCTTCGCGTAACTTGCGGAGTTGCTGTTGCTGGTCGGGTTCGGTGGCTGTTTGGGCGGTAACGGCGTATTTTTCGAAGATTTTGTCGGCTTTTTTGACGGATTTTTTGAGCTGGCGATCGGAACTGTCGAATTCTACTAATAATAACGCCGTCGGGAATGGCGGTGTGATGATCTCTTTGAGTTGATTGGGGTTGAGGTCGTGAATTTGCTGCAAGACATTGCCATCAATCAGCTCGATAGCACTTGGCAGCTCTGATAGCGCCCGCAGCTCCAAAATGGCGTTTTGAAGATGCTCAAGACTGTCAAAGTTCGCCAGCATCAGCGTCGTTTGCGGAGTATAGGCTTCGGTGCTCAGCACAGCTTCGGTGATAATACCCAGCGTTCCTTGGCTGCCAACGAACAGGGGGGTCAAGTCAAAACTGCCATCGCGCCGCTTAATATCAAGCAAATTATAGCCCGCGTTGTTCTTGGTAACATCGCGATGCAATCCGGTCATTAAGTCACGTTGTTCTTCTAACAACGTGTCGAGGGAGCGGTAAATTTCACCTTCGAAGGTGGCCAAGCCGAGCTTCTTGCTCAACTCCCGCTTGCTGAGCCGTCCGGTTTCGATAACTTCACCATTTGCCAAAACAACCCGGAGGCTCTTGGTATAGGCGCGCGTATCGCCATACTTGATCGATTTCTCACCCGAGGTATTGTTGGCTAGCGCCCCGCCGATACTGGAGTACTCGATTGAAGCCGGATAAGGAGGCAGGAAACGGCTGTGGGTGTGCAGCGTTTGCTGCAATTTTCCATAATTAATCCCTGGTTCAACGGTTACGGTGTTAGCCTTAGTATCAAGTTCCAGAATACGGTTCATATGCGCTGGGAACACCACTAAGATACCGCTCCCAAGCCCAGCCCCCGTCTGATCACTACCAGAACCGCGCGCAGTAATAGGGATAACCCGCCCTCGCTCGGCCAACTGCCAGGTGAAACGCGCCGTCTTGCGAACATCGTTTTCATTCCTCGGATAGACCACCATGGCTGGCGGCAGCTGCAAGATGCTGGCATCCGTGGCAAAGTAGCGACGCGCGTCCGTGCCGACCATCACCTCACCCACCAAATGCTCCTGCAAATAATGCGCAACTTTACTCATTATCTCTGTTTGTTCCCCTCATTTGTCGCATAACTTCTAGCAGCTATGATAGCACATCACGGCTCGAGCTGCTTGTGGCTATGACCAGGTTACCCACACTGATAGGGCGAGTTTTGATGACCCATATTTATTGTGTTGTACTAGCCAAAATAGTATATTGAAAGAATGTTCAGAAGAAACTCAAGAGGCAGAGACAGGTCGGCGGCAGCGCTTGAGGCGCGATATGGTTCCTCGCCAGCACTTGATGCGTATGCGCATGATGATTCGCTTTGCCAGCGGCAGCTCATCCCTTCTCTCGAAGTCCCAGCAGTATACCCGAATAGTGCGCTTGAATTCTTGGCTTGGGGAGCCATACATTTAGAGCGAGAAGGGGTTCCAAACGATGTGGGTTGGCCGTTTGCCGGAACGCCAGAAGAATATCTTCAGAGCCAGGGCTTGGAAGTATAGTCTCTCCAGCAAGAATGTTTGACGGGCTTGCAATGACACTTTTTATTACAGTCTGAGTTGGCAGTTACAAGATAGAGAAAATTGTTGCTATAATCACTTTATGTCAAGAGAACAACTCCATGATGACGCCGACCGACCGCTTGAATTCGGCGAGCGTGTTTATCGAAGCTTCCCCGCGCCGCTGATCCGCCATCTTATGAACACCAAGGGTGTTGGACAACCTACTGCTGTCATTGAATCTATCGAGGGCTCTACGGGCATCCCTGCATTTCCACCAGAAGAATTTGATGCTTTGATGGCAGACTGTGACGCAATAGCAGATCGAGCAACCAAAAAACTTCTTGCGCTGCGTCGCAGAAGTGCAAAGTAGGCATACTCCAAGCACCCCTATTCGAATCCTTGTAATCTGAACGCCTACGGCTACATATTTGTACCCTACATTATTAGATGGTAAAGTATGAGCATATATGAGTAGTGAACTAGTCCGTCTAGAGTCTATGGCGATCGCTGAAAGATTTGAGTACTCCATTGGCTTGCGTGAGCCAGGCCCTGAGGGGCAGAGTATTGCAATACGAGGTCCGAGCGATCTCACGACGTGGCTTAAAGGACACGATCATGCAAGATACCTCATCACCAGGGATGCCGAAGAACAGTTTGGGACGCCGATACCGTATCCCGATGTCTTAGCGTGGCGGGAAGCGGCAGGCTATGACTACGGAGATAACTATCCAGGAAAACTGTTTTGGAGCCTTACCTTCGCAGAAGCAGAACGACCACCACACCATATCCTGGAAGCTGGCGACAGTTTAATCCGACTCAACCTGCTCATACCCCGTCGAGCGGATAGTAAATCCTTGTCAGCCTTGTCATTGGCGGTACACTTTGACCGTGAAAGCGATCTCAAGAAACACGCTGGAAAAGTAAATTGGCCTAGACTAAATCTATACGTAGGGTCAGGCCAACTATCTGAATATGGCGTTCAGCTTGAGCCGCGCGCCAGCCAAGAACTGCTACTCGTTGCGACACGTATTTTGTTGGGTAAAGCCTCGCAAGGTGACCAGCCGCAAAAGCCCAAACGAAGACTCCTTGGCCGGCGAAGAGCTCCTGAATCATCAAGCAGCTAATCGTCTGTAGAACGAGCTCTCAACCTTTTTGCTACACCCTGTCGGCGCTGTTCTATTTGCACTTCGGGCAGTGTATCCAAGTCGTTGCCAAGCTCTTGGATGGCTATTTGCGCGTCTAGCTATTCTGCTATTTTCAGTGCACGTTGCCCAAATGCATGTCTTCTGGCTATGTGTGGATTTGCGTACGGCGGAAGACTAGTCTGATCCGGGATAGCAGTAATTGCTTCATCGGTTGCTTCATGAAAAGCTCTTAGAGCAGGAACGGTAGAGTTCTCTGAGCCCATATTATACGCTACGTGCATGTCGTCTCTAGCGGCCATTTCAAGTTCAAATTCACCGAGGGATCCAGAATTGCCTTTTATTGTTTTTCTATATACCTGTTCCCTGAAGGCGGCTATTACTACCTCAGTCTCACACTTATTAAATACTACGTGAAATAATAAGTTAGCGGCTTCGGTCTTGCTAAATTCCATAGACAGAGTATGTCATAAAGATCATATATTAGCAAAATTGTAATATCCTTGCAGCTGTGTTCGAGGCACTGCCGGACGAGCCGATCGAGGGTTGGCGATAGTCCCTCGACCGTCTATTGTATCTATATGAAGTCTGCCGAATACCCACCTCGATTATCCCAGGCTGCAACCGCCGTTGCAAAGTTGCGCAAAGTCCGATGGTTGGGCACATTACGCCGCTCGGTAGATTATGGACAGGGGGCAGATGCGGTGAACCGCAGCACTAGAGGCAATGGCGGGAACCCGCGCAAGGACGACGACAGTCGGGCTATCGAGCAAGAGCGTGCTCAGAACCTAAAGCTTCCTGAGGCGACGGTGGTGTTCGGTGATCCAGTAGATGTGCCCCCTATACCACCAGAGTACCAACCTCTTGGACCTAGTCCAAGAGAGCTCAAAGGAAGGGCGATCTTGCAAGCGGCAATGTCGGTGGAAGAACAGTCTGGCGAGCCATTGCCACCGCTTTATCTAGGATCCGATCAATAATTAGTTACTGGGCGTACTGAAAGGTAACAACGGCTAGGCTAGTGCCTTCTGCTGCGCTCTGTTAGGACAAGGCTCAAACCGTGGTGTTTTGAATGCGAAGACTTTGGTGCGATGAGAGGACTGGCGGACTAACGTCCTTCTCCGCTGCGGCGTGCTCGGAATATATTCCTGTGCGCGTCCTCGCTCCACGACCTCCCGTTCGCTAATGCTCACTCGACGAGGTTCTACGTCCCCTCATTCCGGCAAGCAACCACTGTGAAAACTCAGCATTTGTTGAGTTTTCACAGTGGTGCGGATGAGAGGACTTGAACCTCCACGTTCTTGCGAACACTAGCTCCTGAA
>DAINPB010000023.1:0-4473 GCA_036743655.1 Candidatus Saccharimonadota bacterium
GACAGGCAAGCTCTATTAGCAGCGGCTCGTACAGCAGCTATGGCGGCAGCGACATCTTGGTTAAAGTCCGTTTGGAATTTGGTGAACGACAGGTTGTTGCCACTAATCACGAACTGCTCACCTTTGATACTCGCCATGGCATCAGCCAATGCTTGAGCTTCGTTCGATGCCGGACTGCTTCCATCCGGGCAGGTTGTCACGTCACTATTAAGCCCGCCCGCTCCGCGCAGCGCTTCTTGACTAGCGGCTTGTACGACACCGTAGCTTACATCCATGTCGACGCTGTTAGAAATCTGCTTTTTAGGTGGCCGGGAGCCGGCTCCAATTAATGCATCCTCGCCCTTCTGGCCGATGAGTTCGTGCTTTGAGACATAGCCCGACTTAGTTCGCCTGACATATCTGGCCGAGCTGGCGGGAACCTGGCTGGCCGCGATGACATAGGCGGCAGAAGTTTTGTGGGTATTGGCGACTGTTGACGGCGTTTGACCACTGCACGCTATTTCACCACGATACTGCGAGCTTGTTGCTACTTTCTTCTGTACAAATCTCACATTGCCGGGAGTTATGTCATTCTTTCGGTCGGCTGCGTTGGTAATACCGAGTGCCTTAGCAATTTCGACCGCCAGACAGCTGTTGGGGCCTTGAGCACTGAGCTCAGTATCAAGCTGTTGATTTGCCTGAGTTAGATTGGCGGGTAGATCGGGCCCAGCATTGTTGATGTTATACCCGGCTGTGGCAGCCTTGGGAGCAGCAGCAAGCGAAAGCTGACCGTTAGCATCCCGAGTTGCCGTCACGACACCGCCAGCTTCAGCGCGGCTTTTATTCAAATCAAACTCGTATTGCGCCAACGTAGCATTCGGTGCTGCTTCTGCAACTGGGTGCGTACTCGCCGCAGCCTCAGCAGTTGGAAGGATCAAAGCACCTAGAGCCAAGGCGGCTTCGGCAGCACCTAGTGCAATTCTGAGATGTAGATGCTCACTCATCGACTAACACTCCTCTCCTCAGCGCTCCAATTAACAATATGTTTTAAATTATACAATAATATGCAATTCGATAAAATGTTACTTTGCGGATATTCCTGGCTCACGAAACCGCCTCGCTCGGCACGAGGAGCGTCCCGAGACGCCGCATTGCCATTCCGGGTTTTCGTTGCTTGTGCCCCCGTCCGGAAGCTTGGCCGTAGTGGCAAAGCTCTACCCGGCCGACGCGTTCAATGCACTCCTGCCCCTTCGCATCAATATAATGATCGACGGTACCGATGGGTTCGAAAAGCGTTGGCGGCGTGGGAATCGCAGTCCCGAAGCAGACTACCCGTCCAAATTCGCTCCGATGAACAGCACCTGTTGCAACTCGTTGTATCATGTTACCCTGTCGTCCCGATGTAATAACGCCCCAAAATGCACTCCATGTGTACTGCAGCGTATCGTAATGCGCTGCGCGTGCCGAAACATCCTCGAAGCCCGGATCACGCGGTAACCCGCCGTTAATCATTGCGCCGATTTGCTCATCATGACTCCAGGCAATCGGCTTGCCCTGTACCTGTGCCAAACGCTCCAAATCAAACAGTAATACCGTCCCCTCCATCAGACTATTCGGGTGACAGGTTTCGCCGGTCTTGAATGTCATAAGTGGCGCTTCGTCCGATGCCGGTGCACTAGCTTCAAGAGTTTCGTCAAGATACCTAGAGATTTGCTTACTCGTTTCCAGCTCAACTGGCCTACTCAGGCCGTCGCCAATCATGTGACCGTCCCAATACTGGGAGTCAATGAAGAAAGCCTCTTCGGGCCGTAACTCAAAATCAGTCATCATACTTTTGTTATAATATCATATTTACTTAATAAAAGCTATACTTCGACCTGCACGTCGTCGGTGGCGTTTCTTTTGGTTCGCGGACACCAAATAAGTCAGCAGCTTATCCCTCAAAGCTGCAGAGCGCAGAGATGTTTTGAACTGGGCTAAGCTTGATCGCGTGCTTGCTCCAAAGCAGCGATGTCAATCTTCCTCATCTGCAGCATGGCGTTCATAGCTCGTTTGGCTTTCTCGGGATCGGGATCGCCGAGCATGTCGCCTAGGGTGGTGGGGATGATTTGCCAGGAGAGGCCAAACTTGTCCTTCAGCCAACCGCATTGACTCTCTTCGCCACCGCCATCAGTCAACTTAGCCCACAGCTCATCAATTTCGGCCTGGGTTTCGCAGCTCACGAAGAGCGATATCGCTTCGGTGAATTTGAATTGTGGGCCGCCGTTCAAGGCCATGAATGTCTGGCCTTCAAGTTCAAAGATTACTGACATCACTGTGCCAGCCGGACCAGGGCTACCCTCGCCGTAGCGCGAAACATGCCCAACCTTCGAATTTTTAAAAATACCGGTGTAAAACTTTGCGGCTTCCTCGGCCTGGGTGTCAAACCATAAAAACGGGGTGATCTTTTGCATGCAGTTACTCCTCTCTAAGTTATCTGGGTATGTATTATAGCGGATGGTTGCTATACGTCGGCTGTCGGTCTACACACCTTACGACTATGGGCGCCGCAACTTCACCCAGTCGAAAGTCTGACGAGCTTCCTCAAAAGAAGTTTTGTGATGCACGAAGTGATCGGTCATCATATAGACGCCTACCCACCGTTGGTATGCCCAGGCTCGCTCCAAAAATGTTTCGTCTTTTGGCCCGGTATATAGCCCGTATATTTGGCGCACAAAGTCCTCGCCATACTCATACAATTCCGCGAAATCAAAGGCCGGATCGCCCAAAGCCATGTCGCTAAAGTCAATGACGCCCAATTGCTTGGCGTCCTGATCCCATAACAAATGGTCGTGATATATGTCCCCATGAAGCAACACTGCGGGCAGCGGCAGCTCAAGCAGTGCGTCAACCTCTGCGAGTATAGCCTGAGTGAGCGCGAAATCGTCCGTACCCAGTACCGTCTTCAAGTATTCGTCGGCTTGCCGCTTGGTCTGCCCCTGGTCATCGTCCATATACGAAGAGAAAGTCAGGTTTTCGCTATGGCCGTTTTGCACAAAAGTGTGCATGCTGGAAAGCAGCCGAGCTAGCTGTTCTGCCAGCGCTTCTCTGTCATCAGGCTTAAATTTTTCAAATACTGACTTGAGTACCGGTTTGCCCTGGACGATGGGATAGCCGGCAAAACTACCGTCTGGAGCAAAGTAGCGATACTCTGGAATGGCTGCCGTGACCAGTGGTTTTAGACGCTCGAGGACATCGGCTTCGTTGCGGAGTAATTTGAGATAGTGTTCGTCGTTAGGGAACCGGAAGACGAGCCTGTTATCCAGTATCAGCACCTCATGATCCCACCCCTGATCTAGATAAATATACGCGCCCCATTGCAACTCAGGAAACGCATTAGTAATGCGCGCTAGTAATGCTTGGGGCTTGCGGGGAGACTGTTTTGTTGTTTTATCCACCTTTCAATCCTATCATGCGTCTAGGTGTTAGCACATGGCAGTCAACCAGCAAGGCATAACTTCGGTTGGGTATAGTGGTTATGTCTGTTATAATTTCGCCTAGGTATGTGGAGGAAACAAAGCCGGGATGCTCTGCTGGGTCTAGCCGTATTTGCGCTGGGCTTATTGTTTATTGGTTTGTTCCCTGGCCACACTGCTGCCACAGCTGGGGTGAATCAACAACTCAGTTTTCAAGGTAAGCTAGTGAACACCAATGGCACCAACATTGCCGACAACACCTACAACGTAGAATTCAAGATTTACCAAGATGGAACCAGCTCAGGCGTAGGCAGCACACTGCTGTGGACTGAAGACTATTTGGTAGCTGGCTCGACTGGCATGCCAAGCACGGGCGGCGTGACACTCACCAGCGGTACGTTCCAGGTTAATCTTGGTTCAATCTGTAGCGGTTTTGCAGCTGCCAGCTGTGGCGCCAAGACCAACACCGGTGTCGACTTCAATCAACAAACGCTCTGGCTGTCTATCCAGGTCGGCAACACCTCGTCCTGTACTGTCACCTCTAGCACCACTAGCTTTCATAGCGCCTGTGGCGGCGACAATGAGATGACGCCATTTATCAGATTAACGTCGACACCATACGCCTTGAACACCGACAAACTGGATGGTCTTGACTCCACGGCTTTTGGGCAACTGGCTGCCAACCCGCAAACCTGGACTGGTCAGAATATCTTTGCGCCGACTACCAACATTAATGGTTTGACGGCTCGACAGACGTCAGCCGGATCGCCGAGCGCTGATATTTTCGACATTCAAGGGACTAATGGTTCTACCAATTTCTTGCAGGTTACCAGTACGGCAGCTAACCAAGCGACAGTGGCACTACAGTCAGTGGGCGGCACCAATGCTCTGTCGCTGACCTCGGCCGGAGCGCTTACTTTTACAGGAGCAGCAAACTCCACGTGGGACATCGGTAACAATACATTGTCGCTTCAAACTACGGCTAACGGTCCCATCACCACCGGCACTGGCTTATTGACTCAAGGTGGTAACGTTACAT
>DAINPB010000023.1:4573-12335 GCA_036743655.1 Candidatus Saccharimonadota bacterium
GGTTACTTCGGCGGGTATCCTTACATTGACGGGGGCGGCTAACTCGACTTGGGATCTGGGAGCAGCACATACGCTTTCCCTCCAAACCACTGCTAATGGCCCTATCACTACCGGCACTGGTTTATTGACTCAAGGTGGCAGTGTCACTTTCTCTGGTACCAGTGCCCGTGTTATAACTGGCCCGACAAGCGGTGGATTAACCATTAATGACACTGGTGGAGCACTGGCGCTGTCAACGACTACTACGGGTACGTTGTCGGTTACTTCGGCGGGTGTGCTGACGTTGACGGGGGCTAGTGCTTCTACTTGGGATATTGGCAACAATACATTGTCTCTCCAAACCACGGCTAACGGCCCGATTACTACTGGGACTGGACTCCTTACCCAAGGGGGAAATATTACTTTTTCCGGTTCGACAGCTCGAACTATTACCGGACCAGGAGTTGGCGGATTAACCGTAACTGACGCAACCGGAGCGCTCACCTTAACGGGAGGGGCGGCTTCTACCTGGGACATTGGCAATAACCTATTATCTCTCCAGGCGACTAACAACGGTCCCATCACCACCGGCACTGGCTTATTGACTCAAGGTGGTAACGTTACATTCTCGAGTACCTCAGCCCGCACTATTACGGGGCCGACAAGTGGTGGATTGACTATCAACGATACTGGTGGAGCTTTAACATTGTCGACGACTACTACGGGTACGTTGTCGGTTACTTCGGCGGGTATCCTTACATTGACGGGGGCGGCTAACTCGACTTGGGATATCGGCAACAACACGCTCTCGCTTCAAACAACCAATAATGGCGCGATTACCACCGGTACCGGACTGCTGACCCAAGGTGGTAATATTACCTTTTCCGGCACCTCAGCCCGCACTATTACTGGGCCAACCACCGGGGGCTTAACCATCGACGCTTCCGCACCATTAAGCTTCGGCAATACTAATGCTACCTCCCTTTCCTTCGGCAGCGTTGCCAATAATGCTTCAACGACCTTCAAACAAACCGCTTCAGCCACAGCCTTTCAGGTTCAGAACGCCTCAAGCAAACCAGTCCTGACGGTTGATACGAGCTCCAACCAGGTGGTTCTTGGTCAAGCTGGTAGCGGCAATGTTAACGGGCAGTTGGTTTTCGCCAACAATACCAACACCAACACGGCAACCTTGACGAGCGGCGTGACTAGCAGCACTTATTCCGTGACTTTGCCCACGGCTGGGCCGGCCTCAACTGGCCAGTGCCTACAATCAAGCGCCACAGTTTCAACCCAGCTGACCTTTTCCGGCTGTGGCGGTACCGGTCTGTCCAGAACCACAGCCGACACAGCGACCGTTGCGGTAACGGCTGCCAATAACCTCTACGTTTTAACGAACTCCAGTTCGGCCGTAGCCTCTGGTGTACTCAAGATTGATAATGGTACGAACACCAGCTCGGCGCTCAGCGTGCTAGCCAGTGCCAATGCAGTGTCCGTAGCTGCTTCGGCAGTTCCTTCTGCCGATCAAGTGAGTATCACGAATGCCGGCCAAGCAGTGACAGCAGCCGGCGTTAACGGCCTGAACATAAACTATGTCGGGGGAAGCGCCGCCGTTGAATCTGCCGGTGCACAGGTGGATCTGACTCCTGGCGGTACTTCTGGAGGCACCTGGAGCGGCATGCGAATTGTCGCCAATGGTACCGGCGCAGTCAGTGGTGTTAACGAAGATGGCATAAAAGTCGATGGCCCTGCCACCCCAGGCGCAGGCACCGAAACAGGTTTGTATGTAGGTACCGGCTGGGATATCGGCCTAGACGTGCAGTCGGGGGATGTGAACCTAGCCGGCTTTACTAGTGCTGGCAGCCCCTCCGACCCGGCAACTCCGGCCGCCAGCAACCTAGCCGTGTACGCCAAAAAGGTTTCAGGCAGAATGATGCTGAAGATCAAAGACCCCTCCGGTCAAAGCACACCGCTACAACCGGCGCTATGGGGTAACAATGTTGTGCTGTATGCGCCAACAAGCGGCGCTACAGTTACTGGCGGATTCGGGACTTTATGGGCAAAGGGAGGTGGCGCTGGAACTGTTACCACTGCCACACCAGCCACAACCGCACCGGCTATAGCCAACCAGATACACCGCACCAAGCAGCCAAACGTAGTTACAACTACCAACCAAGACATGGGCATTAAGATAAGTGCTGCAGACGGGGATCAGTTTTGGACAGGTAATGCGGCCGGCCTCGGTGGGTTCTTCTTCCAAACTCGCTTCGTTGTTGATGCATGGCCAGCGGCAACTGATCGAATTTTCGCCGGGCTGGCCTCCGGCACCACCTCGGTGGCGATATCAGATACCCTTGCCGGCGATGTGGCTGGTCTTTGGCACGATACTACCGATAGCTCCACAACCTTTAACATGGTAACTCGCAACAACGTGACAACAACTAAGACAGCAATCACCGTGTCCAACGCTATTGCCGCCGGTAACGCCTACGATTTTTATATGTATTGTCAAGAGAACTGCACAACGATCTTTTATCGTCTCGATGACATCGTCAATGGCGTGACATACGAAGGGAGCACCGCCACTACTTTGCCGCGTAACACAATATTCATGGGTCCGCAGGTCGAAATGAGCAATGGGACAGCTAACACTGTAGTTAACACAAGTATTATCGGGATTAACAGAATATACATAGAGTCGGATCACTAGAATGGCAACCAAGAACAAGAAGCGCAAAAAGACAGTTCATCCACAGCTGATAACTGATCTGCGTCCAGTCGCGGCGAAGCCCACACCCGCTAAAAAGATTAAGAAATTCGCAAAAAAATATTCCAAGCTTTTGATAGCTATTTTGATCATTGTGGTAGTGCTGTGCGCCCTGTGGCTTATATCGACCAGGCACACGACCACTCAACAAAAGAATCTCAAAAACGTTGTGGGCGAAGTAAGCCAGCTCATGATATTGCCACGTGATGAGCAGCCGACGCTTGCCACCGTGACGGATAAGCGTAAGCTTACTGACAAGTTCTTAGCTTCCAAAGCAGCCAATGGAGACGATGTTTTGATTTACTCCAAGAATCAAACAGTAATTATATATCGTCCGAGTATCAACAAAATTGTAGCCGTGGGTACCGTTAGCGCCGATCCGGCCTTACCAGAAGCTAAAGATGCGACGCTTACAGTGGAGGACGGCAGTGGTAATCCCCAGAAAACACAAACTATTATCCAAAAAATCAAGACTGCATACCCCGAAATTAAGGTAACAGACGGAGGTAAAGCCAGCCGGCAGGACTTGCCTGAAACAATCGTGATTGATAACACCGGCTCGAAGGACAATCTAATGTTCGCTTTAGTCAAGCTGCTCTCTGGCAAACAGGGAATACTGCCGCTAGGCGTGAGCAACGCCTCGACTGATTTGCTGGTAATTGTCGGCAAGGACGCAAACTAACGATACTGGGGTAGCAGTTCCTTCGACTAGCCCAGAGCGTCGAGCGCCGCCAAAGCATAAAACTGAATATTGGGCAGCATGTTGAGTTGATTGCCTTCTACTTCTTGGCGTGTCAGCCAGCACCATTCGTCGTGCTCATTTTCTGGCACTACTTTCTGATTTTTAGAACGAGCGAAGTAGATATAAGAAACGTGCCAGTGAGTCTTATCAATCGGATGGCGATTAAGGAAGACCGGCGGTATCAGTTCGCCCTGACTAACAGGCGGCAGTGGGTGTACACTGTGCAGCGACACAGTAAGTCCTACTTCTTCTTTTACTTCACGAATGGCAGTTTGGTTCGGATCTTCGTCAAGCTCAATGTGACCACCGACGCCCAGCCAGATGTGGTATTTATCGTGTTTACGCAGCAATACTTTACCCTTGCATACTACGAAGACTTCTACAGTATGATCAAACTGTCCTGGTTCAGTGTGAATGTGCGGCATGCAGCAATCATAGCACGTGAGTCAGGAGCGCTAGGGCCCACGGGGCCACTCGGCAAGGCCAGCCTAGATCGGGCTGTAAGCAACTTCACTGTGAACACTTGCAGCTAGTGTCATACTCGTCCACAATAATCTTAAAGAAGGGGGCACCATGCTTTTAACAATCGCAGCAGTACTAGTAATACTCTGGTTCCTGGGGCTTATCGGTCACATCGCGGGTGGATTTATTCACCTACTACTAATCATCGCCTTAGTTACCCTAATCGTTCACTTCGTCAGCGGCGGTCGAAACACCGCAGCCTAGGAATCTTTAGTAAATCGTGGTTGAAATGTGGGCCATTTCACCGAAGCTAGATCGTTACGCTGCCGTAAAAATAGACGACTTCTGGGAAGCCTCGCCAGAAGTCAGGCAGCATATCTAGTTTACTTACCGCCGCCATCTGTTGCACCGGCAATATTGACCATCCAATTCACACCATATTGGTCGATCAAGCTGCCAAAGGTGTCACCCCAGAACTCCGTCTTAAGCGGTGTTCTTACTTTACCGTCGACGCTCAAAGCCTCGAATGCCTTAGTTAGGCCATCCTTGTCCGTGCCGCCCAGACATAACTCAATCTTGCCCTGGCCAAGTTCTTTTTCGGTGGTGTCGCTGGCGAAGAGCTTGATGTCACCGCCCTCTAGCCGAGCGTGCATGATCTTGTTCTTATTGGCTTCGTCAGTCTCTACCGGCACATCACCGTAGGTTTGCAGCGCAAGCTCACCGCCAAAAATTCCCTCATAAAACTCCATCGCCTCACGGCAATTTCCGTCAAAAAATAAATACGCATCTAGCAAAATATCACTCATAATTCCCCCTTTTCGTTACGTACTTCAATTGTCCCACAGGCCGCCGCAAACGTAAATGCCAGCCACCATGCTATTATCGAATACATGAAAACCGTTCTCTTCATCCATCGTTCAGTCGGTCATAATCTGATTCACGACGGCAGTGTCTACGACCTACTGAAGCGACGCAAAACACCGTTCACATTCAACGATTACGATCAAAACACCGACACCTTAACCGATGCTGACGGTCAACAACAAGCACCCGGCTTCACCTTCCCTGGCGGCAACACCCGACCCGCTGATTATGCGGAAATCTTCTCCGAAGAAGTTGCGCCGCACTATCAGCCGATTCAGGACAAAGCCCTGGCGCATGACATTATTATCATCAAGTCCTGCTACCCGAACTCCAATATCGCCAGCGATAATGAGCTGGCCGCAATCAAGGATCACTATCAGTCAATTGCTGCGTTTTTTGCCCTGCGCAAAGACAAGCAGCTGATCATTCTAACCTCGCCGCCGCTTGTGCCACTCCTCACCAAAAAAGGCCATGCCGACCGAGCCCGGCAATTGGCAACCTGGCTGCAGAACGAGACGCTGGCTACCAACGTCAGTGTTTTTAATTTCTTCGACCTGCTCGCAGCACCGGATCAAGGCCGAGGCGCCAACATGCTCCGGCGAACATATAGACGCTGGCTGCCCGTTGACTCCCACCCCAACGCCAAAGCTTCGCGCGAGATCGCCCCCAAGTTTATAGACTATCTGAGTTCCGTGAAGCAGTAGATACTACGGGTGCCGACAAAATATCTTAGAGGAAATTACCGAGAATCATAGGCAAAACCCTTACGCTTCTTTATAATTTACTACAATGAGCCAGGATGAAGGTGGATACACGCTGGTAGAGCTGATGGTGTCAATGGCAGTTTTGGCTGTTTTGAGCTTGTCGGCTTTTACGCTGTTGACTGCCCTGCTGCACAGCGCCATTATCAGTAAGCGTGAAGCCGTGGCTTCGACACTGGCCACCAATCAAATGGAGTATCTCAAGTCCCTACCCTATGACAACCTGGCGGTGGCGGGCGGTGCAATCGTGTCGACGACAACTATACCGAAAACCGTCACCAAGAAGATCAATGGTGACACCTACACTATTACCACTAGTATCACCTATGCCGACGCTGCCTATGACGGCTGCGGCTCCTATCCCACCCTACCACTCAAACAGAAGTATTGCCGTGACTACCCTCCGCCCTCGGGCGCACCGGCAACAGATTCAAATCCGGGTGATTATAAGGATGTAAATGTCGTCATTACAGATAGGACAGGCCTTACTCTGGCGTCGCTGGACACCCAAGTGGCTGCCTTGGTAGCCGAAACAGCCAGCAACACCGGCGCACTCTTCATTTACGTCGTCGACGATAGCGGCAACCCCATAACCGGAGCAACGGTGAACGTCATCAACAACTCGACTTCACCAATCGTCAATGTCTCCGATACCACTGACGAAAACGGCATTGTAATATTCTACGACCTCCCGCCCAGTACGACGGGCAACAAGTACCAGATAACGGCTTCGAACAGTGGCTACTCTTCCCTGACGACCATAGTGCCTTCAGGAAGCCTGCAACCGACCTATTCGAGCCAAAACTTGCTATCGCAGAGCTCCTCCTACGTAACATTGACACTCAAGCAGCAAGGCCAAAACAGTCTTGTGCTAGAGACTACCGACCTCAGCGGCAATCCACTGCCAACTGCCAAGATTTATGTCAAAGGCGGCTACAAGAAGTACGCCGCCTCAACTGATACCAGCTATTATTATGACACGCTGAGTCCGAGCGACACGCGACCGATCACCGACAGTAGCGGCTTGGCAGGTCTGTCCAATCTGGTTCCAGGCAACTATATATTCTGCGGTGACGCCGGGGCAACAAGCTGTAGTGTCAGCGGCTCAACCTACTACCTCGCGGCCGCAGTGCCCTATGGCGGTGCCAGTCCGCTGGAACCGGTAGCAGTGCCGGATTACGATCCGAGCAATCCGCCGACCACCACGTTCGCCTACAACGGCGTTAATTACTTGCAAAAAGTCCGGCTGATGCTGACCAACAGTTCGAGTTTCCCGCGTGTCACTACCCTTACGCCGTACGATGGCAGCATCGCGAGTGGCACGCTGGCGAGCTTCGCCTTTACGATTACAGGGGCCAATTTGCCCTGTAGCGCTTCAGCTGCCAGCTGTACGACCCATGTCAGCTTCCTGCAAGGCAGCAACACCTACACCGCCAGCTGTACTGGTGCCGCTAGCGGCTTACAGCTCAATTGTACTGTCAATTTGGCCAGCGCAACCGCCGGCAATACGCAACTGGTGGTAAAAGTCGGTAGCAACACCTTGACGCTGCCGGGTAGCCCGCTGCTAGGAGGCATCATTGTTACACCGTAAACTTCGTTTGCAGCGCTTGTCTTCGTATGCCGAAAAAGGCTTCAGTCTTGTGGAGTTATTGGTGGTAATTAGCTTGGTGGCCTTGATGTTTATATCCTTTGGTACGTTTTTTACTAATTATTTAATCCTGTACTCCAAATACCAGCAGGACGCCGGTAATTTCACCGAATTAGCGAATCAATCGCAGCGGATTGCCGATGTGCTCCGGGGCGTCACCGACATTGTGTCCGAATCGGCAAATGATCTGGTAGTCTACGCCTACTTTTCACCCGCCGATACCTATGTATCACTAACCCACTATTACCTGAATGCCAGCGGCACAGCAGTCATGGTCGATATAACACCGCTGAATGCCAATCCGCCAATTGGAACCCCGATTACAGCCAGCAAGAAGACATATACCATTATCACAAACTACTATCAGCCAGTTGGCGGCAGCCTATTCGGCTACTACGACGCCTCGGGAACCGCCCTCAGCTTGCCAATCACCGACGAGCACAGCATTATAGAAATACAGGTTAATCTGGCTGAACCCGGCTCACAAACTAAGAACGGGCAAACCCTGAGCGTCACCGTTAGTTTACGAAATAGGAAGACCA
>DAINPB010000023.1:12345-18975 GCA_036743655.1 Candidatus Saccharimonadota bacterium
GATTCCTGCCCTCTTATCGGTTATCATTGCTTTCTCAATCATGGCGACAGCTATTGTTGAGGTAACCTTGACGAATTTCTCAATTGTCGCCAATATCACCCAGAGCCAGCAGGCTTTTAACATTGCAGAAGCTGGTCTCAACTACTATATGTGGCACCTCAACCACAACGCCACCGACTACAAGGATGGCCAGTCCACGCCGACCACCCCCAACGCCACACTTGGCTATGGCCCCTACGTCCATAGCTACATCGATACTAACGGTGTCAATGAAGGCACCTACACGCTGTGGATTAATCCAGCGGCGGCCGGTTCGACGGTGGTGACGGTGCGTTCTATCGGCCAGACAGCTGGCACCAACATTACACGAACAGTGCAGGCTCAGATTGGCTCGCCATCATTTGCCAGCTATGCCGTGGCTTCGGATTCGGCGCTCTGGTTCGGCAACACCGAATCGGCTGACGGGCCGGTGGATTCCAATCAGGGAGTGCGTATGGATGGGCCGAGCAACTCAACGGTGAGTAGCGCCAATGCGACGTACGTACCGCCCTTTTCGCTCGGTGGTGACGGCTCCAGCCACCCGGGTGTCTGGTGCAGCGCCTCTGTTACGTCGCCGGTTAATTGTAATACGCGTTCCAAGAGTGCTTGGATTTATCCGGTGCCCCAGATTGATTTTAACCAGGTTTCGACTGCGCAGTGCACGATGAAGAAAGTCGCCTTTGCCGCCAACAGCGCTACCGCTGCACTGGCCAGTCAAGCTAATGCCTGTAGTCAGGTACCGAGTACGCGTACCAGCTCGTATTTGCCACAGCGCAGCTCCAGCTTTAGTTTGACGCGTGGCTATCTGATCTTGCTGAATAGTGACGGCACCTACAATCTCTATAACGTCAACGCCGAGAACGACCAGGCGACGCCGTATACTTCGGCGCTGACGCTACAATCGGTAGCTAACAATATTACTATTCCGTCGTCAGGGGTGATTTTTGCAGAAGATAACGTCTGGGTGATGACTAATCCGACTGCTCCCGGTACGTATCACGGGCGAGTGACGATTTCTGCCGGCCGTCTGGCCAGCTCCAATAGCTCTACTTACGCCAATATTGTTATTGCTGGCCCCTTGCTTTACAGCACCAAGAACGGCACAGATTCGGTTGGTTTGGTCGCTCAGGACTCGGTCATACTCGCACCATACGCGCCGCCAAAAACGGGAAGCTTCAACTTCGAAGTCGATGGCGCGCTGCTGGCCGAAAACGGTGAAGTTTGGTATCCCGGCAGCTACCGTACCAACAGCAACAGTTGTACGCGCGGCTGGACTAACAGCAATCAACAGTTCTTGTTCTATGGTTCGGTTGCTACGAGACAGACGTGGACGTGGACGTGGTTGGATGGAAATCAGTCTTGCGGCGATGCGGCGTTTGATGCTGCCAATGGCTATATTTCGGGCATTGAGAATAACACGACGCAGTACGACTACAATTTAGAGTATGCGCCGCCGCCCAGTTATCCGCTGACCTCTGGCTACAATATTCTGTCGTGGCGAGAGGTGCTAAACCACCCGTAGCGAAGCCACGCTCTTGCCAGAAATTTCCTCTAAGTAATTATTGATATTGGTCTCTATCCTGCCCAGCGGATCATCACTGATAGCAGGTTCGAACGGCTTATCGAGTATGCTCTCGTATAGATCAACATATCTATGGGTTACGCTATCTATGAATGCAGTCGGTAGCTCAGGAGGAGTTTGGCATGTCTGACCGGTGAAGCCCTGCTCGGCCAACCATTCCCGAACAAACTCTTTGGATAGCTGCGTGGGGCGCATCTCACTCAGACCCCATGAAAATTGCCGGAGCTCTCTGGCCGGGAAATACCGCGCCGCGTCCGGCGTATGCACCTCATCAATGACTACTAGTCCACTGGCTGCCAAACGACCAAGTTCATACTTCGCATCGGCCATCACCAAACCCCGGCGCTCCGCACGAAGCTGGCCTTCTCGGAAAAGATTAAGCGCCAGTCGTTCCATCTCGTCGTATTCCGCTTCGGTCGCCAACCCCTGCTCAATCACTTCTGCAGGCGTAATCGCTTCGTCGTGACCGACGGTGGCCTTGGTCGTCGGGGTTACTATGGGCGTCTCGAAGCTATCAAACTCATCCATATCATCCGGTAGCTCATTCCCACAGATATCCCGAGCACCATACTCGCTGTAAGCCTTCCAGGAGCTCCCCAACAGATAGCCGCGCACAATCATTTCGAGCTTAAAGGGCTCTGCCTTGTAGCCGATGCTGACATTGGGATCAGGTGACGCCAGCAGCCAGTTCGGAGCAACAGCTGCCGTATCTTTGAGTAACTCTGCTGATATTTGATTCAGCACCTGTCCCTTGTACGGAACAGGTTCTGGCAAAACAACATCATAAGCCGAAATTCTATCGGTGCGAACTACCACCAGCAGTTCACTATCCTGGTGTTCAACAGTGTAAACGTCGCCGACCTTACCACGATAGACTTCGTCCACCTGATTTGGTAGGTCAAAGTTGGTTTCCCTGATTGCTTCCATCATATTGCCCTCCTAGCTTTTTACATATTATACGCCGCAGGCATGGGCTCACAAGCATAAGCGGCGTCGCATGTTGTCATGTTACTATGGATATATGAAGCCCTTCGATTTCAGCAACCATCCCAGTCTGGCAATCTTGTTGGTCGTGTTGGCAGTATGGGAGTTGATCTGGAAAGGTTTGGCGCTGTGGCGCGCCGCACGACAGAATCAATCAGGCTGGTATCTCGCCATACTGATTCTTAATACTGTTGGCATCCTGCCCATTATCTACTTGTTATTGCACAAAGAGCCGCCCACAGATGAGCCCAGTCCAGCCCCTACTCAGCAGCCAAGTCACGACGATTAAACAGCAACGCGCCAATAAGGCCAAGCCCGAGGCCAATACCCACCAAAACAGCATTGGTGCCCCAAGCAGCATCGGTAGCTGGAGCCAGCGCCACCTGGTGCATGAGCGAAGTGTCTAATAACCAGTGGTTTAAATTCAGGCCAGAACTGATCATCTGAATCAAGAACGACCAAGCAACCACGCCGTAGACAACCAAACTCGTGAAACGTGGCACAGCCCCCATGGCACAAATCCCCAAACCGAGTATAAACAACGGCGCCGCCGCAATATTAAAACCAGCAAGAATAAGTACATGCAACGAGACGCCCGCGTGCTGGCTCGTCTCACCCAACCAAGCGCCAAGACCACTTACCAGGCATAACAAAAGCGTGACGACAACAATAATTACCGCGCGACCCAAGAGCCAGCGCTGGCGGCTGACCGGCCCCACCAACAAATTATCCAGGTAGCCTTTGGCTTCATCCTCGCGCACAGCATTAATAGCACTAGCTGCGTAGCCCATGATGATCGTCATCAGTATGAAGAAAATAACACCTAGGAACGTCGTTGCCCCAATTGTCTGCGAACTATGCGCCAAACGATTCAAGGTGTGCTGAAGACTAACCGAGTTGTTGAAAAGCTGGGCAGCCGACTTGGTCAACAAGCCGTAGAACGCCGCAAATACCCCGATAGCTGCCAGCCAACCCAAGCTCGCATTGCGCGTCAAACGTACCGCTGCACTGAATGGCCCTTTGAGCAAGCCTAGATGAGGTGGTGCTGTATCTTTGTCGGCGAAAATGGCTGCTTCAAGATCACGTTTGCCCGCCAAATACACCGTCAGCGCCGACAGAACCAACACCAGACCAATAGCTGGTAACATCCAGATCGCTTGACTGTGGTACAGCGGCTGCGCTTTCTCTATCCAACCCAACGGCGTGATATTGAGCAGCCAATGGGCGCTAGTCGTATCGGCCATCGCCCGCACTAAGAAGCAAACACCAAACACGGCCGCCGACAATTCAGCCGCCCGACTCCGCGTCGGCATCAACTGGCTGGCCAGCGCCCCGACGGCCATAAACTCAGCCGCTGCCGTCACCGCCACCAGGGCAAAAAACAGCGCAGCCTGCACACCAAAGTCTATGTTATGCACTCGTCCGATAAGTATAAAAGCAGCCGCCGTTACCGCATACAGCACGAGCAAACTTGAACCTAGCCCAGCCAAAGCATTACAAGCCGCCCGCCGCGCCGTTGTCTGACCACTCAACAAGAGTTCCCAGCGCCCCGACTCCTCTTCCCCGCGAAAGGTCTTGGTAGCTAATAAGAACGCCCAGATAGCCCCAATAATCACCATCACACTGAGCGTACTCCAAACGGTAAAGCCACCTACTGAAGTAAGCCCATGCGGCGTACCAAGCAGCGCATTGATACCAACATTATTGCCCAGCGTGGCCGTCAGCCTGGCTCGCTCCAAAGGGGTTGGGTAGGCACCCACATAACCAATGGCCTTGGATGCAACCGTAGCTCCAAAAGCCAGCGCCCAAAAAGCCGCCACCCGCATCGTACGCCGTGCCACGAAGCGAGCAATCACCGTCTTCGGCGACTTGAAGTTCGTCAACACTGCCGGGCCGTCAGAAGTCGTGCTAGTTTGCATGTTGACCCTGTTTACGGGCAGCCTTGTCTCCATATAAGGTCAAGAATAATTCTTCAAGCGACGGCTCGCGGCTCAACAAAGTCTTGGGATGATTGGCTGCTAACACTTTGAGTAAAGGATCGATCGAGCCAGACACGTGACAGACCAACTGATGGCCAGTAATTTGTACGTTGTCGACGCCCTTGATGTTCTTAATATCCGGTGGTTTCTCCGCAAAAGTAGCTTCTACGCGCAGCGCAGAGAGGTGACGCATTTCGGCCAAAGTTCCGAGCTCCACTAGCTTACCGGCTCGCAAGATTGCCACCCGATCGCAGAGCGCTTCAACTTCCTCCAAAACATGTGACGACAAGAAGAGCGTCTGGCCATTTGCCTTGGCCTCCAGCGCACTTTTGCGAAAAGCCTGCTCCATAATAGGGTCCAGCCCGCTGGTCGGCTCGTCCATAATAAGTAGGTCCGCTCGAGTCGATAACGAAGCAATAATACTTATCTTTTGCCGATTACCCTTGGAATAGGTACGAACTTTTTTGGACGGATCAAAGGCGAAACGCTTAATCAGCACATTCTGGTACGCACTGTCGATCTTTCCATGAATTCTCCCCAACAAGTGCAGCGTTTCGGCTCCCGTCAAACTCGGCCAGAACATCGCCTCGCCCGGAATATAGGCGATCCGTTTGTGCGCCTCCACCGTTTGGGTCTGAGCATCAATGCCGAAAATTTCAGCCCGGCCGGTGGTAAGTTTGATCAAGCCGAGTAGCAGTCGGATGGTCGTGGTTTTACCGGAGCCGTTGGGGCCTAGATAGCCGAGTATTTCACCCTTTTGAACCTGTAAATCTAAGGGGTGCAAGGCTGTGAAATCACCATATTTCTTGCTGAGTCCCGTCGTTTGCAATGCATATTCCATTACGTCCGCCTCTATACTGTTTTACTTCTATGCATTCATAGTAAACCGTTTGTGGTAATAACAAAAACTTTAGGCTTCACCCTCTTAATCGAAACGTAAGTTTTGGATAATTAATTTGATGGTATACAAAATATAGCTTTGGCTGTATACTGCGAGTAACGAATGTCACAAATAATTATTTCGGCTCAAAATGTAGTAAAGCGGTTCGGCGGTGATATTACCGCTGTTGATGACATTTCTTTTGAGGTTAAAAAAGGTGAGATTTTCGCTTTCCTGGGGCCCAACGGCGCCGGCAAAAGCACCACCATCAAAATGCTCACCACCATGCTCCGACCAACCAGCGGCCAACTCAAGCTAGCCGGCCACGACGTCACCAAAGAGCGCGACTCTGCCCGCAAAGCCTTCGGTATTGTCTTCCAAGACCCCAGCCTCGACGAAGAGCTCACCGCCTACGAGAACATGGAGCTGCACGCCATACTCTACAGCGTGCCCAAGGCACAGCGCTCCAAGCGGATCGAGGAGCTGTTGCAGCTGGTAGAACTCTGGGAACGCAAGGACTCAATGATCAAGACGTTTTCCGGTGGTATGCGGCGGCGACTAGAAATCGCTCGCGGCCTCCTGCACGAGCCCAAAGTTCTTTTCCTCGACGAGCCGACACTCGGCCTCGACACTCAGACCCGCAATCTCATGTGGGACTATGTTAAGAAGCTTAGCGACGAAAAAGGCATGACCATCTTCTTCACCACCCACTACCTCGACGAGGCCGAAGCGGTCGCCGAACGGATCGCCATCATCGATCATGGCAAGATCGTTGCTTTTGGCACAACATCTGAACTGTGCAAACAAACCGGCACCAAAACACTGGAAAACGCTTATTTGAAATTAACCGGCAAGACCTTGCGCGACGAGTCCAGCGCCGGCAATAACGCGCTAAATATGAAAATGGCCCTGCGTAACCGGCAGTTGAGGTAATAAGTATGGAAGTAGTGTACATTCTCTGGCTCCGACAAGTACGACGCTACTACCGCAGTGGTTCGCGTATCTTGGGCACCCTTGGACAGCCAGTTCTACTTTTATTGGCGCTTGGCTACGGTATTGGTGCTATCTATCGACGCGCTGGCGAGGGGAATTACCTGCAATTCTTGGTGCCAGGCATTATCACGCAAACCGTATTATTGTCGGCCGTCTTTTGGGGCATTATTATC
>DAINPB010000024.1:0-15392 GCA_036743655.1 Candidatus Saccharimonadota bacterium
CGCGTGAGGGAGCGATCTGTAGTGAGGCGCTCGAGGAGATTCCCTGGATTGAGCCAAGGCCAATCATTGCTGACCCGTACGTGGCTATTATTAGAAATCGTCGGCAAACCCGAATCAGATCCCGTGACATCATGGATATGGAGTCGGTTCTGGCTCGTGATGAGCAGTTTCCGGCCATATTGACGCTGGGTGATCCGCTGGTCGTGCTGAAGACTGGTCTTCGCCCGGAAGAGACTACGGTACTACCGGTGCGCGATATTGCCTAAAGTTCAGGGGTAGTTCTTGAGGGCACGGCACTCACATCCTGTTGCCGCGAAGGGTCAAGCGAGTGCAACCGAGACGGCGTAAGCTAACCTGCGGGTAACGCGCTTTGTGGTGGCCGGGTATGGTTACTGTGCGAAACACTCGATTTACCAGCGTATTTCGTGTATAATTTATCGACTTAGGTAGCGTGAGATAGGGCTTGTACAAGGGAGTAACGAGTGGCTGATGAGATAGTAGTCAAAGGGGCGCGGGAACACAATTTACAGAATATTGATGTTGTTATTCCGCGCAATCAATTGGTGGTCATAACTGGGCTGAGCGGCTCAGGGAAGTCCAGCTTGGCTTTTGACACGATTTACGCCGAAGGTCAGCGGCGCTATGTCGAATCGCTGAGTTCGTATGCCCGGCAGTTCCTGGGGCTGATGGAGAAGCCGGATGTTGATCAGATTGATGGGTTGTCGCCGGCTATTTCGATTGATCAGAAGTCAACTTCGCGCAATCCGCGCTCGACGGTGGCGACAGTTACCGAAATTTATGACTATTTGCGGCTATTGTTCGCCCGCATCGGTGTACCGCACTGTCCGGTTGACGGCAGTCCGGTGGTACGCCAGACGTCCACCGGTATTATTGACCAGATTAATGCCACCACGGCTGACAAGCGGCTGATGATCTTGGCGCCAGTGGTCATTGACAAGAAAGGTGCCTTCGAGCATATTCCGGAACAGTATCAGCGGGCGGGCTTTGCTCGCGTGCGGGTCGACGGCGTGGTGTACGCCCTGGACGAATTCCCCCAACTCGACAAGGCCTATCGCCACCGCATCGAAGTTGTGGTTGATCGACTGGTGAATAACGAAGAGAGTCGCAGCCGGCTGGTGCAATCCGTGGAGCAGGCGCTGGATGTGGCCGAGGGCAAGATTGTTATTCTTGATGCCGACGACGACAAAACCTGGACGTACAGCCTCATGTACGCTTGTCCGCAGCACCCGGAAATCACTATCCCGGAGCTGGAGCCACGAACCTTCAGCTTCAACAGCCCGCATGGAGCCTGTCCGGTCTGTACGGGGCTGGGCAATCGGCTGGAAGTTGACCCTGAGCTGGTGATCCCCAATGGCACGCTGACTATCGCCGAGGGAGCCATCCGTCCCTACAATCGTATTAATGTTGATAACTGGTATATGAAGAAATTGCAGGCGGTGGCTGACAGGTATAATTTTAGCCTGCATGTGCCGACTGGGGAGCTGACGCCAGAGCAGCTACAACTGATCATGTATGGCACGGGCAAGGAGACATTCAAGGTGGCGCTGGGACAGGGGCGTGTGTTCGAGACGACGTACGAGGGAGTGGTACCTAATCTGGAGCGACGGCATAAGGAAACGGATAGTGATTTCATCCGTCGGGATATCGAGCGTTTCATGCAGGAGAAGCCTTGTCATGCTTGCCAGGGGCTGCGTTTGAAGCCGGAAGTGCTGGCGATACTTGTCGGCGATCACTCGATTATGGATGTTTGCACATTGTCGATCGATGACGCCTTGAGCTGGTTCAACGGTTTGAAGCTGAATGCCAAGGAGGCTCAAATCGCTCAGCTTATTCTGAAGGAAATCGGCGCGCGTTTGCAGTTCTTGCAAGACGTCGGCCTCAATTATTTGAACCTGCTACGTGGCGCGGCGACACTGAGCGGTGGCGAGGCGCAGCGCATTCGGCTGGCTACCCAGATTGGTTCAGGGCTGACCGGTGTGCTGTACGTGCTTGATGAACCGAGCATTGGCCTGCACCAACGTGATAACGCACGGCTTATTCGGACGCTGAAGCATTTGCGTGACTTGGGTAACACCGTGATTGTTGTCGAGCATGACGAAGAAACTATCCGCACTGCCGACTACCTCTTAGATATTGGCCCTGGGGCGGGTATCCATGGCGGCAAAGTCGTGGCTCACGGTTCGCCATCAGCAGTTGCCAAAGCGCCCGGCAGCATCACCGCCGACTATCTATCGGCCAAAAAATCAATTGCTGTACCCAAGAAACGCCGAACTGGCAATAACAAAGCCCTGATCATCAAAGGTGCCCGCGAAAATAATCTTCGTGATATCACCGTCGAAATCCCGCTGGGCAAGCTAGTAGTCGTCAGCGGTGTCAGCGGTTCGGGCAAATCCAGCCTGATCAACGACATCCTGGCCAAAGAACTGCTCGCCAGATTGCATCGAGCCAGCACGGTTCCCGGTCGTCACGACGACATCGAGGGTATCAAACAGCTGGATAAAGCCATCATCATCGACCAGTCGCCAATCGGCCGCACACCGCGCAGTAACCCGGCTACCTACACGGGCCTGTTTACGCCAATTCGTGAGCTTTTTGCGGGTATGCCAGAAGCCAAACTACGGGGTTACAGCCCCGGCCGTTTCAGCTTCAATGTCAAAGGCGGTCGCTGTGAAAACTGTGCCGGTGACGGCATTATCAAGATCGAAATGCACTTCCTCCCCGATGTCTATGTGCCTTGTGAGGTTTGCCAGGGCAAGCGCTACAACCGTGAAGCCCTCGAGATTCACTACAAAGGCAAAACAATCGCTGACGTACTGGCTATGACCTGCGAACAAGCCCTGGAGTTCTTCGCAAATATCCCCGCCATCGCCCGCAAACTACAAACACTGGTCGATGTTGGCCTCGGCTATATCGCTCTCGGTCAGTCGGCTACCACCTTGAGCGGTGGCGAGGCGCAGCGTATCAAACTCAGCACTGAGCTATCACGTCGCCCCACCGGACGTACGCTCTACATTCTGGACGAACCAACAACCGGTTTGCACATGGCGGACGTTGACCGGCTATTGCACATGCTGCACGCATTGGTCGATGCCGGCAATAGCATGGTGGTTATCGAACACAACCTGGATGTCATCAAGAATGCTGACTGGATCATTGATATGGGGCCGGAAGGCGGCGATGCCGGCGGCCAGATTGTGGCGCAGGGTACTCCTGAGCAGATCGCCAAGGTCGCCAGCAGCTATACTGGCCAATACTTGACTAAGATGTTATAATAAGAACTATGAATGAGCCCCTAAAATGAGAAACCTCCCCAATGTTCGTGACCTCGGCCAAGAGGCATTAGACTACTACGCCTCAGATCCGGATCCAGTCAAAACTTACGAGAGAAATCAGCTTGAGTACGCGCGGCTACTACTAGCCAGCCGGCTTGATCCTACTCGGGCTTATGAAACTACGCTGCTCGAATATGAAACACTGCGCCACGATGTCGTCGTTAAGCGCTTGGCATTGCTGGATGGGACTATAGACCTGAGCTTCGTTGACGTTGTTAGCGGCGTTTGCTAAGCAGCGCTTTGGCTAGATGGTACAAGGTCGGGCCGAGCGTAATGACCACCACGGCTCCGACTGCTAGGAGAATGTAGTGATCAACACTGGGGATTTTGGTGCCAAACCAATAACCTATCAACGTGAGGATAACGGCCCAAGCAATATCACCGACCGCATCGAAGATAAAAAACTGTCGATAGTCCATTCTGGCTACACCCGCTACGGCCGGAGCAAAAGTACGGACAATCGGGACGAAATGGGCGAAAAGCATGGTCTTGCTGCCGTGCTTTTCGTAGAAAAGCTCGGATTTTTGGACATAGGATTGGCGGAAAATAACACCGTCAGGCTTGCGGAATAATCGCCGGCCATAGCGTTTACCGATATGGTACCCCACGTTATCGCCAGCAATGGCCGCCAAGCTAACCACAACAATGATTGCCGCCAAAGAAAGTTTACCTTGGCCAGCGAATATGCCGGCACTCAATAACAGGGTGTCACCGGGGAAGAAAAAACCAATAAACATGCCTGATTCGCCGAAGATAAGCCCAGCAATTAACAGTAGTCCGCCAGCTTGAATAAGATGAGTAACGTTAAACATGCTGCTCTAAGCTTAGCGGCTTGGGTGCCTCACGTCTAATTTTTATTTCTAATTGTACAAAGACCGGCTGGGCAAACGCTTCGTCATCTGTTATACTTGCTCGTGAATAAGGAGCTCCTCCACGTAATGTCCCAAGATACTATCAGTTTGAACTTAGAACCGCGACAAGTAACCGGCAAAGCCGTCAGGCATTTGCGGCGTGATGGACAGGTACCGGCCGTCATACACGACCATGGCAAGGACTCTCTAGTCGTCCAGGGTGATCACGTCCAAATGCTCAAAGTCTGGCAGCAGGCTGGCAAACACCACCCTGTACAGCTCAAGGCTGGTGACAAGACTTTTGTAGCGCTTATCAAAACGGCCGAGTTCGACCCCCGCAAGCACCAGCTAACGCATATTGTCTTCAACGCCGTTGACGCCAACCAGAAGGTTGATGCCGAAATCCCCATCCACCCCCGTTATGCCGAGGGCAACGAGTCCAGTCCTGCTGAGCGCAGTGGGCTCATCGTACTTACTCAACTCGACACTGTTCAGGTCAAGGCCGTGCCTACCAAGTTGCCTGACTACTTCGAATATGATGCCGAGAAGCTGGTCGATGTTGGTGACCACCTGACCGTTGGCGACCTGATCGTGCCGGAAGGCGTTGAGATCGAGACCGAACTTGAACACGCCATCGCTACTGTTTACGAACCAAGTGCGTTGGCGGCCGCCAATGATGCTGCTGGTGGTGATGCCGAGCCAGAAGATGCCGAAGGTGCAGAATCTGAAGCTGAGGGTGATGCCGAAGACGGCGCCAAAACAGACGAGGCTAGCTCTGGCGACACCAAAGAATCTGAAGCCAAAGACCAAGCTGCCGACAAGCAGTAACATCCCGTAAGAGATCAGTGCACCTCCAACGGCCTACTTAACGGCCGTGCTATAGTGATGCTATGCCTTTATTCCGACCCAAAACACTGCTCGATAAGACCTACGAAATCGGCATTATCATCAAGGGTATTGATGGTACGCTGGAGCTGATCGGGGGTGTGCTGGTACTCGCCTTGAGCCCCAGCGCCATTAACGGAATTACCAGGTTCTTGACCGAAAATGCGCTCCAGGAAGATCCGCACAATTCTATTGCAAACCATATCGTCAAGGCTGGCCACCACTTGGCGGCCGGACATAACATCTTTGCCGCTGCATTCCTACTTACCCATGGCTTAGTTAAGGTCGTGTTGGTAGCGTGCCTATTGTTGAATAAAATCTGGGCCTATCCCTGGGCACTCGGCGTGCTTGGCCTCTTCTTGATATACCAAATCTACCAGCTTATTACCGCACCATCATTTGGCATGGCTTTCTTGACGGTGCTAGACGTCGTTATCATAGGGCTTATCTACCGTGAATGGCAGCAACAGCGGCAGCCTGCAACCCAAGAATAATCATGTAAGGAGGGCTGCTATGTCAGTTGATCAACGAGCGGGATTCGATGCAGCTGGCGAGCAATTCGTGGCGCGATACGAAACAGTGCGGGGGTATATACGGCAGGAATTGACCCGCGCCAATCTGATGAATTTCTTACCGGCGGGCAGGGCGCTCGATGTGCTTGATTTTGGCGGCGGTGATGGCCGTGATGCTATTTGGTTGGCGGAACATGGGGACAGTGTCACGCTTCTGGACGAATCATTAGAAATGACCAGAAAAGCTTCAGCTCACTTAGCTCACGAGAGCCCCGAGGTCAGCGCCAATGTCAACGTCATACACGGAGACTTGGGAAAATTAGGTAGCAATAATGAAGAAATATTTGACCTGGTACTGAGCCACGGTGTATTGATGTACGAACTCGACGATCCACTCGGCCAGCTCAGAAAACTGGCAGCAAAACTTCACCCCGGCGGCCTACTCTCACTGCTAACCAAGGGCTATGAGGCCGCCCGTCCCTTCATGGAAGACGACGTAGCAGCGCCAGGCTCTCATGAGCAGGGTGAATTCACTAATCGCCTTGGCCTGCGAGCCCGAGCCTATACATTCGCTGAACTTCGGCGTATGCTAGCACAAGTCGGCCTCCAGACTATTGACCAGTTCGGGGTTCGCGTTCTGTACGATGAAGACCGTCGACCGATCGAAGAAGTCCCCGAAGCTGAATTAGCGGCAATTCTTGCCCGCGAAACCGAAGCCGGCCACGACCCTGCGCGACGCGAACAGGCGCATATGCTGCATTTGATAGCGGTTAAAAGCTAGTCCGTCTGAATTGATTTCATAGCCCGCCGCCTCCTAGGGCGCGGAGTTTAGAGCATTGTGATGATGTAAAGTTCGTGAGTTTGAGAGTTAGCGTGCCGGGATGGCAGCTACAGGTTGGTCTGATCGAGTGTACATTTTTTGGCCGCCTCCGGGCTATGTCATCAGTTCTACTTGAGCTGATGAAGTTGCTAAATAATGTTCTTCATCTTATACTAAAGTGTTTGTGATTGCAACTACTATGAATATAATCCGCACCTAACGTCATGGAAGGCCCTCCCGTATCCTCTGAGGATAATTCCGATAAGAAGGAAAAGAAGAAAGACAAGAAAAGCACTGGTGCAGAGAATCGTCTCGGCGCCGTTGCCGTTACACCTAAAAGCCGAGCTGGAGAACGCCCCAAGATCCAATCGGAGCGTTCATGGTCACTACTGAGCGACCACAAAGAAGGGACAGAAGAGCCTGCCCACGAGTCAAAACCTGGCTCTTTCACCGAATCAGCCGAAACATCAGAAACCGATGCCCTGCAAGAGCACCTCAGCCCCGACGAAGTTCAATACGCCGAACACGAAATTGTAGAAGCCCATCGGGCAGCCGAAGCAGAAGCCGAAACACCGAACCATAGCCCCGAAGATAGCGAGCTAGCCGCTCAGGCGGTCGAGAGCTTCCGTGACAAAGTAGTTAACGAAGCCAAGAACGCTGAGCAGGCATTCGCCGAAGTTATGAGCGAGATCGGTGCAGAAGATGAACCGACGCCTGAGCCAGGTATATCCGAAGCAGAACCCGACCATGATGCTGTCCATGAGTTCGGCGCTGACACAATTCGTATTGAACATGCCGCTGAAATGCCTGTCGATGAAGACGAAGAAGCTGACCCGACCGCTCCACCGCCTCCCGCACACGCAGGCGCCGGAGGATCGCCGCCGCGCCGACCGCCCACGCCCTTAGTGCCAGTTGCGACACCCGGCTGGCCGCGAGGTTCCGGCTACTACAATCTCAATAGCTTTGCCGCGGGCAGTGGTTTCGGTGCCGCACGATCGGAATACATACCGGCCCATGACGAACTTTCTTTGCGCACCATTCCGGGCGGCATTGTCGGCTATCTGATTGGTCGTCGCCGGGGACGCGCCAAGGCCGAGAAGAAGCTAGTGCCGGTTCAGAAGAAGCTTGAGAAACAAGTCAAGCACCTGCAGCAGGATATCAAGTTTAAGGAGCAGCAAATCAGGCAGTTTGCTAATGAGCGGCGGCGTAACCACAGCCCATCTGTTAGTTCGATTATCGAGAGACAGGTAGCAGCGCCCAAACACACTGAGCGCGCAGAAACTACCAGATCAACGAGGGCGGCTGCTCCCGAAGCCCGGCAACTACACGGCAAGCAGGGTGCTCCCGAGCATATCGGTCACATGCTGATCGAAGCCCAGTCAGCTCAAAAGCAGACGCGCGAAAAACAACCACCGGAGCAACTAAAAACAGACAAAAACATTGAAACACTCAGCCGCGCCGAACTGCTCAGCCTGAGTGAGAAAATCACTATCGACGGCAGCAGCCTCCGTCAAGTCTTCGAAACGCACTTGATCGGTGAGCGTGGCTTGCGGCGCTTGATCGGCGAGCATTTGCGCGGCGGTGATGTCAAGAAAGCCCTGCGCCGCGAAGTCATGGAGCGCGAAATTGACTTCGAACGCGATCCCGTCATGCGCGACCACGCTCCACAAGATGCTGGCGGAGGTGCTAGCAGCCCGGTCACACTGGATGGTTTGCTGCAGCGAGCCGGGGCAGTGCCACTTGGCGAAGCCGAAGAAGTTGCCTTCCTCAAGGCGCGCGCTGCCTACGAATCCACCCAGGAGCAGTCTCGTCAAAAGCATCGTCGTCTAGTGGATATGAGTCTGGCGGCTATCATCGCTGTGCTGGTCGGTGTCGTCTTCGTCCTCTTCTTCTCAAGAGGCTAGGTGTTACAGGTGAGGCCAAACCACGCTATAATGAAATCCATGCCAAAAATCATCTTATTCTATAAGTTCGCGCCAATCAGCGATCCGGAAGCTGTCAGGCTCTGGCAACGCACACTCTGTGACAAGTTGGGCTTGAAAGGCCGGGTTTTGATTGCTGAACATGGCATTAACGGTACATTGGGCGGCGATGTGCAGGCTTTGAAGCAGTATGTCAAAGAAACCAAAGCCTACGACGTGTTCAAGGACATCAATTTCAAATGGAGCGACGGCCAAGGCGACGACTTCCCAAAACTAATTGTCAAAGTTCGCCCAGAAATCGTCACCTTCGGTACCCTCGACGAGATCAAAGTCGACGACAACGGCATTGTCGGCGGCGGTAAACACCTCAAACCTGCAGAGCTCCACAAGCTCATGGCAGAGCGCGGCGACGAAGTCGTTTTCTTCGACGGTCGCAATACTCATGAAGCCGAAGTCGGCAGATTCAAAGATGCCGTCATCCCCGACGTCAAACATACTCGAGACTTCGCCCAAGAATTAGAAGACCCCAAGTATGCAACCCTCAAAGATAAACCGGTCGTCACCTACTGTACCGGCGGTATTCGCTGCGAAGTACTCAGTATGCTGATGAAACGCCGCGGCTTCCAGGAAGTCTATCAACTCGACGGCGGCATCGTTACGTACGGCGAAACCTACGGCGATGAAGGCTTGTGGGAGGGTTCGCTGTACGTTTTCGACAATCGCCTAACTACCAAATTCACCAACAAAGCGGTCGACATCGGCGCCTGCATTCACTGCCAATCCGAGACCAGCAACTACGAAAACTGCAATATCAAAACCTGCAATAAGTTAATGCTCGTCTGTCAAGCATGTACAAGCAAAAGGCATTGTCCTGATTGCTTGGCTGAGCCGGCAAGCACCAGATAGCAAGCGCAGCTCTAGTGAGCTTCCGCCTGTCTTTCAAGATAGCTAAAGGGCTCGCGCAAGAAGAGCTGGCCAATATGGTCAGTCAGCACTGCAAGATTTCTTCTTGAGGGAAATGAGCAGCCCAAGTCTCGTTTTATATTATGAAGCTGTCGTTCGCGAGTTATGTGTATAGCTTCTTCGCGCCTACCCGTAATATCTAAGTTTCTGCCTAGTGATATGTAGAAACTACTCAAAGTCATCCTTCGAAGATAGGCCAATCGCTCTTCTTCGATGATGCGGACGTGTTCAGCCCCCGACCGCTTCTGTTCAAAACTCTCCTCTGAAAGCTGTCGGGTAATCAATGCTTGGCGTTCAAGCCGAACTGCTAGTCTGCTAATACTACTGCCAGCCAATAACCGAGGGAAGCGCGCCGCTGCCGCAACCTCGTACCAATCACGATCCGAAAACTGACCAGCTATGATTGATTCAAATGATACGTCTGCTTCCATACTTCCCGATCATTAAATAATCATTAAGTGATTACTATATAGATAAAACCACTTTTCGCGATTTCCAGCAACACTTGCCGTGGATATACGCTAGAATGGTAGGTATAGCCATGAACGATATCATTACTGCTAAGTTACAGGAATTGCCAAAAGCGCCCGGCGTTTACTTTCACAAGGATAAGACCGGCCAGATTATTTATGTCGGTAAGGCGGCGGTGCTACGGAATCGCGTGCGCCAGTATTTCCAAAAATCCCGTACCCGAGACCCCAAAACCGAGGCGCTGGTAGCCGAAATCGCCGACATCGACTGGATGTGTGTGGAGAGCGAGCTGGAGGCGCTGTTCCTCGAGGCCGAAATGATCCGTCGCTACATGCCGCGCTACAATATTTTGCTGCGTGACGACAAGGCATTGAGCTACATTCGCATTGACTACGACAGTGACTATCCGACGGTTACCACAACGCGTCGACCGCTTGATGATGGCGCGCGGTACTTCGGGCCCTACTCCAGCACGCTGGCAGTGCGCCAGGCTTTGAAGCTGCTACGCCGTGTTTTTCCCTTCGCCACCAAGCGTCTGGCTGGCCAGAAGCGCGCAACGCTGCATTATCATCTTGGCCTTGATCCCGGACTTGAAGAGGGCAAAACTAACCTCGAAGACTATCGCGCCAACCTGCGCAAGCTGATCGCTGTCATTCAGGGCAGACGCAAAACTATCGTCAAGGAGCTGGAGCGGGATATGAAACGGGCGTCTAAGGCCTCAGCGTTTGAAAAAGCGGCCAAATTACGTAATCAATTATTCGCGCTACAAGGCCTGGACAAACAGGTTATATTCAGCGACAAAGAGTTCCTGGACATCAGTAAAGACCACGCGCTCAACGAATTAGTTAACTTGCTAAGTATTGAGGCATTTCCGCGTCGGATAGAGGGGTATGATATCTCTCATCAACAGGGAAGTGATGTGGTCGCGAGCATGGTAGTTTTTACCAATGGTGTCAGTGACAAAGCCGAATACCGCAAGTTCAAGACCCGCATCAACCAGAATGATGATTTTTATAACATGAACGAGACACTCAAACGCCGTCTGAGTGAGCGTAACCGCAAAGCCTGGGGCGTACCTAATCTAGTTTTGATTGATGGCGGTAAAGGCCAGTTGGATGCTGCCATTCAGGCTCGTGATGAACAGGGCTGCACTCGAATTCCGTTTATCGGACTCGCCAAACGCGAAGAACAGATTGCCATCCATAAAACCAAATCAGGCGTAACACTTAACAAGTTAAGTTTAAACAAATTGGGCGGTTTCGCCTCTGAAAGCGACGACTTTATCCTGGTTAATGTACCGCATAATACCAATCTGGTGAAGCTGCTTCAACGTATCCGCGATGAGTCACATCGGTTTGCTGTCAGCTATCACAGTGTTCTCAAGACTAAACGCCAAACGGCTAGTATGCTTGACGATATCCCCGGCATCGGCCCGGCGACGCGCAAGAAACTGCTTCGTACCTTCGGCTCGGTGCGCGGCATAAGTCAAGCTTCGGCTGTAGACTTGGAAAAAGTTATTGGCTCGCAGAAAGCTTCAATGCTTCGACAGCATCTCAGTTGACGTTTAAGCACTAGTACTGTTTGATTTGGCAAACTTTGCTATACTGGACGCTTGGTTATGAATTCTAGATTTACGAGTGAGTTCTTCGCTGGCAATCGACAGCGTTTGAGGGGGTTGTTTACTGGTACCGCGCCGATTGTGGTAACGGCGAACGGGTTGTTGCAACGGGGTGGAGATAGTACGTTCGCTTTTGCTCAAGATGCTAACTTCTGGTATCTGACTGGCATTGATGAGCCGGACATTATCTTGGTCATGGATCGAGATAAGGAATATTTGATTGTGCCCCAGCGCAATGCGACGCGTGAAGCCTTCGACGGCTCAGTAGCGGCCGAACCATTGATCCAACGATCCGGTGTCCAAAATGTCTATGATGACGCAGCGGGCTGGGAACAATTAGAGAGTCGCCTGAAAAAAGTGAAGCATGCTGCCACCTTGGCGTTGCCGCCAGCGTACATCGAGCATTACGGCTTGTACACTAATCCGGCGCGGGCTGCGCTAGTGCAACGTTTGAAGGCGTTGAAACCGGAGCTGGAACTGCTTGACCTATCGCCGCACCTGGGACGGATGAGAATGATTAAGCAGCAGCCGGAATTACTGGCCATCCAGAACGCTATTGATATAACCGTGGCTACTATCAAAGAGTCGTTTCGGCCGAGTAAGCTGCGCAAGTATGCTCACGAGTACGAGCTAGAGGCTGAACTGAGCCGGGGCTTTCGTCGCCGGGGTGCCAGCGGTCATGCCTTTGAGCCGGTAGTTGCCGGTGGATCACGGGCTTGTGTTTTGCACAATGTGGCTAATGCAGGTGCTTTGGCGGCCGACGAGCTTATAGTTGTCGATGTTGGGGCTGAGATTGAGCATTACGCTGCCGATATTACCCGCACGGTCAATCTCGGGTCGCCATCCCGTCGTCAGGAGGCGGTGCATGCTGCGGTGCTGGAAGTGCATCATTTCGCTTGCGGTTTGTTGCGGCCGGGCACGATGATGAGGGATTATGAGCAGCAGATAGAGCATTTCATGGGCGAAAAGCTGCGCGAGCTGGGTTTAATCAAGACGATTAATCATGAGAATGTGCGTCAATATTTCCCACACGCGACCTCGCATTTCCTGGGTCTCAATGTTCATGATGTTGGCGACTACGAACGTCCGTTGGAACCGGGCGTTGTGTTGACTGTCGAGCCGGGCATTTATATCCCCCGCGAAAGCATCGGGGTACGTATTGAAGATGATGTGCTCATCACACATAAGGGCATCAGAGTGCTTAGCAATAAATTACCGCGGGAACTGTACTGATAGCTACACCTGCCTAACGCTAATTAGTACCACCTGCACCACGCTCTGTCCTGTACAATATGCATATGCACGATAAGCCCGTCTATCGGTTTCTGACCAGGTGGTTGGTATGTAGTTTGGGGCTGTGGATTGCCGCCGGGTTTTTGAGTACCAGCATCACCTATGACAACAAGCTTCGAGTTATTGTTATTGCTGGTTTGGTGCTGGCCATCATCAATGTCATCTTGAAACCGGTGCTGGTTATCTTCTCCTTGCCAGCCATTCTTGTGACGCTCGGACTGTTCATGGTTATTATTAATGGGCTGACTGTTTTTATTGCCAGCAAGCTCTATACACCGCTCCATATTACGAATTTCTGGGCGGCGGTGTTTACCGGTATGGTTATTGGGCTGGTGAACTATCTGGTCAGCGTCATTCTTAAGGAGCTGTGATTGGCGACTGGGTTGCTGTCTGAACGCGTGAAACTTTTGACAGCGAGCGGTCGGATAGGGGACAATAGATGCACGATGAGCATCTACAACTACCTTACTATCGGCTCAGCAGTGCTTATGACATTCCTGGTTCTGATACAGACGCGAGGTGCCAGTTTGGGCGCTGGCTTAGGCGGTGCAGGCGAAGTTAATACTACACGGCGGGGCACCGACAAAACGATTTTTCAGATAACGATTGTCTGCGGACTTGTTTTTAGCCTATCGCTGATACTGGGCGTTATTGTCAAGCCTTAAGGCGGGTGGCCAATGCGATTGCGATTGATCCGATTGCGTTTTCGGCGGCGACTGCGCAAAGGTCAGAAACAGGTTGAAGGCCTCAGCGTGCAGGCTGAGCAGCAGATTGAAAGACATCTGTTCCGGCGTTTCAACAGATTGAATAGCGTGCGACGCTTCGTGACTGGTTGGTTAATCCTGTTGGTACTGTTGATCGCCGGCATAGTGGTTCAAAACATCACATTGAGCAATTACTTCCAAACGGTGCAGCCAGTGCCGGGCGGCATATATAGTGAAGGTGTATTCGGCACCTTCACCAATGCTAATCCGCTCTATGCCACCAGCGATGCCAACGCCACTGTTTCGAAGTTACTATTCGCCGGATTATTCACTTATAACGACCAAAACCAGCTAGTTGGTGATCTGGCGAGCGGCTATGACGTCGACGTGCACAGCACCACCTACACGGTGCATCTCAAGCCACATCTGACTTGGCAGGACGGGAAGCCATTGACCGGCGCTGACGTGCTATTCACCTATCAGGCGATTCAGAACCCTGATGCGCAGTCGCCACTCCAGAGCAGCTGGCGGGGCATAGCGGTCACGGCTCCCGATCCGCTCACGGTTGTCTTCAAGCTGCCCAGTCCTTTGGCGGCTTTTCCTGATACGATGACCAACGGCATTGTGCCACAGCACTTGCTGGCGAGGGTGCCGCCTGGTGATTTGCGCTCGGCAGACTTCAATACGGTGCATCCGGTTGGGGCGGGGCCATTCGCCTGCCAGGCGGTGCAAGTAAATGGCAATGATCCGGCGACCGCCGAGGAGCAGATTGCTCTGGTGCCCTTCGCTGCTTACCAGGGGCGCAAGCCGAAACTTCAGGAATTCATCGTACATGACTATGCTTCGAAGGATCAGCTGCTGCGAGCTTTTCGAGGTGGACAACTCAATGGAGCTGAGGGTTTGAGCGAAGTATCGTCTGACTTGCGGCATATGGGCTCTTTGCAGGTGCATAGCCCCTTGCTGACGGCTGCCAATATGGTTTTCTTCAAAACATCCGGAGGTATACTGGCTGACGCGCAATTGCGCCAGGCTATAGTGGAGGGGACAAATGTGCCGCAAATCATCAATCGGCTTAATTACCCAACGCGTCCAATACGTGAGCCCTTGCTACTCGGGCAGTTAGGCTATGATCCGACTGCCGCCCAAGCAAACTTCAACTTGCTCGCTGCGCGCAAAGCTCTGGTTGCTGACGGCTGGCTAGTCGGTAAGGATGGCATACGCAACAAAGGCGGTCAGCAGCTCAGCTTTAGTCTCGATGCTGCTAATACGCCAGAGTATCAAACGGTTACGCGTACGCTGCAGCAACAATGGCGCGCGCTTGGTGTACGTTTGCAGCTACAATTACAAGATAGTGCCGACTTCCAGAATACCTTGACCTATCATGGGTATGACGCGGTACTCTATGGAATCTCGATTGGCGTTGACCCGGATGTGTTTGTCTATTGGGATAGTTCCCAGGCTGATATTCGCTCGGCCAACCGCCTGAATTTGTCCGAATGGAAAAACTCCACAGCCGATACTGCCCTCGAAGCTGGTCGCACTCGACTCAACCCGCAACTCCGTGTCATTAAGTACAAGCCTTTTTTGCAGGCTTGGCAGCAGAGTGCGCCGGCACTCGGGCTGTATCAGCCGCGTTTGCTCTATCTGACGAATGGCACTGTGGCTGGCTTCAACGATCACGCGCTCAACAGTGCGGCCGACCGTTTCGACAATGTGCAGAACTGGGAGATTCGTCAGGCTAAAGTTACGAATTAGCTGCTGGTTATTGCCCGGCGCTCCAAACATTCGCTCGCTCACAAGCTGTTCGCTCACTATCGACGGAAACGATAATGTTTGGAGCACCGGGCAATAACCAGTCCCTACCCTTGAGTTTTGTGCCCAAAACAGATACGATATGATGGTCTCGAAAACGCGCGGATGTGGCGGAATTGGTAGACGCGCTAGCTTCAGGAGCTAGTGTTCGCAAGAACGTGGAGGTTCAAGTCCTCTCATCCGCACCA
>DAINPB010000025.1:0-14100 GCA_036743655.1 Candidatus Saccharimonadota bacterium
CCCTATGTCTCTCAAGAGGCTTTACAGGAAGTAGCTGCTGAGCTCGAGGTGCAGCCACACATTATCAAGCACGGCGGACACCTCAATAGCGAGACGGGCTTCACTGAGTTCCCGCTGCTTTTGGAAGTACTTGAGAATGAGATTTTAGGTTCTGCTAATCGCGGGCAGCGATAAACGTTGTTTCGTCGTTCGGATCCATTTGCCTTAATGTGTATGTCTGGTTGTGGCCTTTGTGTGTGAATTCTGCATGAGCATCCTCGGCCTGTTCCTGGCTATCGAGCTTTAAGGGCATGCGATATTGGTTGCCGTAAATATCCTGGCGCCAGAGTCTCCATACCAGCTCTGTTTCATTGCTCTCGGGTTCGGATAGTGTCTCGGTATTCATAATTCTAGTTCGCTGACTATGCGCAGCGCTCCCCTACCAGCGTAACAGCATCTCCTGAAGTTGTAAATACTATACTAATATGTTATCGTTTCAATATGTCAGAGTTGTTGGACTCATTTGTAGCGCAATTACCGGAAACGTGTCAGAACTGCCCGGTGTTGCTCAGTGCCTTGGAGGCTGCAAAGTCTAGTGAGCGGTGTGCGGTTGCCATATGCGAATCCTTGGGTCAAACGCCGGAAGATGGGCCATTCAGAAATCCCGAAGCAAATGACCTATGGTTTGATATAAATTCAGAGATGCTCGACATCTCGACCGATGGCGAGCTACGATCCACCTATGCAGTAGAAGTGTTGGCAAAAGCTGGCAGGGAGTGTCCCGGCACAAAGCGCGGTGCACCGCCAAGTGCTCCCGCTTCTTGGAAATTAGAAGCCTACCTTTTGGGCAAGCGAGTTTGTCGGAATCCACATCTTGGCCAAACCTTGAAAAAATAACAGGCATTGTTACGTGTGACTGTAGAGTTGAGCGAACATGATTGAGGCGGCTTTCTGCCTCACCCAATTATCCGCTCGTCCCTATCGTCCCTGATCCTTCTCTGATAAGATGTATACATTGCGCGCCCGTAGCTCAGTGGATTAGAGTACTTGGCTTCGAACCAAGGGGTCGCAGGTTCAAATCCTGCCGGGCGTACCATTATCTTTACTTACAATCAAGTTTGCGTTAATATTGCAATATGTTCAACCTGGGCTATACAACCAAAAAAGCAGAACGATTTCGTCGTCAACTTGACGAGGAAGATATTGATCATTCAATTGCCGAAGATCTAGCTACAAATGGTGAGGTGGTTCCAAATGATAAGGTAGGGCTCTACCGTCAAGCTGCCGCATTAGTTTGCAGCAAGCTTGGTCTAGGATCAGACTATTACATTGTTACAGTACCTCAAGATCAAACTTATTGCGGCTCTCCAGTTCCTGAAGGCAAGACTCGTATTACTATAGAGGGTGAACAGGGTAGATATGGATCAGGTAAATATGGCGGCGTTTTAGGCGCTGCTCCTTTATACCATGCCCTGGCAGAGCTTGAATCTCAACGTACTGACGAATTCCCGCTCTATAAGATGTTGATTGATAGTGAGGAGCATTGGCTTCCACTGAGACGAGCAGGCGTAGCATACGATTCGGGCTCGATCCCGGTTGAAATAGGCGGCGCAGTTCTAGATGGCGCAGGCGTGACGCGCGAAATTACAGACGAAGAACGTAGTCAGATATCAGATATAGCCGACGAGTATTCCGCGAGTAAATAGATTCTGGTCGCGAATATCGCTGCACGGACTTTGACAAATACTTATTAATGTGAGTATAATTATTTATTATGTCAGAAGTTTTACGAGACGATCTAGAGAAGTCGGTTGCGGATACGCTGAGTTCGTTGTGTGAGCTGTATGCTCGAGATCGGCAGGTGGTGGACGACCGTTTTTGCAAGGAGCAGTATAAATCATACTACCCGATCATCGATGGACCCGTAGGCATGTTCCCGATTAGTGGCATCACATTTATACGTGTTGTTTCCGAAGATGGTGATGCTGGAGACAAGACTCGATCAACGATTGCTTTTCACCTGCCCGGCCTTAAGGACAGTTATGACTACAGTACTTTTGGATCGGGTACGTTAGGTTCTAGCTGGCCAATATTCATTAGACCAAGCACTAATACCGCTAATCACGATAAGTTTGTAGCCAGCGCTCAAGTGGCCATGGAATATATTCACGATCTCCAGGCAAACGGTCACTTGCCCACACAAGGACAAATGGCTTGAAGCCTACCCATTAAAATTTCTGCCATCTTCATAGATTCTTGCACATACTTAACATGTTAAGTAGTGACATGCCCGAGGCTCAACTTGCCCAGATTGAGTTCTGGCAAGAGACGTCGTCTTTTTTTGCGCTGATTGGGATGAGCCGGGACGGTGTCGATCACTTCGATGCTGCGGATTCGTTGCCTGAAATATCCTTCGTCCTTAACCTCAGCGAGTTCGGCGGTACGACCGACTGTATTTGTAATTCCTAATTGGCTTACGGCTGGGCTTCTCATGCTTAAACACAGTGGTGTCTCGTTCGATTCCTGCGTCAGCGCATACAGCGAGCAGGTTCTTCGTCTGCCTGGCTGCATCACGCCAACGCATACCACCCTGAGGTAGCAGGTATTCACTTCCTCGTTCTTAAACCAAGGCTTGGCTTGCAGGTCGCTAATTAACATTTCACGCTGTGCTATGCCTGACTCGAGATCGGCAGTAAGCTTATCTTTCTCAAGTTGTATCTGTGCATTTAATAGGTCGCAGGGGCTGGCATCGAGCGTGAAGCGGGGGGTGAAGGGATGCGGCTCTGCAGCGTGTAACTCGGCAGCGGGGAGCGTCGTAAGCGTTTCGATGTCGAAGACTAGCAGCGTGCCGGGTTCGGTAAACCAGGGCTGTTTACCCCCTCTTTGATTGGGCTGAAAGCGTGTATCTTGGGGAAGGTGAAAGGCTGAAGTGCCGCCTAGGTATCGCATAAAGCTATCAGTGTGCTCAGCGAAATGATGTCTGTCGCGCTCCCTAGTCGTTTGCCGAAGCGCTCTATCTGCAGCAGTAGTTCTATCGGTAGCAAAATTCTGTATGGGCTGCCAGTATTCAGGCGTGAAGACTGCCTCAGGTGTTATCGGATGCTCTCCATCGGTTTCTATCATAATCATATAATAACATTCTTGTATGTTAGCGTCAAAAATAGCACCTTCGGTGGGTGCCGCATCGTTGCCTTCACCAGAAACTGACTGAGTATACCCCGTCTTTGTTATACTCAAGGTAATGCTCAAAAAAGCCTTGCTCGTTCTCGTGGTGCTCATAGTGGCGCTTGTACTGATTGAACTTATCGCCTTGCTGCGCCTCAAAGCCAATGTGTCGAGTTATGCTGCCTATTGGAAGCAGGTACCGACAAGTGGAACATTCACCTATGTGGCATTGGGCGATTCGGCGGCACAAGGGATTGGCGCCAGCAAGCCGCAGCTCGGTTATGTCGGCCTCCTTGCCGCCCGCATTCACCAACAGAACGGCCAAACCGTTCGCATCGTTAATCTCAGTGTCACAGGCGCCAAAATAGATGACGTCATCCGTAAGCAGATGCCAGAACTACGGCACTATAAACCTGATTTGGTAACTATTGATATAGGCGGCAACGACGTCGCGCAAGCCTATAATCACCAAACCTTCGAGACAGAATACGGCCGGCTGGCAGCAGCCCTGCCCAAAGGTACAGTTGTCGGCAACATGCCCTATTTCGGTGGACGAATTCGGCACAATGCCCAAGCGCTGGACGCCAACATGATTATTGCCATTAACGTCAAGAAATACGACCTGCATCTCGTTGATCTGCAAACCATTACACGACAGCGGGATTCTATTCGCACCTATGCCCCAGATTATTTCCATCCTAGTAATCGTGGTTATAGTAACTGGGCCGAGGCGTACTGGCAGATTATTCAACCGACGCTGAAATAGCTGGCGTGCACTGTTCGCGATGCATAAAGATGGTAAACTAATCTAGTAAAACGAAGTAGCGACACTGCTTCGACGAGCGCCCGTAGCTCAGCTGGATAGAGCGTTGGTTTCCGGTACCAAAGGTCGTAGGTTCAACTCCTATCGGGCGTACCATTAGTTCTTGTGTAAGACGCTTCGCTCGTGTCTACAAGAAACTCCAGGCAGACCGTTACAAAAATAATCTATGCTTTTGCGTTTGTGCTTATAGGGTGTATATTACTTACCTAGTAGGCATGAGCGTGTTGAGACAAAAACTACACTGGTCAAAAGGGTTATCGCAGTCTGGAAAGCTGGCTGTATTCTTCGGCTCGAACTGGTTCTTCCTGACCATGTTGCTGCTGTTCGCCTGTGAAGCTATTTGGCTGGCGATAAGCAGTCGTTTCCCGATGGCGTTTGATGAAGGCTATCACTTCGGACTTGTGCAATTCTTCAGTCACCATTTGAATCCGCTCGTGACAACTCAGCCGGCCAACACCTATGGATTGGGGGCTATTGCGCACAACCCGTCGTTTTTGTATCACTATCTGCTCAGTTTTCCGTATCGGCTGGTGGCTCATTTCACACAGAGTATCCAGATACAGGTGATTATTCTGCGCTTCATTAATATCGCGTTGATCGTGGCGAGCCTGCTGGTTACCCGCAAGATATTGCAGATTATTCGCGTTCCGCGGGTTTTGACTAATATTGTGCTGCTGGCCTTTGCGTTTACGCCCATCGTGACGGTGCTGGCTGCCCAGATCAATTACGATAACCTACTGATTCTGGTCAGTTCGGTAAGCGTCTACCAGACTATGTTGCTGGTGCAAGGTTTACGACGAGGCCAGCTCAATGTTGCCTTGTTGTTCCGGGTGATTTGCCTCTGCTTATACTCCAGCCTCGTCAAGTTTTCGTTCCTTCCCTTCCTCGTTGGCATAACGGCGGTAGTGGTCTGGCAGCTTGCAGTGTATTGGCGACAGCACAGAGCGACTTTTGCCACTGACGTTACGGCTGGCTTCCGCGCTATTCCGAGACGAACTACGGCTAGCTTTGCCGTAGCCGGTGTCATCGGTATTGGACTGTTCTTGAACTTCTACGGCTACGATTTGGTGAAATACCACAATCCGGTACCACAGTGTAACCAGGTGCTGACGATTCAGGACTGCAAACAGTACTATTCTTGGGATAGGAATTACACCGTAGCCCAATACGAGAAGCAGCATGCCCAGCCGCTCCAAATGAACGCATTGCAGTACACCGCGTTTTGGTTTCGTGTGGAATACTATCAATTGTTCGCTGAGATCGTCCCAACCGGCGGCCTGATATACATCGCTCACGACTTCTACATAATTATCATAACCTTATCTGTTGCCGCAGTATTGTGCACCCTGGTAAGCGCCCGGAAAATTCTCAAGCACAATTCGGCATTGCTCGAAATATCAGTGATCGTTGTTATGTATCTGTTATTCTTGTGGGCCAGGAACTACCATGATTATCGGCAACTCGGGCAGCCACTGGCGATTCAAGGTAGATATTTGGTACCAGTACTGGTGTACGTCTATGGTCTGCTCGGCCTAGGCATCAAGTACTCGCTTGAAACGAAAAGGTCGTTGCAACTGGTGCTGCAACCAGCGACTGCGCTATTGGTTGTTTTCTCATTCGTGTACTTCGGGGGTTACGTCCGTTATATTTCGAGTATCAGCCCAAATACCGGATGGCCGGCTCAGACAACGCATACTGCTCTGAGTATTTCGCATGACACTTCGGTCAGTTATCAGCACGATCAACGAGTTGTTTCGCGTAAGACTTAGTTTGCAATGCTCGGTGTTGCCGTACGTTGTTTTATGATCTGAATTTACGCGTTGTTGTGTGGGAATCTGATGGCTGTATTGTTTCGGCATCGTACCTTTCTGGTAGCGTAGGTGTTGTAGAAGAGCATAAGCTAGTTTATTATTAAGATATCATGGCATGTAAGCAGCCTGAATTATGAGTCTCAAACAAAAACACCACTCTCGCCCGAAGTTGCACCGGCGCTCGTTTAGCACCACCTCAACGTCGCAGCGCATTATCGCACTGGTCATTGTGGCCTTGTTTGCGGCTGGCGGTCTGTATACCCTACTCTCCTCGCACGCTGCCGTACCGAACATGAGGCTCTTTGTATCACCGACCTCACAGAATGTCCCGGTTGGCTCTAACGTAACAATGTCCATCATGATCGACACCGGTGGGGCTTCGGTTAACACTGTCCAGTCTGTTTTGACCTACTCAACTGCCGACTTCAGTCTAGTCAGTATCACGCCAGGGAGCTCCTTCGGCTCTTTCCCGACTACCGCATCTAGCGGCTCCATTCAATTCGCGGCAGCTGCAACTGGCCCAGTAACGGGCATTCAAACGGTGGCCACGGTGACCTTCCAAGCTATCGGTGTCGGCTCCTCGTCAGTTGCGCTCGCCAGCGTTTGTCCAATCGGAAGCTTCGCCCTCACCTGTTCTGCGGCTTACGACAGTAGTACCTCTGCCAATGATCTGGGTACTACTAACAACCCCATCAGCAATGGTACATACACTGTTGTCCCTGTTTTGCCAACGACGCCGACTAGTTTTAGGGTTCTGGGCGTCACTACCACATCAGTAACGTTAGCCTGGACAGCGAGTACTGACGCTGGCGGGCCAGGCCTCGCTGGTTATTATATATATCTTAACGGCAGCACTACTCCTATTGCCATGCCGACGGGCACTAGTTACATCGCTTCCGGTTTGACGCCTGGCACCAGTTATACCTACACGATTGCGGCACATGACATGGCCGGGAATACCTCCTTGGGACCGAATCCGTCAGTGAATATTAGCACTGTAGGCCTGCCGACGACGCCGACTAATTTCAAGAGTACTGGTAGCACTGCCGCCTCTGTATCATTGTCGTGGACAGCGAGTACCGACCCTGGCGGGCCAGGTATCGCTGGTTATCATTTGTACCGTAATGGTGTGCTCATCGCCTCACCAACCGGCACAACGTACACGGATAGTACCGGCCTTGTTCCTGGCACCAGTTATACCTATACGATTGCAGCCTACGATGCTGCTAATAACACTTCCGCGGCTCCGAATCCGTCAGCAACCATTAGCACCACCACCATTGTCGGCGATATAGATAACGACGGACACGTTACGGGGCATGATTTGAGCTTACTGCTGGCGCACTACGGAACCAATTATCCTCCAGCGGAGTTTGATGGCGTCACGGTAGTCGAAGGGCATGACCTGAGTTTGCTGATGGGTAATTACGGTACCTAAGGCTGCTCGCGCGTTAACGCCGCTTTCCTATCATGCTGCTGAAGCTATACCAAACAGGGCAACCAATACTACGCAAACCAGCCAAACTGGTTAGTAGCGCCGCGCTGAAAACCCCGCGTGTTCAGGAGGTAATCGACTATATGATTGCCACACTTCGCGATGCCCCGGGTGTTGGCCTAGCGGCACCTCAGGTAGGTGAAGCGCTTCAGATTATTATTATCGAGGATAAGGCTGGTTATCATGAGCAGATACCGGCGGCCGTGCTCAAGGCGCAAGGTCGCAAGTCGGTGGCTTTGCGGATTATCGTTAATCCCGTGATGGAAATACTAGATACTGAATTACTGTGCTTCTTCGAAGGTTGCCTGAGCGTAGAGGGTTATGTGGCAGTTGTTCCGAGAGCTCAGTCTGTTCGGGTTCGGGGGTGGGATCGGCACGGTCGCGCAGTAACTTTTACGGCCAGCGGCTGGGCAGCTCGAATCATACAACACGAAGTTGATCACCTGCGCGGTAAACTTTATATCGACAGTATGGTGCCTGCCAGCTTCATGACACTCAAGAACTTCAATGCTGGCTGGCGCAAAGCCCTGCCGGAACGTATCAAAAAAGCCTTCAACCCATAACGCTGGCGGGGCTGTTGTGCTGGTTTTAGCTCTTGGTTTTTGCTGATTTTTTCTTCGGTACGGTCGTGCTGAGAGCTAGATCGTGCAGATTTTTGAGCCATTGCTCAGTTGTCATTACGGTTCTTTCTATTTTCTCGTGTGTCTTAATAAGTACTTAACAATTTTGAGTGTATACTTGCAAGCGGTTTAATGCAAGTTTTCAGGTGAAAACCCCTGGAAGTTACTGTTTCTCGGGTTTCGGGGGTGGCAATAGTTTCTGGTTGGGGAGGTATTTGCTGCGCAGCATAGCCTGTTGTAGAGTTCGCAACACATTTTCGGCTTGTTCGTAACTCATACCGATGCTGGCAACTGGTGTAGTTCGGGATTGGCCGGCCGTCTGCGTGAAGTTCAGCACAAAACCAGCCTGGTTACCGGCAACATCCAGCCCATCGCTGTACATGGTGCGCACATCCATCGCCAGCAACATAATAACTGACTTGCCGCTTGCTTGAGCTAGCCCATCCAGCTTGATTTGCTCGGGTATGTCACTGTCATAATCGGCAAGTTCCCAGAGCTGCACGGCCTCTTGATCGTGCACACCCAAATAACTGATCAAAAGTAATAGCACGTCCTCAGCGGGGCGTTCCTGTCCGGCTTCGATACGCTCCAGGTGTCTTTCGTCTATCTCGACGGCACCAGAAACTTCCGCCAAGCTCTGTTGTGACTGCTCGCGGACATACTTGAGGTGCTTACCTAGACTGATAAACGGTGCGTTCGACTCTGCCATACTCTCATCATAATAATACCTTCATACTGTTGAGTGCAAGCTCCGCAAGTACTGGCCATGGCTAAATAGCAACAATGTCAGTGAACATCCGTACCCCGCCCCACGCAGGGTCAAGCGTAGTGCAACCGGAACAATATAAGCTGCGCTGCGCGTAACGCACTATGTCGCAGCAGAGTACAGATGTTTACCGGCGAGTGTCTCTGTTAGCCAAAAACCATAGCTACTTCGAGCCAACGCTATATACTAAGGTCTATGCATGTACTACAAAACATCAGCCTGGCCGACCACTCCACCATGCACCTCGGTGGCCCCGCAGCCTATCTTGTCGAAGTCAATAATCGCATGGAAGTATTGGAGGCGTTGAGCTGGGCAGACACCCAGAAACTACCTGCCGTGATGATTGGTGACGGTAGTAACATCATCTGGGGCGATTCAGGATATCCCGGCTTGGTTATTGTTGATAAGATTCTCGGTTATGAGGCGTTCGAAGAAGACGAGACCAATGTCTATCTCACGCTCGGCAGCGGCGAACCCTGGGATGCGGTAGTGCAGCGAAGCGTAGAAGCTGGTTTAACTGGTATCGAAGCGCTCAGCCTGATTCCTGGCACCGTCGGCGCAACACCCGTTCAAAACGTCGGCGCTTATGGCCAGGAAATCGCTCAGACCCTCACCACCATCGAGGCTTTTGACACGCAAGCCAAGGATTTTGTGACGCTTGCCGGTAGCGATTGCGGGTTTGGTTACCGTACCAGCCGATTCAAGACGGCTGATCACGGGCGTTTTTATATCACTAGCGTGACGCTACATCTTACTAAGGGCAATCCGGAGCCGCCTTTTTACGGCGCGGTACAAGCATATTTCGAACAGCACAGCGTCACAGACTACACGCCAGCTAATCTCCGGGAAGCCGTGGTCGCCATTCGCACCAGCAAATTACCCGATCCGGCTGTCGTGCATAACACCGGTTCATTCTTCGCGAATCCTCTAATTGATGACGTGCAGTTAGCTGATTTGACCGAGCAATTCGGACAGGCGCCAAACTGGCCCACCGATAGCGGTAAGGTCAAATTGTCGGCTGCTTGGTTAATCGAACAGGCTGGTTTCAAAGATTACCACGACAGCGCCACCGGCATGGGAACCTGGCCCACTCAGCCATTAGTGCTGGTCAACGAGCATGCTAAGACCACTGCCGATCTCATGACTTTCAAACAAAAAATTGTCGACGCCGTGCAAGCTAAGTTCGGTATTACGCTCGTGCAAGAACCTGAACTGCTGTCTTGAGGCTGCCCCCGACTTATTCGGCTTCGGCAAATTGTAGCGACGATAGCTTCTAGCTTAAGCTTGCAATCTTGACTTCTTGGTGTATAAATTAGGCAATCACAGGAGGCACGCATGGAACAGCTCATAGAAGTAGAAGATCTCGCTAACCTAGTTCACAGACAAGCAGCAGCACGGCAAAATTCCGCAAGAATCTTTCACGAACAAGGGATACAGATTAGGCAACAAGCTGCGGGCGAGCAGGCCCAAAGAGCCTATATGATCGACGAGCAGGAAACGCACAGTCAGGAATTGAATGCTCTACTGGAGTCAGACACTACTGCGGTAGTTCAGGCACTGCTCAGAAGTCGCGTGCCCCAAGACGCAAAATTGGGAAGAATGCTACCAAAAAGTATTGGTTGGTTTCTGGCACTAAAAACCGTACCGAAGAGCAACAACCAGGATTTTTATCAGAACCGCTCATGGCTAGAAGCAGCAGGTACCGTTCTCTGTGCCGATGGCACCATAGCCGAAACTAAGCCAGTCGTAGTTAGGAGCAAGGATTTTCCAGTTGCTAGTGACGAGTCAATCGGGCGCGTGGTAAGGCGCAGTTCTGGCATAGCAAGGGTCAGCGTTGAAACAGAACAAGAGTTGCAGCGACTCAGGCGACGGCTTGCTGTTTTCGTAGTCGATAAGGGACTGGAACTCTAGTACAACTTATACGCTTCGGTTTAGCTCACTAGTTTACACTTCTCTTTATTCCCGAATACGACTTACTTGCCGCCAGGTAACGGGAACTTCTTGGTGAAGTCGAGAATTTCGGCGCGAATGGTGGCTAGTTTGGCGTCATCGGTTTGGCTGGTGATGGCCCGGTCTATCCACTCGGCCACCTGTTCCATTTCGGGTTCTTTCATACCGCGCGTGGTGAGGGCTGGGGTGCCGAGGCGGATGCCGCTGGGATCAAATGCTGATCGCGGGTCGAAAGGCACGGTGTTCTTATTAACGGTGATGCCAGCTTTGCCGAGCGCTCGTTCGGCTTCGGCGCCGCTAATTTTCTTGTTGGTAAGGTCGACGAGCAGCAGGTGATTGTCGGTGCCACCGGTGACAAGCTGGAAGCCTTTGGCAGTGAGCTGCTTGGCTAGCACCTTGGCGTTTTTGACAATCTGCTGGCCGTACGCTTTGAATTCCGGCGTGGCGGCTTCGCGCAGCGCTACGGCGATGGCAGCAGTTTGATGGTTGTGTGGGCCGCCTTGCAGACCGGGAATAATCGCGCGGTCGATCAGCGTCGGGAGGTTCTCCTTGGTTCGTTCGGCTTTTTTCAAGGGGTTGGAAGGATTGCCGTTGCAGAGGATTATTGCGCCGCGGGGGCCACGCAGGGTTTTGTGTGTGGTAGTCGTTATGACGTCAGCGATACCGGCTGGTGAAGGGTGCTCGCCAGCTACGATTAAACCGGTGATGTGTGAGGTGTCGGCAATCAGCCAGGCCTTGGACAGATCAGCGATTTCGCGCAGTTTCTGCCAGTCGAATATGCGCGGGTAGGCCGTGGCGCCAACAAAGATCAGCTTGGGTTTCTCGGCTTCAACTTGCGCGGCCATGGCCTCGTAGTCGAGGAAGCCGTCTTTGCCGGTTCGATACTGTACCGAATTATAGAGTGTTCCGGAGAAATTAACTTTGAGGCCGTGCGTCATGTGTCCGCCGAAGTACAATTCCATGCCCATGACCGTATCGCCCGGGTCAACCAGCGCGAAGTAGACTGCCAGGTTAGCCGGCGAGCCAGAGTACGGCTGAACATTGGCGTGGTCAACGCCGAACAGTGCCGTGGCGCGATCGCGAGCCAGATTCTCGACCTTGTCTACGACTTCGCAGCCGCCATAGTAGCGCTTGCCGGGGTAGCCTTCTGAGTATTTGTCGGTGAGGCGCGAGCCTAGGGCGGCCAGCACGCCCGGCGAGGTGTGGTTCTCGCTGGGAATCATTTCCAGGCCATCGGTCTGGCGGTTTATTTCGTCCTGTATTAGTGCTGCAATTTCTTCATCAACCATGGGTAGTTCCTCCTTAATGTTTCTGCAAATAGTTGTGAAGAGTAGCTAGATCATGCCTATATTGTAGCAATGTATGGCATGAATGATTAATTTTTTGTAATTTTGAAATCGGGATATAGTGGGCACATAAGAATCTCGTGCCGCTAATCTCTATTGCACACAAAATATCACATATGATATCATCTATCGGTCTATGGACTCCACTAACCAGAAAATTGGCCAACTAATTGCTCAGATACGACAAGAGAGAGGCCTCACCCAAGCTGAATTTGCCCGCCGCCTCAATACTTCCCAATCTGCCGTTAACCGCATGGAACACGGCCGTCAGAACCTCAGCCTGGACACGCTCGGCCGCATTAGCGACGTACTACACAAGCAACTTATATCGCTCAACGACAATGTCACCAACTTACGCATTGAGGGCGGCCACGAACTACGCGGTGAGATCACGCTCAAAACCAGCAAGAACGCCGCCGTCGGCCTGCTCTGCGCCAGTCTACTGAACTACGGCGTGACCCGCTTCAAAGCTTTCCCGCGCATCGAAGAGGTCTACCGGATTATCGAAGTCCTGGAGAGCATGGGCGTCAGCGTCAAATGGCTCCCCGATAATGACCTAGAGATCCGCCGCCCTAAGACACTCAAGCTCGACCGCCTAGACGCCAAAGCCGCACGCCAAACTCGCACCGTACTGATGATGATCGGTCCGCTCATGCACGACAACAAGGAGTTCAAAATCCCTTATGCTGGCGGCTGCAAGTTAGGCACGCGCACCGTCGCGCCACATCTGTACGCCTTAGAGAATTTCGGCGTTAATATTGTCGCCCATTCCGGTCACTACAATGTCAAAGTCGCCAAAAAAGCACCGGAACGCGTCATCCTCTACGAGCCAGGCGATACGGTTACCGAGAACACGCTCTTCGCCGCTGCGCGCACACCACACCAGACGTTTATCGAATTCGCCAGCGCTAATTATTCAGTGCAGGAGATTTGCTTCTTCTTGCAAAAACTAGGTGTCAAAGTCAGCGGCGTCGGCACCAGCAAGATGACGGTCGAAGGCGTGCCTTTTATCAAAAAGAATGTTACCTACGCACCAAGCGAAGACCCCATTGAGGCCATGTTCTTCACCTCAGCCGCTGTCACTACCAACTCACGGATTACGATTCGGCGCGTGCCCATCGAATTCATGTCCGTCGAGCTGCTAAAACTCCAAAAAATGGGATTGCGCGTCGACCAAACGCCGCGCTACAAAGCCCTCAACGGCCAAACTGATCTGGTCGATCTGACCGTCCACAAACATAATAATAAACTGCGCGCTCTGGCCGACAAGCTGCACTCGCTCCCCTTCCCCGGTCTCAACGCCGATAACCTCCCCTACTTCGTCCCGATCGCAGCCATCACCAAAGGCCGCACGCTGATCCATGACTGGATGTACGAAAACCGGGCAATCTACTACACCGAACTTACCAAGATCGGCGCCCAGATTGAACTGGCTGACCCGCACCGCGTCTACATCACCGGCCCGACGCGCTTCACCATCAGTGATGTGGTCTGCCCGCCAGCCCTACGCCCCGCCTCCCTACTGTTGATCGGTATGCTCGCTGCTCGCGGCACCAGCATGCTGCGCAACGTCTACACTATCAACCGCGGCTACGAAGACCTGGCCGAACGCCTCAATAGTCTTGGCGCGCATATTACTGTGCTGCACGAGATATAAAGTTTCCGATTTTCAAATCACGACGAGTGGCAGCATTATTTAAGTGCTCCCCTCAGCAATTGTGCTATAATCACCTCTGTTAAAGTAAACGCGGGTTTGCCCGCTACGGCTTTACCATAAGCGGGTGTCGTATAACGGCTATTATCCCAGTTTTCCAAACTGGTGACGGGAGTTCGATTCTCCCCACCCGCACCACGAAAAATCGCTTTGCTCATCTTGTAGTATCTCTATTGAGATGAGCGTAGAAGCTAGAATTGGCGTAGCGCTTTAAGGTCATCTACAATTGACCGTAGTTTCACTAAAGACGCTTCGCTCGCGTTTACAAAACATCCCACCGGGATGTTTTGCCCCGGTAGCTCAGCTGGATAGAGCAGAGGACTTCTAAGCCTAAGGTCACAGGTTCGAATCCTGTCCGGGGCACCATTAGTATATTTAAGACTTCTTCGGAAGTCTTTTTATTTTGTTATGATTAGGATGTGAAATTAATC
>DAINPB010000026.1:0-11539 GCA_036743655.1 Candidatus Saccharimonadota bacterium
TCACTTTGGGGTACGTTCCTACGTGTTACTCAGCCGTCCGCCGCTCGTGTATTCTCACACTATATTCAAACTCGTTAAATACAGAGTGAGAACCTTACCGCTCGACTTGCATGTATTAGGCACGCCGCCAGCGTTCATCCTGAGCCAGGATCAAACTCTCCAAAAAAATGACATACGCACCGAAGTGCATTTGTCAAAAAGAATCTGCCTAAACTTCAGTCGAACATGTAACCGTTTAACGGGCTACACTGACTATTCTAAAACAGTTCAAAAATGAACTGACGTTGATTTGCACTACTCAATTTTTAACGTACTGAACGGCCGATTTCAGAGACACTCATAGAGAGCCACCGTCAAGCCATTCGTATAAGCATACAGCACTGTAGGCGTTCCAGTCAAGAGGTAAATGAACACTAGTCGTAGTACTACTTACATCGCTTTATATCATGGGTTCAGTGAAATCCTTGGCTTTTTGCTTAAGATTGTCCTGGACTGTCTAGAAAAACTTTGCAGGCACGGAAAATACTCCTGCGCAAGATACCCTAGCCAATGCTCTGCTAACCCCTAATAAACTCTTGCAGGAAGCCTGCACGTATCAGGCCGTCAGATAGGCGCCGACTCTCGGTAATTGACTCACGAGGGGAGGCTGTCTCTTGTGGACGTGTAGCATTTACGGCCAGGCTAGCCAAATGCTTAGCGCCGGCAACTACCCCTTGTTCGTCGCGAGAGCCCCTGTCGGCTCTTTCCTCGCGATCACGGATTTGAGCCATTGTCTCTCGAGCTAAACCGACTAGTTCTCTGGTGCTGGTGGTATTGGTCATGTTTTTTCTCCGTAACATTTACTAGAATACGCTGTATCGCTTATGGTGACTGTAAAAAGTCTTACTGACATTCGCCAAAGTAAGTTTGAGAGCCGAGGGCAGCCTATATATAGAAACCCCGCTCTTAGCTACAATGCGCGTTTGATAGCCGCCTGCTCTAGACAGCCCGCAGCACTCAGCGCATCGTAGTAGCGGCGCCAGACCTTCTCTGGAATCTCGTGCTCCCTGCCCGCATAGCGCAGAGCCACGCTGGCCTGGAGTGTCGGCCGCCGTTTATTGAGCGCGCGGAAAGCTGTAGTCGCCTCGCCGAGCGCTTGGACGACGGAGAATTCGGGTAGCGAATATGTTTGCTCCAGGCTTTTACCGCGATAGAGCGACATGCCGCCATCAATTTTGACAATACAATCGAGAGGATTCTGTTCTGACAGATCATGGGCACCAACGAAACGCTCGGGATCAAATGCTTCCAGTGGCGCTGCCACCGTTTCGAGCAGTCCCTGGTGCAAAGTCGTTAAGAGGTAGCGAATCCGCTGCCGGTCATTTATATCTTCTACGAGAGCACCTTTGCCTTTCCTCAGCGTGCCGTCAATATAGCCTGGTCGAAAATGAAACAGCGAGTACGGTTCGCCCCTAGAATCCTTAAACTTCACGGATTGTAAGCTCACCGGCGTCTTGAGAGTACTTGGCCCCCACTCGCTCAGCGTCAGCTGCGCTTCGGCGGCCGGCTGGGTCTCAGAATCAGCTACCATTGTTAGTGGCGGCGTACGACGGGCATCACCATCAGCCACAGCAAACTGCCCGTGTATATCAAAGGCCAGGCCGCAAATAACATGCGGGCTGTTCAGAATTTCCGGGTCTACATCATCTTGAGGTTGCTGTTCGCCCATTTCACCGCTCATGTGCTGTCTCCCATTCTAATTAAATCCATGCTCTGCCGTACTAGGCTGCAACTGGTGCTAGTTGCCGTTCCGCCTCAGTCATAGATTCCTCCAACAAACCAAGCTGTCGGATAGTCTCTATTGTATTGCCCGCGCGTACATTTTGCAGGCTTAGCTCCTCGTGAAAGCCTTTTTCGATCTGCGAGGATGACCAGTTGCAAATCAAATAAGAGAGCTCCCCCTGCTCACCCTCTTCTTCAATGGTAAAACCTCCCTGTAAGCTCATACGAAACCTAAGCGCTGCATCACCAATCTTTCTTGAAAGAGGCTGAAAGTCAATCCTCACGTATCTGTCCGCGAAATCTGGCTCGTTAACATGTGCGTGAACGCACTCATCAGTAAGCGGCAAAGCCCCAAAACGCGCAGCTAGCGCCCTAAATCGCTGCTCAGGCGTACCAACCTCAGCCTCACTCGTTGGCTGGTGCTCCTTGATACGCTTATCTAACTCAGCCTGTTCTACTGCAAAATTACTCGCTGCTTCAAGTTCCATAGTGTCTCCCTTTATCGCTTTAACATAGCAATCCGTCGGTCACTTCGCAAGCATGAGCAAAACGGTAGTTATTTGGAAGCACGCGCTATAGCCACGAGACTGTCGTGAGCTACGCCGTTCGATATGATAACGCCGCCCGCTATCCGTTGATCATAGCGTAGCGGTGAACCGTCATAACCAGTGATCTTACCCCCAGCTTCTTCGACAATCAGGGAGCTGGGTCCAATATCGTGAAAATCAGCACCGCCCTGAACAATACCGCTACAACGGCCGGTGGCCAGCAACATACAGCGGTAACCTGCTCCAGCCGTTGGCTCGATTTGAGCCCCCTTGGCCTCCAAGTCTTCATAGAGTGGGAAAGCACTGCTATCAACGAGTACGTAGCCACCATCAACTGGTTGTTCGTTAGCGTGGATCGGTTGGTCGTTGCAGAACGCACCTTGACCTTTTATGGCGTGATACAGACGATCGGTGAAGGGGTTATAGACAACAGACAGTAGGATTTTTCCTTCTTGTGTCAGACCCAATATAAACGTGCTGTGCGGCATGCCTACTATGAAGGCCTTCGTACCATCCAAGGGATCGCAGAGCCACTGTAACTCCTCGCTGCCGTCACCGAGATCAGCTTCTTCGCCAAGAAGACCATGCTCCGGATAAGTCTTCTGTATAGCCGCAATGACGAGTTGATTGATCTGTTTGTCGACTTCCGTAACTGGAGAATTATCTGACTTTAGCTCAATTATCAGATTATTTTCAAAATTATCTTTGATCAGTTTGCCCCCGGTGCGAGCGAGGTCTTTGGCGAAAGCTAGGTACTTATCCACAAGCTACTCGTTCTCGGGCTGCTCGTCGGCTGGTTTTGCTTCTGAGGCATCTTCGGGCTCGGGCTCGAGATCGCTCTCGTCAGTCTTGTCGACCAGCGCCAGAGAAACCACCTGGTCGCCGTCGTTGAGGCGCATGATGCGGACACCTTGCGTGGCGCGGCCAAGCGCCGGAATATCCTTGAGGCCGAGGCGAATCGTCTGACCTTGTTGGCTGATGATGATGACTTCTTGGGTATCGTCTTCACCCAGTGTCTTGACGCCGACCAGGTCACCGGTCTTGGTGTTGACGACGGCGGAACGAATGCCGACACCGCCACGGGCGTGCGGCGTGAACTGGGACACCTTGGTGCGTTTGCCATAGCCGAATTTACTGATGACGAAGATGCTGGAGCCTTCTTCGACAATGTCCATACCAATCACGTGGTCATTCGGGCGCAAACGGATACCGCGTACGCCGCGACTAACGCGGCCCATCGGGCGCGCACCCTTCTCGTGGAAGCGGATAGCCTGTCCCTGAGAAGTACTGATGACCACTTCGTTGTCGCCATTGGTCATGCGAATCCACTTCAGTTCATCGCCGGTATCAAGATTAATGGCGATCAAGCCACTGTTGCGCACATTCTGATACTGCACAAATGGTGTCTTCTTCACAACACCTCTAACCGTACACATGATCAAATTGGCCGCTTGGTCGGTCTTGCTGATATTGATGACACTGCTGACGGTTTCTTCTGGCTGGAGCTGGAGGAGGTTGACCAGCGCAATGCCCTTGGCGTTCAAGCCGACAGCCGGCACTTCGTAGGTCTTCATGCGGAAAACGCGTCCCTTATTGGTGAAGAACAGCAGGAAGTCATGCGTCGAGGCGTTCACCACGTGCTCAATCACGTCCTCTTCTCGGGTAGCCATGCCGCGACGGCCCTTGCCGCCTCGACCCTGCTTCTTGTATTCAGCTAATGGGCTACGCTTGATGTAATTAGCAGCGGTCAGCGTGACAGCCACCTGCTCGTCAGCGATGAGGTCTTCGTCGCTCATCTTGCCGAGTTCGCCGGGAATAACCTTGGTTCGGCGATCGTCGCCGTACTGTTTCTTGAGTTCTAGGAGTTCATCTTTGACGATTTTGCGAATCTTCTTCTCGTCGGCTAGGATGCCTTCCAGCGTCGCAATTAGTTTCATCAACTCAGCCAGCTCGTCCTCGATCTTCTTGCGTTCCAGGCCAGCCAGGGTGCGCAGTTGCATGGCCAGTATGGCTTTGGCTTGGATGTCGCTGAGTTTGAACTTCTTGATTAAATTGGCGGCAGCTTCTTCGGTAGTATCGCTGGCGCGAATGACGGCAATAACTTCGTCGATGTGATCAAGCGCGGTCTTGAGACCTTCTAGAATATGGGCACGTTCCTTGGCTTTGCGTAGTTCAAACTCGGTACGCCGCCGAACAACGACAATACGGTGCTTAATATGCTCCTGCAAAATGTCCTGAAGACCCAAAACGCGCGGCTGAATACCGTCGATGAGCGCCATCATATTGAAGTGGAAGCTTTGCTGCAGCGGCGTCAACTTATACAGCTGGTTCAGAAGCTTCTTGGGATAGGCGTCTCGCTTGAGGTCGAGCACGATGCGGACTTCGCCACGAGCGGTCTCGTCGCGCATGTCGCTGATGCCGGTGATTTTCTTGGTGTTGACCAGTTCGGCGATCTTGAGCACCAGGCTTTCTTTGTTCAGGGCGTAAGGAATTTCGGTGATGACGATCTGGTGACGGCCCTTCTTGTTCTCGACAATTTCGGCTACACCGCGCGTAACCACACCGCCGCGACCAGTTGCGTAGGCAGTACGGATTGATTCTTTGCCATAAATAACGCCGCCGGTTGGAAAATCAGGCCCTTTGACATGCTGCAACAGATCATCCAAGGTCGCCTCGGGATTATCAATCAGCGCCACCTCAGCGTCGACCAATTCGGTTAGATTGTGCGGGGGGATGTTGGTGGCCATACCGACGGCAATACCCAGCTGACCATTCAGTAACAGGTTGGGCAGCTTGGCTGGCAGCACCGAAGGCTCTTGCATACGACCGTCGTAGTTGTCGCGGAAATCAACAGTCTCCTTGTCGATATCCTCGAGTAATTCATCGGCCACGCGCCGCAGCTTAGCCTCGGTATAGCGCATGGCAGCCGGCGGATCGCCGTCCATCGAACCGAAGTTACCCTGGCCATTCACCAAGGTGTAGCGCATTGACCAGTCCTGAGCCATGCGCACCATTGAGTCATAAATCGAGGAGTCGCCATGCGGGTGATAGTCACCCATGACGGCACCGACAACGGTGGCGCTCTTACGGTGACGGGCGCCACTACGCAAACCATCGCGGTTCATGGTGTAGAGAATGCGTCGATGCACCGGCTTAAGACCATCTCTGACGTCAGGAAGCGCTCTATCAATGATAACGCTCATGCTATAACGCAAATAGCTATCTTCCATGACGTTTTCAACAGTACGTCGCTCTACGATACGAGAGTGATCAGTGTCCAGGAGATCAGCTGCGTGTTCGACGCCGCGACGGCGATCTTCCATCGAAACTTCAGCGACTATCTCGTTGTTCGGCCGTTGTTCTTCTCTCGGCGCGTTCGTCGTTTCTTCAGTTGAATCAATTGACTCGTCTGCATCGTTACCGGGAGGAGTGATCTGATCTTCGTCCATATCAACAGGCTCCTATTGTCAACTTACCACCGTCAATGAGCCTTGTACGTACATGGCTCATATGTCTAAGTCCTTCACGAATTTAGCGTTCGCCTGAATGAAGCTCTTGCGCAACTCCACCTCTGTCCCCATCAGTTTATTGAAGATGGCATCGGCTTTTTCGGCGTCCTCTATTCTGACCTGCACCAAGACGCGTTTTTCGGGGTTCATGGTGGTCTCAAACAGCTGCGCAGCGTCCATTTCACCCAAACCCTTGTAACGTTTTTGCTCGACGAAACCGGCTTGTTTGAATTGTTCGTCAGTACTGTTGACATTGGAACCGTCTTTTTTGCGCTTGGCGATCTCGGCCTCTAAGACTTTTTCGAGTTCTTCCTCGTCGTAGATGAAAACGCTGGACTTACGCCCCGGCTTAACTAGTTCGAATAGTGGCGGTTTGGCCAAGTAGACGTGGCCACCGTCAACAACTTCTTTCATATAGCGGAAGAAAAAGGTCATCAACAGCGTCGAAATGTGGCTGCCGTCAACATCGGCATCGGTCATGATGATAATGCGGTCGTAGCGTAAGCCGCTGATATCGAAGGATTCTTGGATATTAACGCCGAGCGCTTTGATCAAGCTGACAATCTCGTTGTTGGCCAGCATTTTGTCTAGGCGGGCGCGTTCAACATTGAGCACCTTACCGCGCAGCGGCAGGATGGCCTGGCTCTTGCTGTCGCGACCGGATTTAGCCGAACCGCCGGCGGAGTCGCCCTCTACCAGATATAGCTCTGAATCTTTGGGATCTTTATTGGAGCAGTCAGCCAACTTGCCAGGCATCGAAGCGCCGTCGAGGACGCCTTTGCGCAGGATGTTGTCGCGGGCAGCGCGGGCTGCTTTGCGGGCGCGGGCGGCGAGTAACGCTTTGTTCACGATCTTGCGGGCTACGCCGGGGTGTTCTTCGAGATAATAATTAAGGTGTTCGCCGAGGATTTGCTCGACGACACCGCGGACTTCGGGGTTACCGAGTTTGTTCTTGGTTTGACCTTCGAACTGTGGATCGGGCAGTTTGACGAGAATAATGGCGGTGAGACCTTCGCGGGTGTCTTCGCCGGAGAGGTTTTCTTCCTTCTCTTTGAGGAGACCTTGCTTGCGGGCATAGTCGTTAACCACTCTGGTTAGCGCCGAGCGGAAACCGGTCAGGTGCGTGCCGCCGTCGGGGTTGAGCACATTGTTGGCAAATGACTTGATGGTCTCGGTGTAGGCGTCGGTGTATTGCAGCGAAATTTCGACCTGAACCTCCTTGGCCGTCTTGTCGACGTAGAAGATATCTTCATCAACAACTTCTTTGCCGATGTTGAGGTGCTTGACGTAGCTCTGAATACCGCCCTCGAAGTAGAAACCGTAGCGCTCGCCGGTCTTCTCGTCTTCCAGCGAAGTGTGAATGCCCTTGGTCAGATAAGCGGCGTGGCGTAACCGATCCAGAATCGTTTCATAATTAAACTTGGTGCTCTCGAAGATCGTCTCGTCAGCGTAGAACGTGATCTCGGTACCGGTCTTGTCGGTCTTGCCAATCACCTTGAGGTCGGCTTGCGGTACACCCTTGGCGTACTCCTGCTGGAAAGTTTTGCCCTCGCGGTGAACAGTCACAATTAGCTTGCTAGACAGGCCGTTGACCACACTGCTACCAACACCGTGCAAGCCGCCGGAAACCTTGTAGCCACCGTCGCCGAACTTACCACCGGCGTGCAGGACGGTCAGGACAGTCTCAACGGTGCTCTTGCCGGTCTTGGGATGAATGTCAGTTGGAATACCACGTCCGTTGTCGATAACGGTGATGCCGCCGTCGGCCAGCATTTTGACAGAAATTGTGTCAGCGTGGCCAGCCAGCGCTTCGTCAATACCGTTGTCGACCAGCTCCCAGACCAAGTGGTGCAAACCTTCAATACCGGTACCACCGATATACATACCGGGTCGCTTACGAACCGGTTCGAGCCCCTCAAGTACGGTAATCTGTTCTGACGAATAGCCGGTTTGCTTCGCCTTGTCTTTTGCCACTATCTGTACACCCCTGTTATAACGTTTGGAATATTACTTTTTTCCCACTGAATTATAGTATAGCTGATTTTATACATCTCAACAAGCCGCGAGCTAGGCGAATTATTAGCCTACTGGGAATGCTTCAGGGGATCAATTGTTGGCCTTCTGCGCAAGCTTCATTATCATTTCATTAAAAACTGTGTGCGAAATCACTTGTACATCAGAGACCGTTTATGCTTAAATAGCGTCAGGAAACCATAAAAACAAAAAATCATGTTTGAAAAACTACTGTCCTTGCTTCCCTACAACCCCGGTCTGTCGCATCAGCTGGCTTTTTATAGTCGGCGTATGCGCGAGGAGGCTTCGATTCGACGAACGGGTATGGTGTTCTTGGTGCTGACGTTTATGGTACAGTTTTTCGCCGTTTTGAGTCCGCCGCAACCAACGGTGGCCGACTCCAGCAATGATCTGATCACCGGCGGTGTCAGCTCGGCCAACGATGCCTTCAACCAGTGCGAGAACAATACCCGCGGCTACCAAGTAATCATGCACTACTACGGCATTAGTTGTACCGCCTTCCAGGGCGCCGACACCGTGATTATTCACTCTGCCGCCGAGAGCAACCAGTACTTTTCTATGGGCCACAACCCGACTGGCAGCGCAGGCGAAACACAGGTAAGCATCTGTTACAGCCATGATTACTGTGCCGGTACCGTGTATTGGCGACATATATCAATCTGGCCCGAACCTTCTGAAGGCCCCGGCCACACACTAGGCTGGAAAACGCTGCGCGTACGCAATCAGAACGGCCGAGTCTTCTATGTCCTTTATGACTGCGGCAACTTGGTTTCTGTTGGCATACCCGGCTCATCACCCCTAGCACCGCCGGCGCCAGCACCAAGCCCCACTCCAACGCCAACGCCTGCACCTCCGACCACAGCTCCAACGCCAACCCCCACTCCAACACCGACGCCAACCCCGCCGGCACCCTGCAAGTACAACGCCACCATCCCCGCCAGTAGCACGCTGTGCTATCCGCCTTGCCCGTATAACAGTCTGTTGTCGGCCAGCGATGTCGAGTGCAAACCCTGCGACAAAAGCCTCAACAGCGCGGATAAACTTGCCTGTATACAGGTTCGCAAAACCGCCACCAACGTCACAGAGAATATCACCGACGCCAACAACACCACCGCCCAACCTGGCGACACCATCACCTACACGCTCTACGCTCAGAATATCGGCAAAGCCAACCTCGAAAGCTACACCTTCCAAGAGAACCTCAATGATGTCCTAGACTATGCCACGGTGACTGACCTGCATGGTGGCGCCAGTGGTAGCGACGGCCTCATTACTTGGCCGCACCGCCAGATTCCAGCTGGCCAGACCGCCAGCGTGCAACTCACCGTTCAGGTCAAAAACCCCGTGCCGCAAACACCAGCGTCAACTAGTGACCCAGCCCATTTCGATCTCACCATGACCAATGTCTATGGTAATACTATCAATATCAAAGTGCCTGGCAGCGTCACCAAGTCCGTTGAAGTCGCCACCACCACTGCACTGCCCAACACCGGCCCTGGCACCAGCCTGTTCGTCGGTGCGGTCATCGTCATGGCGGCCGGCTACTTCTTCGCCCGCTCCCGACTGCTCGCCAAAGAAAGCATGCTGGCCATTCAACAAAACGCCGGAACTCCGGGAGCATAATCATGGCTGAAAAACTCAAGCAAAACGAGCAGATCTTCCCCACCCCCGAAGCTCCTGATGTACTTCTACCCGAGGCAAAAGACGCCGAACACTTACGGGAAGGCGAGCAAGATCCCGCTAAGGCTCTTGAGCAAGCCCGTGCCGACGTCCAAGAAACCGTCCAGGCCGAATCACAGCCCAACCCGCTAGAACGCCTCCAAGACTCCGGAGAAGCCCCAGAACCGATGTCGCCCAAACGCATCAATCAAGAGCTGCGCAAAGTCACCAAACAACAGCAGATCAAACAGGTGCAACGCCAATTACCAGCACCGCAGCGAGCGCTTAGCAAGATTATCCATCAACCAGCCATTCGCGCCGTCAGTGAAGTCGCCGGCAAAACCATTAGTCGGCCCACGGGCTTACTCGGCGGCGGTATCGTTTCTCTACTCGGTACATCAAGTTATCTGTATCTGGCCAAGCATATTGGCTTCACCTACAACTATCTGATCTTTTTACTGCTCTTCGTGGGCGGTTTCATTATTGGTCTGGCGCTGGAACTGCTTATCCATACCGTTACTAGCTCAAATCGGCACGGCGATCACTAAGCCTCGTTAGCAAGCGTTTTAGCAAACTCCCATCATTCGGCAACAAATAGCGCCCAGCATAGCGCAACCAGACAGGTACTAACCGGCTCGCGTATAATGCGCTCCTTGTTCTTGCAGGATAGGTGCCTTTTGCTAGCTACTACGGCTTAGGTTTGGCAGCCTCATCGGCGTCACGAAACGTACCGTCGCGATCAATGAAGATGGTGTCATCTTGGCCGGGCTGTAGCTCAATGGTGTCTTCGGTTTTGGGAGCCGGTTTGGCGGCTGGCTTACCTTTGTTGTTCAATTGGTGCTTGAGCTCGGCGGCAATCTTATTGACCTCGTCTTTCTCTATCTCGTCGCTGGAGATATTCTGCGTTGAAGGCTTCGGAGTCTCAGCCGGTGCCGGATCGGTAGCTTGGGTTGGCGGCGCTACAGTGGGCCCAGCCGGCGCTGGCGGTGGCGTTGGAGCAGGAGTAGGAACTGCTGGGCTTGGGCTGCTAGGCAATGGTGTCGGCGATGAGACGGGAGCCGCAGCCGGAGCAACGGGACTCTGGCTGACCGGATTGGCTGGCATTGGCGCCGATGCTAGCGCTGGGGCTGTTGATGGAGCACCGGTGGGGGCACCGAAGGTAGGAGTGCTCGGTGGCGGTGCACCGCGCTTGCGCTTGGACAGCCATTCATCTAGGAAAGAGCCGCCGCCTGGTGGTGGCGGTGTGGCCGGCCGGCCAGCCGGATTAGCACCCGCGAACGAACCGGGTGCTGCGCCGGGAGCCGAACCTGGATAGAGTGAACCACCACCCGGGCTGCCTGCAAACGGCGATGGTGCTGCGCCGAAACCGCCTGCGCCAGCCGGTCGCGGCACTTCTTTGGTTGTCATGCGGGTGGTGATTTCTTTCTCGACGGCGGCTTTCGGCCGGCCGTACTTGGCGGCCGAGAGTTGCTTGAGCGCGTCTGATAAACGTGGGTTTGGCGTACCCAAAGCCGGCAGTGTCGCCATACTAAACGGCTGCGTCGGCACACCGCCGATAAGCGTTCGGACGATAGTGTTATAGTTCGGCACTCTCAGCAAGTCGTCATCATCGAATATCGGTTGGAAGTACTTGGTCAAAGCCTCCACATCATTCTGGCCAACGCGGAAGGACACAATCGTACCCATGTTACCGAAGACCGCGTCGCGGATTTCCTGCGTCAGCTGCGTCGTAAACTGGTTAGCCACAATCAGGTTCAGGTGGTACTTTCGCGCCTCGGACATAATGGTCGCAAAGCTATCCGTTGAGAAGTTCTGGAACTCATCAACGTAGAGACTGAAGTCCACTCGCTGATCTTCCGGAATGGTTGCTCGACTCATCGCCGCCGCCTGGAATTTCATCACGAAGATCATACCCAGCAGCTTGCTGTTAAGGTCACCTGTACGGCCTTTACTCAGGTTGACCAACAGGATTTTCTTGTTGTCCATAATGTCGCGCAGGTTCAAGGCGCTCTTGGCTTGTCCAATAAT
>DAINPB010000027.1:0-8636 GCA_036743655.1 Candidatus Saccharimonadota bacterium
CTGCTTAAGCAGCGCGTGGTACGTCGCCAGATAGTTAGTGTTTTCGTTGGGTTAGCTATGCTAGATGGGCTTATTGGAGTAATCACCAGCCTGGGCTCAAGCAATGCAGGAGTTCCTGTATGGGGCTTTATCTTGTACTGTGTGTCCATGACTGTCATCGGTATGCTTATAGCCCACTTGTCACGTTCTCCAGCTTTGAAATAATATGAACATACATTTACTTAACAGGCTCTTAAGGCAGCCCTGACTTTGCAAACAATACTGCACCAGCTATAAGCATCATGAAGCTATCAACGAAGGTTTATCTCGCACATTCAAATATTAACGACGCCGGTAGAGGCATCTTTGCTGCTATGAAAATCAAAAAGGGCGAGACGATTGAAGTTTGTCCTGTTATTCTTCTTAAAGATGAAGAGCCGAACCTAAGGAAGAGTGAGCTTTATCATTATTACTTCGTTTGGGGCAATCGGCCTGACGCTGCCGTAGCTTTGGGATTTGGCTCTGTATATAATCACTCAGACGCGCCCAACGCTACCTACAAAAAACACATCAAGGACAAAACCGTTGAATTCGTAGCCTTAGAAGATATAGATAAGAATGAAGAGATCACCATAAATTACAACCACGGTGATCCGAAAATGCATCTCCGGTTCATGTGAGTTTAAGCAACGTACCTACACCAGAGCCCTAACTCGAGCGACAACGCCGCACAGACCTGACGGACTTGTTCGGCGTATACTATCTATATGTTCTTTTTATCAATTGTGCTTTTGGCAGTTATCACTGCGCTCTTGCCGTATCTGGTTCGCTACATCCCACGGTTCTTCCCAACGCTGAAACTTCATGATGCTCGTTCATGGCTACCGCTTGTGGCGGGGCTGCTCATGATCCTCAGTACGCAGCTACCGAATATACATATTTCCAACGAGACCTCGACGTTTCAGCAGCACTTTGTTGGCGGCGGCATGTATGCTGCGTGTTTGTACATCTATGCAAAACAGCTATTTCAGTGGCAGCTACACTGGCTCATTGATCTGGTCGCGCTGTTTGCCTGGGTTTCCGCTTTTGGAGTAGCAAACAAGCTAGTAGAGTTTGGATTTTTGAAGCTTGGATTAGCCCATATCGACACCGCTGATGCCTATTGGGATCTCCTGGCGAACACGCTGGGCGGATTTGTGGGCTATGCTCTTCTCTATGCCGGTGCAAGGAAACGAAAGACCTGACTTTTGGAATAAAATCCATGCGACGTTGATCGGTAGAGTCGTCCTGACTTCAGCCAGCACGCTGCACCAAATTGGTTATGCTAGCTCCCTCCCTGAAATGAAGTTATGATGGTAGAAGTTACTTAGGAGCAATAATGGCAGACACGAATGAGTTTTACTTACCTGGTGGGGATGGCAAATGGGATAACGCCCCTATACCGGACACCTTAGAAGAAGCGCAAGAAAGAATAAGAGTACTCGAAGGTGTGCTGGGTTTTTATGGTGATGCAAGATCATATAACGCTGACAGCCAAGACAATGAATACCCCAGTCACGGCGAACTCATGGACGACAAGGGAATGAGGGCAAGAATTGGGCGGCTTGCCACAACAGTCACCCAATTTGGTGAATGGTCTATTTGGGCAGTCCGTCAAGGAAGATGATTCTAGCGCCCTAGCTATCACCCCGTAGCAGCTATACTAGACCTATGAGCAATAAAGTATTACGCCTATCTTGGCGCCTGGCAATGTACGGTGGATTGATTTTTGTGCTTTGGACTGTTGTCGTGCTTTTGTTGTATGTGCTGACTAGTGGTAACATAGCACCTCAAAACTAGCTAAGCAAATGGCCCTAACTTCATCGATCATTCTACACTAGAGTGTTGCAATTATGATCATATTATTGTAATGTACAAAGATGCACGAATTTTCTAGCACCTCTGAACAGGAACAGCCGCAAAGGTTCACACCGGCACAACTCCAAGAGCTGGTTGATGAGAACTTGGCGGGAACCGCAATGGGTGAAATGTTAACCAATTCAAAGTTATCAGTTGCCCCTGACGGCTATATTGAAGCCCAGGTATGTGACAACCTTAGAACTGCGTTTAGGGTGGCTGAACGAATGGCGCCTGCTGAAGAAACGAAAGAAAGATTCAAAAAAATGCTGGAGGCACTAGGTGAAGAAGTTCCAGCACAAGAACAAGAGCGCACGTTCACTGATCGTGTTCGTGATGCGTTACTGCAGGCCGCTCCCGAACATGGAGACTTAATTACGGGCCGTGATGTGGTTGTTACTGCTTATTGCGCCGAGCATGGCATAAGTAAAGATGCTATTACGATTGATCAGCTGCTCGAAATTCGTGCGCTGCCAGAATGGCAAGATCCATTTGGCGCAGCCCAAGCCTAATTACAGTTTGCAGCAATCTAGCAACAAAGTCCTAACTTCGTAGATCATGCTGTGCCAGTTACTATCTTTTTATAAATCTTATGGGTGGCAAGAAATCGTAATCTTTGTGGTGCCAGGGTGTTGACCTGCCTGGCCGGTAATATAGTCAGTAGGACTATCTGTTGACGCATTCACTGATGCATCCGCAAGTTCGTGACTGCCCGCCCCACGACTAGTCAGAATAACTTGCTTAACGGCAGCCAGGGACGAACCGAGATCAACCTCATCAAAGTTTCCGTGAACAATAGTTACATCCGAACTAAGCGTTAGATGCTCTACCGAAAACTGACCTGCCCCCGTGGCCGTCATGGTGTCATCGGAGTCCGGCACTGAGAGAGAACTGCCCTCGAGTATATTATCGATTGTAACGGGTGGCTGATTTTTGTGGGCGCACGTAAAGCCTCGCAAAGCGCGTGGGCTTAACCACTGCGTCACCCCCGCGCTCCACTCCCCACCGCCACAACCGCTGGCTGACAATAGTAAGCTACCCGCCGAGAGCAAAGCTGCTCCAATTCGATAACGATTACCGGTTAATTTCTCCGCCTTCATTTTAATAATTATACAACATCTAAGTTAATATAAAAAGCTGCGGTGAGCCTCGCCGATCATGCTGCACACCTAAGCAGTCTAACCAATAACTTGGTCTCGAATTGCCGGCAAAACTTCGTCAGCCGCGTGATGAATGATAAATCGGGCGTAGTCGTCAGCTCGGGATGTGTTTGGGTTGATAGCTACGACGGGTTTGCCATCCTTATCGCCGAACTTACGGACGGCTTGATTCCAGGCGCGAATCTCTAAAGTGGTGCCGATAACCAGAAGAACCTCGGCGTCGTCAATTATTGGCTGGCCTTTGAGAAAGTTTCGCTCTATGTCAGAAGGCACCCCAGTGTCCTCGAAGAGCATAATGTCAGGCTTCAATGGCTTGTCATCACGCAGACATGTAACCGGATCCCCGTGGTTACTGCCGAGTAGCCAGTCTTCGGTGCGGATAAAATAGCCGCAATCCTGCAGATCAGTACAGCTGAGAACTCGGTCGTGGCCGTGAACTTCGAGAAGATTCGATTCGTCGGTGCCAGCCAGCAGGTCAAGTCCGTCAATATTTTGGGTCACCACGGTATGTACCACCGATGCTTCTACCATATCTCTCAGAGCGTAATGGGCTGGTGTCGGCCTGGCGGCTCTCATAGTTCCGTAGAGTTGCCAGAATTTCACGTACCACTCCTGGGGATCCTTATCATACGTCTGACGATGCGCCCATCGCAGGTTTTCTCTATCAAGCCACAGACCGTCATCGAGATCACGGAAGGTCGGTATGCCGGCTGATTTACTGATACCGGCGCCAGTCAGCGCCACGGTATTCTCTGATCCCCGCAGCAGCTCAACTAATTCTTTGCTCGGTGATTCCATTGCTTGATTATAATACACCGATTATCCGGCAAAAACCCTAGCCTCGGCCGATATGTCTTAGCAGTTTGATGAACTTACAGCGACTCAGATCTAGCTACGCTTCGCAGAAGTTCTTACTACAGTTCCAGCCGCCGAAGAAGTTAAGGTCTTTATCACACTCCTCACTCACACGATAGCCAGATGTGTAGCCACCCTGAGCCGGGTCAGCGTCGATAGTTAACGCGCACTCCACACTGCCAACTTGACGAGTAAATCCCACCTCATTTCTTTTTGCATCTTTGAAATTGAATAAAGCGCCGGGGTCTGCAATATTGGTATTACTTTTACCTAGATGCCAGGCTCCAGGCGAATTGCTGAGACTCAGGCTTTGCAATATTTTTGGCCAATTACTGATAAAGGCTGCTGGGGTCGGAGTGTTATTCAGATTTTCGTCAGATTGTATTCTTAGGCACCAGACACTAACGCGAAAATAGTGATAGTTGGCGGTGAAACAGGTCGGCCCCGATAATGGCGCTTGAGCAGGCTTGATTCCTGAGCTTTGAAATTGTCGATTAACGACGCCGAAAGAACTGTTAAAAGCGGTATTCACCTGCTTACCAACCGTCTGATTACCATACCAAGATAGTACTGAGCTCCTCATCCAGCTGCGTGAGAGCGTAAGCGCAACAAGAGCAACGACTAGTAAGATCAGCGTAGCAGTACGTCGGCTCATGGCGTGTTCCAATTTCATACTACTTATGAGTGTATCAGTTTCGTTTGTAAAAACTTGATTGTGGGACTATTATACGTGCTATATGTACACAGAGACTATACACTTTACTCCGTGCTTGGGCTGTCGCCTTGTCGGCGAAGAAGTTGAAGCCGCCGATGGGTCAACCTTGGAGCTAACCAAGAACGGTGGACTCCGGCATAGGGGAACCGTAGAAATTACATTTGGCGATGGAGACACGCGCGAAACACCTTACAGCGGTTATATTACATCAGGCCAAATCGAACAGAACTACCCGGATCTGGCGACTGCCATAAAAGGCTGCGGCAGAATTGGCCTGCTCAAGCACTGTCCTGCACGGCAGCTGCTTGAGAGTTGTAACGCTGAGGAACAATTTCCCTGGCCAAATGCACAGATTACTGACGAGAACGCGGCTCAAACTAGATAACGCTCTGTTTTGCTAAAACCGTAGCGCGCAGAACCGTCGAGCTAACGTTAAACTCACCGGGCAGTGGTGCAAAAAGACCCTTGTATTCGCTAGGTACGTTGAGGTCACTAACAGTTCGCAGCACACCTCCCGCATCACGACGACCTACGACATGAAAGATAACGCCGTTCTCAGCAAATTGCTGCAGTGCTGTATCAACAGCGACGGGACTGCCATTGTAGTAAGTCGGGTCAACGATTCGTTCAGCGGTATCATAGCCCACGGCAAAACTGCAGCCGCCATACGCCTTAGCCTTATCAATAAAACGAGTATTGGCGGTCGTCAGTATGACCGGCCAGCGACCACGCATCTGGAGTGACCGGACTGCCAGTTCGGCAATGCTAATCGGTGATTTTTCAATGTTTTGGCCCGTAATCTCCAAGACGGGCTCGCGGCCGGTCGTATCCCGAACGACTTGAGCGATGCGGTCGTGCCCATACTGCATCGGATTGAATGAGCCTGGAATGATAACGTGACGATCCGGGTCAAGATCTGGAGCTATCACATTGCCGCCGATATCTATCAGTACCGTGTCTCCAAAGTCATCAGGCGTACTCGGAGCAAGTGCTCTAGGCGCGAGTACAAAACCACCATCACGCTCAACAAGTTGATCTGATTCTATGCCACTGCTTTGACGAAGCGGTATCTGTTCTACGCCCGCAGCGTGCAAAATCAAATTGATACCTACTAGATCGCTAATGGTGCCGTCGATCTCACGTCCGAGGCCTTTATTCATGTAAACCTCGGCTGTTTGAATAGTTTGCATAGTCCTAATTGCCACATAAACTTTATTCTCACCCCGCCTCGTTCTATCAGTCGAAACAGCAGCGCTCAAACCAAGACCGCTAACAGCTAAGTCACCCGTCGCAGATACACTTCCCAGCTCTTGGGCGTGAAAGAAAGCCCGCTGAGCCAGCGCAACCGCACCCAGCTCCGAGCAGTAGCTGTGACCGGTCTCCGCCCACTCGCGGCCAACATACTGGTCAAATGCTGCCTGCTCATACGGGTTAGTGGCGTCAATCAGCGTCCGGCTTGCCCCTGACACCTCCCAAAGCTTGGCCTGTATCCCCAGTCCTGAACCAGTGGCAGCTATGCTGACACGCAAACTCTGATTGTGCAGCTGCTCAATTCTTTCTTGCGCAACATCGACATCATAAAGCGTCGTCTCAGACATCTGTAATCTCCATATCTAATACATATACCATATTTTATTTATTTCGTCCATTGGCTACGGGTGATTATTTTGCCTGTAAGAGTATTCCAGAGTTACAGATACGGTCGCACCCCAAGCCGAGACACGAACAACACCTAAACCCACATACTGCTTTTGCTTGCCTTAAACATCGTATAAATCTAAACTTTTAGTATGTCGAACAGCACGAGGGAAGAATTAGGGCCACATGGTCTAGCGCGTGAGGAGTCCCAGATAGAGATCGCTGCTCGCCTAGGCGAAGCCTCGTCTTTGCTGAGAGCTTGGGCAAATTCGGAGCAATCCGATAGTGTCCAACGCCAGGAACTACGTAAAAGCGAGTACGCGCAAGCATGCCGTCTGCTCCAAGAGGCACACGGAGATACTTTTAGGGCTGGCAAGCAAATTCGCATAACGCTCCCTAACGATGGTAAAGCAGTAACGACGCGAAGTTTAGAGCGCAATGCCTACGATCTGTATGAAGCTGGACATGGCGATGATTTAGAGCCTGGTCAATCGGTTACGTTCAAAACACAGCAATCGTTGATGAACATGCATCAGCGTGCGACTAATGTGTATTTTGGCGACTATAGGCACTACTTTGAGGTGGCAGACATTGCTAGGATATTAGAGAGGGGCGGCTCCCTAGACCTTATTGACGCAACTAGTGCGGAAACAGCAACTTAGGCCGGACTGCTAATAATGACTGAGGAACGGTGGCCACCTGAAGGATACGTAGCAGTTGGCTCTTATGCTTTTGAGCCACCTTTTATATCTACCGAGCAGCAGGTTGAACAAGCCGAACAGTTTATCTTTACACAACCCCACTTCGTGGAATTGGAGGAGAGCCAAAGACGCCGCAATGTCGTCAGACTAGCCATGGCTACGGCCTCGTGCTTTATGCTTGGCAGCGCCGAAGGTAGTCAGCAGCATAATCTTGTCTCGCTCATTGGTGGCAACGCTATCGTCGTTACTGAACGCCACGAAGGTACAGCGACCTTTACCTATAGGCTTATAGGGAGTGAGGCGTAGTGCCCCTTATAGCCTTAACATCATTAACTTCGCAAACCACACTGCACGATTATGAAATACGTTAATAAACGCTCGGTGCTCAGCACGTTCGCAGTAATAAGCGTGGCTATCTTTGCAACTATAGCTCTTCATATTATGCAAGTAAACAACTCGGTGCGGCGTGATCTTACGGCAATCCGGCAGCAAGAAGCCTTGCTGCATCTTCCGCCGCCAAAAAGTAGCGTTGAGACCACTCAAGGGTGTACGTGGGCAGAGAGACGGAACTGGGATACAGAAGGCTGCTACATCGGCGTGTCAAATGTCTACGACGAGCGGGGACCAAAGCGAGCAGCAGAGCAAACCATAACGGCACATCTGTTAGCGGCAGGCTGGCAGAAGCGGAACAGCACCATCGTATGGGATTCGCCGGCAGCGCATATTTTCGGCAACGACGGCTCTTTTGTTAAGACTACTCCCGGGGGAAGGTTTTGTGCCGGTTTCACCTACCGGTATTTCAGCAACGATATCGCAAATGGTCATCGATCGCTGGGGTTCTATCTCTTGGGACCTCTCGATAAGGGATGCAGCCGTTGGTGAACCACACACGGGGTGGCGCTAGTGTCGACTAGCAGTTTGGCTACGGTCACGCTTTTTTGATATTCAGTTATTTATGTGCTATACCTTAAGTTATGTACAGTCTGGGAAGCCCGGAAGTAAGAGAAGTCTTCGCTACGTCGGAGGCGCGGCTTGCAAAAGCTAGATTCATGGGGCGCCGTGCAGTTCGAGGATACCAGGATCCTGGCCACCTATCGGGAATAGCCTACGGTTTTACCACACCACGTCATTTTGGGTTGAGCCACAAACAAGAGCGTGGCCAAAAAGGCTTGCGGCAGGCCAGAAAGCACGCCAATGCGAGCGTTCTAGGTTTCGTCAACGCACAGATTGATTCCCTACAGATTAATTCCTCGCGGGGAGAGACCAGCTTTCCTGCCGTGGCTTTTGGCGGACAATCAGTGCGTACCGAAGTGTTTGGTGGCGTCATAACAGCGGCAGCTACTATGTCTCCGCGTGCCCCAATAAAGACACACTGGTTGGTGGAAATTGTCAACAGACACGACGAAGCTACGGTGCTGGACGTTGAAACAAGCAGCACGTTACTGCCGGGACGCACTAATATTGATGCTGACTATGAGCCTCTCCTCTGGGGGCATCAGCAGCATCGAGTTCCGCGCATGGAAGCAACACTGGGCTCTTACGAAGGTGATTCAGATGAGATGGTACACCAGAAGCTTGCTGTATACAGCACGTTCGAAACAGTCGAAACGGCGTTTGCTCTGTTGTATAGCGCACAGAGAACAGGGAGATTAGCGGTCGTATCAGCCAACCCGCACGTGTTCGAACTTAACC
>DAINPB010000028.1:0-7017 GCA_036743655.1 Candidatus Saccharimonadota bacterium
ACCCCGAGTATCGCTAAGTCAAATCGAGCGCAGTTGATTATTTCACTGTGCTATAGCAGCGCTCGGTATAAGCTAATCTAACAAGGAGTATTTATGAAGATTACAAAGTTCGTCCACTCCTGTTTGCTCGTGGAGACGTCAGACCGAACAGCACTATTTGATCCAGGAACGCTGAGCGAAGCAGCGCTTGATATCAGTGCGCTCAAACGGCTCGATGATATCTTTATCACCCATGGCCATGGCGACCATTTCAGCCTAGAGCTGGTCAAGCAGCTCACCGCCAAGTTCCCAGAGATCAGGATCACCACCACACCAGAGGTCGTTGCGCAGCTAGCTCAAGCCGGCATCACAGCCAGCGACCAACCGCCGAACGGTGTAAGTTTCTTCGATGCGCCGCATGAGAGCGTGGAGCCACTCTTTCCGTCGCCACAAGAAATCGGCATTCACTACTTGAACGTACTCACTGATCCCGGCGACAGTCACAGTTTCCACGAAACGAAGGCTATCTTAGCGCTCCCTATCACCGCACCGTGGGGCAGCACCATCAAGGCGCTGAACCTAGCTATAGAGCTCAAACCCACCCATGTCTTGCCAATCCACGATTGGCATTGGAATGACGACGCCCGCGAGCAGACCTATGCCAGGTTCGAGCGTGTGCTCGGCGAGCAGGGCATTACCTTTCACAAGCTACAGACCGGCGTGCCTGTCAACATCGAGGCCGGGGTGTGAAACCATACATACTCAACAACGGCCAAACCATACCCCCGATCGGCTTCGGTACCTGGGAAATTACTCCGGACAGCAAGGTCAAAGCAGCCGTTCTCTCCGCACTCCAAGCCGGCTACCGTGTCATCGACACCGCCCGTATCTATGGCAATGAACGCGGTGTCGGCGAAGCCATCCGCGAGTCCGGCGTGCCACGCGAACAACTCTTCGTCACGACCAAGCTCTGGAACGACGATCAAGGTTACGACCGCACACTGCGGGCCTGCGCAACCTCACTAGACAAGCTCGGCCTCAACTATCTCGATCTCTATCTTATCCACTGGCCCGCCACCAAGAAGCGGCACGATAGCTGGCGGGCGTTTGAACAACTGCAACGTGAGGGCGTGATAAAGGCTGCCGGTGTCGCCAATTACACCATTGACCACCTCACCGACCTCTTAGAGCGCAGCGAGCTGAAGCCAGCCATCAACCAAGTCGAATTTCACCCCTATATATATGAGCAGCAGCAGGCCTTGCTTGCATTTTGCACACAGCAGGACATTCTCGTCGAAGCCTACAGTCCACTGCAACGCGTGACTCGTACCAGCAGCAAAGCAGTCAAAACCATAGCCGACCGACTCAACAAAACACCCCAACAAATAGCGCTCCGCTGGTGCATACAACATGGTACCTTGCCGCTGCCGCGTTCCACGAGCGATGAACACATCCGCGACAACTATGCAGTTTTTAATTTCAAGCTCACCGACAAAGACATGCAAGTCCTTAACACACTCAGCGATGGCGAACGTGTCACCTGGGACCCCGCAGGCATGGGCTAGGGCAAACAACCCCGCTCTAGTTCTTGACCCAAATAGAGTGCCTGCACCCAGCCACCACGGAGTGTAGCACGTGCGACAGGGTAGGGTTGACCCAAACATAACATTGACAATAAGCATAAGTACTGCTACAATACTTACCAATGTCACGTAAAACAAAAAACACACTCAAACTCCCCGACACCGTAACCGAGATCAGTCGCCAGGCGGGCGTGTTGCTGATGGCTGCCGCTGTCACATTCGGCATGATGGATCATTCTAGCACTCGAGTCATACTGCCCGCCCAAGCTGCCATAACCCCAGCAGGCGAGAACGAAGCGTTCAATAATTCCTCGCGCCGCGAAAGCGAAGAGACGGCGCCACACTATGTCAGCTACAGCGAAACCCAGCGCACGCCCAGCCGGAGCGGACAATGATAACCTTGACCGTTTTAACTTTTTATGATAGGATACAACCATGAGTAATCGACCTCCAACCCAATTCGATCAAGTTGTCACCAGGGCAGCCAGCTATCAAGAGCGGCCATATGATGCTGCTCGTGGTAATGCTGCTCGTGAGAAGATGACTGCTAGCCGTGCCCGAAGGCTCGGACGGGCTGGCCTGGCAGGAATTGCTGCTACAGCTATTGCCATATACACACCTGCAGTCAGCCGTGAAGCAACCCACGCCTTCAATGAATTAACAAGCGGGCCAACCGTGACCGATACCCGCAATCTACAAGCAGTTCCTGCTGAACAAACTATTCTAGCAGCCAAAAAAGCTGGTGCAGATGCCCTCCAAACAGGCGTTGCTCCTCCCGAAGGCGAACCTGGCAGCCACTAGCTGCCGCCCACGACCAATCTCTTAAGTTCTAGCCAGTAGCGCCATACGCAAATAGCGCCCGCCCACAGACCCAGGGCGCTACATGCAGTACCGCGCCCGGCATATCTTATAAAACTGTGGATAAGTGGTGTGCAGAACACCACTTTTTTCTTATTTTACGCTTGCAGTGGGTGAGCGTGGGTTGTACACTCATGTCAGTGGGTAATCGTGGGTCAGGCTAGCAAGGGCCCCACCATTAAATAAAAACCACTAGAAAAGTAACGGGATGGCCACGGTAGATTATTTCGAAAGGAAGCTCGACGACAAGCGGCGGTTAACCATACCGACAGAATTGCGCGCCGAGTTTGCTAGCGGAGTAGTGATTACCCGAGGCTTTAAGCAATATCTTCATCTCTATCCAAAATCAGTGTGGGATGAAGCAGTCGAGCCGCAGCTCCAGGGGAAGATCCTCGATGAGCAGGTAGCCGACCTAAATGTGCAGTTCCGGATGGGCAAGTGCGAGAGCGTCATTGACGCCAAGCAGGGACGAGTCAGTCTCGAGCAGCACTTGTTAGAGTACGCAGGCATTGAACGCGAAGTTGTCGCGGTTCGTGTCGGTAGATACTGGCGCGTGATGGCCAAATAAGCCCCCACCGTCCAGCCCGCACCTTAACAACTTATAAGATTAGAAAACCTACAGGCTCTTTCACCCTAACACGGGCTGGGAAGAGCAGGCGTGGTCCGTCGTAGACGGATTCGAATTCATTTCGAAAACGCCGATAATAATCTGAGCGATAAGCGAAGATTATATGCAGAACCGGCATCATTCCATCTTTAGTAAAGAAAAAGAATGATACCGCGTGAAGCTATAGAAACCTACGATAGTAGGTGTCTCATAGTTCGAGGTTAGCTAATCGGCAGTCAACAAGTGGAACATGATAGCAAACCACTTTAAAAAAGCTCGCACCTTACTCAAAAACACCTCCCAAAACTCCACCTCACACATAAGTCTCTCAAACTTGACGCGGCGAAATGTAATGTATTTTACGCCTTGCTGTGTCACACAAAAACAAAAACTACGAAAAAAACAAAAAGTTGACTGCTGATTAGGTGACCTTGCAAAAACAAACAAGAACAAGATGCACCAAAACAAACACCAAAACAAATATCAACAGCACGTACCGGTATTACTCGACGAAGTCCTGCAGTATCTGGCGCCGAAACAAGGGGAATCATACCTTGATTTGACCGCTGGCTACGGTGGACACGCGGCAGCAATACTGGAACGCACAGGAAACCTCACACGGGCGACACTGGTTGATCGCGATAAACATGCGATTGACGAGTTGCAGCGACGCTTCGGCGAGACGGACGTGGAGCTGCGTCACCAGGATTTCTTGTCCGCCAGCCAGGAATTAGTGGCTGGGGGCAGGCAGTTTGATCTTATTTTGGCGGATTTGGGCGTATCGTCACCGCACCTTAACGAAGCTAGTCGTGGCTTTGCCATTCGCGCGTCCGGGCCTCTGGACATGCGTATGGATCAACACCAGGCGCTGACAGCTGCCACCATTGTCAATACGTATGACGTGCCGACATTGGTTGATCTGCTGAAACGCTATGGGGAAGAACCGAAAGCTCAGCGTATTGCCGAGCTCATCGTAGCCGCCCGACCTATTACTACCACCGATCAGTTGGCGGCAGTGGTCGCCAAGGCTTGGCCCGGGTATAGCCGGGTTCATCCGGCAACGCGCACCTTTCAGGCGCTGCGTATCGCCGTTAACGATGAGTTGGGACTGCTGACCGGCGGTTTACCCCTGTGGCTCCAGCTGCTTAAGCCGGATGGCCGGATCGCTATCATCAGCTTTCACAGTTTGGAAGACCGCATCGTCAAACAGGCGTTGCAGGCGGCCAGCGGTGATCGCTACGATGCCGAACTCCGCTTGTTAACCAAACGGCCCGTAACGGCCAGCCACCATGAAACAGTCTTTAATCCGCGAGCCCGTAGTGCTAAACTACGCGCCGCAGCGAAAATAAACACAGAAAGGGAACACTAATGCCTATTCAGGTAAAAAGTAGCTCCCGCGCCTACAAAGTTCACGTCAAAGTGATCTAAGCAGGCAAAAAAGCGGTTCTAGTCCCGGTTTGCCGGGGCTAGGGCTCAGGAAAATACCAACATAAAAACAAAAAACAAATGACATACTCAAGCTCTCTGGCTCTGAATCGTAACCGATTCAATGGCCGCAACCAAAACTCGGTCACATTCCGGGTTCAAGCGCGCACCCTCGGCCCAATTAGCAACACCATTGTGCTGATTGTCCTAGCTTGCTTGCTTGGCCTGTTATACCTGACCCAAGTCACCAAAACCAATGCCTACGGCTATCAAATCAACAGCTTGCAGCAACAGCAAGCCCAGCTCAAGAGCCAACACGATGATCTTGAGGTTGCTTCGGCGCGTTTACAGTCGCTCAGCCGTGTGCAGGGTAGTGCTGTGGCCAAGAATTTGGTGGCAGTGGCGCCGTCGGCAACAGTTAAGAACTGACGCTCGTAACTCCCTGACACGCAATTTTGCGATGTTTATTCAAGCTACACTGACGCAAGGCTCGAAGGTTTCGGTATGTGGGTCATTGAAATCTAAAGATTGCATGAACATTGCAAGTTTGCCAACTGAGCACTACAAATCCATCTCAAGAATAGTTTCACCTTTCAGCATAAGAGTTTTATAATATAGACGTGCTCCCATCAAATAAAAACACTGTCTCTCAAGGTATCAAGCGCGTCCGGATTTGGTACGGCTTGCTCAGTCTGATTATCGGCATCTTCGGTATCCGGCTGTTCTATGTCCAGGTCATTCACTACGGGCACTACAAGAACGCAGCGCTGAGCGATCAGCTGAAGCAGTATCAAATTCCCGCCACGCGCGGTATTATCGAAGCCCAAGACAGCGGCCAAGATGTACCAATCGTCCTAAACCAGCAGCTGTACACCCTCTACGCCGACCCGACATATGTTAAGAATGCCGATCAGGTGGCTGCCAAGATCGCACCTATCATCGGCGGTCAACCAGCTGATTACATTGGGTTGCTCCATACTAAGAACACGCGGTATGCCGTGTTGGCTAAGAAGTTGAGTGCCGATCAAAGCCATCGCTTGCTGGCGCTCAAGTTGCCGGGCATTGGCACGCAGGCGGTGGACTATCGAACCTATCCACAGGGTAGTTTGGCGGCACAAGTATTGGGCTTTGTGAATGATAACGGCCAGGGCCAGTACGGGCTCGAGGAGACGCTCGACAAACAGCTCCAGGGTACGCCAGGCCAGGTCAAAGCCGTAACAGATGCAAACGGTGTCCCTTTGGCCGCAACAAAAGGTAATGTCGAAACTCCACCCGTCAATGGCAAAACCATTGTCACAACGCTCAATCTGTCGATGCAGGCCCAGATGGAGCAAATATTGCAGCAGGAATATCAAAAGACCAAGTCCCAGGGGCTCAGCGCCGTCATACTCGATCCGAACACCGGTGAAATCAAAGCCATGGCCAATTATCCCACCTATGACCCGGGGAATTATCAGGCCGTGAGCGATCCCAGCCAGTATAAGGATGCAGCCGTTACGAATGCCATCGAGCCAGGCTCAACCATGAAAGTCCTGACAACGGCAGCCGCTCTTGACCAGGGGGTTATCCAGCCTAATACGACGTTTTACGATCCGGCGCACTGGATAGTTGACGGGTTTAATATCACCGACATTGAAGAAGACGGCGGGGCGCGCCAGCAGAGCATTGGCAGCGTTCTCAACCTGTCGCTCAATACTGGCGCGACCTGGATGCTGATGCAAATGGGGGGTGGCGAGATCAACACGCAGGCACGCAATGCTTGGTATAACTATCTGACCAATCACTATCATTTTGGCCAGCCGACTGGGGTAGAGCAGAGTTCGGAGTCGGTGTTTGCGGTGCCGAAGCCACAGGACAATGGCGCCGGGATTGATTTGACCTATGCTGAAACATCCTTTGGTCAGGGACTACAGATTACGGCGCTGCAAATGGCCGCGGCCGACGCCAGCGTTCTGAACGGCGGCACCTACTATCAGCCGCACTTGGTCTCCCAAACGGTAGCTGCCAATGGCAGCGCCTCTGTCGTCCGACCAAAGGCCTTAGCCCGCAATGTGGTATCACCAAAAGTCAGCCAGGAGATGATACCGTTGCTTCAGTATGTGGTGCAGCAGCACTTGACGGCTGGCTTCTCCTATCTGAATTTTAGCCCTGATTACATCGTCGGCGGCAAGACCGGGACGGCCCAGATCGCGCAACCAGGCGGCGGCTACTACGCCGACAAATATAATGGCACCTACGTCGGTTTCGTCGGTGGCGACAAGCCGCAGTATGTCGTCGTAGTCTATAATATGCAGCCAGGTGTGGCGGGTTATGCGGGGTCGTATGGCGGCCAGCCAGTTTTCGCTGACCTGGCACATATGTTGATTAATAATTCATTTGTCACGCCGAAGAGTCAATAAGCATGAGCTCTGTCCAACTATTTCCAAGCATAATGCACATAAGCGTAACTACTTCTGTAATATAAAATGCTATAATAATAGAAAAATGCACCTATGAACACACTGCACATTGTCATCTCCTCACACAACCTTATCCGTATTTTGTCACTCGGCTTCTTCGGCTTTG
>DAINPB010000029.1:0-6036 GCA_036743655.1 Candidatus Saccharimonadota bacterium
TTCTCCAGGAAGGTCGACTTACCGGTACCGGTTTGCCCCACCACGTACATGTGCCGTTGCCGATCGTGCAGGCTCAGGCGAATCGGCTTCTTAGCGCCGCGGAAGAGGTTATACCCCAGCAGCAAGCCATCTTCTGGGATATTACGTGGCCCATCAACCTGCTTAGAGTCCTGGCGAGCCAGCTGCGAAGTCGGAATATTCCGCTGATCAGGGAAATGAAACAGCGTCGCCAGCTCCACCGAGTTCAGGATATTCTTATTATGCTGCGGCGGGAAGAATCGCATTATATAGGCGGTAACCAGCGCGTCGACATCTTTGGCGGGGCTATATTTGAAGCCGTTGCGGCCGGGTGCGTCATAGAGCGAGAAACTGGCCACGACATTGGCCAGAATGGCTTGCGCCCGCTGGGTGATATTCGACGAGGCGATTATTCGGATAACTACTTCGTAGCCTGCGTGACGAGTTTTTTCATCGATGGCGTCGAGCGTTGACTGCTCCAGATTTGATAATTCTGGCTTCTTGGAGTCGCCGTCTTTGCCATCGCCTTCGGGTGGTTTCACGAAGGCCACGGCCAAATTCCGCATCATTTCACCTGGGCCCAACTTCTTGTCATTACCCTTACGTTTCTTGCTGGCCACCGTCGAAGCCGCCTTGCGCCAACCGGGATTGGCCGGTCGCATCAGGAATTGAATACCGACACCGTCTTCTTTGCCCAGCGTCGAGAGCGCGTTCAGGAGAGATTGCATGGCGTCGCGCTTGAGGTCTTGATAAGTGGCAATCGGATAGGCGTAAGATTCTTTGAGGTTTAGCTCGCCGCCCAAGGTGCCACTAACCTTACCAATCTGACTGAAGATATTATGATCGGCGACCTCTTCTAAGCGTGCCGCTGGATAGGCGCTGACCACAGCCTGGCGCACCACCTCTAAGAGCGCAATCGGCACCGCCGCATAGAAGTACACAAATCCCTGGCTGCCAATAATCTCAAAGCTGAAGTGCCGCTGTCCATAGAAGTTACTCTTGAAACCCTTCTGCAGCGTACTCGAAATAATATTATAAATAATAGTGGCCTTGCTGATGGTCTCATCGGTCACATCGCGTGTATCGCGGCCACCGACATCGGTGTCATCACTAGGTGGCGGCAAATGAATCAACAGCGGAACGATCTTCAGCCCGCGCTCGTAATTCTTCTGTTCGCGAAAAACACGTCGCGTCTGGAAGAAGATAATCGGCGCGGCAATCATAACAATTACCAGAATGACAGCCAAGGCAATAAGAATAGTTGTCATCGAGTCTACTTACTGAGCTTTATTGTCTTACCATAACGTTGCTTTATGTAGTCAGCCTTGACTAGGGTCAGCTCTTCGCTCTGTTGGTGTGGGTCGTTTCTGGTGCGCTCCACGATTTGCTTGGCTTTGTTGACCCATTCCTTCTCTATCAGATCAGGGTCATCAAGCGCAGAAAGCGTGGCCTGCGATAGCGGCGTCGAATCATCTTGAGGGATAGAGCCAGCCGGTTGTGGCGTCGGCAGCGGGAGTGGCACGGCTGGTGCTGCAGCGGCGGCAGTTTGTCCACGGGCAGCGGCCACTTCCGGGCTAGCAACCGCCTGTTCGGCAGCAGCAGGCCCCGCCTCTGTTGCCCCATCGGACATAGGCAGTTGTTCAGCCTCTACGGGGGGCGGCAGGCTTAAACCAGTGGTTTCATTTGATGATGGTGCAGAATCCATAGTCTATAGTATACAGCCCCGACAAGCTTGATGATAGGGCTACAACTCACTAATTAATACATAATAACATACTTTTTACCAGAACTCGATATTCGGCAGCGGCTAGGCGTCAAGTTTCTGTTCCGGAAGCTGGCCGCTTGCCTCCCGCGTATGAACTATAAAGATAGGCGATCAGTGCCAGCGGCAGAACAACCAGTATATCGCGGGTACTCAACTCACCCACCGACTGCAAGGCCAGCAAACCACAGGTCAGACCGACAAGCATTCCAGCCAAACGTCGCCGATGCCACCCCAGCGGCAAGCCATACCAATCAGCCACCCCGAGAACGGCGTACAACAGGCTATACAAGGTAGCCGCCAACAAGACCAAGCCAATAATCCAGGCAAACGACGGCAGCCGCTCCGGATTCGTCAGCGTGAAGAATAGCAGATCGACGACCAGCAAGCCGGTAACGAACCAGAATCGGAAAGTTGTAAATAATGTCTTCACTATAAGTTATCTATCAGATCAATACGGGCTGTGGGCGCTGTTATTATATGATTGCAGAGCCACGCAGCCTTCAAATTATAAGACTAGTTATGGTGCTGGGGTGACAAATCCGCTCATATAAATAAACTATTGTAGCGCTTGCCACCCACAGCTGACTGACCGCTCTATCGGCCTTGAGGGCCAAACAGAGCGCCGTACGGATACCTCCGTGTGCAAATGCTTGCGACGTGACACGCAGCCTTTTGCGATGTAAGTCCACCCCCGCGAGGGCTTCTTCCGCGATCGCCTCGGCAATCTGCGGGATTGTTCCAAATTGTACGAACTTTTTGTTTTGGTGACTTACAGGTTCTAGACTAGCACGACGAGGCCAAAATGTCAATCCTCTTATGCTTCGTTAGGGCTTTCTAAGGAGTTTAGCCCGAGGTTCAGTTTGCTACTTACAAAGACTAAGCGCATCTTCTGGCATCAAAGGCTCCAAGCAATTGAAAACTTCGCTGGTAGCCGCCGCTTTACGCCAATAAGCATCTTCCAATAACGCCCCGGTGGCGTCAGCCTCCGAGTTCTGCGCCTGTTTCTGCTCAAGAAACTTATCCATCAATGTTGAGCACTCACTACTCAGCGTCAAAACCGACTGCCACAAATCCGGCTCAGTACGCTGCACTCGGCCAAGCGCCTCAAGAATCGTATCCGAAAAATTGCTGCAGTATATCTCATACAGCAGGCTGCCAGGCCCTGCATCAAAAGATAGGACATGCAACCCAAGATTATTAGTCATCACCAGCCCCCGCTCCCGATATTCGGCAAACTTGGGGTCGGCAGATTCATTACCGCCAGAGAAGTAATCAAACACCGCCTCTGCGGCCGGCGAAAACTTAGCTTTATTGACCTCGTGCATAATTTATATATTATACCACATAAACTATCTGAATTGCCATCAAAAACCCTGCTCCAGCCCCACGCCCCAGAAACAACACACCCCAGAGCAGACCACCATTTACGCAAGATATTAAAGATGGTAAAGTTACTTAATGCCTCATGAGTTTGCGGAGCAGGTGCAGCCAGCCCTTCCAGAACAGAAAGTTCTCTTACCCTATCAAGAAAACGTCTTAGACTCTATTTACACTGCCCGCACTTCGAACGTCAAATCTGGCGGCATAAACATCGCCACCGGCCTCGGCAAAACCTTCATTGTGGCCAGCGACGTCGAACTCTTCCTGAAGGAGCACCCCGACGACCGCGTCCTCTACCTCTGTCACAAAGCCCACGTCCTGGAGCAGGCCAGTCAAGAATTCTCTGAAGTCACCGGTACCAGTTCCCATGGGCATATGTTCGGCGGTGAATATCAAGATCAGGAGCAACTGGTGTTTGCTACCTTTCAAAGTATGGGGCGCAAATTAGGTGGTGGCCGCGTCTTCGAGGCCTTCGACCCCCGTGAATTCAAATATATGGTCGTCGACGAAAGCCACCACGCCCCCGCCCCCACCTACCGAGCAGTTATCGACTATTTCAAACCCGTCTTCAAGCTTGGCATGACCGCCACCCCTGAACGACGCGACCAGCAAGATTTGAAGCATATTTTTGGCCCGGTACTGGCAACGATTCTCCTCGAGGAGGCCATCGCCGAAGGCTATCTGGCGCGGCCGGATTATCACGTATTAACAGATCGGGTGCGACAGCTGGATGATGAGACCATTGATCGCCTAAGCCTCAAAGCGATCAACAAAATGCTGTTCGTACCCAAACGCGACGAAGCCATCGCCGCCACCATCAGCGAGCATTTGGAGCAGCTGGACGATCCGCGCACGCTGATTTTCTGCCCCTCAATCCCCCACACCGAATATTTCGCCAGTTTACTGCCCGGTTCGACCGAAGTACTGCACTCCAAACTATCACCAGACCAGAAGAAAGACCGCCTAGCCCGTTTCCGAGCTGGCGACATAACCACCCTGCTGGCCGTCGATATGCTCAATGAAGGCCTGGATGTCCCCGAGATCAACGCCGAAGTGTTCTTGCGCTCAACCGAGTCCAAAACCGTCTTCTTCCAGCAACTTGGCCGGGGTTTACGCAAAATACCCGGCAAGGAGAGTGTCTTGGTGCTGGATTTCGTCGCCAGCTGGGATCGCCTCACTACGCTCAACAGCCTCCGGAAAGGCATCAGATACTACAGAACACGGGCAGTCCGCGGTTCAAGAACCCCCACCACCGTAGAAACCGAAGCCAGCTTCACGTTCTCCGACGAAGCCCACCAAGCCGTCAAAACCATCCGGCATGCCCGTGACCGCAAGAATCAGCCAAAAGCCGAGCCCGAGAAACCCCGCCTCGACAAATGGGCTCTCAACGAAGCAGCCGTGAAAGCCATGCTAGGGGTAGATAAGCTGCCTAATCAACGCCTCACGGCTACTGAGTGGAAGGCATATGGCCGAAGAATCGCCGCCGGTGACCAAGCCGCTAAGGAAGAGTTGGTGCTGCGCTTCTTACGATCAATGTATGGCACTGCCAAGCAGTTCGCCGAAAAAACCGGTTCCGAGGAACTGACCATAGAAGATCACTTCCACAATGCCATAGAGGGTTTAGAGCTCGCCTTGAAGAATTACGATCCCACCAGACATTCATCCCTACGATCATACGCCCAATTATCCATATTCCGATCCTTGGTCAAACGAAGCGCAGAGATTGGCTTAATCAAGCTACCTAATGATTTTCATGGTAAGCGCGCAAAACTAGAAGCAGCCGAACGCAAACTGGCTGACCAACTAGGAACAGCCAGTTTAGTCGAGATAAGCACCGAAATGCTGTCAGAAGCTACCGGCTTAAGCCTTGAGGCCGTAGAAGATCTACGTTTTATGAGACGAGCCTTGGTCTACAGGCGATTACTAAGACCTGTCAAACGTCAGCTAATCGATACAGCACCCCTGCCCTTCGAACAAGCCGCCGAACATGAAACAAAAGAAATTCTGCACAAAGCTCTCGAAGATATATCATACCGCGAGAGAAAAATCCTAACCATGCACTATGGAATCGAAGGCAAACTGCCTATGAGCCTCGATGAAGTTGGCAGAGTATTCAACATTACACGCGAGGCTATTCGTGGGACTGAAAACCGAGCAATCAAAAAACTTGAACTATTACCCGAAACCCAGCCACTCAGACAACACATTGATGAGCCTCGTCGAACCCCTAGCAGTGTCGAACTTAGCCATCAAACATTCCTAGCGCGCCAAGAGAAAGTAAGAGAGCAATGGAGAGCGCTGGCTCTTACTGCGGTAGCCGGCAATGGTCGTGTGCCCCAGATGACCCCCACCTTCGAAAAAATCCAGAGCGAAGAGAATGATACCATCGCAGGCTTGGCATACGCCGCCACGCTAGAAATGCAGTCCCTGACCCGACGATGGTCTTATCGGCCGTACTTCATCGGCAATACCGACAAGGCGCCATCGCTTATTCACGCCAAGATCAAAAAACACGACTTAGCCAAGGCTATTAAGCATTACTATTTGGTTGAAAGAACTGGCTCCGTCAATCACGCCGACTACATCCAAGCGCTCAATGCCTTGGAGCGCCACGGCGTCATTGACTGCCAACGCAATGAACGTGGCAGCGTTATTGAGTCGGTTTCTTTGCGCCAACAATAGCCCGGCAAGACGACTATTTTTGTGGGCCGTGGTGCTCAGCAAACCACTTGTTCAGGCACCCAGCACCACCCCGCGACAAAAGTTATGCACAGCTTTATTAAGTAATTAACCATAATTGTTATTGACGGCTTTTTATCTATTCTATAAGATACGTATAGCGCTTGAACAAATTAAGTGCTCAAAAACAAAAA
>DAINPB010000030.1:0-2932 GCA_036743655.1 Candidatus Saccharimonadota bacterium
ACAGCCGGGTACGCTACTACCCAATGCGCCGTTTCCGCAAGATACCCCTGCTCCCACTCCAGCAGCAGCACCGCCAGCGCCAAACACTGTCTACCCGCAGCAGCCGATGACCTCAATGGCCTACCCGCCCGGCGACCCGAGTGTGCCGCCGCACGCGCCAGAATACGGCTTTATCATGAATCCCGAAGCGCCCCCTCCGGCAAAGGCGTTCTCCCTGCCCGGCGGAAACTCCAGCCTGCAGCGCGGACTGGTGTTAGGTGGCGGCCTATTCGGGCTACTCATCTTAATACTTATTATCAAAGGTTTGGTGAGCAGTGGGCCCAACCTCACTCCCTTTGTAGCCGTTGTTCAAGACCAGCAAGAACTTATACATCTAACAACTACCGCTGGTCAGCAACAGCAAACCATGTCGACCACCAATCAAAACTCGGTAATTACCGTCCAGCTCAGCGTAGCCAGCGCCCAAGCCCAACTCCTGACCTATCTCAAGGGGAATGGTCAGAAGGTCAGCCCCAAGACCCTCAAACTAAAAGTCAGTACCAGCCTCGACGATCAATTAACTGCGGCGGCGGCTAACAGCACCTTCGATCAAACCTTCCAGCAAATCCTTCAAACCAAACTAACCGCCTATCAGCAAGACATGAAGCACGCCTACGACCAGACCAAAGGGCCAAAAGGTCGCCAATTACTGAGCAGTGACTACCATAGCGCCACGCTGCTACTCAAGCAGCTCAACGCTCCGGCAAGCTAAGCAAGCAGTTAGCCGTTCGCAACCAATTCATAACTATGCCTTATAAGTCCTTGCACCTCATCCCAGCCCAGCTGACCGGCTAGTACCAGCGTGTTCCAGTGCTTCTTATTGAGGTGATAGCCGGGCATGATTTCGTCGTACTTTTCACGCAACACTCTCGATAACTCCGGGTCGCATTTCAAACTCAGCTGCACCGGCTCTTTGCCCTCCCGAATCAGCGCAAACATCTTCCCCTTATCCGGCGGCCCCACCTTATACACCGCCACCCCCTCGCCAAACGGATAATCCAGCCAGGCGTTCGGCATACTCAGAATGTAGGTTTCAACTTCTTTGTGATTCATGTTTATGGACTATTTATGACGGCACAAATACCGCGGCCGCATCATCACGCCGATTGATAATGCCGGTAAGCGTGGCGGCCATGCGACCCATTTCTTCTCCCCTAGCTATTCGAGGCATTTCGCCTACCGATGCACTTAACGGATCGAGCGAGCTATCAACGTGCCCCAAGAGAGCCTCGATAGCTTCGAGGTGATACTCCTCTAACGGCGCTACGTCCGGGATGGTCAAGGGTGCTTTTGAGGTGAATAATGCAAGGGTCTCCTTGTTAGGATCTGAACCGAATGCTATATTAGCCAACTGCACGAATCCCTTCTTCTTGAGCACCAGCAACTCGCTACAACCAGGATCCGTACCTCGCGCTTTAATATCATCACGCAAGACGACATAAGACTCACCGACAGCCACAGGCATAGTTGCCCGGTACAAAAGCATATCAGCGCTAATTTCCCTTCTAGCTTCTGGGTGGCGACTGAAAAATCTACGCCCTCCCCCTACGTACGTTGACAAAATAAGCTCCCCTTTATCTTGCAACAAACGGCTGGCATATCTTCCTAACTCTCGTTGACGCTCCAAGAATAGCTCGGCGCCTTCTTTTACGTCGAGCATTCTACCCAATGCTTCAACCGCTTCCAGTCTTTCTGCCATCAGATACTCCTCAGCTTACCTGTCATTTGTTGACTGTAAACCATTCCAAGTAATGTTGCAACTCAGCAATTGAGGCTTGGATATCATCGAAGGCGCGATGAACCTCTTTCTTCTCGAATTGCACGTCGTATTTGGCCTGCATGAGTATTTTGAAAGCGCTGACATCGAGCATCCGATAATGCAGCTTCAAATCCAGCTGTGGCCACCACTGTTTAATAAACCCGCGATCATTGTGAATACTATTGCCCGCCAACACCGCTGGTTCCGTTCCAAAATGCTCCTGCACCAGTGCAATTAGCTCTTGCTCTACTTGCTGACTGGATTTACCGTCGGCTGTTTTGCGTATAAATTCGTCCCGGTTGGCCGGATAGTCTTTCCACCAGATATTCTTCTGCATCCGCTCCACAACCACCTCATTCGGCTGCCGCACGATCGCTTCGTAGCTGGCCAATGTCTTGAAGTCGAAGTCAGTGATCTCCGCGGCCACTTCCAGAATAACGTCCTGCTCCGGATCCAACCCCGTCATTTCCAAATCCACCCACAGCAGCTTCGTCGGCACTGCCTTCTTATCAATTTCTGCCATCAATAACCTCCTGGAACCAATTGGCTGTTTCTTCGAATAACTTCAGTATTACTTTGTCGGAATCGTCGAACTGATGATGTGCTTCCGGTATCACAATGTGCGCTTTTGGCTCATCGGCCGCTTCAATATAACGCTCGTGCAGTGCTGTCATCACACCCTTTGCGGCCGAAATAATCTTCAGCGGATAGCCCTTGTGCGCCGCCCAGTCCGAGGTATCGCCCATTTCGTTTTGTTCCTCAGTAATCGCCTTTGGCTCAATATATCCATAGCCGTCCAGAAACAGTTTGAGTTTATCGGTTTCTTCGATATGGGCGTTTTCGTAAAACTTGAGTAATTTGGGGTCGTGAAAAACCAGACCGTGTGTCGGATCCCATAACACCGCTCCGGCCAGTGAGGACTGACTTTTTAATACGGTCAGCCCACCGTAGCTGTGCCCTTCTGCAAAAATCGTGGGAACCTGCTTGGCTTCAAGATATTTGACCGCCGTATCGAAGTCATCGGCATGGGTTTGCAGCGTACAATCAACCAAATTTCGAGTGTTCGGCTCAAAAGAATACAAGAACAGCCGCAGCGTACTAAAACCACGCTCATACAGATACCGCGCACCCAGA
>DAINPB010000031.1:0-2092 GCA_036743655.1 Candidatus Saccharimonadota bacterium
AATACCTCGGTGTGCTCGATCTGCACCGAATGCAGTGCATGAGGATCGATGCCGAGAGCCTGCAGGATCGTTGGTGCAACTTCGGAAGTGACCACAGGGGTTTTTATAACACTTTGGGCAAAGCGCGGATTCGAGACAATCAGACCGACATTGGTATCACCGAAACTGAAACCACCGTGTTCAGCATTCTTCTTGCCTGATCCCGTGTAGATAGTGCCGTACTGAGGTTGCACGATGATGTCAGGCGTACGGCTGTCGGTCGCTGGATTATTGAACTTGAGCTTCAATTCGTCACCTGCCAACACCTCGTCGATAAACAGTGCTTTGGAGTTGGTGTTTAGATAGTCAGCCACCATCTGGGTCTGGCTTTGATCCTGAAGCCAGATCAGCGCGACATCGTCGTCCTGAACGAAACCGCAAGGGCCAGTAGAGCAGGCAGCGGCGCTGGCGATAGCCTGTGCTGCTGGGCTGCTGGCATTAGGCAGGGCCGCCACCAGATCCGCAAAATGCCCTGGCTTGTTGACCTTGACCGGGTTAATGGGCGACTGGCCATGTTTTGCGCTTACGATGAACAAAGTGGATTCAAAGATGCCCTGCTGTTTGAGTGCATTGATCATGCTCCCCAGCGCCTCGTCAGTCTTCTGCAAGCCATAGGCAAGGACTTCTGTAGGGGTACCCGCACCGTCAATGTAACCTCCAGCCTTGCCGGTTAGGGTGCTTTGCGTACAGCTACCGTCACTGTTGTCATGAGCCAGCTTCTGTCCGACGCTCACCGCTTGGAAATTCATCCCGAATACCGTTGGGATACCAATCTCACGCGAGCCGTCATGCTTTAGGCCATGGATTTCGTTGATGATGGCTGCAACTTTTTTCTGATCGTTCTCGACCGTGCAGACCACACTGACGGTGGCGTCGAATCCGTTGACATTGGTGATTTCCGGGGTGTAGAGGTCATCTACGCCCTTGCCGGAAGGGCCATTGACAATGTCATAAGCAGGGTGTTTATCCGCCCAGGCTGTGCGGCCGCCAGCGGCTTTGACCACCTCGAAGACCGTGTTGGTTTTCATCGCGTTGTGCGGGTAAACTGGTTCGCAGTTACCTTGCCGGTCCAGTCCGCGCGGCAGCCTAGCCGGGTCGATGACGTTCAGCGAAACGTTCGCGGACGAGTACTTGTCGATGCTCTCGTCGAACACGATGGTGTTGCCTGCACGGCCGGAACAACTAGTGTTGGTCGGATCGAACAAGGTACGGTCATAGCTGACGTCGTAGAATAACCCATGAGAGATCGGTGAGCCGCCAGTCACCAAGGCCAGCAGTCCTGGGAAGGAATCGGAGTTGGAGGGCGTCCGAGCGTTGGTATAAGTGGTGCCATGTTTGGCAAGCTCAGCAAGGGCGGAATTTGGGTGACTTTCAACATAACGCTTCACGTCCAGGGCGTGGAGGCCGTCTACGCTGATCAGCAGTGCGTGCTCGATTTCGGCGGCTTGAGCGATAGTTGTGGCGCCAATGGCTAGGCCAACAAAAAGGCTAAGTGCAGTTTTCCTGAATCTCATAATGCCCTCCTTAATATTCAATGAATTCGTTAGGATTAGCCACAAGTTCTGTGTTAACTCATTACTCGTGTTAACTCATTACTCAACAGAGGCATACTTAAGTTGCGAAGAAGAGATATACAGAAAGAGTGTTACAGATTGATTAAAGATAGTTCGAACGAATTAATTGCAAGTAGATTGAAGAGAGATTTTTTTGGGACTGCCGTATTGAACTCCGGTACCTAGCGCACCCTCTTGTACTTCTCCGGTAAACAACCATGCGTTACTATCTGATGATAAGCAGACGGCAACAATTGTTTGTCACTCTAGCTATCAAGATTATTCGTTCGGGAAGTTACAGAACAATTAAATAATCGACGGACGACGGTAGTCTTGCCGCTAAGCTTGGGGGATTTTGAGAATCGACAAAGGGCGGTTTTGCCGCCCCTTGTTTTCAACCTGCTACTGAACGAAATCTTTATGAAATGGTTGCCAGTGCAGCAGTAGCAATCGATACAGATAATGCAGCAAGCCAGCCGAACGCCAAATGGAATTTGGCT